>CAUFXM010000001.1 GCA_959597175.1 uncultured Methanomassiliicoccales archaeon
GGAGCAGATGTTCCAATGATAGCAACATACGAAAGAAAAGCCAATGGAGTGAAACTCTTCGCTGCTGTGGCCGTTCTCGCTATGGTGCTTGCAGGAACCGCAGTCATGATGAGTGACGACGGTGTCGATGCAGCACCTAGTGGCGACACCACCTATCTCAGTGGAGCGATCACTGCTACCCAGGAATACGGCACTGGAACCAATGTAGTCGTTAATGGGAACCTCACCATTCCTTCTGGAATGTCTATGATTATTTCCGATAACGGAAAACTGACCATCGAGGCCGGAACCACTCTGACCATCGAGGCCGGAGGACAGCTGATTCTCCAGGGGACACCTACCATCATCGTGAACGGCAATATTGTCGCAGAGGGAACCTCCGACAATGCCGACTACAAGGGCGCCATCATCAACAACACCACTTACAACAGTGAGGCGGGAACAGGTATAATCGTCTCTGGATCCATCGCCCTCCAGAAAGGAGCTGAAATCTCCACCAATGCCGGGGGATTCCAGATTGGAAACTACGATGTGGATTCATACGAAGGCGGAAACGGGAGCATCCTTCTCAACAACGGTGCCTCTTTCAGCGTGACTCAGCAGAGCAGATATGTTTCCGAAATCGGAAACCAGGACATTCTGATGAATGTTGGATCTACCGTTACCATCAATGGTAAGATTACCGGAACAGTCGGGATCGACGCTGTTGGTGCCGGAACCTACTACACAGCAGGAGGAATCGATCTTGGTGTGGTGTCTGGCAGCACAACGACTCCCGATCTCGTCTTCACTGTATCTTCACAGAACACATCTGCACTTGTGACTGCAGACGCGAAGAACCCCATCACCCTGAAACAGTACATCCTCAACGTCGATGGAACGCTCGACGGTGCTACCATGGCTTCTACACAGGGCACATACAACGGTAGCAATGCATTCTATGAGACCAGCGGATACGGATACAAGTACTTCCCCACAGTCTCCATTGCTGACAGCCTCGCTGTTGTTGACGGTGGAAACAATGTCACTGTTGGAAACGAGTCCACGGTCTCTGTGTCCGGAATCATCGAGTTCGAATATGACGACAAGGTGACTGCTCACAGCACTGCTACCATCAACGGCAGTCTGCTCGTTAGCGGTACCATGTCTGGTAGCTACGATACGGGGTTCCTCACCATCAGCCAGGACACGACTCATGAGAGGATCGTCGTCAACGGCGGAACCATGGCCCTGACGATTGTCGGTGAACTCGATGTCTCTGATCTTGCACAGTTCGCCAACGCTCACCTCTATGGTACCATGTACCAGGTCGATGGAGGAACCGGAGCAGACGATGTCATCTACATCCAGGACTTCGACGATGCCGTCGCAGGCGCTATCGCAGGGGAGTCCAGCACAGTCACAGTATTTGCTTGGGGAGCACACAACAAGGATTACAATGCACAGGAGGCTGCCGACCGTGGCGCTTATGTCGTGACATCCGACATCACAATCCCTGACGGACTCGGGGTCGTCATCCAGAACGCTCTGATCATCGGTGATGGAGCCACTATGACCATCGAGGAGGGTGCATCCATCACCTTCGAGGGATTGTCCAGGGAAAAAGGTCCTGCCGTTCTCTGGGTTGAGGGAAAGGTCGTTGACTATGACGGCATCATGAGCGATTACGAGAACACAGACCTGACGACCGCAGACAATGGAATCTTCATGTACGAGGTTAAGAAGACCACTGACACTGATTCCGAGTACTACGTCACATACACCACTCTCAAGATCGCTCTCAGCGAGGCCCAGGCCGGAGAGACCATCGATCTCAACGGGTGCGTCACGATTGACGAGAACATGACTATCCCTGAGGGAGTCACCGTTGCTGCAGACTTTGAGGAGACAGAGACAACCGGAATCATCGTCGCGGGAGCCACACTCACCGTCAACGGTGTCCTGGACATGAACTACACTCAGTTCGACCTGACCACCAAGACCGGGAGCGAGACAGTAGGAAACATCATTGTCAACAACTATGTCGCTGACGTCTCTAATGGCAACTACCAGGTGTGGGGAGTCGACGGATCCTACCTCGACGGAGCCTACTTCAACGGAATCGTCGGAGACGCCGAGACAGAGAGCAACTACATCTCGACCGTTGAGATTGCTGCCAACGCCTCTGGTACCGTCACAGACAGTATCAGGATCTTCGGCAATGTCAACATGGGCGATGTGGAGTTCACAGCCTCCGAGGACCTAACGAACGGACTCACCGTGTATATCTACAACGACGACAAGGATGTGGCCACTGCAGGCACCATCACCATAAACAGCAACGTCAGGTTGAACACCGACAGCGGAGACCTCACCGGTACAATCGCTGGAGCCGGAGCCACCATCACCGTCGAGGGTAACAAGGACACAACCTTCACCGTCGTTACCATCGGTGCTGATGATCAGGCCACGACCCAGATGCAGATCTCCAGCATGGTGCGTCAGAACAACACCGGTGTAGCCACATCCGATGGATCTATCACCATATCTTCTGGAACCGTGTACATCGTCGCCACGTTCAACACCGACGACATGACAGTCGCCGAGGGAGCCACACTCGTCATAGCCGACACAGGTGCTCTCAACGCTGATGCGAACCCCTCCTACAGGTTCAACACCACTCCCGGAAACATGCCTCTCCTGACCGAGAGCCTGGCTTCCAACCTGGCCGGAGTCACCGTCGACGGAACAATCACCGTCGAGGGACAGATGAGCGCAGACGTCGTCTACATCAACGGCACCGTTGCCATCGCCGACACTGGATCCTTCACATCCAGCTTCTTGGCATACATCAACGGAACCGTCACATCCGAGGAGGGTGCTGCCGCCAACTACGTCGTGGCACTCGTCAACGGAACCATCTCCGGCGATGTCAACGCCGAGTTCGTCGCTGCCTTCCCCGGCTCCGATGTCTCTGGAGCCGACATCGTTGCTCCCGGGACCACCGGAATCAACTCCACCAACTACTACGTCAACGGCGAACAGATCGCCACCGTTTACGCCGAGAACGGCGTCGCCGGTGAGATCGTCCTCCTCCTGACCGATGTGAACGGTGTGAAGTACGACACCTCCAGGTTCTACATCGACAGCGCAATGACTGACTGCGTCACCGACTTCAACACCGATGACGGAACGGCCATCTACGATGCCATCAACGATGTCATCACAGGATTCAGGGCAATCACCTACGACTCCGCCGACGACTCCTACGACCTCACCGACTTCAGGGCAGCTCTCGACGCAGTCACCGGCAACTTTGACGTCGGCGATTACGAGAACGTCTACATCGGAATGGAGCCCGCAGACGTCACCGGAACCATCTCCGTCGGAACCGGACTGAACCTGTACATCGACAGCCTATCCTGGAGCCCCAACGCCCTGGGAGCCTACCAGCTCGGTGTCGGAACCCACACAGTCTCCTTCGACGTGTCCACCGGATACGACGGAAGCAACGCCACCATCACCTTCAACGGCCAGACCGTCCAGAACGGCGGTACCATCGAGATCACCGCCGACATGACCTCCTTCACGCTTGTCGTGAGCGGGGCCGTCCCCTCCTCCGGAGGAACCGTCGTCATCGACAACGGCAGCGGCGACAGCGGAATGGGCCTGACCGACTACCTCCTCATCATCCTGGTCGTGCTGATCGTCATCATGGCGATCATCGTCGCCCTCAGGCTCATGAGGAGCTGAACGCGGAACAATCGCAAGAAGGGTTGAACGACACACATCGTGAAACGAGTCGACATCTGCTCCCACGTTGAGAGAGCGTGAACCCTCTGGAAACCTGAACAGCAAACCCCTCCCGGGAATAAGGGCCCGGGAGGGACCTTATCCGCATCGACGTGCAACCCGTCTCATGGATGCACGTCTCCGAAGCGGTCGCTTGGCTTAACATCCGAATCCATAGAATGAAATTGGAACGAGCTCAAAGAATCTAGTTGTTATCACTAAAAAGCAACGGAATGGGAGGTCCTGAGCCCCGGCTCTGGAGCTCTCCCGGAGGTCTACATGAATAGATTACATTATACGATGGCGGCAGTAGCCGTCGCTTTCATCATGGTCTCCTGTGTCTCACTCGTCGGAATCGAGGACTCCTCGGCGGATGACACGAACTCCGAGGGTCCTTTCGAGGTCGACGGGACCCATTACGGAACTCTGTCGGAGGCCATAAGTGCTGCGAAACCCGGCGGGACCATAAACATGGTCGAAGATGCCGAGACCGAGAAGGTTACTTTCACCGGTAACCGTAAGACACTGGACCTGGGCGGAAACACGCTGACGATCGTCGGTGACACAACCGGAACAGGACTCCAGATGGCAGGAATGAACAACACCATCACCAACGGGGCAATCATCGATTCCCGTGACGCGGAGGCCCGCTCCGGAGGCCATACAGTTATTTCAGTCATCGGCATTGGCATGAGCCTGACCGTCGACGACGTCGACATAACCTTCTACGACTCCCTGAACTCCGCATCCAACTACAACTACGGGGTCGAGGTCAGGGATACAGCGACTTTCTCGATGACCGGGACCAGCAGCATAGTCTCCGTCCAGGGCGAGAATGCCACGGACGGATCGATAGGAATATACATACAGGGACTTCCCCAACACGGAAGCACCACCGTGACCGTCGAAGACGACGTGAGGATCAGCGTTGGTACAGCAGGCATCTCCGGTAACGGTTCCACCAACCCGGACTACAGCGGAACCGTCATCAACATCACCGGGGGAACGATCGAAGCCTCCGACGGGATGGGGATCTACCACCCGCAGAACGGCGAGATCAGCATCTCCGGAGCCGAGACAAAGGTCAGCGGACCCACCGGCATCGAGATGCGTGCAGGGTCGCTCACGATGACCGGGGGATCGGTCATCTCCACATCGAACACGTTCTCCAGCGAGGCGAACGGCTCCGGCTCCACGACCGTCGGTGCGGGCATCGCCATCGTCCAGCACACCTCCAAACTGGACATTGCTGTGAACATCTCGGGAGGAACCGTCAGCGGGGTGAAGGCCCTCTACGAGGAGAACCTCCAGGGCAACGATGCGGCGGATCTCGAGAGGATATCCCTGAGCATCATCGGCGGAAACTTCTCCACCACCGGGAGCAGTCCCGACGAGTCCGTAATCGACGTAGGGGATGTCGCCGAGATCGGGACCTTCATCTCCGGAGGCAAGTTCAGCGACAACGTCGACGAGTACTGCGAGGACGGTTTCAGCTGCAAGGAGACCGACTCGGGATTCGTCACGTCGTATGACGGCGAGGACGCCGTCGCCCAGGTGGGCGACTTCAGATACCAGACGCTGGCGCAGGCGATAGGCGCTGTGCCGGCCGACGGCACCCAGACCACGATAACCATCCTCAGGGACTTCACCATGACCGAGGAGGACCTGGTAACAGTCTCCGATGGACAGAACATCGTCCTCGATCTCAACGGGAAGAAAATCACAGTCGATTCCACGGACACGCTGAGGCCGATCATCAACTACGGCACTCTGACCATCACCGGTGAAGGCACCATCGACACGTCCAGAGGCTCGTCCTACGGAACTGTCGGTAACTATGGGACCCTCATCATCGAGAACGGGATGTTCCTCGGCAACTATACCCAGAACGGGACCTTGATTAGGACGTACGCAGGCTCCACCACCACAATCAACGGAGGGTACTACGACGGATCCCCCGGAGCCGTGGCGAGCGAAGGCACATGCACCATATATGGGGGCACATTCACCAGCGACTGCTGCTCATCCTGCGACAACCAGTCTTGGGCTTACACGGTCAGGAACCTGGGCGGGAACATGGTCATCTACGATGCCGACGTGACTGGGACGCAGGGTGCGCTGTCCACCAGCGACGGATACCTTGAGGTGCACGGAGGGACGTTCAAGACCCGCCATTGCCCCAACAACGAGAATCATGGCACGACTTCCTTCTACGCGCTGTACGTCGCAGGGGAGGATGGGCAGACATCATGCACCGTCTACGGCGGCACCTTCGAGACGTACTACAGGACCACCGTCCTCGTAGGGAACTCCAACGACGGCGGCATCCAGGAGAAGGCAACACTCGTCGTCATGGGGGGTTCGTTCTCCAGCCAGAATGAGGCCGTGGATGTGATCTCCGTCGACAGCGACACGGCTACAACACCCAGTGCCACTGTGTACGGAGGCACGTTCGACAGGCAGGTCAGCAAGGCCATCATAGCACCTGGATACACAACCGAGTACGACAGCGCGACCGAATCCTACACCGCCCGCGAGGTGACACCCGAAGAGTCCGAGGCCTCGGTTGAGACCGAGAACGGGGAAATCCTGTACTTCGAGACCCTCGAGGATGCGATCGACTACGTCCCGGAGGGCGGGACCGTGACGCTGACCAACGACGCCTATGTTGGGCAGGTCACAGTCAGCAAGGGGATAACCATCGACCTAGACAGCCACACCATCCACATAACCGAGGACCAGATAGGGCTCGCCTTCATATCCGGCGAGAGCATGGTTGTCGACGGAACCATAATCGACGAACGCAGCAAGGGCAACGATGTCGCTGACCGCCATGCAGTGTTCGCCCAGGGTGCCGATGTGGATCTCACTCTGAACGTCGACATCGCCACCTACTACCCGGATGCCAACAGCTACAACTACATACTCTACATCCGCGACGGAGCGGATGTGACCATGGAGGGCGGGAGGATCTACGAGATCCCTCAGGAGGTCACCAGCGAGACCACATGGGGCGCAGTGGGAGTGTCCGTGCTCGGGACACCTGCCGGAAGCGAGGACCCCACGACCTTCACCATGAATGACGGCGAGATCGACGTCAGCGTCTTCGGTATAACGGGCAACGGTACCGTTTACAACGAGGACGGGACCGGCGACGACTTCAGCAACACCGTCATAACGGTCAACGGGGGTACCGTCACCAGCGCCATCGCCCAGGCCATCTACCATCCGCAGGCCGGGGTCCTCTACATCAACGGCGGGGAGATTTCCGGCGCCGCCGGTATCGAGATCCGTTCCGGGACGCTCATCATGACCGGAGGCACCGTCACCGGAGCATCCGACCGCTTCGAGTCGCAGGCCAATCCAGGAGGCAGCACAACCTACGGGGTGGGAATCGCCGTCATCCAGCACACCACCAAGCAGACCATCGATGTGAACATCTCCGGCGGAATCGTCCAGGGTTACAACGCCCTCTACCAGGCGAACACCCAGGGCAACCCGGATCCGATATCTAACATCACGATGTCCGTCACAGACGGGGAGTTCAACGCCAACACGTCCGGGACCGCGATCTCTGCCACGAACGTGAAGAACTTCGTCATAGGTGGATCGTTCTCCACCGACGTAGCCGACGACCTGTGCAGGGAAGGTTACGTAGCGGTCGAGAACGCGGATGGCAGGTTCGGCATCGCGCCCAGTCCGGAATCCGATGTCGTGGCCACCAACGAGACCACCGGGCAGGAGTACATTTCCCTCCCCGACGCGCTGGAGTTCTCATCGGGCGGCTCGACCATCACCCTGAACTCCAGTGTGACGCTGGAGTCCACCATCGAATACGGCTACGGAAAGAACCTCACCCTGGACCTTTACGGGAACACCGTCTCGTGCGACGGGGTGGTGTTCCGGATAACCGACGGTGTCCTGACGATCGAGGACTCCAAGGCAGAGATGTCCATGGACGAGAGATGGTCCGTGACCTACACTGGCGGCTCTTTGTGGTCGACCGGTGCGCACGCGGTCGTAGTCGCCGGCCAGGAGGATTCCGTCGCCGGCCTCGTGCTGACCAGCGGGATGATACAGTCCGATGCGGATTGCGGTGTCTATGTCAAAGGGAACCAGACCCCGGGGGACAACAGCCCCGCATACGACAGCTCTTTCACCATGAACGGCGGATACATCCACGCCAGGGAGTTCGGAGCCGCTGTCGCCGGCAACGGTGCCACGTTCACGATCAACGATGGATACATCGTGACCGAGGACAACGCCGCGGTCGCCGGCAACGGAACCGACAGCACCTCAAGGAATGACGGGGGAACCATCATCAACATCGCCGGAGGGACGATGGTCAGCAACATCGTTTCCGACGGTTACATCTCCTGCGGGATCTACCATCCCCAGAAGGGTGAACTGAACGTCACGGGCGGGACCATAGTATCCACCAACGGCATCGGCATCCTGATGCGCGGCGGGACGCTCGACATGACCGGCGGCGACATCATCTCCCTGGGGACAGGAGATGGGAAGGTGGGGGACTCCAACGTCATCACCTCCGGATCGGGGATCTTCATCGACATCAGGTCCAACTATCCTGACGGCGCCAACATCGATGCGGCCGTCGAGGACGGTAACATCACCTCCGACGGTGACACCATAAAGTTCCTGGACAGCGAGGGCGGCAGCGACCCCAAGGACCACATCCTGGTGTACGGCGGATCGTTCTCCTCCGATGTCACAGCATTCTGCGCACCCGGCCTCAAGGCCTCGGACGACGGCTCCGGATCCTTCACCATCGTGGATGCCCCGGAGGCTGACATCTCGTTCTCCTACGAGCCGGTGAACCCCTCGGACGATCAGGATGTGACCGTCACGGTCACGGTCACCGGAGTCCAGGAAGGCACCGAGATAACGTACGTTTGGAACGGCGAAACCACCACTACCACAGAGACCACGATGACGTTCACCGTCGCTGCGGGAACCATGGAGGAACAGGTCCTGACGGTGTCCTTCACGTCATATGGGGAGAGTTACTCCGATGAGTGGAGGCACACTTTCTACGGTAACCACACCGTGACGGTGACGTTCCCGAGCGAGCTGGGGCTGTCGGACCAGACCTTCAGCGTCAGGGACGGCGAACCCTTCGACCTCGGACTCATCGACACGACGGGAGTGCCCGACGGCTACGTGATCACGGGGTACACTGGATACGTCAGCGGGGAACCGGTGACGTCCGACGTCACCATCACGGCCGAGCATGGGATCTCCGAGCCGACCGTCACCTACTCGCTCGAGTACCATGACGGGTACACCGTGATCGTGATCGATGCCAGCCATCCGCTGGCAGACTCCTACGGATTCGCTGTGAACGATGACGTGGGGACCGTGGATGTGGACTACGACGGAACTCTCGTTGTCAGGGAGTCGGGGATTTACATGATCGTGGTTGCGGCCTTCATCGGAGGGCCGGATTCCGAAACGTACGGGATCAAGGTTATCGAGAACGTGCACGTCACCGTCGAATCGGAAAACGATCCCGTCAACCCGCCGGTCAACCCCGGGGACGATGGCGGATATGTTCCCATACCGCCCGACGTGGTCATCGACCAGGGCGGATCCGACGACAACACCGTCGGAGTCGCCGCATGCGCCGCAGCAGCGGTCGCAGCCGCCATAGTCGCCCTGATACTCGTCGCCGAGTACAGGAAGAGGTGAACCAGGAACCAATAAAGCGGCCGTCCCCGGGCGGTCGAAAACGCCTTTCAAGCCGGTCCTTCCGGAATCGGGAGGGCCGGTAACCGAAGTCCAATGGATTGTCCGTCCAGGTGGATGCTTTCCAATTCTTCGGACGAACCTCTTGTCGTCGGTCCTCAGAAGATGACGTCTCTGAGGATCACATGCGGCGAGCCGGAGTCCTCGACCACGTTGCAGTCCACATGGTACACCTCGCGTACCATCTCGCGCGTGATCGTCTCAAACGGAGTCCCGATGCTGTGCACCCTGCCGGGCAGCTCCAGAACCAATAGGCGGTCCGCGTAGCGGGCCGCGATGTTCAGGTCGTGGCTGATCATCAGAACCGACATCCCGGTCTTCACGGACAGCTCCTTGGGGATCGCGGCAATCATGCCATCCCCATCGGCGAGAGGCCGAATGCTCAGACTCTCGTTTCATCGGATTCGGGCTGTGCAGGTGAATCGAACATTGCTGTGATCTCCACCAGTCTCATCGCTAGATTGTATGCCCCCCTGGCATCCTCGGATGGGAGGGAGTCACGGACGATTGAGGGGTAGGCGGCCTGCGTAGAGTATGGTTCCAGCTCCGATGCGATCTCCAATGCCTCGTCACGTCCATCGAACAGAGGAAGCAACTGGACGAGTTTGGTCAGGTTGTGGCCCCATTCCGGATCCACGCCCGATTTGAGCAATCTCGCCTTCAGCATCTTCTCCGAATATCTGGCAGCCAGCATGCAGGCGTTCCCGTAATAATTGAAATCGGTGTTCTTGTCGAACTCCGGATGAGCAAGGTCCTCCTCGGCGGTATTTTATTATTCCCCGGAGAGCTCCTCCAGAGTCTTCTCGCCTTCGAGTTCGATCTTACGCTTCATAGGCCACCACGCCGGCCTTGACGATCTCGCTGGCGAACGAGTACTTGTTGTCCTTGTTGGACTCGAATTCCTCCGGCGTGAGTACGAGGATGTCCATCGGCAGCGGACACCTCATGAACTGCTTGTGGTGGCTGCGGAGCGCTTAGGTCCCCTTAGGTCGGTGTCCATGACCACAAGTAGGTCCAGGTCGCTGCGGTCCTCGGCCTCATCTCTGGCTACCGAACCGAACACTATGATCATCTTGGAGGAGAACACCCCGACCATCTCATCGATGACATCCTTAGCGAGATCATAGTCGAACACGGCTTTCCACACCATGGATGGTGCTATAGATAAAAACAGGTTTCATAACAGCAAGTCGCATCCTAGAGCATACTGCATTTCGGAACTCATCTGGGCACCACGGACTTCCCGTCCGCCATGTCGTACCAGCGCTCGGACTCGTCCAGGTCCACATCCACGCCGTCCCCGAGCCTGTACATGTTGCCCAGCAGGATCTGGGCGCCCTTGTGCCTGTTGAGTGCGGCGGAGGTGAGCCACTGCACCGCCTTGGCGGGATCCCTTTCCACGCCCGCCCCGGCCTTGTAGAACTGGCCGATCATGAACTGCGCCTCCACGTGCCCGCTGTTGGCTGCCCTCAGCATCCACTTGGCGGACCTCTCCAGGTTGCGGGGCACGTCCTCGTCCCTGAAGTAGATCAGGCCGATCTCGTACTGCGCGCGGACGTCCTCGTCGGCGCACTTAAGAAGGAGGAGCTCCGCCTTGCGGGAGTCCCTGGCGACGCCAACTCCGTTGGCGTACATCTTCCCGAGATAGTACGTCGCGCCCTCGTGGCCCTTCTCGCTGGCCCTCTGGAACCAGCTGACCGCCGCGTCGTAGTCGCGGGCGACGCCCTGGCCCCTAGCATACATCAACCCGAGGTTGTACTCCGCCTCCCGGTCCCCGGTCTTGGCGTGCCTGATAAAGATGTCGTACGCCTCGTTGTACCCCTTCTCGCTCCTGTTGCGGAGGACGAACCGGGCCCACTCCATGGGCTCCATATCCTGCGAGTCGGGATTCATGGTCATCACTGGCACTCGTGAATCACAACCACTTTTTAAATAGTTCTTCGGAAGGAGGTGTTTAATACGGAGAACATGCGGATTAAATGAATAATATTATACATTGAAGTACATTTTTAGTTGTATCTGCGAACCCATATAATATAGCCAGAGCCAGCGGGGGCCGTCCGGCGAAGGTGCCGGAGGTGCGACTATGACCGAGAGCAAGAGGTATGGATTGAACAAGGAGCTGGCCCAGATGCTGAAGGGCGGCGTCATCATGGACGTCACCACGCCGGAGCAGGCGAGGATAGCCGAGGAGGCCGGCGCGTGCGCCGTCATGGCCCTGGAGAGGATCCCCGCGGACATAAGGGCCGCCGGGGGTGTGTCCAGGATGTCCGATCCGAAGATGATAAGGGGGATCCAGGAGGCCGTCTCCATCCCGGTGATGGCCAAGTGCCGCATCGGGCACTTCGTAGAGGCCCAGATCCTCCAGGCCATAGACATCGACTACATCGACGAGTCGGAGGTGCTCTCCCCCGCCGACGACGTGTACCACATAGACAAGACGGCGTTCGACGTGCCGTTCGTGTGCGGTGCCAGGGACCTCGGGGAGGCGCTCAGGAGGATAGCCGAGGGCGCCTCCATGATCAGGACCAAGGGGGAGCCGGGGACCGGCGACGTCATCCAGGCGGTGTCCCACATGAGGTGCATGAACAGGCAGATCGCCGAGCTCAGGGCGCTGAGGGACGACGAGGTGTACGAGTACGCCAAGGAACTCAGGGTCCCGGTGGACCTCGCCATGGGGGTCCACCGCGATGGCAGGCTGCCGGTGGTGAACTTCGCCGCAGGAGGCGTGGCCACCCCCGCCGATGCCGCGCTCATGATGCAGCTCGGTGCCGACGGAGTGTTCGTCGGGTCCGGGATATTCAAGTCAGGGAACCCCGCGAAGAGGGCCGCCGCCATCGTCAGGGCCGTCACCGACTACAACAACCCCAAGGTGCTGGCACAGGTGTCCGAGGACCTGGGCGAGGCCATGGTCGGGATCAACAGGGACGAGATCGAGAGGCTCGAGGGCATCCGCATGGCGGAGCGCGGTCAATGACGGCCGTCGGCATCCTCGCGGTGCAGGGCGCGTTCCGCGAGCACGAGGACGTCCTCTCGGACATGGGGGCCGAATGCTTCGAGATCAGGAGGCGCACCGACCTGGACAGGGCGTTCGATGCCCTCGTCCTTCCCGGCGGCGAGAGCACCGTCATGGGCAAGCTCCTCAGGGACCTGGGCATGCTCGAGCCCTTGAGGGCGGCGGTGCTCGGCGGGACCCCCGTCCTGGGGACGTGCGCCGGGATGATCCTCCTCGCGAAGGAAGTGGAGGGCGGCGCGAGCCATCTCGCCACCATGCCCATATCCGTGCGCAGGAACGCGTACGGGAGGCAGCTGGGGAGCTTCTCCTCCGAGGGGGAGTTCCTGGGCAGGAGGATACCCCTAGAGTTCATCCGCGCCCCGGCGGTCACCTCGGTTGGCGAGGGGACCGAGGTCCTCTGCAGCTGCGGCGGGGTGCCGGTGGCGGTGAGGTACGGCAACCAGATGGCTACATCGTTCCATCCTGAGCTCACTTCCGACCGTACGGTCCACGCGGCTTTCTTAGGGATGGCGCGACGTTCCGCTACGAAAGCTTAAAGGCGCGCGTGCGATGGGTCGAGCCATGTCCCAATCAAACAGCACCGAGGACGGGCTCTACGCGCCCTCACGCAGATACATGGACTGTGCCTCCCCGGAGTTCGACCCCAGGAGGGCGGCCGAGGAGGCCGAGAGGGGCGCCGACGAAGGCGTCCCGGACGCCCAGTACCTGCATGCGCTCTTCATGTACACAGGGGACGGCGACGTCGCCACGTCGACGGAGCTGTTCTCCATCGCCGCATCGTCTGGATCGAGGGAGGCGGACATCGTCCGCTCCGAGCTGGAGAGGAACGGGCCGGAGGTGCAGGCGAAGCTCATGAGACTCAGGCTCAGGGGCGAGGAGAGGGACACCGACGCCTGCAGGAGGCTATTCGAGTTGTACGACAACGGCTCCGAATGCGCGAGGAAGGACCATGCGGAGGCGATCAGGTGGTACACGGTCTGCGCGGAGAACGACGACGTCGAGGCGCAGAACACCGTGGGCTTCATGTACCTCATGGGCAAGGGAGTCAGGAAGGACAGGGACAAGGCCGTCAGGTGGCTCAGGGCGGCAGCGGACAACGGGTCCGGCAGCGCCATGTACCGCCTGGGCAGGATGTACGACGAGGGCCTCTGCGACACCGAGCCCGACATCAAGAGCGCCATGGCCTGGTACCAGAAGGGGGCCGACGCCGACGACCCGGACGCGGAGTTCGCCCTGGGATGCATATACTCGACCCCCAGGACGAAGTACTCCGACGACAGGGAGGCAGCCAGGATGTTCGGCAGGGCGGCCGAGAACGGACATGCCGAGGCGCAGTACCAGATTGGGATGATGTACGCGTACGGCCAGGGCGTGCCCAGGGACCCGTCGATGGCCGTGAAGTGGCTGGAGAGGTCGTGCGAGGGGGACTACCAGCAGGCGATGGTGGACTTCGCCAACATGTGCTTCGAGGGACAGGTGGTCCCGAAGGACCTGGCCAAGGCGGCCAAGTGGTTCACCGTCGCCGCCAACAGGTGCAACGGCTACGCGCAGTACGCCCTGGGCTGCATGTACAGCTCCGGCTACCACTTCGACCAGGACGACTCCGAAGCGGTGAGGTGGTTCAGGGAGGCCGCCGAGATGGGCGAGGTCAACTCCCAGTACGCCCTCGCATGCTTCCTCTACGAGGGCAGGGGCGTCGAGAGGGACGCCGAGGAGGCCGCCATGTGGTTCGGGCAGTCCGCCGAGCAGGGGCACCCCGCGGCCAAGTCGTTCCTGGGAATGCTCCAGATCACCGGGACCGGCACCCGCCAGGATGTGGAGGAGGGGCTCCGCAACCTCAACGAGGCGGCCGACGCCGGCTACTACGAGGCCCAGTACTATCTGGGCAAGCTGTACTACGAGGGGGAGTACGTGAACAGGAACATCCCCCGTGCCAAGAGGTTCCTGAACCAGGCCGCCAGGCAGGGTGACAGGGACGCGCAGGCGCTCCTCAACAAGATCAAGACGGAGAGATCCAGGTGAAGGACAGTCTCAGACGCGATGCGAACGCGGGCGACCCCTACGCCTGCCTCGCCGTCGCGTACTTCCACCAGACCGGGAAGGAGTTCAGGCAGGACATACCGCTTGCCGTCAGATGGTACGAGAGGGCCGCCGAGCACGGCTGCGCCAGGGCCCACTGGGAGCTGGCCAAGATGTACCTGGACGGCGACTACGTGCCGAGGGACCTGGCCCACTACGTGGACCACCTCCAGCACGCCGCGGAGCTGGGGAACGCCGAGGCCCAGGCCACGCTGGGGTCCGAGTACTCCACGGGGTTCATCATGCCCCGCGACCTGGAACTCTCCTACAGCTGGTTCCTCAGGGCAGCCGAGCAGGGGGTCATGCGGGCCAGGTTCGCCGTAGGGTACCTGCTGGCGGTCGGGGCGGGGGTGGAGCAGTCCATCCCGGATTCCGAGACATGGTACTCGTCGGTGGCGATATCCGGAGACGCCGAGCTATTCCTCACGATAGGCATGAGCTACGAATATGGGCTCAACATGGTCGAGAGGGACCCTCTGGAGGCCGCCAGGTGGTACAAGTACGGGGTGGACATGGGGCACGAGAAGTGCATAGTCTGCTGGACCTCCGTCATGCGCATGCTCGACGGGGAGGGGCAGGAGCCGTACGACATCCGTCTTCACAGGCTGCTCACCACGCAGTCGCAGAGGGAGATGGACTCCATCGACAGCGACCTGGCCTACGCCGACGAGTTCTTTGAGGCGGGGGACGAGGCCGGCGCGCTGGAGTACTACCAGAGCGCGGCGGACAAGGGCAGCCCCACGGCGATGTTCGCCATCGCCATGATGATGCACCAGGGCATCGCGGTCCGCAGGGACGACAACGCCGCGCTGAGGCTCCTCGTCCGTGCGGCGGACGCAGGGTCGGAGGACGCGCAGTTCTATCTGGCCCGCGCATACGAGAACGGGAACCTGGACATGGACAGGGACCAGGTCGTGAAGCTCTACTCGGACGCGGCCAGCAACGGGTTCCTCGCCGCATACTACTACCTCGGGAGGTACGTCGACCATCCCGAGCAGCATGTCCACAGGACGCACCAGAGGGTCTGACATGTCATACGAGGATGTTCTCAACAGGGCGAAGTCCGGCGACCCGGACGCGCAGGTAGCCATGGGGTACCTTTTCTTCAGGGGGGACGGGGTCACGCAGGACCGCCGCGAGGCGGCGAGATGGTTCGGGAAGGCCGCCGACCAGGGGAACGCCGAGGCCCTCTGCAACCTGGGCTACATGAGGGCCCACGGCGCCGGGCTCAGGCTCGATCTCGAGAAGGCCATGGACCTCTACCGGCAGGCCGCCGACCTCGGGGACGCCAGGGCGATGTTCAACCTGGGCTTCATGTACTCCGACGTGGAGGGAGTGGAGCAGGACTGGGGGCAGGCTTTCGAGTGGTACTCCCGCTCCGCCGACGCCGGCAGCGTCATGGGCGCCTACAGGATGGCCGTGATGCTCCAGGAGGGCCGCGGGATCCCCGCGGACCCGGGGAGGGCGGCAGGGATCTACCAGAGGTGCCTGGACGAGGGGTACGCCAAGGCGGGCTACCGCCTGGGGCTGATGCACCTGAACGGCGAGGGCGTGCCGAAGAGTCCCGACAGGGCGGCGAAGTTCATGATCAAGGCGGCGGACCTCGGGTCGGAGGACGCCATGTGCGAGCTCGGCAAGATGTCCCTCTCGGGAGAGGGAATGGTTAGGAGCGAGAACAACGCGAGGAAGTGGCTCTCCAAGGCCGCCGCCAGGGGGAGCGAGGAGGCGAAGCGGATGATGGAGGCGATGAGATGAGGATGAACGAGTACCAGAAGGAGATCGTGTTCGACCTCCTCTCCTCGATCAAGGAGCGCAGCCCGTTCTACAGGGAGAAGTTCAAGGACATAGACACCTCCGCGATCAGGACACAGGAGGACTTCGAGAAGCTGCCATTCACGGACAAGGCCGACCTGAGGGAGGCCTACCCCCTGGGCCTGGCGGCGGTCCCCGAGAGGGAGATCGTCAGGATCCACTCGTCCTCCGGAACGACCGGCACACCCGTGGTCATACCCTACACCAAGAAGGACGTGGAGGACTGGGCGGTGATGTTCGAGAGGTGCTACCGCATGGCGGGCATCACCGAGAGGGACCGCATACAGATCACCCCGGGGTACGGGCTATGGACCGCCGGCATCGGTTTCCAGGCCGGATGCGAGAGGCTGGGGGCCATGGCCATACCCATGGGCCCGGGCAACACCGAGAAGCAGCTCCGCATGATGGAGGACATGCAGACCACCGTGCTCTGCGCCACGTCCTCGTACGCCCTCCTCTTGGCGGAGGAGATCAAGAGGCGCGGCATCAGGGACAGGCTGTGCCTGAGGAAAGGGGTGATAGGATCGGAGCGCTGGGGGGAGAAGATGCGCAACGAGATCGCCTCGGACCTGGGGGTGGAGTTCTACGACATCTACGGGCTCACTGAGATCTACGGCCCCGGCATAGGGATAAGCTGCGACTACCGCAACGGCATCCACATGTGGGATGACTACATCTACTTCGAGATCGTCGACCCCAAGACCGGGGAGACCGTCCCGGACGGCACGGTAGGGGAGCTGGTGATCACCACCCTGCGCAAGGAGGGAGCACCGCTCATAAGGTACAGGACGCACGACCTCACCAGGATCGTCCCCGGCGAGTGCCCCTGCGGGTCCAGGTTCCCCAGGATAGACATCATCGTGGGCAGGACCGACGACATGATCAAGGTCAAGGGGGTGAACATGTTCCCCGCCCAGTTCGACGAGGTCCTCTCCACAATAGACGGGGCCAGCAGCGAGTACCAGGTCATGATCGACCACCTGATGGGCAAGGACGAGATCACGGTCTACTTCGAGACGGACCGTCCGGAGTCGGAGAGGCCCGCGCTGGAGGAGGAGCTGGTCCAGAAGATCAAGTCCAAGATGAACGTCACCGTGAAGCCCATGGCGGTCAACATCGGATACCTGCCGAGGAGCGAGAAGAAGACCAACAGGATCTTCGACAACAGGTACTGATAGGATGCGCGAGGCTGATTTCATCCAGAGGGTGTTCAGGGACGCCGCGCCCATCGTTCTGGGCGGGGACCGTTCCGCCACGGAGAAGGGCACGGCTCTGGGGGTGTACGATGTGGTGACGGGTTCGGACGTGCGCACGGAGGAGTTCGTTCTGTCCAGGATAGCCGGGGAGTTCCCTGACGACTCCGTCATCTCCGAGGAGACCCACCCGGATGCCATGGAGGGCGAGAGGTGTTGGGTGCTGGACCCCATAGACGGGACCATGAACTACTCCCGCGGGATCCCTCTGTTCGGGATGCAGGCGGCTTTCCTGGAGGACGGCGTCCCCACCATGGCGTGCATCTACCTGCCGGTGCAGGACGAGATGTTCGTGGCCTTCGGCGATGGGGCGTACCTGAACGGCGAGAGGATCCACACCGCGGAGCCGAGGCCGCTCAGGCAGTGCCTCCTCGCGACGGGCGATTACAGCAGGAGGTCCGAGGACTACCGTATCGGTCAGGCGAACCTCATGTCCAGATGCTTCGACATGGTCGGCCGCTTCAAGATGTTCGGGGCCTCCAGCGTTGACTACTCCTATCTGTCATGCGGGAGAGTCGACATCCACTTCCGCTTCCTGAACAAGAAGTGGGACTACCTGCCGGGGCTGTTCCTGGCCACCAGGGCGGGGGCCGTCTTCGACAGGGACCTCACCAAGAGGCACCGCCTCCTGATGCTGTGCTCATCGGACGAGGTGCTGGACGAGGCCGTCGACAAGCTGGTGCCGGAGATCCTGAGGGTTCCGGGGCAGCGATCCTCCGCATGAGCTCTGGTTGTCCGGCGCACGTATCCGTTTCGGAACGGTTCCGATTGGTTCCGAACTAGTTCCGAACCATTTAATACGTCTACGGATATGACGATTCTGGGCTGTGGAATGAATCTGGGGAACGAGTCGGAGACAGTGGAGTTCAAGGAGAGCATTGCTCAGCTAGACAAGGGTATACTGGGTCTCACCGCGATGCTCAACAGGCACAACCATGGGACGCTGTACATCGGCGTGGATGACAAGGGCGAGGTCATCGGGATGGAGGTCGGTGAGAGCACCGCCGAGACCATAAGGAACAGGATTCGCACGAGGGTGAAGCCGCAGGTGGTCCCGGAAATCAAGGTGCACACGTCCGACGACGGCAGGAGATACGTGTCGGTGAGCGTGACCGGATACGACATCCCCTATTCCTTCGACGACCGTTACTATATCAGGAACGTGTCCTCCAACGAATCCGCAGGTCCTGAGGTGGTGGTGAAGCTGGTGATGTCCAGGGGAATCGACCCGCTGAGGGGCCAGCCCTCGGACGTGCAGGAGCTGACCTTCGACATGCTGTACGCGATCATGGTCTCCCACGGCCACCATCCCCGCGGCGACGAGGGGTTCTTCAGGAGCCATGGGATGCTGGACGAGAGGGGACGCTTCAACCTGACCGCATACCTCGTCTCCGACCAGAATTCGGTCCCTATGCAGGTGGTCCGTTTCAACGGCACCGACCGCGTCTCCATGTCCACGAGACGCGACTTCGGGGGGAGGAGCATGATTGCGACCGTGACGGCGGTCATGGACCACATCTCGTCGTACATGGTCACCAACGTGGTCCTGTCCGAAGGGGTCAGGAGGGAGACCGACCTGTTCGACTTCGAATCGTTCAGGGAGGCATGGATCAACGCCTGCGTCCACAACGCCTGGCGCTCGATGATCCCTCCGTCGGTGATGGTGTTTGACGACAGGATCGAGGTGGTGTCGTACGGGACGGTTCCCTTCGCGGTGTCGCTGGAGGACTTCTACAGAGGTGACAGCCACCCTGTGAACGCGGCGCTTTTCGAGCTGTTCATCCTGGCCGGCCTGACGGAGCAGAGCGGCCATGGGGTGCCGACCATAGTGAGCAGGTACGGGAGGGAAGCCTTCCACATCACCGAGAGTAGCGTGGTGGTGACGCTGCCCTTCGCCTTCGAGCCTGACTACGTGAAGGCGAGGAGGGAGAGCGAGAGGCACAGGGCGGGCTTGGATCCCGACCGTGCGGGTGTGCTTTCCTATCTGGAATCCAATCCAGAGGCGAAGCTCTCCGACGTCTCGGAGCACACGGGCATGTCACTGTCCTCGGTCAAGAAGGCAGTATCGTCGCTGAAATCCGAGGGATTGCTGAGGAACGACGGGACCAACAGGAACAGTAGGTGGACGGTGCTTTGATTTCGTGGAATGCATTTATGAACACATTAGAGTTGATACTATGTTGATTGAGTTCAAGGTGAGGAACTACAGGTCTTTATTGACGAGGTGACGATGTTGTTGGTCGCTTCCGACGAGGCTCCCAATGAGTTTGATGCTGGAGGGGGCGTGTCCCGTATCAGATGTACATTGTCGACAATCTGCAGCGGAGTCTTCACCCCATGGCGGTGGACTACATCATCCAGCTGTTCTCTGAGGTCGAGAGCAACCCCGACGGGTCGCAGCTGCTGTTCACATCCAACGATGCCTACCTGCCGAACAGGAACCCTGCTTTGGCTCCTGACAAGAAATGGTTCACCTCCAGGGACCCGTAAGTGGGTCGTACCAAGCTGCACTCCCTGCTGGACTACGGGCTGGACGAGGACTTCGATTTCGCCAGATTCTACCTGAACGGGCGTCTGGGACCGATCCCCGTCGTGAAGACGTGGAAGCGTCCTTGAAGGACAGGGGAGGCCTGCAAAGCTGTACGCGGAGGTTCGTGAAGAGCTATGATGTGGCTATGCGTGGCATTTTGGTTGAAGTCAACAAGGGATTCGGAACTGTTTTGACTGAAGACTAAAGATAAATACCACTCCGACAACTGATAATCCTGGTTAAGTCTGGGGTAACGGAGAGGTGCTTACCATCCGCCAGAAGCCGTATTTCATATCATATCGTCGTTTCTGAACTCGCTGTTTCTGCCGAACTGCTTGAACGATGTCCCGATGATCTCCGACCTCATCGACAGGCCGTCCTCCAGCCTGATTCTGGCAGCGCTTGCGACGTAGTCGTTGGCTTGCAGCATATCCGCATAAGCGCTGTCGCCTGCCGAATCATGAAGACTGCCACCAGCCTTCCTCAAAGAGTCGCTACGACTCTCGCATATCGATTCTATGGTGTTGGATGGAGGACTGGACTACGTGCTGTCTATGATGATGTTCTGTTCAGGATGTCAGAAAGGATTCCAACTCTGAGTCGGATCAGGTTTGAATGGGGATATGAAGATGCAGGTCTCGGGAACATTCCATCATGGAGCCAGACGATCTATCCTGGTTGATTTACGATCGTCATTCAATATTTGCGACCACGAAGCGTGTCCAAAATAATTATTGACCACGCTCGCGGGATCAACAATCTTAGAGTTGATGCCCAGCCCTTGGCCAGCCGATCGGATCCGAGTCGGTGGAAGTGACCTCATTACCGAAACCGCTGCAGGACCCCTTCGAGAATGGGTGATCAGCGGGCCTTCCCGCCCACCATCACCAGATAGGCGAGGAACACCTCGAGCTGGATCCTGTCGTTGCTGCCCTCGACGATCCTGAACTCGACCTCACCGCACTTGTCGATCATCTTGACCTTGTCGTAATCGGACACGCCCAGGTCGAAGATGGACGAGTGGATCTGCTTGATGACGTCCTGCCCGGAGAGGCCGTTCGTCACCATGAGGTCGTCCAGCTGGTTGCGGGCCTGTATGAAGTTGCCTTCCAGCGCGGTCTCCATCATGGCCTTCACGGCGTCGGGATTGGCCATTCCGGCGGTCTGATAGACGAGATCGAGGTCCACCCTCCTGCCGAGGGAAGCGGCCACCTGCAGCGAGTTCACAGCCCTCCTCATGTCCCCGTGGGCTATCCTGACAAGCCCCTCCAGGGCGTCGGGCTCGATGTCCACGTTCTCCCCCTCCACGATCCTGGACAGGTACCCGCGGATGTCGTCGGAGGTCAGAGGCTTGAAGCGCATGACCGCGCACCTCGACTGGATCGGGTCTATGATCTTCGAGGAGTAGTTGCATGACAGAATGAACCTGCATATCCCGGAGTAGCGCTCCATGGTCCTCCTGAGAGCGGCCTGCGCATCCGAGGTCAGGGCGTCGGCCTCGTCCATGAAGATGATCTTGAACTCCGCCCCTATGGGTGCGGTCCTGGCGAACTCCTTGATCTTGCCGCGGACCACGTCGATGCCCCTCTCGTCGGAGGCGTTGAGCTCGATGAAGTTCCCCCTCCAGCCGTCTCCGAAGAGCTCCCTGGCGAGAGCGAGGGAGCACGTGGTCTTGCCGGTCCCTGCCGGACCGGTGAACAGGAGGTGCGGCATGCTGCGCGAGCGGACGTACGACTCCAGCCTCTCGGTGACATGTCTCTGCCCAACTACCTCTGCGAGGTTCTTCGGCCTGTACTTCTCCGTCCAAATCTCGTTCATGGGAACCGTCATCGCCAATGCCGAGCACCCTTAAAAGGTGTTGCTGGCCAGTCCGGAAATAGTTATATAAATCGAACTAATCGACCGGTCATGGAAACGGTGATTGAGGACCACAGGAAACAGTGGCTGCTGCTGTGCGTGGTGGCGCTGGCTCTGTTCCTGGACGGTCTCGACGGGACGATAGTGAACGTGGTCCTCCCGGACATAGCGAGGGATTTCTCGATCGACACCGGCACGACTTCCTGGGTGGTCACCGTCTATTTTCTCATGATGGCCGGGCTCATCCTCGTCTTCGGGAAGATAGCCGACAGCGGCGCCATCAAGAGGCTGTTCGTATCCGGGCTCCTGATATTCGCGCTCAGCTCCCTGGCGTGCGGACTGTCCGGGTCGCTCCCGCTGCTGCTGGTGTTCAGGGCGGTCCAGGGTGTCGGCGCGGCCATGATGGCCACCACGGCGTTCATGCTCTGCGTGAAGTATCTGCCCAAGCGCATGGCGGCCTTCGCGCTGTCTGTCAGCGTCCTCGGCACGTCCCTGGGGGCAGCGGTGGGGCCAACCCTGGGAGGACTTCTCGCAGAGCTGATGAGCTGGCATCTGGTGTTCTTCATAAACGTGCCCATAGGGATCGTCGCAGCGGTCATGGCCCACAGGGCCGTCCCGAGGGACTCCGGCTTCAGCCACAGCGGCTTCGACCTCAGGGGCGCGGTGCTCCTGTTTGTGGCGATGGTGTGCGGGCTCTACGTGGTGGAGTCCTCCCCCAGCCACGGGTTCGACGCGGTCTCCCTCGCCTGCCTGCTGGCGTTCGTCGTGTGCTTCGCCCTGTTCGTCCTGGTGGAGAGGAAGGCAGCGGACCCGGTCCTGAAGCTGTACCTGTTCAGGTATCCCAGGCTGGTCGCCGCAATCGTCGCTCTGATCATCATCAACCTGTGCTACATGGGTTGCCTCTATCTCCTGCCGTTCTTCATGCAGATAGAGGTGGGTCTGGACACCATAGGCAGCGGGCTGTACCTTCTCATCCCCGCCGTCGCCACCCTCGTGTTCTGCCTCTGGGCGGGCAGGATGGCCGACAGGGTGGGGAACCGTCCGTTCGTGGTGGCAGGATGCGTGTGCATGCTGCTGGCGATGGTCCTGTTCTCGCTCATGGATGCGGACAGCACCATGGTGATGGTCCTCGGGCTGTTCCTCCTCGGGGTGACGTGGGGGCTGGCAGGGGGCCCCATCGGGAACAGGATGCTCGAGAACGTCCCGGACGCGGACAGGCCCAGCGCCTCGTCCCTCCTGTCGTTCTTCATCTACTTCGGATGCGCCCTGGGGACCGCGACCTTCGCCGGGCTGTTCGGGTTCGGGTCGGGGACGTCCGGCTCCGACATAGCGCACACCGGCCCCGCCGCGTTCATGGACGGGTTCGGTCTGTGCATGGTCGTAGCCATAGTCTTCATCGCGGTCGCCCTGGTGCTGTCCTGGGCAGTCAGGGAGGGGGGATCCGGGGATGGCCAGTGACCTGAAGCGCAGCTTCGACAGGTACTACCTGGGGATGTCCGCGCTGGAGATCCGCCAGTCCGACTGGGCCAAGGGGGTGGACAGGCTGCCGTACAACACCGTCCTCTACCTGGACATGATAGCCTTCAACCCGGGCATCACGGCGTCCCAGATCTCCGAGAGGCTCGGGCTCACGAAGGCCACCGTCTCGGCCACCATAAGCCGCCTCGTGGAGAGGGGGATGATCGTCAGTGAGCGCTCCAGCGAGGACGGCAGGGTCAGGAACCTCAGGCTGTCCTACCCCATGGCGGAGGTCTATGAAATGTCGGACCGCTCGGTGGCGTGGATGGTGTCCCGTCTCGAGTCGATGTACTCCCCGGATGACGTCTCTAGGTTCGCCGAGATGCTGGAGATGGCGTCGGAGATCCTGGAGGAGTGGACCCCCGAGGCATCCGCCGACCGCAGCCGAGCGGAAGGATTGTCTACCTAAGGGGCCTTAGCCACGTCCATGAAGGTTTACGAGGCCTACGAGCTTGCCATCAGGACCGGCATGGAGAACGACCCCCGTCCCGACTCCGAGGTCAGGAAGGTCCTGGACGATGCGAAGGAGGCTTACGACAAGCTCTCCGACGATAAGAGGGAGCTCTACGATCCCGAGAGGCTGTGGAACCCGTACGCCGACTGCAGGTTCTCGGTCATGGCCGAAGAGGCCCGGGAGATTGAGGCGGAGCGCATGATGTGGGGCATCGACATCGGTCCCGCCGAGGTCCTTCTCGCGGACAGGCTCAGGGAGAGGGGAGAGACCATCTCCGCTCTCGTGGCCCACCATCCGCTGGGGACCGCCCGCACATGCTTCCCCGAGGTCATGTGGATGCAGACCGACATGTACCACGAGGCCGGCGTGCCGATAAACGTGTCCGAGGGACTCATGAAGGGGCGCATGGACGAGGTGCTGATAGGGGTCATGGGATCCAACTACAACCAGGCCGCCGACGCGGCCCGGCTCCTGGGGATCCCGCTGTTCAACGTGCACACTCCCGCGGATAACATGGTCCAGGGATACATGACCGGGATGTTCGAGAGGGCGGAGCCGAAGACCCTCGGGGACATCATCGACACGCTCTACACCGAGCCGGAGTTCAGGCTCGCGGCAAGGTACAACAGCCCGCCGAAGATCATGGTCGGGTCCAAGTCGAGCCGCTGCGGGAGGATAGTCTGCAAGATGACCGGCGGGACCTCCGGTCCGAAGGAGATCTACGAGAAGTTCGCGCAGGCCGGCGTCGGGACCGTCGTCGGGATGCACTTCCCGGAGAGCCACATCGAGGAGGCCAGGAAGAACAACGTCAACATCGTGATCTCCGGCCACATGTCGTCCGACTCGCTCGGGGTCAACCTGATTTGCGACGTGTGGGAGAGGGAGGGCATAGACGTCCTCCCGTGCTCCGGGTTCACCCGCTTCAGCAGGAACTGACATGTTCGAGAGGGCCTCCACCATCATCCGCGACGGGTCCAAGCTGGACTACTCGTACGTGCCGACGAGGCTGGTGCACCGCGAGGAGCAGATGTCCAGGCTCGAGATGCTGTTCAGGCCGCTCGCCGAGCAGGGCCGCCAGTGCTCCGCGTTCCTGACTGGAGGGGTGGGCACCGGGAAGACCGCGACCGCCAGCCGTTTCTGCTCGGATCTATCGGAGCACATGGCCAAGGCCGGGAGGCCGGTCGACGTGGTCTACGTCAACTGCAGGAACAGCACCGAGACAGGCGCGCTTCTCCAGATCGTGAGGCACTTCGACCCGGGGTACCCCACCAGGGGCTTCTCCAACGAGGACATAGCCCGGGCGATGACATCCCACCTGGCGGAGAACAGGCGGAGCCTCGTGGTCGTACTGGACGAGGTGGACGTCCTGCTCAAGAGGGGGACCACGGACATGGTCTACCAGCTCACCCGCGGCGGCGGGGACCGTGCCGCGCCGGTGTCGCTGATCATGATATCCCAGGAGCCCCTGGACAACCTTCTGGACGAGGCTTCCCTTTCGACGTTCCGCAGGACGAACACGGTCAGGTTCAACAGGTACTCCGGGACGGAGCTCCTGGAGATCGTCTCGTCCAGGGCCGAGGAGGCCCTGTTCCCGGGGAGGATAACCGACGACGCCCTGGAGCTCATCGCGGACCAGGCCTCCGAGTACGGGGACGCCAGGATGGCCATCGAGCTCCTGGACCGCGCCGCCAACATCGCGGAGGGGGAGCCGGACGGCGAGGTCACCACCGAGCACGTCAGGGCCGCCAAGGCCATGATATACAGCTCGGTGTCCGAATCGAAGCTGAGGGCGCTGGACCTCAACAGGAAGGCCGTACTGCTGGCGATTGCCAGGGGGATGAGGGAGAACCTCTCCATCCCGGCCCCGGCGGCGGAGAAGACCTATGCCGTGGTGTGCGAGGAGTACGGGTTGCAGGCACGCAAGCACACGCAGTACTGGACATACCTGCAGGACCTGGAGAAGCAGGGCATCGTCAAGCTGGCGGTGCAGGTCGACGGCAGCGGCAGGTCGGCGATGATCTCCCTCCCGGACATCCCGTCGAAGGTGCTGGCTGGGAAGATGGAGGCACTGATAGAGGAGGATGTGGGCGGTGCAGGCAAGGTGCGACCTCTGCGGCGAAGATGCCGTCACGTTCGTCAGGTACAACGGCACCCACCTGTGCGCCAGGCACTTCATGCGCTACGTGGATCGCCGGGTCAAGAAGGAGATCCGGAAGCAGATCGACGTCCATGCCGGCGACAGGATAGCGGTCGCGGTCTCCGGCGGGAAGGACAGCATGGTGGCCCTGAGGATGATATCGTCGGTCTTCGGTCCGAGGAACGGGGTCGAGGTCCATGCGATCACCATCGACGAGGGCATCGCCGGGTATCGCCCTCCGAGCGTGGACATCGTCAGGAGGTACTGCGAATCCAACGGGATACACTTCCATCTGAGGTCCTTCGGGGAGCTGGGCGTCACCATGGATGCGGTGGCACCGGTTTCGGGCGACTCCAGCCCGTGCACCTACTGCGGCGTGTTCCGCCGGAGGCTGATGAACGACGAGGCCAGGAGGATAGGGGCCGATTGGTTGGCGACGGGTCACAACCTTGACGACATGTCGCAGTCGATCCTGATGAACTTCGTCAGGGGGGACGTGGAGCGTCTGGCGAGGATGGGGCCCCACGAGACCGTGCAGCCCGGGCTGATCCCCAGGTTCATGCCGCTCAGGATGATCCCCGAGAAGGAGACGCTGCTGTACGCGCTGGTGTCCGGCATGGAGTTCTGGGACGGGGTGTGCCCGTACTGGCAGGCCGCCCTCAGGAACCAGTACAGGGACATCATCGACGGCCTCGAGGACAGGTCGCCCGGCGCGAGGTTCGGCATCCTGTCCTCCTTCGACACCCTGAGGCCGATGCTGCACAGGGAGTACTCCCAGTCCGATCTCCACATGTGCCCCCAGTGCGGGGAGCCGACGGTGGGTAGCAGGTGCAAGTCATGCCAGCTGCTGGAGACGGTAAGGGAGCGTCTCCAATCGTTGTAAAAGGAGCGCGGAGCGGGAGATTCGAACTCCCGGGGAGATGACTCCACCGGTTTTCAAGACCGGCGCCGTGGGCCAAGCTTAGCTAGCTCCGCACAGGACTGCGCAATGGGGAGCCTGTATTTAAGGGTGAGTCGGAAGCATGCAGGCGATTTCCACAACCGTGAGCATTCTTTCAAACTCCTGGGATGATGGTACGTTTCGACCCCTACCAAATCAAATCCACACCTCTGTATGTGCTCTGTATTTTTAATTTCATATCGTAATGAATACGTAAACATCAGCGGGGGGGGGGGACGACACATCCCATGCGATCCCTCCTGTCCTTCCGCAGGGAGGGAAAATGAACACTTCGGTCAAAGTAGTGATGGCCGTCGCCATCGTGCTGGCCATCTCGGCCTGTATCATGGTCGTCCCGAATGATTCGGATGCGACAGAGAACACGGTAACTCTGGATGATGGTGCGGACATCACCGACGCTATTTCTGGAAACTCGCAGGATACCGATCTCACGATAGTTCTCAAAGATGATTGCACTTACACGCTAACCAGTGTCGGATTCGGCGGTTCATCGTTGACCATTCAGGGCAACGGTGCCATCGTCAAAGTCTCCAACGACAGCGGGAATGCCGCTGCATGGGTGACATCCAGCTATGGCGGGTCATTCTCCATCAGTAACGTGAACTTCCAGGTGGCAGAAGATTCAACCAGCGATTCCAGCTGCATTATCTACTTCGCTTACTTCGATGACGCCGTAGTGACTGGATGTAACTTCGAGAAGGTGCAGTTGGGGCTCACCACCGATGCAAGCCACGGTGCGATGGATGCCACCGTGAGGAACTGCATATGGACGATTCCGGAGGGGATGGAATCTTTCTTGGATCACTATGCACTACTGCTGACATTCCTGGATGATGTTAGGGTCTCTGGATGTGAAATCACGGGCTACGACCGTGGGATGAACATCCAGCCAGAGGGTGACGATTCGACGGCATGTGTCACTGGATGCATATTCTCCAACATCGGCGGCAAATGCGCTTTGCAGTTCAGCGGAGATGTCGGAAACAGCAACGTATCGTTCAGCGGATGCAGGTTCACGGAATGTGAAGTTGCCGTGTCGATCCACGAGTCCGCAACCGGTGAGGGGAAGATACTCTCTGCGGGGAACACATACGCCTCGGTCAACACCCTTTTGTTGTACTCTGTCGGCAACGGTGAAACCAGTCAGGTGGGATTTAAATCGGTAGGAGATGCGTACGAGGGTGTTGATACCATAATATCAACCGAGGACAACAGCATCGAAGCGCCGATCTCCGCAATCGATCGGAGCGACTGGTACTCCGACTTGACAATAAATGACTACGATGACCTAATGGAGTTCGCCCAGATGGTGAACTCTGGGAATGATTTCAGCGAGATGGAGGTCGAACTGGGTGCGGGCATACAGCTCAGTTCAGATGATTGGACACCCATAGGCCAGGGATTCAGGGACGGTTCCACATACACTGTTGACTCAACGCCTTTCAGGGGGACATTTGATGGCAATGACCACACAATCTCCGGGCTGAAGATAACGACGACCGATGGTGCAGATTATGCTCTCGGACTCTTCGGAGTGGTAGCCGGAGGAATCGTTCAGAACCTCAACCTTGCTGATGTAAACATTACGAACGAAACGTCCGAATGCGCTGGAGCCGTCGTGGGATTCCTCTGTGATGGCGGCAAGGTATCCGGATGCACCGTAGGTAGCGCAGACGAGTCCGAGACTTCAGTCATATCCGTTGTCCGCGGGAATGGGGGAATCGTCGGAAGGCTCACCATAAGCGGAACCATAGAGAACTGTACGAATTACGCCCATGTCACCGCCACTGGTCCGAATGTGGGCGGCATCGTCGGAGCCGCCTACTACGAGCCCGATGTATCGGGCATCATAATCAAAGGATGCCATAACTATGGCATAGTAGAAGGAACCGACGCAGTCGGAGGAATCGTCGGATACTCGGTGGCAGATGTGTCGGATTGTCACAATCATGTCGCTGTCAACGGTAACGGGTACAGTGTCGGCGGCATCATAGGCGAGCAGAGGCACCAGGGTTCCGTGAAGGGATGTACCAACGAAGGTGCCGTGACCAACTCTATCAGCTCTGATGATGAAGCAGGGTATGGGACAGGAGGAATCGTAGGATGGATCAGATACATCGAGGAATCCGAATACACTGTGGAGTCGGCAATAGAGGTCGACAGCTGCAATAACGAGGGTGCAGTTACAGGCAGTGGAGGCATCGGGGTCGGAGGAATCGTCGGCATGGTGTTCCACACCGTCTATGTCACAAGTTGTTCCAGTTCCGCGGACATTAGTGGTGGCAACATGGTGGCGGCGATCGTCGGAGGAGTCCAGACTTTGGATGATTACCATACCGACGAATTTTGCAGGCTCGTGTTCTCTGGCAACAACGCTTCCGGAAGTATAACAGGGACTGGATCCAACGTGAACGCAATCGTCGGGCATCTGACCGACATGGATTCCGATCAGCCCTGCACCTTGGTTCGCAACAGTCGCGTCACCGCTTACGAGAACACCGTTCAGATTAGTGGAATGGAATCCGGACTCGGATCATTCGACAGTACCGCAGTCGTCAATAGCAACGGCGAGGTGTACGGGTACAATGACCTTTCCACTGCCATAGAGAACACCATGAGTGGAGATGTAGTCGTCCTCATGAAGGGTTACGACAATAGCATATCCATTCCGTCCGGGAAGTCTATAACCCTTGACCTCAACGGCAAGAGCATCACCTTTGCAGATGACACTACCAACGGATCTGGTGTGATAACGAACAACGGCTCTCTAACCATCGTCGATTCCCTTGGTGGCGGATCTGTAACCGCTGAGAAGGGGATCGTCATCTACGCGACTGCCGACTCCTACACCGAGATCAGAGGCGGTACGTTCATTTCGAAGGAAGTCGGTCCCAGTTACAGCCGGGCGCTGTCATCCAGTGGAGAGGTCCTCATCACAGGAGGATCATTCGTATCCGAGGGGTACAGCGGCAACGGTGACAACTACACCAACGCCATAGCCATCACCAATCTGAACAATGACAACCAGGATGCCTCTCTGACGATCAGTCCAGCAGACGGTTCCACGGTCACCGTCACGTCCGAGAACGACTATGCGGTGTCAAGCAGATACGGTGCCGATGTGTACATCCACGGAGGCTCCTTCGCATGTGAGGGTGTGAGATCAGATGTGTACTGCTTCGAACCAGGTGGGGACTTTATCATCTACGAGGGGACCTTCAATCACGAACCGTATCCCGAGTACATCGACGATGGCAGTTTCGTATACTTTGATTCGGGAGAATATTCGGTCAGTCCGATCACGGTCATCGTGGAGACTCCGGTGTACACCTACGAGGAACTGGCGGAAGCGCTCTCCGATCTGTCGAGGCCGATACATGTGGTCCTGGCAGCGGACATCGAGATTCCTGCAGACGAGCACCTGACGGTCGGGAACGGGTTCGTTCTGGATCTGGGTAACCGCCATCTCACAGTCGAAGGGGTACTGACGTTGGATGGTGACATAGTCGCATCCGAAGGGGGCTATATGGATGTGGACGGTTTCGTGGAGAATGTCCTCAAGCTGGAGGGCATAAGTGTCAACGGCATGCCTGGGGCATCCGCCGACGGATATCATGTGACCAATGCCATGGACCTGCAGTGGCTTGCATACAATTTCGAGTACGGAGGATCGGAATATTTCGACACGATCTTCCTGGACAATGACATTTCTCTTCCTGATGATGTGACATTCACTCCGATAGGGACGGAGGCGAATCCAGTGGAGGGCATACTCTTCGACGGCGGAGGCCATACTATCTCCAATCTGCATGTGGAGCCCACCACGGAGTACACGGGAGGACTTTTCGGCACGATCTACGACTCCACAGTCATGGATCTCACAATCAACGGTTCCGGTAACAACAGCACCAGCAGTTACATCGGTGCCGTCGCTGGATACGTTGGCGGCATTACTACCTTCTCCAACATAACCGTCGAGAACTTCGCCCTCCTCAGTCCGATCTCCTTCGGTGTCGGAGGTTTCGTCGGACAGATCGGCGGAGAGGATGGTGACAGGGTAGAGTTCGTCTCATGCACGCTGAGGAATGTGGAGATAACCGGGAACTCCAATGTCGGATCCTTCTGGGGTACCAGCACCGGCTATCCCGGCACCGTGGGCGTATACAACTGCATTCTGGACGATGTAAACGTGACAGCCACCAGCGTCAACGGCGGGATAGTCGCCGGATTCGGCAACAGTGCCATCGTGGACATCATCGCACTGTCGCAAACCGACGTCAGCGTCATCGAGAACGGTCAGCCGAGAACGTCGTATGTCGCGCATACAACGACTAATCCCATCTACGATTATGTGGACGCTACGACATTCACCGCCATCAAGGGATCCGATGGATGGACAGCGGTCGAGGGGGATCCGGACATCGTCGCAACGGTGAATGGTTCGCCCTACACGGACTTCGAAACCGCTCTTATGGATGCGGTTGGAAAGGAACTCGTTCTCCAGACGGACATCCAGGGATCTTTCGTCCTTCCATCTGGTGCAACGCTTGATCTCAACGGCCATACCATCACAGGCGATTCAGATGCCCCTGCAATCACCACCCCGACCCAGCCAAACGGTAACACCATCATCGACAGCTCGGATGGAATGACTGGTCGTATCATTGCCACCGAAGGACAGCCAGCCATCTCCGTTCGTTGGTCGATGGAGATCCGTGGAGGAAACATCGAAGGGGATATCGATGTTACCGAAGGGGTCAACCTCGGATTCTTCGGCGGGTTCCTTGATGGCTCCATAATCTGTGGTGAGAGCGAGCAGATCCGCATCTACGGAGGGGAGTTCACCGAGAGGCCTCAACAGGAGTGGCTGTCCTCGAGATACTTCCCGCTTCTGGACGAGGATATGGGCATCTACACGATAGTGGAAGCTACCGCCGTGTCCTGGGATATCTACACTATGGAAGGTGTGGAATCCGGTCAGTTCGTGGTGCCCCTCGGTTACTCTGTAGCTGACTTCTATGCCGATCAGATCCCGGTACTCCCCGAAGACGGTGCGGACTATGCCTATCACTGGATCGCCAATGATATCGATGACTGGGACTGGAGCACCCCCGTGAACGAGGACCCCTATGTCAGGAGCCTCTGCGAGTACGAGCTGACCATCAGCGCCAGCAGCATCAGACCGTATGTAGGCCAGACCGTTACTCTCACGGTCGGGGACAACAGTGGTCTCGAAGGCCTGTATTACTACGGTCTGTGGTACACTTATGATTCCAACGGTGAGCCGGTACCACTGGACGACGAGTCCATGACGTTCGCAGTAACGACTTCGGGAACATACGGCTACTCCATGACAATCCGCAATGCCGAAGACGGTTATCAGATAGGGAACGGACTAGGGGAGATTACCATAACCTTCAGACAGTCGGGAGGTACGGTGACACCAGATCCTGAACCTGAGGAGGAGACGGAGACCGTCACCAACCCCGACGGTTCCACGACCACTACGACCACGAGGCCGGATGGCTCCAGCACCGTGGAGACCAACAGGCCCGACGGTTCGTCCACAGTGATTGACGAGACCCCTGTTGAAGGAGGAACGCAGACCACGGTCACCGACACTGATGCGAACGGTAACACCACCTCGACGACTACCACGGTTACCGAGACGACCACCTCCGCCGGAGGCACAGTCTCATCCACTGTCGTTGAGACGACGGACATCGACGGCAACACTATCAGCACCACAGACTCCATCTATGTGTCCGCGGACGAGTCAACTGTCACGAACATCATTGTGATCACCGATGCTGACGGCAACACAACTGCTCAGACAAGCACAGTCGTGTCTGTGGCTCCTTCCGAGGAGGGCATGGCAACCGTGACCTCGGACTCGATCTCAGAGGCGGTTTCGCAGATACAGGGCGCCACCTCCGAGGCCGACGAGGTGCAGAATACCATCACCGTGCAGCCCTCTGGGGACACTCAGCAGTCCGTCACAGTGGTGATGGAGCCCGAGGCGATTCAGAGCATCGTCGATACCGGAGCAACTCTGGAAATCGTGGGCGAGGTCGGGACGATATCGGCCAGCACCGAGGTCGCCGGAACTCTGTCTCAGCAGACAAGCTCTGTCTCCATCATGATCCAGGTGGCCGACAAGGAGCAGATGGCCCCCGTCCAGCAGGAGGCCGTGGGCGACAGGACCACCTACCAACTGCTTGCTGTGACGGACGAAGGCGAGATTCACGAACTCGGAGGGCAGGTGACTGTTACGGTGCCGTACGAGCTCTCCGTAGGGGAGATTGAATCCAGCATCGAGGTCCGCTACGTCGATGACGACGGACAGATGCACACTATGCCTACGACATACGAGAACGGAATCGTGACCTTCACGACCACCCACTTCTCGTACTACACTATCCACTCCGAGTACGAGACTCCTGAGCCAGAGGTCCCGCAGACCGATGACGGTGGAGAAGACAACACCCTGATGTACGTCGGTATCGTTGCCGTTGTGATCGTAGTTATCGCCGTGGCGGCGGTGGCCCTCAGGCACAGGTTCTGATACTCGAGCAAACGCCTTACCGGTGCTCAGTGCACCGGGAAACCACCCTTTTCGTCTTGTCGATGTTTCGGTTCCGATCTCGCATCAGAGCATCAGGATGCCTGGGCCTCCTCGGTCAGCACCTTGTCGTAGTCCACCGCCGGCGGCCACATCCTGTCGATGTACTTCGTGAGGATGGCGAACCAAACCGCCTCCACGATAAGGGAAACGACGCATGGCAGTACGGCTTCTGGCATGGTTGCGGCGAAGAGTCCCATCGTCAGGGATGCGGACATGCCCGAGTTCTTCCAGTACGCGAACGTGACGTAGTTCAGTCCGTGGTCGCGGTCGCATCCCATCTTCCTCATGGCGTAGACCAGGACGGTGGACACCAGGAATATGCGGAACATGCATGCCACGACCAGGCTCAGAACGATCATCGGCTCGCTGAACACGAACTCCTGCCTGCTCCCGAGGCCGACGAACACCAGGATGAACATCATGACGTTGATGAACAGGGTCTTCGGTGCCCTCTTCAGGTGAAGTCTCTTCAGAGGTATGGTGAGGACGAACGGGATGAGGATGAACATCAGGATGTACCTCAGCACCTCAAGCGGGCTCACCGAGTCGCCGATCAGCACATGGGTGAGCAGGGGGGTCACGGCGAGGGCGATGACGTAGATCACCGTGAGCGAAAGAACCGCCAGCTTGGGGTCCGCCTTCAGGAACAGGGCGGACGGGACCACCGAGATGGCGCAGGGGACGGAGGAGAGCATGACCCATCCGGTCCAGAGGGCAGTGTCGTCGATGAACAGCAGGCCGGTCAGCAGGGTGAACCCGGTGCATATCACGAAGCAGCAGGCGATGTTGACCGCGATCGGCTTCCTGTAGTCGCCGAAGTCGCTGCGGCTGAAGCTGATCCCGTCCAGGGCCACCGCCATCTGTGCGATGAGCGCGAGCATCATGATGGTGGATGCGTCCGGGCTCCCGAACCCGAACACCAGCGCCAGGACTATTCCGAGGGCTATCCAGAGCTTGATGTCCTCCAGGACGTTCAGCAATGCCATGGCCGGCCGATTGCACAGGCCCTATAAACGTATTGTTCATAGTCTGTATGACCGTCATACATCCACCAACACGGCGGTCGATGAGTCATACGGCGGTCATCCGGAGGATGTTTCATGTACGTCAGCAGCGTCCGGGGACGTCCGCGCCGTCACCTCTTGGCGAAGAACCTCACCACGTCGCCCACCGGGTCGTCCGAGGGAACCGCGCCCAGGCTCGACGCGAAGCGGGAGACCCTGTGGTCCAGGATCACCGCCGCTCCGCGGTCCGTCTCCGTCCTGATCAGGCGGCCGATGGCCTGGTTCATCCTCCTTATGGCGGGAACCTGGCTGGTGTACAGCCAGCCCTTCCCGTTGTACCTGGTGTCGTAGAGGGCCCTCATCTCGTCCATCTCCTTGGACGGCGGCGGGAAGGGGATGCCGACGATGATCGCGAAGCACAGCTCCTCCCCAGGGAAGTCTATGCCCTCCGCGATGGACCCGCCGATGACGGAGAAGAACACCCCGTCGCGGCCCTCCCTGAACCTGGTCAGGTTCTCGGCGGTGCGCCTCTGGTTGCCGGACTCCTCCCAGTACTTCGGCTTCATCACGTGCCTCTCGAGGTAGGGGCGCATCATGCGCATCATGTTGTACGATGTGAAGAACACCAGCGTGTTCTTGTCCACGGCGTCGCACAGCTCCGCGATGCGCCGCTCCAGGCGGCCCTGCATGGTCGGGTCCGATCTCATGTCCTTGTAGTTGGTGCTCATGTCCTTGGCGTACAGCACCAGCTTGTTCTCCGGCGGGAACGGCGAGGGATACGTCCTGAACCGGGGGTTGCCTCCGAGTCCCAGGACCCTCGCGTACTGGTCCAGGGGCTGCAGGGTGCCGGACATGTGCAGGGTGCCCGGAACCGAGTTGAGGAAGTGCGAGATCTCGTTGGGGTCGATGCACGCGGCTCTGAGGTATTCGCCGTCGTCGCCGGTGTTCACAGTCCTGACGAACCTTCCGGACCTGGACGAGAACCAGAGCCCCATCCTCTCCGCCAGCGCCTGCACCGCGGAGACCCTGTTGTCCCCGGAGGCGATGAGCTTCTCCGTCCTCGCCGTGCCGAGGTCCAGCGTCCTTTCCACCGCCTCGTCCAGGTCGGCTGCGGACATGTCGAACTTGGACATCATCATCCTCTCGAAGACGTCGTCCTTCAGCACCGCGGACTTCTCGTTCAGCCCCAGGAGCTCGGTGGCGACGTAGCGCATGCAAACCTTGAAGTGCCTGAGGAAGTCCGCCAGGCCCACATCGCCCCACACCCTGGGGTCGCGGAAGGTGGAGCACTCGTCCACGGCGTTGTCGACCATGGCCCTGTCGATGGTGAAGCTCTCCGTCTCCCTGGCCGCGTCCAGGAAGTTGTGGGCCTCGTCGACGATGATTACGATGCCCTTCGGGTCGCCGGCCCGGTCCATGTTCGTCATCAGGCTGTCCCTGATGTCGGGGTTGAGGATCTGGACATACGGTGCCGCAACGACGTCGGCGGTCTTCATCAGCCGCTTCTTGGCCTCGTACGGGCACACCCCCAGCTTCTCGCAGTACCTGTCGAGCGCATCCGATGACGGGATCTCCCTGCGCCAGTATTCCTCGATGTTCCTCATCTCGGTGTCTATCCTGTCGTAGAACCTGCATCCGCCCGCCTGCCCCTTGACGCTCCTGCCCTTGCGGTCCTCGCACATCATCGAGAGCACCGTGGAGGGGAGGGCCTCGAAGCCGTCGGACCCGCGGAACAGGGGGCAGGACTTGCCCCTGCCGGTTATCGCTATGCCGGTGACCTTCCTTATGGCGTTGATCGCGCGGAGCTCCTTCATGACGGCATCGGTCTGTGTGATCGTGCGCACGAGGTACACTATCCTCTTCCCGGTGCGCCTGGCATGCTCCAGGGTGGCCGCCAGCGAGACCACGGTCTTCCCGGTCCCGGTGCCGGATTCGATGACGATGTGGCGTCCCTCGTCCAGATAGGTGCGTACGTCGCTGATGATGTCCATCTGGCATCCGCGGGGCTCGTAGGGCATGAACGGCGCACCGCTGACGTCCCTCGGAACCGGAGCCGGGGCCTCCTTCCTGCGGGGGGCGTCGCCGAGGCAGGACTGGCTGCTGGTGACGAGTCCGTCCGCCGGCCTCCCGCACCTCATGCAGTGGTTGCTACCCGGGGCCAGCAGGCTCTTGCATCCTGGACAGAACAGACCTTGCATGCAGACCCATCGGCGACCCGTACTTAAGCTGGACGGAGGGGTGGCCGAATCCTCCGAAACGCGTGCAAACATTGACTATCCGGTAAGCGGTTCCAGAGGCCGATGTGCTCCAAGGTACTGATCATATCGGGGTCCCCCCGCAAGGGCGGGAACACGGACATGCTATGCGACCGCTTCGCCGAGGGCGCCCGGGACGCCGGGAACCATGTCACGAAGCTCAGGGTCGCCGACCTGGACATACACATGTGCACCGGCTGCGACTCATGCGTGAAGACCGGCAAGTGCGTGTACAGGGACGACATGGCCCGGGTCAGGGACGAGATGATGGCGGCCGACGCCATAGTCTTCGCTTCCCCGGTGTACTTCTACACGATATCGGCGCAGATCAAGGCCCTCATCGACAGGATGGTGCCGTTCTACACCGACCTGCACGACAAGTCGGTGTACTTCATAGTGGCCGCCGCGGACCCGGACGATTCCATGCTGGAGCTTTCGGTGGAGTGCTTCCGCGGCCTCACCCGGGACTGCATGGAGGGCGCCGTCGAGAAGGGAGTGATCAAGGCCACCGGCGTCTGGGAGAAGGGGGCCGTCCAGGGCACCCCGTTCATGTCCCAGGCCTACCAGATGGGGAAGTCGGTCAGTCGATTATCCTGAAACCGGACTCGTCGCCCTCGGCGTCGTACCTGACGCCGCGGTCGTCGAGCACCGCCCTTATGGTGGAGACGTGCACTCCCAGGCCCACGTTGAGGAACTGGTTCTCCACCACCGACTTCCCGTCGTACTCGACGGTGGGGTGGAACCCTAGGGGCATGTGGGCGGTCTGCACCTGCATGGCGTGGACCATCCCGTCCCTGTCGAAGATCGGTCCGCCGGACTGCCCCCTCAGGCCGGGGGTGGAGGTCTCGACGTAGAGGCATTCGAACTTCCCGTCGTTGGTCCTGCCGCGGTTCACGTTGCGCGTGTGCATCCCCTCGTTGGGGAATATGGTCTCCCTGAACGGGATCTTGGGGATCCTGAACGCGTCCACCTTGTCGTCGTAGGTGGACGTGATGTTCATGAAAGGGTACCCGGTCCTGCACAGGCTGGTGCCAGGTCTCACGTGGGACGGGTCCTTCAGCACGGGGTACTCCCTCACCCAGTCGGGGTCGAAGCCCTCGAGCTTCCCGACGGCGATGTCGATCTGCAGGTTCACGAAGACGTTGCTTATCCTGACGCCGTCCCATCCCCACCAGAAGGAGTGGTTGGTGATGTAGTCCGGGTCCGGCTTCACCTCGGACGCCGGCGCCCCGGGGCGGGACATGCGGGAGCGGTTGAGGTCCTGGATCTCCTTCAGCTTGTTCCTGTCGCTCTGGTACTTGGCGAAGGAGTTGTAGATGTGGCCCGCCGTGAGGATCCACCCCTCGCGGTTGAGCACGATGAACGATCCGCACTCTGTCTTCACGGTCCCGTTCTGGTGGCGTGTGGAGACCACCACGGGCCGGGTGAACTCGGCCGCCCTCTCGCATGCGTCGGCGAACATGCCAACCGGAAGGGCCACAGCGTATAATGGGATTGCGCCGTTCTGAAGAATCAAATAGGATAGAGTGGATGGGTGGGGCGGTCGCTATGATTTCCAAGGAGACCCAGTACAGGATCTACGCAGGCACCAGCAAGGACGACTACACCGGCTGGGAGAAGGTGGAGGTCGACCCGGCGGAAGCCGGGGACGTGGACTTCTGGTCGCTCAGCCTTGGGAACGGCTACTTCCTCGACAGGGTCACCAAGAGGGTCAAGGGGCTGTTCGGGATCAAGAAGATCAAGCTGAACAGCGTGCGCCGCGACCGCACCGTGGAGGACCCTGAGACCGACTACAGGGACACGGACTTCAACATCCTCTTCGACGTGAAGATCATGGTGTCGGGCGACGCCATAAAGTTCGACGGGAAGAACAACTCGTTCATCCTCCTGTCCCGCGAGCCGGTGGACTGGGACGACTTCTCTGAGGGGGTGCCCAAGTTCGAGGACGAGGATGTGGAGCAGAACTGGTCCAGCTTCTACTCCTGACGGTCCTGTACTCCCCGGCGGGCCGTTCTAACCATAACCGAGCTTAGACAGCCACATCTCCGTTAAGTAGGGGCCAGGCGCAGTCCGCCTCATGGACAGTGACTTTCTTGCGAGGACGGTGGCCGATTCGGCCTCCGCTGTGTACGAGTACATGGAGTCCATGCAGTTCGCCACCGACCCGCCCATGGGGGTGTCTTCCACCGGGGTGTCCTCCTGGACCGTGGGGGGCGGGTACGCCGTGCTGCAGCTGGAGTCCGTCCTTCAGGACACATCCGGGCTCATGCTGATGCTGGACTCCCTCGTCCTGGACGAGGAGTCGGCCGGCTTCACCAGGTACGACGAGGTCTCGAGGACCATAGTTGTGCGTCCGGGTGAGGACGTCCTCCGGATGTTGGGCGAGGGATCCCCGAAGGTCTCCGTGCTCTCGGACATGAAGTTTCTGGTTTCTGCCGTCAGGGAATTCTACACCAGGTACGGCGGGATGCTGGGCCTGCCCTCCGCCGACCCGGTGGCGGCCGACCCAGTGTTCCCTGGGGGGTCCGACCCGTCCGATGAGCAGAGGGCCGCGGTATCCTGCGTCCTGTCGAGCAGGATGTCGTACATATGGGGCGCGCCGGGGACCGGTAAGACCCAGTACGTCCTGGCCACGTGCGTAAGGGCCTGTCTGGATGCAGGGAGGAGGGTGGCGGTCTTCGCCCCCACCAACAACTCCGTCGAGCAGGTCCTGAGGGGGATCATCTCCGCCTTCGGCGGGGACAGGGAGGTCTGCTCCGGCATCATCCGCCTTGGCGTCCCGACCCGCGGGTTCCTCGCGGAGCATCCGGAGATGTGCGAGGACCGCCAGGCCCAGAGGAGGATGGAGCTCTGCCTCCGCACCGCGGACAACATCGACGAGGTGATGATGGAGCGGTGCTGCGACGTCCTGGAGTGGGAGGTGCTGGAGCTGCAGCGCGATGCCGCCCGCATGCCGGCAGACTCCGAGGGGGCGGTGATGCTGAGGGACAACCCCGACCTGATGTCCAGGTTCCGCGGGCTGGCAGGGCTGTTCGCCATGGTCCCGGGGGCGAGGGACATCGCGGCCGGGGTGGTCAGGAGGGACTTCCGCGATGTGATGGCCGACCTGGTGCACGCGATCTATGGGAGGGAACGCCCCGCGTCCGATCTGGAAGAGTTCGAGGCTTGGTCCGACGCAGAACTGATAGCGGAGTCCATCGAGCTCCGCGGGGAGGCGGAGAGGCTCAGGGCCAAGGGCACCGAGGACCGCCTGCAGAGGGCCAGGATCATCGCCTCCACTCCTCAGCAGTTCATCTCCCGCTTCCGTCCGAGGGGTTCCGACGAGGACTCCAGGATGGAGCTCGACGTTGACCACATCTTCCTCGACGAGGCCGGTTACTGCGGTCTCGTCCAGGCGCTGTCCCTGTTCACCAACGGGGTGCCGGTGACGTTCCTGGGCGACCACATGCAGCTTCCGCCCGTATCCCAGCTGGACGAGGAGGCCGTCCGCATCGGGGCGGAGAGGGGCGGCCGTCTCCGCGACGCCTTCCTGTGGTGCCTCCCGGCACTGGAGTGCGAGGGACTGCTCACCCTGGGACCGGACGCGATGAGGTCCAGGTACCTGGGGTCTTCGCCGCCGCTGATGGATCTAACATCCCAGAGGGATCTCACAGACTCCCACAGGTTCGGTGCCAATCTGGCATCCGTCCTGGACCGTCACATCTACCGCAACGGGATGACTGGGTCGTCCGCAGGGGGCGATCTGGTGATCCAGTGCATAGACGTCGTCTGTGACCACAGGGACGGCAGGGAGAACCGTGCGGAGGCCGAGGCGGTCAGGGCTTTCCTGGACGCCTGCCGTCCGGATCCGGGGTCGGTGGCCGTACTGACCCCGTACACAGTGCAGCTCCGCATGCTGAGGAGGATGGTTGGCCGCAGGTACAGGGACAGCGTCATGACCGTGCACGGCTCCCAGGGGAGGGAGTGGGACACGGTGGTGTTCAGCGTGGCGGACAACGGCATCGCCTCCCGGGATGTGCCGCTGAGGTTCACGAGTTCGGAGACCGAGATCGGCAGGAGGGTGGTCAACACCGCGGTATCCCGGGCCAGGCGCAGGTTGGTGTTAGTGTGCGACAGAAGGTTCTGGTCCGAACGCGAAGGGGAGTTTCTGGGGGGCCTCCTTGCGGAGGCCGTCCCATGGGAAGGGTCACTCGTCGAGCCTGAGGGCGCCGAGGATCTGCCTGAGGGCCTCCTTGACGTCGGCCATGTCGTTCCTCACGTCCGAGAGCTGCGAGCGTATGGCCCTGTTGTCGTTCTCGAGTGACTCGATGCGGGACTCCAGCTCGGACGTCTGGACGGGTGCGGGCTCTGCCGCGGCCCTCTCGGCCTCCGCCTTCAACGCCTTAACCTGCTCCACCAGGGAGTCGCGTCTGGATCTCAGGGTCGATGCCATCATGGACAGCTTCTGCTTCTCGTCCTCGTCCCCGTTCATGTCGGCCCTGAGCATCTTGATCTCGATGCCCATGAGCTCGTCGGTCACGGATTCGATCTCGGCTGTGAGGTCCTCGACGGTCCCCTCCGGCTTCACCGCGGGCTCCTTGTCCTCGTCCAGCTTGAAGCCGGTGCTGTCGTAGTTGCGGCCCTCCCTCCAGATGTTAGCGTTGAGGTTCCTGGACACGTCCGGTATATCCATTCCGGCGGCGATGTAGGAGTCCTCGATCTCCTTCTTCCTCGCGAGGAGCTGGCTGAGCCTGGCCTCCATGGCCGTGATGTTCTCGGCCTTCACTGCAGCCTCTGCCGGATCGGCGGGCATGGTCTCGCGAAGGCTCCTAAGCTGTGCTCCGAGCCTCTTGGACTCGGCGTCTATGAATCTCAACTCGCGGTCGTACTTGCTGGTGGCCATCGTCAGTCCTTCTTCTTTTTCTTCTTCTTGCCCTTGGACTCGTCGCCCATGGCCTTGAATGCATCGTAAAGGTAGTCGTCATAGAAGATGAGTTCGCCCACCGCCTCGGTGGCTGACGGGTCGTCCAGGAGGAACTTGACCATCTTCTTGGACTTCAGGGCCCTCTCGCCGATGGACCGGCATAGGTCCTGGATGACCTGGTCGCAGTAGTCGGCGCGGATGGCGTCGGCCTCCAGCTCGTTCTCCAGGTCCTCCTCGGACAGCCCGGATATGTACCTGTCGTACCCCGTGGGGCATTCCACAGTGTCCCTGTCCAGGTCCAGCCCCTCGAGGAGGGAGTCGTCGTCCGTCATATCGGCTATGACGGTGATGTAGGCGGTGACGTCTGCCTCCAGGTAGGCGATGAGTGAGTCCGTCTCCGCGATGCTGCTCTCCTTCCTGAGGCGCCTCCGTCTCTTCTCCAGGGCGGCGACCTCGGACCTCTTCCGCTCGACGGCGCGGTTGAGGACATCCACGGCCTGCTCCAGCGTGTATTCCTGCTCCATGGGTATGCATGGCCGTGGATTCTTTATAAAGGGTTGCCGGATTCCTCCGGAACGCCGGGGGAATCCAGACGGTCCTCAGGAGTTGAACCTGAGCTTAGAGAGCAGTTCCATCGCCGCCTCCACGGGGAAGCCCTGCGGGGGGTTCTCGATCAGGGACTCCAGCAGCCTCCTGACCTCGCCGCTCTGCGGGAGCAAGTACCCGGTCTCCCTGACCAGGTCCTCGGCCATCAGGCGGTCCGATCTGGCGACGGCGGCCATCAGAGTCTTGAGTTCGGGGTTGTCGGTGGAGGAAGCAATGTCCCTCGCGATAGATTCCTGCCGGGCCTTGCTCTCGACCAGCTCCCTCACCTTGGCCACGACCTCCTCTTCCTTGGGCTGCTGGTGGGGGTAGTCCAGCGGGATCATGGATATGGCGGAGTTGGGGCAGGATCTGGCGCAGTCGCCGCATCCGACGCACTTTGCGAAGTCGATCTGGCCGGTCTCTGTGTCCGTTGCCCCGGTGGGGCAGACGTAGAGGCACATGCAGTCCTTGGTGCATATCCTCAGGTTCCTGGACGCAATCATCCTGGGCATTCAGGCCACCCCCTTGATCCTCAGGATCATGTGGCCGGGGACCTTGCACACCGGGCATACGGCCGGCGGGTCGTCGCCGATGTAGACGAACCCGCAGACGTCGCAGACGTAGACGCCGGTGTGCTCCAGGAACGACGGGTCGTCCAGGTACCTCTGAAGAACCGACTTCATCATCAGCGTGGCCTTCTCGCTCCAGGTCAGCGCCCTCAGCGAACCCCTGTCCGACATCAGAGAAGCCGAGGCCTTCGCACCTGTGTACATTCCGAGGTCCAGGTTGATCATCTTCAGCAGGGACTCCACCCCATCGTGGTCCGGTCTCACCGCTTTGGAGTCGAAGTAGTCGGATATCTGGCCGAAAAGCTCGGCCTCCCGGGAGAGCTGCTGCACAGCGCATCCGCGCTTCAGGTTGGAGCACAGAGAGCTCAGCTGTCCGGCGGTGAGCTCGCGCAGGTCCCCTTCTTCCCTCGACTCCACGTCAGGGACGGTGTCCTCACGAACGGCGGTCCCGCCGACGGGCGGGAAGTCGTCCTCCACAGGCTCGAAGCCCTCCTTACCCTCCCCGCAAACTGGGCAGACCCAATCGTCGGGGAGGTCCGAGAACGGCACACCCTCCTTCTCCTCGTCGTATATGTATCCGCAGACGCCGCATTTGAACCTCATGAGGCTGGGACCCAGATCCATCTCTTTAATGGTTGGTTCGGAGGCGAGCGACTCTCACTCCTGTACGGAGATGGACTTGCCTGGGTTCCTGCCGTGATTTCTCCCGTGGATGAACCAGTACATCAGGAGGCTGACAAGGCTCACGAACGCGCAGATGAGGTACATCTCCCTGTATCCCGCGAAGGACAGCACCAGTCCCAGGACGGACGGGCCGAGGCCGCTCCCCAGGTCCACGATGGCGGCGAATGTGGATGTAGTGACGCCGTATCTGTGGGCCGGGCTCTTGGAGACCACGATGGCCTGATCGATGCTGTACACGATGGAGACCCCGTATCCGATCACGAATCCGGCGCACAGCAATACCCACGCCGCGGAAGCCTGCGAGAAGGCCAACATGCCGACGAAGAACGCGATGTACGCGGGGTACATCACGATGTTCGGTCCGCGGACATCGTAGATCCTACCGGTGGTCAGCCTTGAGATGAGGGTTCCGACGGCTACGGCCAGGTAGAAGTATGTGGCGGCGGAGACCAGATCGATGTCCTCGGCGTAGGACGAGATGAAGCTGAGCACACCGGAGTATGAGAAGTAGAATACCATGCATGTGAGCGCCAGGGGGACCGCGGTGAACTGGAACATCTCCCTCAGCTTGAAGCTCCTGGCCTGTGCCTTCTGCTCCTCTGTCAGGGTCTCCTCGGGGACCCTGAGGAGCAGAGCCAGGAAAAGGGCGGCGCTGTACATGACCAGTCCGACTGTGAACACCGCTTCGTAGTTCCCGTTCTGCCCGAAGGTCATTCCCAGGAACGGACCGATGGCCGTGGCGATGGTGATGCTCAGAAGGAAGTATCCGAGTCCCTCGCCCCTCCTGCTCTGGGGCACGATCTTGGCGATGATGTCGTTGGTGCACGTGCTGCTCAGACCGTAAGCGGTCCCGTGCAGGAACCTTATGACGTAGAGCATCGCCATCGATGAGACGAAGAAGTACGTGACGGACATCACCAGAGCAATCACCAGGCCGAAGATCAGCATCTTTTTCCTGCCGACCATCTCCACGTACTTTCCGAGGCAGACCCTGGAGATCAGTCCGCCGATGACGTACAGCCCGGCGGCCAGCCCGCCCTCGGCGGATGTGGCGCCGAATGTGACGGTCGCGAACCCGGTTATGTTGATCAGGAGTGTGAAGTAGTTCAGGGAGCAGCAGAGCGAAATCGCCGTATCGAGGATGAAGTCCTTCGTGAACAGCCGCTCCTGCCTGACCATGAAGTTTCCATATGGAGGTTGTATTTGAGAGTTGTTTCCTATAAATGCCCGTAATCGGAGTCATCTTCCTGTTTAGGATAAACGGTTATCCGTCGATGGCAAGCGGTTAATCACCGGACGACCATCGCGTCGCATGGAAGGCTCATCAGGTTCCAGGACGGCGCCGGACCATGTGGAGGTCCGTGGCGCCAGGGTCCACAACCTCCGTTCCGTGGACGTGGACGTCCCTCTGGGGAAGGTCGTCGCGATCGCCGGCGTCTCGGGGTCCGGGAAGTCGTCGCTGGCCCTCGGGGTGCTCTACGCGGAGGGTTCGAGGAGATACCTCGAGGCCCTGTCCACCTACACCCGCAGGCGCATGACCCAGGCCGCGGAGGCCAGGCTGGACAGCATCGACAACGTTCCCGCCGCGCTGGCGCTGCACCAGAGGCCCGCGGTCCCGGGGGTGAGGAGCACGTTCGGCACCATGTCGGAGCTCCTCAACCATCTCCGCCTGATGTTCTCCAGGCTCGGCAGCCACAGATGCCCTAACGGTCACATGCATCCCCCGTCGATGGACGTTGCCGCGGGCAGGATGCTGGTCTGTCCGGAGTGCAGGGCCAGCTTCGAGGGGCCCAGCGCGGAGTCGATGTCGTTCAACAGCGATGGCGCCTGTCTAAGGTGCTCCGGTACGGGGGTCGTCAGGGAGGTCGACATGTCCAGGCTCGTTCCCGACCAGTCCAAGACCCTGGGGCAGGGTGCGGTCGAGTCATGGAACATGTTCGGCATCAACTGGATGTACCGTGTGGCCGAGTCCCTGGGGGTCAGGGTGGACGTCCCGTTCCGCGACCTGACCGACGAGGAGAAGGACATCGTGTACAACGGTCCGGAGGTCACGAAGCTCGTGGCGATAGAGTCCAGCACCGGGAAGGTCTTCGATCTGAACTGCACGTACCGCAACGCACGTCGCGCCGTAGAGGAGGCGTTGAACAATGCCAACTCCGAGAAGGGGATCCAGAGGGTGGAGCGCTATCTGACGGTCAAGCCCTGCGAGGATTGCGGGGGGACGAGGCTGAGTGATCGCGTCCGCTCGACCAAACTGATGGGCATCGGCCTGGACGAGGCCACCGCCATGACCCTTGGTGAACTCATGGAATGGGTCCGCATGGTCCCCGGTTCGGTCCCATCGGAGATGCGTCCGATGGCGGAGAGCATCTGCGACCAGTTCCTGGCCACCGGCAGGAGGCTGATGGACCTGGGGCTGGACTATCTCTCGCTAGACCGCGCGGGATCCACCCTCTCCACCGGCGAGAGGCAGAGGGTCCAGCTCGCCCGCGCCATCAGGAACCGCACCACGGGTGTGCTTTATGTGCTCGACGAGCCGTCCATCGGCCTGCACCCGTCCAACCTGGACGGGATGATGGGAATCGTGGAGGACCTGGTCGACCACGGGAACTCGGTGGTGCTCGTGGACCACGACACCCGTGCCCTTGCCCGTGCCGACTGGATGATCGAGATGGGTCCGGGTGCGGGCAGGGAGGGCGGCACCGTGCTGGCGCAGGGGACCGTGGGTCAGGTGGCTTCCGACCCCCGGTCTGTGATCGGTCCGTTCCTGGACGGGAGGGAGGGCGCAGTCGTCCGCGATCGGGCTGCAGGGGGCGACCTGTTCTCCCACGGATCCATCCGCATGAGGACCGGACCGATCCACACGGTGCACCCCCTGGAGGTGGACATACCGAAAGGACGCATGACCGTCGTCACCGGGGTCTCCGGTTCCGGGAAGACCACCATGGTCCTGGAGAGTCTGGTCCCCGCGCTGAGGTCCGCGATATCGGGAGGTCCCCTGCCGGCGCACATCGTCTCCCTGGACGCCGGGTGGGTCAGGAAGGTGGAGGTCATCGACGCCACGCCCATCGGGACCAACGTCAGGTCCACGGTGGCGACCTACAGCGGCATCCTCGACGACCTGCGCAGGATGTTCTCCAGGACGACCGAGGCGAAGGAGGCCGGATACGGGGCCGGGGACTTCTCGTACAACACCGGCAGGTTGAGGTGCCCGGAGTGCGACGGGACCGGACAGATCACCTTGGACGTGCAGTTCCTCCCGGACGTGGACATAGTGTGCCCCGTGTGCGGAGGATCCAGATACTCCAAGGACGCCGACCGCTTCAGGCACTCGGCCAAGGGCTCGGAGGAATCGCATTCCATCCCGGAGTTCATGGCGATGACGGTGGACGATGCGCTCGTAGCACTGAGGGGGACCAAGGCGGCCGACCGTCTCTCCGTCCTGTCCGAGATCGGTCTCGGATACCTCACCCTCGGCGAGGCCACTCCGGCACTCTCGGGTGGCGAGGCCCAGAGGCTCAAGCTGGCATCCGAGATGGGCAAGAGCCAGGACGGTGCGGTCTTCGTGTTCGACGAGCCCACCGTGGGGCTCCATCCGAAGGATGTCAGGACCCTCGTGGGCGTGTTCCAGCGCCTGCTGGACGACGGGGCCACGCTGGTCGTCATCGAACACGACCTGGACATGATGGCCAACGCAGACTACATCGTGGACATGGGTCCCGGAGGAGGGGAGTCGGGAGGGAGGGTGGTCGCCACAGGGACCCCGGAGGATGTGGCCGCCGACGACGGGAGTCTAACCGGCAGGTACCTGGCACAGGTCCTCGGCGGGAACTGAGCCCGATATATAGGCAGTCCGCGATTCCATGGCCATGGCAAAACTCACGCCCGAGATACTGGAGCAGATGAAGAAGCAGAAGATCTATCCGGTGGCCACCGCCTCCAAGGACGGGACGCCCAACGTCGTCCCTGTCGGCATGCTCATGCCCAAGGAGGACGGCACCGTCTGGATCATCGACAACTACTTCTCCAAGACAATTGCCAACATGCAGGAGAACCCCAAGGCCGCTTTCTACGTCTGGAACCCTGAGAGCTCCGAGTCCTGGCAGGTCAAGGGCTCGCTGAAGGTCGAGGACTCCGGCGCCGACTACGAGGCGGCAGTCGCCTTCGCCCACTCCATCAAGGAGATCTTCCCCGCCAAGCACCTGGTCAAGATGACGGTGGAGGAGATCTACTACGTGACCCCCGGCGACCACGCCGGGAAGAAGGTCGAGTAAAACGTTTCGAGGGGGTGACCCCTCTTTATCAGTCGTCCTCCGGCGGCCTCAGCAGCTGGGGGGCGGCCCCCATGATGGCTCCGAAGGGGATCAGCAGCAGCCATCCGATCATGTCGGTCAACGCGTACATGGCTATCCCGAGGAAGAGCCCTGCGACGGCACCGAGGATGAGGCCCTGCTTGACGGCGGGCTCCATCACTCCACCTTCTTGCCGACAGCGTCCTCGGCCGCGGCGACCATCTTGTCGACGATCTCCCTGGCTCCGCCCACGTAGTTGGCGGCGTCCATGGTCTCCACGATCTCCTGCTCGGTGAGGACGCCCTTCAGGTCCTCCCTCTCCAGGAGCACGTCCCTCAGGTGCCTCTTCTGGTCCTCCGCCACCATCGCCGACGAGCGGATGATCTCATGGGCGTCCTGCCTGCCGATGCCCTTCTCGGTGAGCTTCATCATGAGAGGCTCCGCCATGACGAGGCCCCTGGAGGACTCGATGACCTCAAGCATCCTGTCGCGGTGGACCTCCAGCCCGGAGAAGACCCAGTTCATCTTCTTGAGGATCTCGTCCAGGAGGATGAAGACGTGGGGGAGGGTGAACCTCTCCGTGGACGAGTTGGAGAGGTCCCTCTCGTGCCAGAGGACCTGGCTCTCGAACGTGGGGGTCACGAATCCGCGGATGACGCGGGCGAGACCGCAGACGTTCTCGGAGTTCATCGGGTTGCGCTTCTGCGCCATGGTGGACGACCCCACCTGCTTCTCGACGTCGAAGAACTCAGATGCCTCGCCTATCTCGGACCTCTGGAGGTTCCTGACCTCGGTCCCGTACCTCTCGAGGGACGTGGCGATGTTGGCCATGATGCACACGGCCTCGGTGTACCTGTCGCGTCCCACAACCTGTGTTGCCGCGGGTTCGTACGTCAGACCCAGGTCCTGCATGACCCTCTTCTGGATCTCGAAGAAGTTCTTCCCGAGGGCGGCGCCCGTCCCGACGGCACCTGCCATCTTCCCTGCGCAGACCCTCGGCATGGCCTCGATGAGCCTCTCCCTGTGCCTGAGCATCTCGGCGATGTACCCGGCGATCTTGAATCCGAATGTGATGGGGATTGCGAACTGGGCGTGGGTCCTGCCTATCTCGAGGGTGTCCCTCTCCCTCTTCGCGATGACCGCGAAGGTGTAGAGGATGTCGTCAACGTCCTGCATGACGATCTCCATGGCCGCCTTGAGCTGCAGTGCGGTGGCGGTGTCCACGATGTCGTTGGATGTGGCCCCGAGATGGACGTACTTCCCCGCGTCGCCCTCGCACTTCTCGGTCATGGCCTTGACCATGGCCATCAGGTCGTGGCGGGTGTCCCTCTCGATCTCCTTGATCCTGTCGACCGACACCACCTCGAGGCTGGCGACCCTGGTGATCTCATCGGCGGCCTCCTTCGGGATGGTGCCGAGAGAGGCGTGGGCGCGGGCGAGGGCGGCCTCGACCTGCATCTGGAACTGGATGCGGCTCTCCTCGCTGAAGACGGCCTTCATCTCCGGGCGGCCGTAGCGGTAGTCAAGGGGACAGACGTTGCTCATGTTGATCGGTCGGCGATTGGGCAACGCTTTTAATAATCTGTCGCATCGCCACTGTCGTTAACAGGGGTTCGTTTCGAAGTTCCATTAACGTACAAAGGAAACTATTATAAGGGAAGGGCCGATAGCCTCTGTCGGAGTGGGTCATGCTCTTGAATCATGACCGAGTCGAATATTGAGTGTGGATTTATGGAAGATTTTGTGGAGGAAGTTGTTCAGCAGCAGGATTCTCAGGCAGAGCAGGAGGCAGTGCAGGTTACCGAGGAAACGATGGAAGCCGTCCCCTGCGAGGAGACTGCTGGCCAGGAAGCTGGCGAGGATGTCGTTACCGAGGAGACCATCACGGCCCTCGAGGAGAAGCGCGACATCGTGAATGAGGATGCCGAGAAGCACAGGAAGCTCAGGGACGAGCTCAACAACCAGACCAAGGAGTGGAAAGCCAAGAGGGACGCCCTCAACGCCCAGGTCAGGGAGCTCGTCGACGAGGCCGGGAAGTGCAGGGAGGAGCGCGACTCGCTCAACCAGAAGGTCAGGGAGACGAAGGAGCTCAGGGACGAGTGGAACCAGAAGGTCACCGCCCTCAAGGAGCAGCTCGCCCCCTACAGGAACGAGAAATCCGATGAGAGGAACGAGGTTCCCGTCAAGCAGCTGAAGAAGCAGCTCCAGGATCTTGAGTACACCCAGATGACGAAGCCCCTCGGAAAGGACAAGGAGAACGAGATCATCAAGCAGATCTCCATCCTCGCCAAGCAGATCGAGGAGAGGGAGAAGGTCTACGAGCAGAACGATGAGGTCAAGGGCCTCGTCGAGCAGCTCAGGGCAGCGAAGGCCGAGGCGGAGGTCTACCACCACCAGGTCTCCGACTACGCCGAGAGGGCCCAGGCCGCCCACGACAAGATGATCGGCTTCTACGAGCAGGCCGACAGGCTCAGGAAGGAGGCCGACGCCGCACAGGCGAAGTTCGTCGAGTGCAAGCAGGCCGCCGACGAGGAGCACAAGAAGCACATCGAGCAGATCAAGTCCGTCCACGAGATGGACAGGGACGCCTCCAGCTTCCGCAACAAGAAGAACTCTGTCCGCAAGAAGAAGTCGGACAACGAGGGCAAGAAGGAGGCCAAGGAGATCTTCGAGCGCTTCAAGGCCGGAGACAAGCTCTCCACCGAGGACCTCATGGCCCTCCAGAAGTCCGGGTACCTCTGATTCAACCGGAAGGGGGTTCAACCCCCTTCCATTAACGCTTTTATGTGAAATCTAATTTTTTTAAGCTTAAAGCTTGATTTTTTGGAGAAAATATTTATAGCAACTCTCCATTGTTATCTTGCTGGGATACGGCCGGACTGTAGAGTGCATCCCATCCCTTCTTATATTTCGGCCGGTCCCCACACTTTACCCTTTCTTTGTTCCTTTCCACATCATCTTTATAACGTGCGCGTTTTATGGTGGCCCGATAAACCATGGTCTTGGAAGGATTGGGCAAGTCCCTGAGGAACGTCCTCGGGCGCATCGGAAGCGCCTCCTCCGTCGACGAGGAGCTCATCAAGGATGTCTGCAAGGATCTCCAGCGCGCGCTCCTGGAGGCTGATGTCAACGTCAGGCTGGTCCTGGACGTAACCAACAACGTCAGGGACCGCGCCATGAACGAGCCCCCAGATGCCGGGAGGAGCATGAAGGACCATGTCACCAGGATCATCTACGACGAGCTGGTCAGGCTGGTCAACAACGGCGAGGGCATCGCCCTGAAGCCCCAGACCATGATGATGGTCGGACTGTACGGCCAGGGTAAGACCACAACCACCGGGAAGCTCGCCCTCTACTTCTCCAAGAAGGGGCTGACGGTCGGCCTAATCGGAGCCGACGTCTACAGGCCCGCCGCCCTCGACCAGCTGAAGCAGCTCGGGGAGAAGGTCGGCGTGGAGGTTTACGGGGAGCCCGGGCAGACCGATGCCGCCCTCATCGTCAAGAACGGTCTTGAGCGCTTCAAGGACAAGAAGATCGTGATCATCGACACATCCGGAAGGCACGCCCTCGAGGACGACCTCATCGAGGAGATCAAGAGGATCGCCGAGGTGGCGAAGCCGGAGGAGAGGGTCCTGGTCCTGGACTCGCAGGTGGGCCAGCAGGCTGGGCCCCAGGCGGAGGCATTCCACAACGCCGTCGGGGTCACGGGGGTCATACTCACCAAGATGGACGGTACGGCGAAGGGAGGAGGCGCGATATCGGCTATCGCCAAGACGAACGCCAGGATCGTTTTCCTCGGAACCGGGGAGCACATACGCGACCTGGAGGCCTTCGATGCCAACAAGTTCATCTCCAGGCTCCTAGGCATGGGGGACCTGTCCAGCCTGGTCCAGATGGCCGCCGAGGAGATCGACGACCAGGATGCGATGGCGAGGGTCGCCGAGAACATGATGAAGGGGAGGTTCACCCTCAACGACATGTACTACCAGATGGCGGCAGTCGGGAAGATGGGCACCCTGGAGAAGCTGATGGGCATGCTCCCGGGCATGAGCAGCATGGAGGGGAAGATAGACTACGAGGCCTCCCAGAGGAAGCTGTCCGTTTTCCGCACGATCATGGACTCTATGACCAACGAGGAGAAGGAGGACCCCTCCATCATCAAGGCCAAGCGCATAGAGAGGATCGCCGCCGGCGCGGGGGTGTCTCCTCACGACGTCCGTGAGCTTCTCAAGCAGTACAACACCACCAAGAAGACCATGTCGTCGATAGGCAAGGACCGCAAGATGCGCAAGCAGATGATGAAGCAGATGGCAGGGGTCGACCTGGACAGCCTGAAGGAACTGCAGGGATCCGGATGAGGTACTTCGTAGTCACAGGCCACAGGGCCGTATCGACCGGCGACTTCAAGCTGGACGACATCGCAGGAGGCGCCGGGAGGATGGACATACTGTGCAGGTGCGTGAACTCCGCGTTCTTCCTCAGTCACAACCTCAGGAAGGATGTGGAGCTGTACCTGTGCATGATGGGCGGCGAGGATCCGCCCAAGACCGTGATCTTCAGGGGTGACGAGATGAAGTACCTCAATCCCGACGAGAGGAGCACGGCGTCCCTCATAAGGAACGCGCTGATGAAGCCCGTGGGGGATGACGAGGAGGTGCGTTCGTCGCCCGGCGTGTACGTGACCAGGATGCCGTTCGGGGAGGTGCTCAGGAAGCTCTCCGGGAAGGGAAGCTTCGTGTACCTTAGGGAGGACGGCACCGACTGCAGGGAGTACGATTTCCCCGGGAACCCGATCTTCGTCCTGGGGGACAACAGGGACCTCACTCCCGAGGAGGAGTCGGAGCTGATGTCCTACGTTCCCGACACGATCCGGATAGGCCCGCTCAGCCTGCACGCTGACCACTGCATGATAATTATACACAACGAGGCTGACCGCAGGGAGGCATGAGAAATGGCAGATAACGTTGAGAGGATTCCGCAGCACAGGCACTGCGTCAACTGCGGCAAGGCCTTCGTCGGCGATGGGCGCTTCTGCTCCCAGGTGTGCAAGGACACGGCAAGCGACGAGGTCAAGGGAAAACTCAGGAAGTACGCCGTGATCGAGGTCGTCATCATCGCCCTGACCGCGATCCTGCTGTTCGTGGTCATATGAGGACGGTCGCCGTCGCAGGCACCTTCGACGTCCTACACGACGGCCACAGGGCGATGCTCGAGAGGGCGTTCGCATCCGGGGACAGGGTGGTCGTCGGGATCGCCAGCGACCGCATGGCGTCAGAGGGCAGGGACGTGGTTGTGCCCCTCCACATCAGGAGGGCGGAGCTGGAGGCGTACCTGGGCACCCTCGGCGAACACGAGCTCTTCGAGATAGACGACATGTACGGCCCGGACGAGGTGATGGACGGCGTCGACGTCCTGGTCGTCTCGGAGGAGACCATCGGCAACGGAAAGGCCCTGAACGACCGCAGGGTCTCCAGGGGGCTCCCGCCGATGGAGCTCGCTGTGGTCCCCCTCGTCCGCGGGGACGACGGATCGAAGATAAGCGCGTCCGCCATCCTCCGCGGGGAGTGCGGGAGGTCAGGTCACAGGGATGTGCCGGACATCGCCGTCGGATCGCTCAACCCGGTGAAGGTGTCCGCGGTGCGCTCGGTGATGGAGAGGATCTACGGGGAGGTCAGGATCACCGCGGTGGACGTCCCGAGCGGGGTGCCTCCTCAGCCCTTCGGCGACCAGACCCATCAGGGATCGCTCAACCGCGCCAGGGCCGCCCTTGGGGACCACGACATGGCCGTCGGGATAGAGGCGGGCGTGTTCGAGATGCTGGACGGGCTCTACGACATCCAGCACTGCTCGGTCGTGTCAAGGGACGGGAGGGAGACCTTCGGCCAGGGGTCCGGCTTCAGGTACCCCGACGCCATCGCAGAAATGGTGAGGTCCGGCTCCACCGTCGGGGATGCCGTGCACGCCGTGTACGGGGACCAAGACATCGGGAGGGGGCAGGGGGCGGTCGGCCTGCTCAGCAAGGGCCTGATCGACCGCAAGGGCCTGACCGAGCAGTCGGTGACGGCCGCGATGATACCGCGCATATGGGATGAGTGACATCGATGTTCTACAGACAGAGGATTCGCAGCGACTCGAAGTATCTCACCGACGAGTCGAAGATGACCGGGAGGGGGGAGCATGTGATCATCCCCGTGGACGAGTTGGAGCTCAGGGAGGCTGTGAGGATCAACAACTCCAAGGGCAACCCCATAACCGTCAGCGCCATGCGCACCGGCGTCTGCGGAGGCTGCGTCCCGCTGGAGGGTGACGTGCTCTCCCTGGAGAGGATGACCGGGGTGATCGGCATCGGCAGGGACGAGAGGGGGTATTTCGCCCGTGTGCTTCCGTGCACCACCATAGACGAGATCAACAGGGTGCTCAGGATTGGGGACTTCTCCCGTCTGACGGACGTCACAGAGGGGGCCCGTGAGATGCTGGCCTCCGAGCCCGTGCCGTACTTCTACCCCGTGGACCCGACCGAGATGAACGGATCCATAGGCGGGAACATCGCCTGCAACGCCTCCGGGCCCAGGACGTACAGGTACGGTCCGACGCGCGACTGGGTGAGGAGGCTGATGGTCGTCCTGCCCGAGGGCCAGTACGTGGATTTTAAGAGAGGGGATTACAAGGCCGTGGGGAGGAGGATGAGCTTCCCTGCCGGAAGGTCGTACTACTCGTTCGAGATCCCCGGATACGACTTCAACACCGCGGTGAAGAACGCCGCGGGGCCGATGTTCCATGAGGACATGGACCTGATCGACATGTTCGTGGGATCCGAGGGGATCTTCGGCATCATAGCCGAGGCGGACGTGTACCTCGCACCCTGGCACCCTCTGGTGTCCAACATCCTGTTCTTCCCGGATGACGGCGAGTGCCTGGCTGCCGTGAGGGAGTTCCGCGCCGATCCGCTCATAGACCCCGAGTTCCTCGAGTACATGGACGGGAGGTCCCTGGATCTGCTGAGGGGCGTCATGTCCTCGGACCCGGCCCTAATCCGCGCGCCCAGACTGCCGGAGGACGCGGGATCGGCCCTGTTCTTCGACATGCAGGTCACCGGTGACATGGAGGGACGCTACGCGAGGATCAGGGAGATCGCCGAGCGCCACGGCTCATCCCTCTCGGAATCTTGGTGCGGACACGAGGGGGGCGATAGGGCCAGGATGAGGGAGCTCAGGCACTCGATTCCCAAATCGGTGTTCGAGTACGTTGCCTCGCTGAAGGGTGAGATGCCCGGCATCCACAAGATGGGCACGGACATGTCCGTCCCGGACGGATGCGCCGACGAGATGATGAGGTACTACGCTGAGCAGCTCGACGCCTCGGGGCTGGAGTACGTGATATTCGGCCACATCGGCAACAACCATCCGCATGTGGAGATCATCCTGAAGTCCATGGAGGACTTCGAGAAGGCGAAGGAGGTCTACGCCAGGTTCGCTGCCAAGGCAGTGGAGCTGGGCGGGTCCCCGAGCGCCGAGCACGGGATAGGCAAGATCAAGACCGGGTACATGGAGCTGATGTACGGCAGGGAGGGGGTGGAGCAGCTCCGCCGCATCAAGTCCATCCTGGATCCCAAGAACATCCTGTGCCGCGGGAACCTGCTGGAGGTGGTCCGGTGAGGTACACCGTCGCGGTCAAGCAGGTCCCGGACACCATGGAGATGTCCGTGGACGACAACGGGTCGCTGGTCAGGGAGGGCGTCCCGGCGATCCTCAACCCGTACGACGAGTACGCACTCTCCAGGGTGCTGGAGATGAAGGGCGCCGACGACGTGGTCACCGTGTTCTCCATGGGGCCCAAACAGGCCGAGGCGGCTCTGAGGAGGTGTCTGGAGCTGGGAGCCGACGAGGCATTCCTGCTAACCGACCGCGGATTCGCGGGATCGGACGTCTGGGCCACCGCCCGCACCCTCGCCGCGTTCATCATGAGGTACGTCTGCGACTCGGACCTGATCGTGTTCGGGAGGCAGGCCATCGACGGGGACACCGGACAGGTCCCGTACGAGGTCGCGGCGCTTCTGGACGTGCAGCAGTTCGCATACGTGGAGTCCCTCGAGAAGGGGGATGGGGAGTTCACCGCCGTGCAGGACTACGGGGACGTCAGGCGCACCGTGAGGGTCCCTCGGGGATCGGTCGTTTCGTTCGGATCCGTCGACCCCAACGGGGCGATACCGACCATGGAGGGCTATCTCAGAGGAGCCTCCGCCGGTATCACCGAGGTCGACAGGGTCGCCCTGGGTCTGGGTGCGTATTCGGTCGGCCTCAGGGGATCGATGACGAGGATAGTCTCGACGTCCACCGCGAAGGGGGGCCGTCGCAACCGCAAGGTGGAGATACGCGACCCGGCGAAGGGGGCGCAGTTCATCATCGACGATCTGGAGGCGGTACGTTGAGCGAGTGCTCCGGCGGGTCGTGCTCATCCTGCTCATCCTGCTCATCGGACGACCCGGACAGGCTCCCGCCAGGGATGCTGAAGGTGTACGACCTCAACCAGTCCACCGCGGACGGCGTGCTGGTATGGGTGGAGACCATCAGGACCGGTGACGGAATCCGCATCGCGGACGTCAGCGCGGAGCTCATAGGCGCCGCACGGGAGATAAGCGACGGCCGCGTGTTCGCAGTGGTGTTCGGGGGCCAGGAGGTCAAACCCCTCTACCCGAGGCTGTTCGGATACGGCGTGGACACCCTGTACCACGTCCGCGAGCCCTCCCTCGACGTGTACTCGCCGGAGGCCTACGCCGGCTGCGTCGCCTCCCTGATAGAGCGCATTGTCCCGGCGACCGTCCTCATGGGAGCGACGCCCCGCGGGAGGGAGCTCGCCCCCAGGATAGCCGGGATGATCGGGACAGGGCTCACGGCAGACTGCACCGGCCTGAGGGCGGAGGGCAGGAAGGTCGTCATGACCCGGCCCGCCTTCGGAGGCAATCTGATGGCGGACATCGAATGCTCGAGGTTCCCCCAGATGGCCACTGTGCGTCCTGGGTCCTTCCCGAAGCCTCCCGAGACGGATGGGACAGGCACGGCGATCTACTGGCAGTACAGGCCGGAGGCCGTTAAGGACATAGTGTTGGACGAGCCGGAATCGGAGGGGTCTGGGGACATCCGCGACGCCAGGGTGCTGATATCCCTCGGAGACGGCATACGCGACAGGTCGCTCATCGATGTGGCGGAATCGGTGGCATCCAAGCTGGGCGGCATGGTCTCATGCTCCAGGGCTCTGGTGGACAGGGGATGGATGCCCAGGCGCCTCCAGGTGGGCATGTCCGGAAGGACCGTCAGGCCTGAAGTCTACATAGCGTTCGGGATATCCGGCTCGGTGCAGCACAGGGCCGGGATGTCCGGAGCCGGGAGGGTGATCGCCGTGAACAGCGATCCCGACGCCCCAATCCACGGATACGCCGATCTGAGCCTCATCGCCGATGCGGGCGACATCCTGAGGGAGATGGACAGGCTCCTGTGATCGGTATGGGTTCCTCTCGGAGGTACGGACCATCGCGCGGATGTTCTCTATCGGTGTGCCCAGCGGTTCGGAGCATCCGGCACCGAACACGAACCCACCGCCCTCGCCAGCCATGTCGAAGCATCTCTGGGCCTCGGTCCCGACCTGTTCCGGGGTGCCGTTGAGGATGAGCGTCACCGGGTCTATGTTCCCCATCATCGCCATCTTCCCGCTGAAGGCCCTCTTGGCGGCCGCCATGTCGACGGAGTGGTCCAGGCTCATGACGGATGCCCCCGTCCCGGCCAGGTCTCCGAGCATCGGTCCGGTATCGCCGCAGATGTGCAGCATCGTGTGAACCCCGTACCTCTCCCGCCAGTGCCTGATGTTCCTGGCCAGAAGGTCGCGGTTGAACTCCCTGAACATGCAGTCGTCTATCATGCTCGCCGAAGACACCGGATCGGTGTACACGATGTAGTCAGCATCGAATGATTCCAGCTCCGCCGACACGATGTCCCTGGAGAAGTCCGCTCCGCGGGCGATCGCCCGTCTCGCCTCGTTGGGCTCCATGAGCATTGCCATCAGAAGGTCCTCCACGCCTCTGAGCAAGCCGGTGGTCGTCAGCACCCCCTCGCACCATGCCGGAGTCATAACGTCCTGGCAGGCCTCGTGGGTGGCCTTCAGAGGTTCGACCACATACCTGTGGAAGCAGGGCGACTCGGAACCTTCGAACGGGTCGTACAGCTCCTTGGAATCCACATCCTCCGGGGTGGAGAGGTATGTCCCGAGAAGCGAACCCTGGTCGTTCTCTGGGAGCTTGACCTCCATCCCCGGGAGGTCCATGAAAATGCCCTTGGTCTCGATCGGAGCGAAGAACATGTCCGCGCCTGTGGCCCTGGTCCACAGTCTCATGATCTTCGCCGTGAGATCCGGGCTGTCCCTGCACTCGCTCAGGGTGTGTCCGGTGTAGGAGAGCATCGCGGCACCGCCGAAATCGCATACCGGCGCGCGGTCGGGCAACTCCCCTTCGAACACCGCAACCGAGCGGTCTTTGGAGGCGTATCTGTCGGTCGTCCTATCGCCGAATAAAAAAGGGGGTTAAGGGTATTTAAAAAGGGGCCGATCAGACCTTGGCGTGGGACAGGGCGCATTCGGTGACCTTGTCGGCGTGTCCGGCGACCCTCACGTTGCGCCAGACGCCCTCGACAGTCCCGTCCTTACCGATCAGGAAGGTGGTCCTGATCGTACCGACGGTCTCCTTGCCGTAGGACACCTTGGTGCCCCATGCCCCCACCTTCTCCATGAGCTCGTGCTCCGGGTCGCTGAGGAGCTTGACCTTGAGCTGCTGCTTGTCCATGAACTTCCTGTGGGACTCGGCGGAGTCCTTGCTCACACCGATGACCGGGATGTTGCGCATCATCAGCTTGGGAACGTTCGCCGTGAACTCGACGGCCTCCTTCGTGCATCCGGGGGTGTTGTCCTTCGGATAGAAGTAGATGATGTACCTGAGGCCGTCCAGCATGGCGCTGTCGAACTCCTCCCCGTTCTCGTCCTTGAGCCTGAACTCCGGGAACCTGTCTCCGATCTCCATGCGACCACCTCAGAACAGGGTGTCCCTCTTCTGGGCAACGATCGGCCCGAGGTCCAGCTCCATGAACATGATGGGATGGGTGATCTCGTAGGCGACGACGACCGAGGGGGCCATCTCCCCGAACATGCCGACATCCTCGTCATCCATGACGACCCTTGCTCCCCTGCCGGGCACGAACACCGGCAGGTCGCAGGGCTCGATGGAGTAGTCGAGGGACATCTCCCTCAGGACCGATTCGGTGAGGGATTTTATCTCCGTGAACGAGACCTTGGATGCGGTGGCCATGGCGCAGAGGCGGGGCTTGGTCAGGTTGTCCCTGACAACGTTCCCGATCTCGAAGATCCTCTGCGGCAGGTCCCTGTGCTTGTTGTGCCTCAGGATCCTCACGAGGCTGGGCATCAGGTACGGCCTGAGGCAGGTGTGGTCCTCGGTGATCGGGTTGAGGATCCTGACCACATCGACCTCCGGAAGGCCGGAGATGCCGAACTCCTCCCTCTGGTTGCTGAGGGTCAGAGTCGTGACCTCGGTGTAGCCCAGGCCGACCATGATGTCCCTGACGCTCTCCGAGAACGCGGTGAGCGGGGAGAGGGATCCGGATGTCTGGACCAGGGGGTGCTTCCCGCCGAACCTGTCGAACCCGTAGCCGGCCGCCACGTCCTCGTAGATATCCACGTCGTGCATGATGTCCAGCCTGACGGATGGGATGGTGGCGGTGACCATGTCCCCGTCCGCTTCAGCGTCCATGCCCATCCTCCTGAGGCATTCCACGACGCCCTGGGGGCCCAGGGAGGTGCCCAGGAACCTGTTGCACTCCGAGGCCGAGATGGTCCTCTTCGAGGGTGTCAGGTCGGGGGACCGGAACGATTCCCCTCCGTCGTGCATAGTGACGGTCTCGATCCTCCCTCCGCGCTCCGCCAGTGCGGTAGCGACGATGTCCAGCGCACCCTTCACGGCCTTGCGGTCGTTCCCGGTGACGTCGATGAAGAGGTCGTGCATGCCTGTGGTGACCGTCGTGCGGACGCCGTTGATGATCGGGGGGAATGATAGCACCTCCCCGTCCCTGTCAAGGATCACGGGGTATCTGTCGTAGCCATCCAGGAGATGGGCGTAGTCGCGGCCCTTCTCGTTCCTCTCGAGGATCTCTGCAAGGTCCATCTCCTCGTCCATGGCGAGGGGGACGAACCTGACCGAGTGGGGCTCCGCCAGCCTGTAAGTGAACGGAGGCTCCACCTTGGAGAGGTCGTGGATGCCGATCGCGAGCTTGCTCCTCTTCCTGCCGATGGTGATGTGCAGCTTCTCCTGGAGCTCCATCAGTGACCTGAGGAACTCGTCCGACACATCGACGCCTCTGACGACGGCGCAGAGGAACCAGGGCCTGACGGACTTCACGCTGTCGTCGATGTACACGTCGATGCCGGAGTCGCCCACGTCGTACGTCCTCATCCCGGGACGGATGTCGAGGAAGGCGCGCATCGCCCTGGCGAGGCCCTCCACGCTGTAGAGGTCGGGGCGGTTGGGGAAGAACTCCACGGACATCTCGTCGGTCTCGCCCTCCGTCTCGTGCATGTCGGCGCCGATCATGGGGATCCTCTCGATCAGCGTCTTCTGAGGGACCTTCTCCCCCAGCATGGTGCACAGGTCGCTGTACTTGAAGTTGATTACAGGCATGATTGCCCAATCGGACACGGATATAAAGAATGCGCGCGAGCGCGCGCGGTCCCGGGGGCGATCCCCCGGGCGCCCTCATCTACCGAGGGCGGCGTGGGCGCTGCCGAGCTGTCCGGCGGCCTGGGCTGCCAGTGTGGAGAGCTCTCCCGCCAGCACCGTGACAGCCACGATCTCCGCCAGCTTCCTGGACTTCCCCTCGCCGAGGCATCCTATCATGCTGAGGGCCTCGCGCTGACACGGCAGCCTCGTCCCGCCGCCCACGGTGCCGACCTCGACGGCGGGCATGCGGACGGATATGTACAGGTCGCCGTCCACGTCCTCGCAGGACGTGACAGACATGCTTCCCCCGACCACCTGGGCAGGATCCTGGCCGGTGGCGATGTACAGGGCGGCAACCATGTTGGCCGCGTGGGCGTTGGCGCCCAGGGTCCCTGCCAGGCTGCTGCCCATGAGGTTCTTCCTGTAGTTCGTCTCCTCGATGGCCGCGGAGGTCGTGTGCAGCCTCTTCTCGACCACGTCCCTGGGGATCCTGGCCTCGGCCACCACGGTCTTCCCGCGGCCGTTGATCATGTTGATGGCTGCCGGCTTCTTGTCGGAGCACATGTTTCCGGAGACGGATACCATCACGGCGCCCGTCTCCTTCTCGATGAGCCTGCAGACCGCCTCGGATGCAATGGTGGCCATGTTCATGCCCATGGCGTCCCCGGTCTCGAAGGCGAACCTGAGGAAGAGGCTCCTGCCGTCGGGATACTTGTCTATCCTGACCAGCTTCCCGTGGCTGGTGGTCCCCGCAACGGCCTCATGTATCGCGGACATGTTGGAGTCTATCCAATCCATGACCCTCTTCGCATGCTCGATCCCCTCGACCCTCAGGACGGGGGCGCGGGTCATGGCGTCGGCGGAGACCATGGTCCTGGCGCCCCCTCCGGCGTTGATCACCGACATGCCGCGGGAGATGGACGCCACGAGGGCCCCCTCCGTGGTTGCCAGCGGGACCAGGAACTCCCCGTCGGCGTACTCTCCACGGACGGTGACCGGCCCGGCGTAGCCCAGAGGGATCTGCACGGTGCCGATCATGTTCTCGATGTTCTTGGAGGCGCTCTCCGGGTCGAAACCGTATTTGGAGACGGTCTCGAGCGATGTTCCTGTGAAAGTCTCGGCCGCCCTGCGGCGCTCCTCGACGTCCGCCGCCGAGTATCCGCGGTTCTTCAACCCGCTATGCTCTGCCATGCAATCTCCATCGGTTACACAGTTAAAGGTTCTGCGTTCATCGCGGGGGGTCCGACCCCCTTCTTTATTAACGACACCGCCATCGTCAACCATGCGCGACGACGGCCAGGACAGGATGGAGGAGCTGGGGGACCTGATAGACAGGGCCGCAGGCAAGCTCTATCCAAGGGGGGAACATGGGAAGAGCATCCCCGACCGCGACTACCGCATAACCCGGATGTTCCCGTACTTCCTGGTCGTCTGCCTGGTGATCTGGGTGCTGTCGATACTGTATCTGCAGGACTACAGGTTCTCCAAACTGCTCGAGATACTCTGCCTCGTATTCGTCGTATGCTTCGCCATACTCGGGGTCCCATGCACTGTCGTCATGGACCGCGGGGTGTTCAGCAACTGGGCGGTCTTCGGTCTGGCGGTTCTGCTGACCGGGATTCTCTGGCTATCCGGGATATCGATGGGCCAGGTGTACTACGCAGAGGCAATAGAGAACATCATGGGCGCCGTGGGCATCCATCTGGACGACTACTGGCAGTTCATACTGGGGTTCTCGGGCACACTGGCACTGGTGTTCTTCACGTCCATAGGCGTATTGAGCGTTATCAACGCGTACATGCGCAGGTACGTAGGCGACGTGTTCCTCGCTATGCAGCGCCGCGCGGGGACCGGCGAACGCGGGAAGGCAGAGAAGTTCTTCATGGTCCCCGAGATCATCGATGTGGAGGAGGTGATACTGGAGCCCAGGGGAACGGACCACGTGTTCGACTTCAGGACAGCGCTCGGTGTGATCTCGTACCTGTTCCTGCTGGGGTTGCTCGTGTCGTCATACGTGTTCCTCAACCCGCTGCTGACGTCCGTCCTCGAATGGCACACGATGCTGGCGGTGATGCTCATGCTGTCGATGTTCACTCCGGCGCTAGTCCTGCCGTGGCAGATCGTCCGCAGCGTCGGGGCCAAGGTGAGGTCGTCGGCTCCGAGGGACTACTACCTCTGGACGGGTGCGAGGAAGAGGCTGTTCTCGACGTTCGCGACGTTGGGGGTGTTCATGCTGCTCTTCGTCCTGTCCGTCTATCTCGGCAACAGCATCGGAACCATCGTGAAGAGCTACGTATCGTTCCTCATCCCGCTGCTCGTGACATCGCTGATATACGGGGCCATCTATGCCAACAGCTTCGACAGAGTGACCTGCAGAACGATTTGCACAAACTTCGAAAAGGGCAAGGATGGAAGGGATGACCCCTGAGGTCCGTCGACCCGTGATCGTTAGTGGTAAAGGAGGAAAACAACGAGGCTACTTGCCGGGTCATCCCTTTGAAATCTGCATCTACTCATTGTATTTAAAGAAAACGGTAATTAACATCGTTAGGTCAGCTTTTCCTGCCCTCCGTCCTCTTCCTGCGCTTGATTTCGATGGTCTTGGCGATCACCAGGACGATGGCCAGCGTCGCCAGGGGCACGACGGCGTCGGTGATGTCGCCCAGGGCCCAGTATGCCACGACGAGGCCGAGTATGCCGACGATCCCGAAGCGCTTCAGGATGCCTCCCGCGCCAAGGACCAGCATGAAACCGATCACGAGAACCCATACGAGGATGTTCACGATCACGTCTGACGACAGTATGAGGAACGTCCTGTCCCCGATGAGCTCTTCGAAGTACCCTGCGGCGTAGTTATTGACCAGAACCGGCACCACGACCACGAGCACCAGCGTCAGGACCAGTCCGCCCAGGAATGATTTGACTGCATCCTTGGCTCCCATCGGGCCACCATCTCCTTCTCCGTAGTAATAATGTTCGACAGTCCCGCGGTTTCCCGCCCATCGGATTTATATCCGGAGCTGTTAGAGCAGTCCATGACAGATGCCGCTTACGAGGCCATGAGCAAGGCCAAGAGACAGGCTGAGAGCGGGAATCCCGAGGGTGCGGTAGAGACGCTGGAATCGTATCTCAAGACCGATCCGCACAACACCAAGCCGAGGCTCCTCCTGGCGGACATCATCGTCCACAGGCTCGGAGACATCAAATATGGGCTCATGCAGCTCGATGTCATCCTGGACCTGGAGCCTGACAACGTCGATGCGCTGAAAGCGATGGTGACCGTGCTCTCCCAGGATAAGAAGAACAACAAGGAGACCGATGCCATGTTCCGCAGGCTAGTGGAGGCGGAGCCGTCGGCCGCCGTGTACAACGAGTACGCCAAGTTCATGCGCCACCAGATGACCGACTTCAAGAGGTCCCAGGAGCTCTACGAGAAGGCTATCGCCCTGGACCCGTCGAAGTACGACTACCACCTCAACTACTCGGTGCTCCTCCTCAACGACATCAGGGACTACGAGAAGGCGAGGGTCGAGCTCGAGACCCTCCTGGAGATGAGGCCAGGTGACGCCATGGTCAAGCGCAACTACGACAAGCTCATGCGCGAGAAGTTCGACAAGGACGGCAACCTGAAGAAGGGGATGTTCGGGAGGCTGAGGCGCTGATCCCGGCCGGCCGGAATGATTTAGGTGTACCTAATCTGTATATAAAGATTGTTAGGCCAGAACAAAGAAAATAACGGTGTTAACAATCTATTTATAGTCCTGGCATTTCTCTAAGTTCAGAGGTTGTATCATGGAACTGAAAGGATCCAAGACAGAGGCAAACCTGCAGACCGCCTTCGCCGGAGAGTCGATGGCCAGGAACAAATACTGGTACTACGCGTCCCAGGCCAAGAAAGAGGGATACGAGCAGATCGCCGACATCTTCATGGAGACCGCCGAGAACGAGAAGGAGCACGCGAAGCTCTGGTTCAAAGCCCTCCACGACGGAAAGGTCCCCAAGACGGTGGAGAATCTCAAGGACGCCGCCGACGGTGAGAACTACGAGCACACCACCATGTACGCCGACTTCGCCAAGGAGGCGGAGGAGGAGGGCTTCACCGAGATCGCCAAGCTGTTCAAGATGGTCGGCGACATCGAGGCCCACCACGAGGAGAGGTACAGGGTCCTCCTGAAGAACATCGAGGACGGCATCGTCTTCAAGAAGGACAAGGTCGTCATGTGGAAGTGCCGCAACTGCGGATACATCCACATCGGAGAGGAGGCCCCTGCGGTCTGCCCCGTGTGCAAGCACGCCCAGTCCTTCTTCGAGGTCAGGGCCACCAACTGGTGATTAATCAAACTCCAGCCGCCCTACGGGGCGGCCCACTTTCAAATGATTATAGTTATAATCTTGTCCGTCCATTTCATTACCAGCGACTAAAGTCGCGGGTTGATACGATGGACAGCAGAATCAAACTGGCCACGTTCGCACTCGCCCTCGTGCTCTCGGTGTCCCTGATCGCCGTCAGCGCCTCGGACGATGCGGAGGCCGCAGACGGGGTCCCCGCCACTGGGGATCTGACCCTCCAGGGCGATATGGGGGATATCGGTGCCCACACCTTCGGGCCCGGGGACGTACTAACGATCGCCAATGAGTTTAGCATCAGCAGTTTCCAGTTCACCTTTGAGCAGGGGTCTGCCATCTCCCTGATGGGGATGCCTCAGGAGATCCCTTCCGAATGCTCGCTCTCCTCCGATGGCTCCTTGTCTGTGAGCATCGGCGAGAACCTTGAGACAATAAGCCTCAATGCTGACGGAACATTGGAGTTCCAAAATGCCAGCGGGACGATCTCGATCTCCAACATGGCAATCTCCGGGACCATCAGTAGCACTGGCATCCAGGTCAACGCGAGCATAAGCTCCGTGTCGTTCAACAATCCTCCCAGCACCACGGTCGCGTCCAACATCTCGATGACATTCAGTCTGACTTCATCCTCCTCAACTGATGGGAGCACACAGATGATCATCGACGGACCCCATATCGACATTGGCAGCGTCGAAGTCAGGGATGGAACGACCACCATCATGTCTGCCAATGGGATCTCACTCGACATCGAGATGAACCAGGCATCCACGACCCAGTCCGCCACATTGTCCGCCTCCGTAAGCAACGTTCTGATCGGCGGTACCGGCGGATCCATAACCGTCAGGGACGTCTCCGCGGACTTCGACCTCTCCGCCGAGGGTGACATGTCCAGCATAACCACCGGTACGTTCGTCGGAACGATGCACATCGATGCCAGGATCTCAGTCGGCGGGTTCGAGTACGATATCACCAGCGGCAATTCGTCCTCCCTCAGCGTCAACGACGTGTCTGTATCCGGAAGCTTCGACGCCGTTGTTTCCGAGACCAGCATCACTCTGACATCCGATGGAACGACATCCGTCAGGGTCGGCGGAGCAACCCTTGAAGACTCTCAGACTCAGATGGAGCTCTCGAACGCTAACCTGTCCGTGAGCGTCAACATGACATCCCCTCTGCAGTCCACTCAGCCCATCCTGATGGCCCAGACGGACAGTCTCCAGGCATCCGTCGATGGTAGCGTCAGCAGCTTCTACCTCTACACCGACGGCGGGAGCATCACTCTGAGGGATGCGAACATCGACATCGGACTGGACTCCAATTTGGAACAGCCCTTCAGCGGGAACATCAGTGCGAGGATATTCCAGACCGACAACATCGATGGCGAAGGTTCCAGATGGGTGATGGAGAACTTCACTGCAGACATGGACAACAGCACGATGGGTGCAGAGAGGGGTATCAAGACCCTTGCGAATGGAACCAATGAATACTACACTCAGGTCCATGCGGACCAGTCTACAGGTGATTTCACCGGAACGCCCTCCGACCCCTTCGAGATCGACGTCGAAGGCGGCGGGGATGACAACACCATCATCTACATCGCGATCGTTGTGGTGGTGATCGTCGTCATCGTCATCGCGGCCGTGGTCATCAGCAGGCGCAAGAAGAACGTCTGACGAAACAAGACGGCCCGTCTCAGCACGGGCCGTCGCCCTTCCATTATCCTCAAAAAAAGTATGGCCCCGCGGTCGCCCGCGGGTAATGGGCTCATCTGAGCCTTATGGTCTCCAGGTTCAGGGGGGCCTTGGTCTCGATCCCGAACTTCTTGTAGATCGATGAGGCCAGGTCCGTGCACTTCCTGTCCTCCCCGTGACCGATGATGATCTTGTCCGGCTTGGGCTCCAGGGACGAGATGTACCTCATGAGCTGCTTCCTGTCGGAGTGGCCGGAGAATCCGTCCACCGTCTCCCTCTGCATTTTGATCTTGAGGGTGATGGGCTTGCCGCGCATGTTCATGGTTATCTCCGACCTGCCTCTCTGGATGGTCCTACCTATGCTGCCCTCGCTCTGGTAACCGACGAAGAGGAGCCAGTTCTTCTCGTCGTCAGCCCACTCCCGGAAGTACTCCATGACCGGTCCGCCGGACATCATACCGCTGGTCGCCAGCACGATGCACGGGTCGGGGGAGTGGCATATCTCCTCCCTCATGTCGGCGGTCTCGACCCTCTTGAAGATCGGGGACAGGAACGGGTTCTCGTTCTGCTGGAATATCTGGGTCCTCAGCTGGCTGTTGAGGTACTCCGGGTATGCGGTGTGTATCGCCGTTGCCTCCCAGATCATACCGTCGAGGTAGACGGGCATCTTGGGGATGCGGCCGTTGCGCATGAGCTCCTCGATGACCAGCATGACCTCTTGCGATCTCCCCACCGCGAAGACGGGGATGAGGACCTTGCCGCCGTGCTGGGATGCCTGCATGAGGTACTGGCCCAGCTGTTCCGATGCGTCCGCCCTGGAAGGCTGGACGTCGTTGTGCCCCCCGTATGTGGATTCGATGACCAGGGTCTCCAGTCTGGGGAACCTGTTGGTGGCGGGGTTGAAGAGCCACGTCTTCTCGTACTTGGTGTCACCCGAGAACGCCACGTTGTGGAGTCCGTCGCCGATGTGGAAGTGCGCGATGGCGGATCCGAGGATGTGCCCGGCGTTGTGGAACGTGAGCCTGACATCCGGAGCGATATCGGTGGTCTCGTTGTACTTCAGCGTGATCGTGTGCAGTATCTCCTGCCTGACGTGCTGTGCCTCGTAGGGGGTCTTTTTGTTCTCCCCGAAGCCGAGCTTGATGTTGTCCAGCTGGAGCAGGGCCATCAGGTCCCTGGTCGGAGGGGTGCAGTACACCGGCCCCTTGTACCCGTACTTGAACAGTGCCGGCAGGGTCCCGCAGTGGTCGAGGTGGGCATGGGTTATGACGACGGCGTCGATGTCGGTCAGGGGCTGCACCTCGGGTATGGCGAAGTACGGCGTGGCGTCGGAGCCAGGGTCGAGTCCGCAGTCGATGAGGATCTTGCTCTCCCTGGTGGTCAGCAGCGAGGCGGACCTCCCCACTTGCCTGAAACCTCCCATGGCGGTGACCCTGACCCACTGCTCGCCCTCGAGCTTGGGCCTGGCTATCCTCCTGGCAACGTACGTGAGCATCTCCTGGCGCTCGTCGTGGTTGGCCCTCATGTAGCCGCGGACGTCCGAGACGGTCTTGGACGGTATCGGAGGGGCGCGGATGACCTTCACGTTCCACCCGGACTCCTTCCTCAGGTCGGCCAGCAGCTGTCCCTCCTTCCCGACGACCTCGTTGGGGTTGACGGCCTCGATGAGGGCCTCCCCGGTCTCCTCTAGGAAGTTGATGTCGAAGATGTCCGCGGACTCGGGGATCATGGAGCGGATCTTCTCCTCCACCTTCGCCGGATCCTCCAGGTTGGCCGGGTCCGGGCGTATGTCCACCCTGCGGTGGATGTTCTGAGCCAGCGACCTGGCTATGGAATCGTTGGCCGATACCTTGTCGTAGTCGTCCGTGTAGACCACTACCAGCGGCCCCTCGAACTTGATCTCCTTGATCTTTATGTCCGGGGGCATGTTCCTCTTGACCTCTTCCGTGAGGTTCTCGAACAGTCTGTCGACATTCATGTGAAATCCCGCTTTCATTTGGGTCTGAACAGGTTCAGAAGGGAAGTCGTTTGGAAGCGGTTTGGGAGCCGTAGGCTCAGTTGGGGAAGGCGAATCCAAGGGATTCGCACCTTGACATGATCTCCTCCCTGGAGAGGGACTCGTAGCCATCGGGGCCGATGTAGGAGACCAGCATCCCGTCGCCTGTGCAGTTGTCCCTCCTCCTGGCGGAGTTGAGCGCGGTGATCGCCGCGTTGATGCCCTCGTCCTTGGTCATGCCCTCCTTGAAGGTGGCCTCGAGGGATCCGAGAGCGAAGTCCGAGCCGGAGCCCACCGAGCAGTAGTTGTCCTCGATGTACCCTCCGGCGCCGTCGATGCTGAAGATGTGCCCGCCGGTCCTGTCGTAGCCTCCGACGATGAGTCCGAGGTAGAACCCCTGGCGGATGACGCTGGCCACCAGAGTCGCAGCGGTGCTCACGGACATGGGCGCGCCCTTCTTCATCCTGTAGATGGAGATCTCGCTCTGCATGTAGCGGACCATCAGCTGAGCGTCCCCGACCACTCCGGCGATAGTCATGCCGATGTTGTCGGAGAGCGGGTAGACCTTCTGGACGTGGCTGTGGGCGATGATGTTGCCCATGGTCGCCCTCTGGTCGGAGGCAAGGATAACCCCGTCCTTGAGCTTGATTCCGATTGTGGTCGTACCGGTTTTAAGAGTCTCCTCGGCTGTCATTGGTCAATCTCCTAGTGAATGGAAAAAGGCACCGTCCTCGACCGTGCTACCTTCCTGAAGAGCACCCCTCTATATTAATCCTGTGAATGTACGGATTTGTTCCCCGGATCAGGCGGGCCACGGGACGTTGGGGATTGTTTGATATAGACAGGAATAGATATGAAGCTAATGACATCCCAATCCAGGCCGATCGGGCATCTCGGTCTTCTCATCTGGGCCGTCGGAGGCGTCCTGGCGATCGTATCCATAGCACTGACATGGGTCACCATCAGGGCGACGCTGGTTGACGGGTCGGTGTCAGAGGTCGTGATGTCAGGAATGGACCTGGTCACTGCCGGGGCGGGGTCATGGTCCCTCGTTCCGGTCCTGGTCGCAGCATTCGCAGTTGCCTCCATCGCGCTTCTGGTCAAGAACGTCGTTCGCCCGGGCATGTCGGTGAGGGCGGAGGCGATGGTGCTGCCGATAATGACTGTCGTATTGTTGCTCTGCATTATCAACATGGACGGGGTGCTTGCCTTCACCGACCCTCCCGACGGGTTCCTGTCGGATGAAATGCCCTCCTGGGTTCCGCCGCTCATCGATGGCAGGATCGACTATGCCCTTGTGTCCTGCGAGACATCCAGGTACATGGGCCCGGGAGGGATGCTCGTGTCCTGGATTGGCTCGATCGTATACGGGTACGGTCTCCGCAGGACCCTTTGAATAGATCGGAGTCGCTCGCCCCAGCATGAAAGCGGTCGTCTACGTCGAGAAGGGGAGGTTCGAGATCCAGGAGCGCCCCGTACCGAAGGTTGTCCATCCGACTGATGCAGTGGTAAGGGTCACCACGGCGTCCATCTGCACAAGCGATCTCCACATCAGGGAGGGTTTTGTCCCAAGGGCGATTCCAGGCACGGTCGTTGGCCACGAGTTCGTCGGCGTGGTCGAATCCGTCGGCAACGGGGTCACCCGCTTCACCCCGGGGCAGAGGGTTGCCGTGAACGTTGAGACGTTCTGCGGCCACTGCTTCTACTGCCGCCGCGGATGGGTGAACAACTGCACCGATCCTGCGGGTGGATGGGCTCTGGGATGCAGGATCGACGGGGGTCAGGCCGAGTACGTCAGGGTCCCTTACGCGGACAACGGCCTTACCGCGATACCGGACCACGTCCCGGACGAGAAGGCCCTGTTCACAGGCGACCTCCTCTCCACCGGGTACTGGGCAGCTGACATCGGGGACATCCCCGAGGGCGGGGTGGTGGCCATCATCGGAGCCGGGCCCACCGGGCTGTGCACGGCCATGTGCTGTCGTCCGAGGTTCCCGTCCGCTATAGTGATCGTGGATACGGACCGGGACCGTCTGGACTTCGCGCTGCGGAACGGTCTTGCGGATTTCGCCGTGGATCCGTCCGAAGAGGACCCGGCGGACGTCATCGGGTCGCTGACCGAGGGCAGGGGTGCCGACACCGTGATGGAGGTGGCCGGAGGGGAGGGGACCTTCGAGATGGCATGGCGTATAGCCCGGCCGAACGCCACGGTCGTCATCGTTGCCATGTACGACAGATCGCAGACGCTTCCACTCCCTGAGATGTACGGCAAGAACCTCGTGTTCAAGACAGGCGGGGTGGACGCCTCGCACTGCGACGAGCTCATGGATCTGATATCGGAAGGCAGCATAGATCCCTCGATCCTGGTGACGCACACGTTCCAATCCGATGAGATCATGGACGCCTACGACCTCTTCGCGGAGCACAGGGACGGGGTCATGAAGGTCGCTGTGCGTTTCCGATGGGGATTCCCGAAAGGAATCTGTTCGCATGGGTGGACGTCTGTCGGTTTATGATGAATAATATTGTGCATCAATGAACAATATATTGAAATAGTGCCGCACATAATCCATCCTTGACACACATGACAGTCGAACAGGGCAGATACGGTGAGTACGGAGGACAGTACGTCCCCGAGACTCTGATGAACGCGGTGATCGAGCTGGAGCACGCATACCGCAGGTACATCAAGGACCCGGATTTCCTGAGGGAGGTTGACGAGCTGAACCGGAAGTACACTGGAAGGCCGTCCATGCTCTATTATGCAGACCGCATGACCCGCGACCTCGGCGGTGCCAAGGTGTATCTCAAGAGGGAGGATCTGAACCACACCGGAGCCCACAAGATCAACAACGTCATCGGGCAGTGCCTTCTGGCCAAGCGCATGGGCAAGACCCGCGTCATCGCCGAGACCGGGGCGGGGCAGCACGGTGTAGCAACCGCCACGCTTGCGGCCTATCTCGGACTTGAGTGCGAGGTGTTCATGGGCGCCCACGACGTGGAGAGGCAGGCCCTTAACGTCTACAGGATGGAGCTCCTCGGAGCGAAGGTCCACCCAGTCACATCCGGCACCGGCGTGCTCAAGGATGCCGTCAACGAGACCCTCAGGGAGTGGACCAACCGCGTCTCCGACACCCATTACGTCATCGGCACCGTCATGGGTCCCGCACCCTTCCCCGAGATGGTGTGCGAGTTCCAGACCGTCATCGGCAGGGAGGTCAGGCAGCAGATGATGGAGGCCGAGGGGCGTCTTCCCGACTACCTGGTGGCATGCGTGGGTGGCGGGAGCAACGCCATCGGCCTCTTCCACGAGTTCGTCGACGACCCCGGAGTCAGGATGATCGGATGCGAGGCCGCCGGGAAAGGGGTCGACACGGACAAGCACGCCGCCACGATGACCAAAGGGACCACGGGCATTTTCCACGGCATGAAGTCCCTGTTCTGCCAGGACTCCTACGGTCAGATCGCCCCGGTATACTCCATATCTGCGGGTCTGGACTATCCCGGCATCGGGCCCGAGCACGCGTTTCTGAAGGCCATCGACCGCGCGCAGTACGTCGCCGTGACGGACGACCAGGCGGTTGATGCGTTCGAGTATCTTTCCAGGACCGAGGGGATAATCCCCGCCATTGAGAGCGCCCATGCCGTAGCCTACGCGAGGGAGCTGGCGCCCACGCTGTCCAAGGACGATCTGATGGTGGTCAACCTGTCGGGACGCGGCGACAAGGACGTGGCCGCCATAGCCAGGTACAGGGGGAGGGACATCCATGACTGACCATTCCCGCGATCTGGAGAGGGTCTTCGCTCACAGGGCGTTCATCCCGTTCTTGACATGCGGGGACCCCGACATCGAGACCACAGAGAGGCTGGTCCGCGCAATGGCGGCAGCGGGAGCGGACCTTATCGAGCTGGGGATACCCTTCTCCGACCCCATCGCGGAGGGTCCGGTCATCCAGGGAGCCGATGTGAGGGCCCTGTCCAGCGGAGTCACCACTGACGACATCTTCGACATGGCGGAGAGGGTGCGCGCGGACCTCGACGTCCCCATGCTGGTCATGACCTACCTGAACCCTGTGTTCGTGTACGGTCCGGACAGGTTCCTGGAGAGGTGCGAGAGGGCGGGGATATGTGCCATCATAGTCCCGGACATGCCGTTCGAGGAGAAGGGGGACCTCCAGCCGTACTGCACCGAGCACGGGATCAAGCTCGTTTCGATGATAGCGCCCACATCTGAGGACCGGATCGCCAGGATTGCGTCCGATGCCGAGGGTTTCCTGTACGTTGTGTCATCGATGGGGGTGACCGGGGTGCGCACATCCTTTAGCTCCAACCTCGAGGACATGGTGGCGGCGGTGAGGCGGTCCACCGACATCCCCTGCGCGATCGGGTTCGGGATATCCACGCCCGAGCAGGCCAGGAGGATGACCGATTTCGCGGACGGGGCCATAGTGGGTTCAGCCATCGTGAGGATCATCGCCGAGCACGGGAGGGATTCCGTCCCGTATGTGGAGGAGTACGTCAGGGCGATGAGGGCGGAGCTGGACCGCTGATCTCCGGGCTCACACCTCGGACCGGGGCTCACTCTTCTTACCGAGGAACTCCGACAGCAGCAGCCCCACCAGCGTCAGGGCGGTCCCGACGATCGCCAGCGGGGTTATCTCCTCCCCTAGCAGCAGGGCCGAGGACACCACCGTGACCACCGGCACCATGTAGATGTAGACGCTGGTCTCCACCGCCCCGAGACGTCTGGTCGCGAATCCCCATGTGACGAAGCACATGGCGGACGCGACCACGCCCAAGAACAGCATGTTGCCCAGCATACCCGGGTCGGCAAGCCTGGACAGGTCAGGGTCGAACCCCAGGACGAACATCGCAGGGACCATGAACGCGAGACCGTACAGGAACGTCCTGCGGGTGGTTTCGACGGTTCCGTAGCCGAAGGTCCCCACCTTCCTGAGTACCACCGAGTAGAAACCCCACACCAGGGCCGCCAGCACCGCTAGGACGTCACCGACCGGGTCCAGGCTGAGGGTCTCGCCGTTGAACATCATCAGGGCGATGCCGGCCATGGCCGTCACGAACCCCGCGGCGAATCCCCATCCCAGGCTCCTGTCCCTGTAGAAAACGCGCATCAGCATCGCGGTGAAGAAAGGTGCCACCGACACGATCACCCCCACGTTGGAGGCCATGGTGTAGGTGAGAGCGATGTTCTCCAGCAGGTAGTACAGGCAGATTCCGCAAAGGCCTGCTGCCGCGAACCACAGCTCCTGCCTGCGGTCGGTGACGTGCATCAGGCGGGGGCAGATCACGCAGAGGACCCCGAATCCGATCAGTGTGCGGATGAACAGGATCTCCAGGGGTTCGAACCCCTCTAGGAGGACCTTGGTGGAGATGAACGTGACCCCCCAGACGATGACGGAGAACAATGCCGCGACATGTCCCGCTACGGCCCCCTCTCCATCCATGTTGTGTGGAACCCCGGAGGCCTATATTGAAGTTGACGTGAGCCGGCCGCGTCTGGACCCGGCTAGAGGGCATGTCCTCGGAGAAATTCAGAACCACTGAGCGATCTGCAGCCTCAGGCTCGGGTGCGATGTGTCCCCATACTGGGAGACCGATGACGGAGGATGCATCTAATCCGGGGGCTCGTCCATCATGCATCGGTCGGTCACCCTGCTGGGGCCGATCCTCAGGTTCGCGGCATTCTGCAGGGGATGTGGCTGTTTTCGCCCCCATATCGAATCTGGGCGCGGTGGTGGATCGGGGTCCGGTCAGACCTCACCTCGGTGATGAATTCCGTCATCTTTACCGGATCCTTCCATCCGCCGGTCTCCACCCCGGAGCTCACATCCACAGCGTAGGGGTGCAGCTCCTCCAGGGCATCGCTGACGTTCCCGGGGGTCAGCCCCCCGGAGAGGATGTATTCGCCCTTGTATCCCTGCAGGAGGGACCAGTCCATGCACCTCCCGGACCCCTTGCCGGAGTCGAACAGGACGACATCGGCCTCCGATTCGTAGGAACGTTCGACGTCCTCCTCGCTCCGGACGATGAACGTCTTGATGATCGGGACGTCGGCCAGCCGTCTCAGTCCGTGGATGTACGCGTTGTCCTCGACCCCGTGGAGCTGGACCGCATCGATTATCCCCGAATCCACAAGGTCCGCGACCACCAGCGGGTCCTCGTCCACGAAAACCCCAACGGATGCTATGGAGGGGTCCAGCACCTCTCTGATGGACATCGCCGTGTCCCTCGATACGTTGCGCCTGCTGGGTCCGTAGAAAACGAGTCCCGCCATGTCAGGTCCCAACGGGTTGAGCGCGGCGGCGTCCTCCGGGCGTCTCAGGCCGCAGACCTTCACCTTGGTCATGACCTCATCCCCTGGATGAGCGCCCCACGGTCACCGCTGCGCATGAACGCCTCACCCACGAGGACGGCGTCGTAACCCGCCTCCGAAAGCGAGTGGACGTCCTCCGGCGAGGATATCCCGCTCTCTGAGACTGCGATGACCCCTTCGGGGATGCGGCCCCTCAGGCGCAGGCTGGTGCCCAGGTCCACCTTGAACGTGGACAGGTCGCGGTTGTTCACGCCTATGATGCCGGCGCCGGAGGACACCGCCCTATCCACCTCGTCCCGGTCGTGGGTCTCCACCAGGGCGGACATCCCCATGGACTCCGCCAGGATCCTGTAGTCCTCCAGCTGGCGGTCGCTGAGGATGGCGGCGATCAGCAGCACGGCGGATGCCCCCATCTCCTTGGCCCGGAATATCTGGTACTCGTCTATGACGAAGTCCTTCCTCAGCACAGGCACGGAGACCGTGTCGGCGATCTCCTCAAGGTACTCGTCCCTTCCGAGGAAGTGCTTCTGCTCCGTGAGCACCGAGATCGCCGACGCGCCGATGGACTCGTACTCCCTCGCTATGTCCAGGTACGGGAAGTCCCCGGAGATCACCCCCTTGGAGGGAGAGGCCTTCTTGACCTCGCAGATGAACGACATGCCCTCGGTCTCCAGGTTCCTGGCGAAGGGGAACCCTGTCCTGCGGGGACGGATCCTGCTCCCCTCCATCACGTCGGGCAGCGGTCTTACCGTCCTCTCGAACGAGACCCTCATGCGGGTGTCGTCGACGATTTTGTCGAGGATGGTGGGCGTCATGATGCGGACCTCGTGAGGGAGACGAACCTGTCAAGCGTGCGGACGGCGTCTCCCGAGTCGATTGCCGCGGCTGCCATCTCTATCCCGTCGTCCATGGTCTTGACCTTCCTAGAGGTGTAGAGGCCGGCGCCTGCGTTGAGGAGCACGGCATCCCTCTTCGCCCCATTCTGACCCGAAAGCACCGCCCTGGTTATGGCGGCGTTCTGTTGCGGGTCTCCTCCGAGGAGGTCGTCGTGGGGGCTGAAGCGGAGCCCGAAGTCCTCCGGTGACAGCACATAGTCCTCGAGCCTCCCGTTCCTTACCTCGGTGCACAGTGTGTAGTCGGACACCGACAGCTCATCGAGGCCGTCGGTTCCGAACACCACCATCGCGTTCCTGACGCCCAGCTTGGAGAGCACCTTCGCCATCGGGGTGACCATGGCCTTGGAGTAAACCCCCGAGAGCTGGCTGCCGGCCTCAGCAGGATTGGTGAGCGGGCCGAGTATGTTGAACACGGTCCTGAACCCCAGCTCCTTCCTGATCGGAGCAACGTACCTCATCGAGGTGTGGTACCTCTGGGCGAACATGAAGGCGAAGCCGCAGTCATCGAGGATCCCGGCTGACGCCTCGGGTGAGATGTCGATGTTCGCACCCAGCGCCTCCAGGACGTCGGCTGCTCCGCACTTGCTGCTGGCTGCCCTGTTCCCGTGCTTTGCCACGGGAACACCGCAGGATGCGACGACGAAGGCGGATGTGGTGGAGATGTTGAAGGATCCGGACCTGTCCCCGCCGGTGCCGACGATCTCCAGCGCGTCCGAGTGGTCCCCTGGGAGGCGGAGCCCGTGGGCTCTCATCTCAACCGCGGAGGCCGCTATCTCGTCCACGGATTCCCCCTTCACGCTCAGGGCCGTGAGGTAGGAGGACATCAGCACGTCGGAGCACTGGCCGCTCATTATCAGGTCCATCATCTGCCTGGCCTCCTCGAACTCCAGGTCCTGGCCCTTGGAGAGCTTGAGGAGAGCCTCCCTCATGGTGGTCACATCCTCACCCCCATGAAGTTGGCCAGCATCCTCGGGCCGTCCGGGGTCAGTATGGACTCGGGGTGGAACTGGAGGCCGAACACGTTCCGCTTCGGGTCCTCCACGGCCATCACCTCCCCGTCGTCCGTCAGGGCGGTCACGACGAGGTCCTCGGACAGGGTGGACCTGTCGACCGCCAGCGAGTGGTACCTGCCGACCGACGCCCTCCCGTCCAGTCCCCTGAACAGGGGGCATCCCGGGTCCAGGGAGGCCGTGGAGCTCTTGCCGTGCATGAGCCTGGACGCGTACGTGACGGTGGCACCGTACGCCTCGCAGATTGCCTGATGTCCGAGGCATACCCCGAGGATGGGAACCTTCCCCCTGGCTTTCATTACGAAGTCCTCGCAGATCCCCGCGTCGGCAGGCCTGCCCGGCCCGGGGGATATGACCACTCTGTCGGGATGCATTCCTAGTATGCCGTCCACGGTGACCGCGTCGTTTCTCACCACCACGATGTCGGGGTCCATGGAGCCGATCAGCTGGTAGAGGTTGTAGGAGAAGCTGTCGTAGTTGTCGATGAGGACCGTGGTCATTCCAATCCCCCCGATGCCAGGCGGACCGCCTCGGTGACGGCCTTGGCCTTGTTTATGCACTCCATGTATTCCTTCTCGGGGACGGAGTCGGCGACGATGCCCGCACCGGACCTGACGAACACCTTGCCGTTCTTGCGGTAGGCGATCCTGATGCCGATGCAGACGTCCATGTTGCCGGTGAGGTCGATGTATCCGATCGCCCCGCCGTAGATGCCGCGCTTGCAGTCCTCCAGGTCGTCGATTATCCTGCAGGCCATCAGCTTGGGGGCGCCGGACAGGGTGCCGGCTGGAAGCACGGCCTCTATCGCATCGACCGCATCCATGTCGTCGCGGATCTCTCCGCGGACGGTGGACCCTATGTGCATCACATGGGAGAACCTCTCCACTCCCAGGTACCTCTCCACATGCACGGTGCCGAAGCGGGATACCCTGCCCAGGTCGTTCCTGCCCAGGTCGACCAGCATGTTGTGCTCGGCGAGCTCCTTCTCGTCTGAGAGCAGCTCCCTCTCAAGGGCCAGGTCCTCCTCGGGAGTGGACCCTCTCGGTCTGGTGCCGGCAAGAGGGAATGTGTGCAACACGCCGTCCCTCAGCTTCACAAGCGTCTCGGGTGATGCCCCGGCGACCTCGATGTCGCTGCCGGAGAAGTAGAACATGTAGGGGGAGGGGTTGGTGGTTCTCAGCAGCCTGTATACGTCCAGAAGGCTCCCCTCGAACTCGGCCTCCAGGCGGTTCGAGAGCACGACCTGGAATATGTCGCCCTCGCGTATGCGCTCCTTCGCCATCTCCACCATGGAGCAGTAGCGCTCCTCCGAGTGCATGGGCTTGAAATCGGATTTCAGGACCGCAGGCACAGGATTCCTGGGGGCGCCGCGCTTGATGATCTCGATGATCCTGTCTATGCACCCGCATGCGGCGTAATAGTCCCTCTCGGGGTTGCCCGGGATGACATGGGCGATGACGGTGATGGTCTGTTTGAAGTTGTCGAAGACGACGACCTTGTCGAAGAGCATGAGGTCCGCGTCCTTGAAGCCCTCGTCGTCCCTCGACCTGATGTCCAGGGACGGCTCCGCGTACTTGATGTAATCATAGGAGAAGTATCCGACCAGTCCGCCCGTGAACGGCGGCATGCCATCCATCCTGGGGCTCCTGTATCTGGACAGGATGTCCCTGATAATCTCCGACGGATTGTCGGTCTCGACCGTTTTGCTCTCCCCATCCTCGGTCACAGTGACCTTCCCGTCGATGCATACGAACTCCAGTATCGGATCGAATCCCAGGATCGTGTACCTGCCCCAGCGCTGTCTGTCCTCGATGCTCTCCAGTATGTAGCAGTGGGAGTCCACCCTCATGAGAGCGTTGAGGACCTCGATGGGGGTCCTCACGTCAGCGAGCACGGTGCGTGAGACCGGTACCGAGCCGAATCCCTGTCCGGCCAACCTGTCCGCTTCCTCGTTCGACGGGCTGTACATTTGTATCACCTGTTGATGTCTACATCTTCAAATTGATATATAATGTCTTGTTTTGTCTTTCAATGTACGATAAAATACAATGATGGGAGAACATAGGCATTTTTGCGATCGTCGAAAGGACCTGATCAGAAACGATAGACGATGAATCCAACCCGATCGGTGGTTGCTCCTCCGAGTCGTCACGCTGGCTCTTCCGAATGCTTGTTTCTGTCTTTTCCTGAACCTTTCCGATTTAAGGTAGGGGCTTCACTATTTGCCCTGGACACGATTCTTTTCAATGGTATGCACAATGATATTGGATGTATATTCCAAATGGTACAGTTTTCTCGGTACGGTCACCAATTAATACAGCGACCTGATACGGAAGCACATCACAGAAACAAGCGACAGACGGGGGATAAAAGGTGCAGATTGAGGAATGGCTAGGAGCCGACAACCAGCTCGGCATCGACATATGGACGAAGAAGTACTGCCACGACAACGAGACGTTCGACCAGTGGCTGGACCGCATCAGCAACGGGAACGCGGAGATCAGGAGGATGATCGCCCAGAAGAAGTTCCTCTTCGGCGGGAGGATCCTCGCCAACCGTGGGCTGTACAAGAGCGGGCTCAAGGTCACCTACTCCAACTGCTACGTCCTCAATCCGCCGGAGGACTCCATCGAGTCGATATTCGAGACCGCGGGAAGGCTGGCCCGCACATTCAGCTACGGTGGCGGAGCTGGCATAGACATATCCAAGCTCGCTCCCAGGGGGGCGAGGATCAACAACACCGCCTCCGAGACATCCGGCGCTGTCTCCTTCACAGACCTGTTCTCCATGGTCACTGGACTCATCGGCCAGCACGGCCGCCGTGGCGCGCTGATGCTCACGATGTCCTGCGACCATCCGGACCTCGAGGAGTTCATGGCTGTCAAGACCGATCTGGAGAGGGTCACCAAGGCCAACATGTCCATCAGGGTCAGCGACGAGTTCATGAACTGCGTAAAGGACAGGAAGACCTTCGTCCAGAAGTTCGACCGCCCCGAGAGCAACCAGAAGATAAGGAAGGACCTGAACGCGGCCGAGTTCTTCGAGAAGCTCTGCCACAACAACTGGGACTACGGGGAACCCGGATGCCTGTACTGGGACAGGATCTCCAACTGGAACCTCCTCAGCGAGTTCCCTGATTACACCTACGCCGGTACGAACCCCTGCGCCGAGGAGCCGCTCCCCGCCGGCGGGAGCTGCCTTCTCGGGAGCATGAACCTTGCCGCGTTCGTGAGGGGCGGGAAGTTCCAGAGGGAGGAGTTCGTTGAGGCGGTCAGGATATGCGTTCGCGGGCTCAACGACGTTCTGGAAGAGGGGTTGCCGCTGCATCCCCTGGACGAGCAGAAGCAGTCGGTGAGCGACTGGAGGCAGATCGGTCTGGGGATCATGGGCCTGGCGGACATGCTCATCATGCTGGGATACAAGTACGGCACCCCCGAGTCAGTGGACTTCTGCGACAAGCTGGGCAGGCTGATGATGGACACGGCCCTCAACGAATCCGCGCTCATCGCCAAGGAGAAGGGCATGTTCGCCAAGTGCGTTCCCCAGCAGATCGTCGATTCGCCGTTCTTCAGGGAGAACGCCTCCGAGGAGACCAGGGAGCTGGTCCTGAAATACGGTCTCAGGAACTCCCAGCTGCTCACCATAGCCCCTACCGGGACCCTGTCCACGATGATCGGTATCTCCGGAGGGATCGAGCCCATATTCGCCATATCGTACGAGAGGAGGACGACGTCCCTCTCCGACCATGACGACTACTACAAGGTGTACACGCCCATCGTCCAGTCGTACATGGACGCCCACCCGGAGATCAAGGACGAGAAGCAGCTCCCCGGATACTTCGTGACCGCCCAGACCCTCGACTACAGGCAGAGGATCGACATGCAGGCCACATGGCAGAGGCACATCGACGCCTCCATAAGCTCCACCGTCAACCTGCCGGAGGACTTCCCGGAGTCGGATGTCTACAACATCTACATGTACGCGTGGGAGTCCGGATGCAAGGGGGTCACCGTCTTCCGCGACGGCTGCAAGCGCCTCGGCATCCTGTCCACCAAGGAGAAGGAGAAGCCCGCCGAGCCCGCGCCGGTCAAGGAGGAGGAGAAGCCCGAGAAGAGGGGCATCGTGGAGAAGGTCGGCGACAACGTCATCGGGAAGAAGCGCAAGCTGATGACCGGCTGCGGCAGCCTCCACTGCACCGCGTTCTTCGACCCGGACACCGGGGAGCTCATGGAGGCCTACCTGAACAAGGGATCCACCGGCGGATGCAACAACTTCATGGTCGGACTCTCCAGGATGATCTCGCTGGCCGCCAGGTCCGGATGCGGCATCGACGCAATAGTCGACCAGCTGAAGTCCACCGGGTCATGCCCGTCCTACGTGGTCAGGACCCACACCAAGAGGGACACCAGCCAGGGCTCGTGCTGCCCCATGGCGGTCGGATGGGCGCTGGTGGACATGTACAAGGAGATGCAGACCCAGATACACGGAATCCCCGAGGAGGAGCCGGAGGAGAAGCCCAGGGAGATCAGGAACCCCTGCCCCAAGTGCGGAGCGGAACTGGAGTTCCAGGGCGGATGCAACGTCTGCAAGTCCTGCGGATGGACCAAGTGCGATTGAGTCCCGGCAATCCTATAATAAACCCCTTACCAATCCCCTTACCGAGGCCGGGTAGACAGTAAGTCCCGTTCCGCGTTGCACCACTTAAGAGCCGTGCACCTCAAATTGGATATATGGACGGGCCGTCGCCAGGTTGAATCGCCTGCCCGCCTCACCCTTCTCCCGACCTCACGGAACGGATTCGGGGTTCCTGTACAGGAGCCAGCAGAGGAAAACCGCGGCGCCGGTCCCGGCGCAGAACCCGCTGAGCAACCTGGGCATGGGCATGTCGCCGACCTGTGCTTCGACGATCCATTCGGCCAGGGTCACAAGTACGAGGGCGGCCCCCACGATCGCCCATCTCCTGTCACCCACGCGCATCCCCAGCATCAGGGAGACTGTGAATCCGACAGGCAGTCCGGCCAGGATCCCCACGTCTCTGATGCAGAAGGGAAGCTGCGACCCGTTGAGGATGAAGCTCCTGTCCCATTCCTGGTGGCACAGGAAGTCCCCCAAGAGATACACCGCCCCGGCCGGTCCGTGTCCCATCCAACCGTTGTCGATGGCAGCCGGTGTTCCGTCCAGGTGGGTGAACGTCCCGTACGGGGCCATGTACGGTGCAGTCAGCACCAGGGCAAGCAGCACAATGGTCAGGATGGCGGCGATCGCCACCAGGTCGCGGTTCCTCACGCCTTGCGGATGCCCGTTTCCGATGATAACCTTCGCGTCGGAGTCCGAATGACGAGCAGACCCTGAAGACGACTAGCGCCGCCGGGACCATCAGGAAGAATCTCCACAGGCAGGAGCGGAGACTCCCTCCGCCTCCGATGTTGCACGTCAGCATCGATATCAACGCGCAGAGCTCAACCAGATACACCGAGAGAACGGCCCCCGAGTCATCCATTGGCTGGAATCCGGATATCCCCGACAGCGGCTCGAGCATCGATACGCTCATGCCCAGGACCATCGGAGCGAACAGCACAGCGGTCCCCATCATCATGTCGGTCATGCTCCTCAGCCTCAGCTCCAGCCCCTTCCTCACGGTGGCGCTGTTCTGGAACTGCCTTCCGACGGCTATCGCCAGCCTCCCCGCGTCCACCGTGTCACCCTCGGAGCACCTGAGGATGTCGCGGTACGCCCTGGACACATCCTGGGACACCGATCCGATGCTCCTGTCCACGGCGGAGCCGACGTCACCGCGGCAGAGACCCAACTCACGTTCCAGGGCTAGGCGGACGTCGGCGCATTCGGGGCGCCCTCCGATGACCTCCGGACAGACCTTCTCGAAGCTGTCCCCGGTGATCATCCTGTTCCCCAGCTCGAACACCGAGTCCCGAAGACCCTGCTCGCATGCCTCCCTCCGTCTCTCCGAGAGGTGGCCACCGACCATGAGGATGGACGCGACGACCGATGCGGGTCCGACAGAAAGGAGCACGACCTCCTCGAAAGGGCGACCCTGGGACAGCTGGAACAGCGCCAAAGGGATGGCGAGGAGCAGCGGGGATGCGGAGAGGAGGCCCTCCTTACTGGGATCCTGAGGGAGGAACGGGTTCGTCCTGCGTATCCAGATCGAGAGAGCCAGTATCACAGCCGGTATCAGAACAACGGTGACGAGGACTATGGTCCGGGAGTCCAGGGTCCCTGCGCCGAACATCCCGCCAATCCCCAGCATGGGGATCAGGGACATCAGTATCATCGGCACCATTATGCCCAGTCCGAAGACGGTCATGCAGGGGACTGTGAGCGAGGAGCTGTACGACTCCCCCATCGTCCTCACAGACTCCAGGGCAGTCTCCGAAGCCTCCTCCAGCAGCCTAGCCCTCTCGGATTCCCCGTCGGATTCGGATGCCGACACGCAGAGCAGCATGGCCTGTTTGTATCCGGATGCTCCCGGGGGGAGCCTGCCCACAGCCTCGGTCAGACCCTGGGCGATCCCGTCGCATCCACGCGTGTACGTCAGACGGACCACGTCTCCGAATATCCCGGCCGATATCGGCGGCCCCTCCGACGCCACGGTGCGGACCGCGGTGTCCAGGGATCCGCCGGAGCCCAGGGACGTCGTGAGGATGCCGACCACCGTGGGGGCCTCGTTCAGCAGGCGACGGTGGTCCACGCTCAGGTCTCCACCCCCATCCTCTCCTTCAGTCCTCTGAGTGCGTCCTCGGCAGATGACCCGCGGGACATCGAAGCGAGGACGTCGTTGGCAAGGAGTATCCACTCGGGACCAAGGTACCTCTCGTCCCTGGATCCCATCTCCGCCAGGAACGTCCTCATTAGGGATCTGGCGCGGATGTCCTTGGCGGCCTCTCTCCTCCCGCTCTGGGAGACCTGGAGCGCTCTACCCACGATCGGTGATGACAGGAGGGATTCCACTGACGAGACGTCCATGAACTCCCCCGGGCGCCCGCATGTCGAGACCAGCTCGTTCACCCTCCGTATCAGGTGACCGGTCCGGCGGTCTCTGACCGTCCCCATCGTGACCAGGATGTCCGTCGCCATGAACGCCTCGGGCGAGATCCCCATGTCGTAGACCACCCTGTTGAACACGGATTCCGCCGAGTCACCGTGTATGGTCCCCAGGATGGCGCTGCCGGCGCGTCCCGCCCTCATGCTCTGGTAGAGGGTCCTGGCCTCCTCGCCCCTGACCTCTCCAAGCACGATTGCGGACTCCCCCAGCCTCAGGGAGACCCTGAGGGCCTCCTCGGAACGGGATAGCTGGTCCCCGTGCATCCTCTCGTCCACCAGTATGGTCTGCACCTTGTAACCCATGCGTCTCATGTACTCGCCCGGCAGTTCCACGGTGTCCTCGATGGTGATGACGCGCTGCCCGAGGGGGAATTCGAAGAGGAGGGCGGACAGCAGAGAGCTCTTCCCCGAGCCCCTGGCGCCGCACACGAGGAAGGTTGCCCTGCTGTTCACCAGGAACGACAGTATCCCGGCCACCCTGGGGTCGACCGTCCCGTTGGCTATCAGGCGGGTGAGAGTCCATGGCCTATCGGAGCGTTTCCTGATCGCTACGGCGTTCCCGTTCGGGCTCATGGGGTATCCGACAACGGTCACCCTGGCATCGAACTCCCTGAAGTCCGTCTCCAGGACGGGGTCTGCCGCGCAGAACCTGAGGCCGCTCTCGCGTTTCAGGATGTTCACCAGATTCCCGACCTCCCGGTCCTCCACCATGAGGTTGGTCCGGCAGCGGATGTGGGAGTTCAGACCGTCGATCCCGTTCAGGGTGACATGGATCCTGTTCCTCGAGCAGGGGGCGTCGATGTACACGTCCTCTATGTGGGGGTCGGACAGGAGGACCTCGAATATCCCAGCTCCCACCGAGTGCCTGTACGCTATGGCGCATATATCCCCCACCACCCCGTCCAGCCCGTCCGATCCCGTGGCATCGCGCACTTCCGAGAGATGGTCGGTGAGGATGGAGCGGGCCAGACCCATGACGCTGTCCCGGTCGAGGCTCCCGCCATCCTCGCGGTATGCGGTGCGGATGCCGTCGATCACATCCATTACCACCGAGTTGAGCACGTCGGGGTAGGCGTATTCCCTCGGGGTAAGATTGTACTCGGTCTCGCCGTCGTCGGATACGCCGACAAGGACCGTCCCGTGGTCGATGACGTAGGAGGCAAGGGGCCTGATCCCGTCCGGAGCGTTGGTTATCCAGCAGTCGGTGTACGACGGCTTGGTTCTAACGTCCTCCGAGGAGAGCGCCGCTATGAGCCCGGAGAATCCGCGGGGTGGGTCGGGAACCGGCGGAACGATGCAGCTCCCCCTTCCCGCGTCTATCGACACGACGGTGTTCCCCGGAGCCTCCTGAGGTGTCTCGGTTCCATCGGCATCGCCAGGATCCGGAGGTCTGAGTATCACCCCCATCGACGGTAGCCTTAATCTCATCTGACCACCCTCGCGGCTGACGACATGTCGGCTACGATCCTCGCCAGCCCCGATTCCACCTGGTCCATGGCGGCTGATGTGCGCATCACGCAGTCGTCACAGCCCTCCCTCCCCGGGCTCCCGGTCTCAAGCGTCCTCCTGCCCTCCCTCACCGTCCCCTCCGGGAACGCGGCCCAGGCAGCGTCCATTACCGCCCTGCGGGACACCGGGCAGGCGCGGCACCTCGCCCCCTGCCTCTCGCGGGTGTACGACCATCTCCGTACGGATGCCGCCTCCCTGATCGCCCTGCCGGCCCTCCCGGACACCTCCATGTCCATCCCTGTGCGGAGCACGATCCTCTCCGCCCCTCCATGCTCGCACATCGAGTCGACCATGCATCTCACGCATTCATCGGAACCAGGCACCGGTGCGATCCCGCATCCACGGCAGTCTATGATCAGCGCATCCCCCTCACGGAAGACGTCCGGAACGTTGTCGCGGCGTCCCACGAGGGCCTCCATCCTATCGATGAGACCGTTCATGGCACGGCCTCTGATTCCGTCGATATCAAGGTGGCAGAGTGCACGCACGCTGACCTCCAGCGAACAACCTTAAAATGGTTGCCCGATAGGGTTGCGTGGAAATACTATCGCCCGCAGGCAACCCCGACGGTCTGGCGGCCGCCGTCAAGGGAGGTTGCGACGCAGTCTACCTGGCCGGAAAGGATTTCGGAGCCCGTGCATTCGCGGGGAACTTCACCGACCGTCAGCTCGAGGGGGCCGTCGGCTACGCTCACGACAGGGGGGTGAAGGTCCATGTGGCGGTGAACACGTCCCTGAAGAACCGCGAGGTCTCCGACGCCGTGTCGTTCGTGAGGTTCCTTAAGGACATCGGGGCCGATGCCGTGCTGGTGCAGGACCTTGGGCTCCTGGAGGCGATCCGGTCAATAGACATCCCGAAGCATGCGTCCACCCAGATGCAGATCCATTCCCTGGAGGGGCTCAGATGGTGCGCCGAGAACGGTCTGGACCGTGCAGTCCTTGCCAGGGAGCTGACGATGGAGGAGCTGTCCCGCATCGTCCCGGACTCGCCAGTCGAGACGGAGGTGTTCATACAGGGTGCGCTCTGCTACTGCATGTCGGGGGGATGCCTCATGTCCAGCTTCATGGGGGGACGCAGCGGGAACAGGGGTTCCTGCGCCCAGCCCTGCAGGAAGCGCTACACATCCGGGGAGGAGACGGGATACCTTCTCAGCTGTGCCGACATCCTGGGTGTGGACCGCATAGAGCAGCTCAGGTCCCTCGGAGTGACATCGTTGAAGATCGAGGGGCGCATGCGGTCCCCCGCATACGCCTATCTGTCCGCCAAGGTGTACTCGATGGCGGAGGACGGGGACTTCTCGGAGGAGTACGGGGAGGCGATGAGGCTCCTGAGGACCGTGTTCAACCGCGGGACCTGCGACGGGTACCTCGAAGGCGTGGTCTCGCCGGTCCAGTCCCTGCATCCCGACAACCGCGGATTCTTCCTCGGTGAGGTCGACGTCGTCGACCGCGCCTTCCGCTGGAACGACGAGGAGCCGATAGGCGTGAAGGACGGCCTTTCCCTTTACTCCGGTGACGAGAAGGTCGGAGGTTTCAAGGTTGTGGAGACCGACCCGTTCAGGATACCGTTCAGGATCCCCGACGGGAGGTACCAGCTCTACCGTACCTACGACCCCCGCATAGACGAGGTGAAGAACGCCATCGGCCCGACGCCGAAGCTGGACGGCAGGACGCCCAGGAGGCATGAGGGCCTGGATCTGCAAAAGCTGCCCCACAGGGACGTCAGGCCGGAGTTCTCGGCCTACGTCAGCACCATCAAGACCCTGGACGCCGTGCTTCCGTATGTCCGCAGGGTGTACTTCGAACGCGGGGAGCGGAGCCAGGAGGCCAAGGAGGCATGCGGACCGGCCGGTGTCGAGTTCGTCGACCTTCTGCCCAGGTTCGATCCCTTGGACGAGTTCGTCTCCGACGGGTCGGTCATGGTCAACGGTCCGGGGCAGCTGCGCGCATGCAGGGATGCCAGGAGGATCTACGCGAGCAGCGTCTTCAACTGCTACAACTCGTGGTTCCCGCAGGGCATCCACCAGGTCACGCTGTCCCTGGAGCTCTCCAGGAACGAGGTCTCCGACCTGATTGCCCACCGTCCCGGGAGGGTCGAGGTGATGGCCTTCGGCCGTTCGGAGCTGATGTACTCCCGCGACCCAGCCCTGCCACAGGGCACCATCGTGGACGAGAAGGAGGCCTCCTTCCCAGTCTACAGGGATGCCAGGGGCTTCGTCCATGTGCTCAATTCGGTGGACCTGTTCCTCCTCGACAGCGTCGACGAGCTCGGCCGCTCCGGAGTGTCCTCCGTGGGGCTGGACCTGAGGAAGCGCCCGCCAGCGCTGGCCAAGGCCGTGGGGGAGTACTGCAAGCGTCCGGACGAGAGGCTGAGGGCGAAGATAGAGCAGATGTGCGGCGGGTTCACCTACGGCCTCTACCGCAAGGGAGTGCAATGAAACTCCGCGGGTCCCTTTTATAAACGGATTCGTCGAACACCCCTCCATGAGGTCCGACAGACGCGGTGAGGCGGGGTTCATGGAGGCCATGGTCGCCTTCATGGCGGTGACGGTGGTGCTCGCGGCGTATCTCGGGATGTTGGCATCCGTTGCCGTGGAGGATGCCGACCCGACCCGTTCGCTTGAAGAAGACCGGTTCACGGGATCCATCGACGGCGGGGTGTTCACCCCAGCCTACGTGGATTATCTGGGGGATTTCCTGGACACCTCCGGATGCGGCGGGGTGTCCGTGTCGGTGACCGTCCCCGGGGGATTGTGCGGACCCGTGGAACCGCTCACGCTGGGATCGATGGACGGGAGCCTGCACACGCGTCAAATCATCTCGACCGTGGGCGATGACGCCGGGCGGGAGCTGCCTGCCGTTTTCGAGGTGACGGTATGCGCTTGAACCGCGGCGGGATGCTGGCGATGATGGACGCCATGATCTTCATGGCCGTCATAGTCCTCGCTGTGTCCGTCACCGCATCCACGGTCATCCACACGCCGACCGACGAGAGGGACGCAGGAGACCTTCTGGACTGCCTCCTGTCCTCCGAGGTGAGGATGTCAGATCTGTCTGCGGAGGGGGACGGTTCCATGGTCAGGACGTCCGACATGATGGCCCTGTATCTGGTGACCGGGGAGAGTCGGGTGGAAGACTATCTGACGGAGCTCCTGGAGGCGTTCTCGGCCGGAAGGCATTATCGTCTCACGATTGAGTTCGGGGGACTTTCGCGCACCCTCGGGGGATGGGACGGGGAGCCGTCGGCATCAGTCAGCAGGACGGTGCCGGTGACGTCCGGAGGGGATCTCACGGTCACCCTGGCCCTGTATCCGTCATGACCCGTACTTCTCAGTGCGGTTCGCCAGGTCCATGGCTATCGGCACAATGTCCCTGCCGCGGATCCTGCCGAGGGATCCGCGGGAGCATCCGGTCTCACTGAACTCGTTTGCGTTGTCGCGGACCATGTCGCGGGTGTAGATGGCTATCGGCACAGGGTCACCGCTGTGGTCCATGAGGATGCACGGGGTGCAGTGGTCGCATGTCAGGACCACGACGATGTCCTCGGGCATGTTGTGCCGTATGTAGTCGGCCATGTCATCCAGCCTCCTGACGGTCTCGCACTTCAGCTTGGCGTTACCGTCATGGCCGGCTATGTCCGGCGACTTGCAGTTCATCAGCACAAGGTCGTACTCCCTGAGAGCCTCCATGGCACACTGGGCTTTGATGATGTAGTCCGAGCCCAGGGACCCGTCGCAGTCGTCCGGCAGGGGGTATATGTCCAGGCCGCAGGCCTTGCATATCCCTTTGATCATGCCGACGCCGGCCACGCAGGTAGCCGATATCCCGTACTTCTCCGGGAACGGTTCTATGTGGGGGAAGCTCCCCGCGCCCCTCGGGACAAGGATGTTGGCGGGAAGGAGTCCGGCCGCCACCCTCTTCCTGTTCGTAGGATGGTTCTTGAGACGCTCGTAGCACTCCTCCATGAACCTGTTAACCACATCCGCGGTCAGGGCCGCCTCCTCGGTCAGCGGCTCCGCCATCTTCAGGTGGGTGTCCCCGCCCGGGTCCGGGTCCGTTATGTCCGGGCTGAGCCCGTCCCCTCTGAGCAGGAGGACGGCGCGATGCTCCGTGCTCTCCCTGACGTAGCACTCGACACCATCGAACTCAATGCCGTCCAGGGATTCGACGAGTTCAGTGGTCTCCGGCTCCCTGATCCTGCCGGCCCTGCGGTCGACGATCTCAAGCGAGTCGTCCACCGTGGCGAAGTTGCATCTCAGCGCCACGTCCCCGGGCTGGATGTCCATCCCGATACCGAGGGCCTCGAACGGCCCCCTGCCGGTGTAGATGCTTTCCACGTCGTATCCCAGGATCGCCAGGTGGGCCGTGTCGCTCCCGGGGCGAACCCCCGGTGCGATGGGGTCGCAGAGGCCTCCCTGTCCATGGTCGAGGAACCAGTCCAGGTTCGGGGTGCGTATGTACTGCAGCGGGGTGAGCCCCCTCAGATCGGGGCAGGCGCGGTCGCCGAGACCGTCCATCACGATTATCAGGATCTTCTTCTGGTTGGCCGGCATATCGGACGATAATCTCGCTCCTCCGTTAAGAACTTGGTCAGCGGTTTGACCAGGGGCCGGTCCGTCCGACCCATCTGATCCGCCCAACACTGGTTTTAAAGGATGGTCGGTATTCGAGTGGTCATGTTCGCGGACGTCAACGGAATCAGGATGCATTATGGGGTCACGGGGTCCGGAGACCCGGTGGTCCTGATCGGTGGGTTCGGTGCGAACGCGGAGTTCTGGGATGGCGTCGCGTCCCTGCTGGACGGGTACACCGTGGTCACCTTCGACAACAGGGGTGTCGGCGAGACCGAGTATGGCGGACGGTTCTCCATCGACGACCTGGCCGATGACGTCGTCGCACTGATGGACCATCTGGGGATCGCGAAGGCGCACGTCCTGGGATGGTCCATGGGCTCGCAGGTCGGCCAGTCCCTGGGCAGCAGGCATCCGGACCGTCTGAGGTCCCTTGTGCTCGTCTCCACCTATGCGAAGCGTCCGTCCAGGATGGGGTACATGCTCTCCTCCTTCACCCGCATGGCGGTCGAGGGGACCGCGCCCGTGGAATGTCTGGCGATCGCCGTGAACGCATTCTGCTTCACCGAGGACGTGTTCAGGGAGCTCGACGACGAGGGGAAGGAGTTCCCGATCCCCGAGAAGATCGAGGACCCCAGGGGTCTGATGGACCAACTCGCAGCAATAGACGTCTACGATATGTCCGAGTCGGCATCGGGGATAAGCGTTCCGACCATGGTGGTCCACGGAGAGAAGGACATAATGGTCGAGCCGGAGGAGGGGGAGAAGGTGGCCGCCCTCATAGAGGGGAGCAGGCTCCTGCTCATCCCTTCCGCCGGTCACAACATACAGTTCGAATTGTACGCGGACGCCGTGAGGGCGTTCTTCGACTCCCACTGATCACATCGGGACGACGTCCTTCCTGCCCTCCGCCACACGCTGGGCGATGTCCGCCTTGATCTCGCGGGTGCAGGGCCAGCTGTCGTCCATGTAGGATATCAGGTCCAGGATGTCCGCGTCGGGGTTGGTCAGCGCGAGGTACACCCTCGACATGAACATGGAGACCCCGTATGGGAAGTCGTCGCATATCTGCGGCCTGTCCTTCCAGATGGTGCACCTGTTGTCCTTCCCCAGGAAGGCGCAGGGATTGGTCCTCTTGAAGAGGAACCTTCCGTCCGACGTCTGGACCAGGTAGTCCTTCATGAACTGGTAGAGGGGTATCCCTGCGGCCGTGGAGACCCTGTCGATCTCCTCCGGCCTGACCACGATGTAGGGCTGGTGACAGCACCTCCCGCACATCTCGCAGGGGGACCTGTCGCGGTACGACATGCATATGCCGTAGGCGATGTCCAGGTTGTGCTCCATCTCGGGGGAGATGGATCCCAGCCCCTCGAGGATGTACTTCCCGCGATATACCGCCATCAGAACACTCCGGCGACGACGGCGAGACCGGCGATGAAACCGAACACGCTGAGGACTGTGCCCAGTGCGGCCAGCGCCATGCACAAGGACTTGTTGTCGGGGTTGAGGTACCTGGGCAGGTTCACGGAGTAGCTCCCGAGAACCAGGCCCACGGCCCCCAGCAGGATGGCCCCTATCTCGGCCCCGTCGATGAACGCCAGGGCTATGGCGGCTATGCCCACTACGAGCGCGACGGCAGCGAAGGCCAGCGGGTTGCGCTCCTTGGGGGCCTTGAAGGGCTGGTCCAGCCTCCAGTCGCACTCCTCGCAGTAGAGGGTGTCGGGGGGATTGTCGTATCCGCACTTTGGACAGCGCATGATGGCTGATTATGCACCGTTCAGATAAAAATGACGGTGCCGTCGTCCGTCGGTCGCCGCTGGTTTCCTGAGCAGGCACTCCGCTCTGGAGCGGACGGTGCCGAACCGGGTGCGCTCGTCCACCCTCCTGGCGTAATCGGTCTCCATCGAACGGAAGTGCCTGGTTATGCCGTCTGGATTGCGGTGGACGTACCTGATGCCGTCGCCCGAACGGGATCCGGACCGCATGTCCTCGGGGGTGAACGACCTGATGAAGAGGTATCCTCCCGGCCTCAGGACCCTGACCATCTCGTCCGAGGCCCTGGGCATGTCGGTCTCGTCGATGTGCTCAAGCACGTGGACTGCGGTGACGTAGTCGAAGCTGCCGTCCTGGAACGGCAGGTCCAGCAGGTCCGCCCTCTCGAACCTGGCGGAGCCCCCGAAGGAGTCCTCGCACAGTCCGACCGCGTTCGCGGAGAAATCGATCCCCGTGACGTCGTAGCCCATGTCGATCAGGGTCGACACGGTCTTCCCGTTGCCGCAGCCGAGGTCCAACGCCTTCCCTTCCCCGCCCAAGGGGTCCGGCACCCTGGAGTTGCCCCTCCAGGCCCTGCCGTTGGCCGCGTAGAAACCGTCCCAGAGGTCCTCCTGCTCCATGTCGCCTGGGATGCGCTATGGGCTTAATTCGTTTTCGCGCCCGCGCCTTCTTTAATAGGAGGAAGTGATAGACGGGTGCATAAAGGGGACGACCATGTACTGGAACCCGAAGATAGAATGCATGCCTAAGGAGGAGCTCAAGGCCCTCCAGTACCGCGAGCTCAAGCAGCTCGTCAACAACCTATACTCGTTCAACAGATTCTACCACGACAGGATGGTGGAGCACAAGGTGCATCCCGACGACATCACCTGTCTGAAGGACATCTCCAAGCTCCCGTTCATGTACAAGCAGGATCTGCGTGACAACTACCCCACGAAGATGTTCACCGTTCCCAACAACGAGATCGTGAGGTACCATGTCTCGTCGGGAACCACCGGGAAGCCCACCCTCGTGGGATACACCCAGAACGACCTGGAGTACTGGACCGAGGCCCTGGCCAGGTCCTTCACGTCCATCGGCATCGGGCCCGACGATACCATGCAGGTGTCCTACGGGTACGGGCTCTTCACCGGAGGGCTCGGGGCCCACTACGGTGCGGAGAGGGTCGGGGCGACCGTCCTACCCGCGAGCACCGGCAACACCGAGAGGCAGGTGGAGCTGATCCAGGACCTCGGGGTGACCGCTATAGCCTGCACTCCCTCCTATCTTATCCATCTGCTTGACACCGCCCGCGCCATGGGGGTCGACATCCAGAGGGACACCAAGCTCAGGAAGGCGGTGCTGGGTGCCGAACCCTGGTCAGAGAGCATGAGGCAGCACATCGAGAGCTACGGCATCAGGGCCTACGACATCTACGGCACCTCCGAGCAGGCCGGACCCATGTTCACCGAGTGCGAGGAGCGCAACGGGATCCACATCTGCGGGGACATCATGTACGTGGAGATCATCGACCCTGACTCCGGAGAGGTTCTGGAGGAGGGGGAGAAGGGCGAGATGGTCGTCACGATGCTGAAGAAGGAGGCCATGCCCATGATCAGGTACAGGATCAAGGACGTCACCATGCTCATGGAGGGCGAGTGCGCCTGCGGAAGGACCTCCCCCAGGATCGCCAGGATCTCCGGCAGGACCGACGACATGCTCATCGTCCGCGGTATCAACGTGTTCCCGTCCCAGATCGAGTACACGCTCCTCCAGATACCAGAGGTCGGCGACCAGTACATGATCTACGTCACCAGGGAGGGCGCCCTGGACGAGATGACCGTCCAGGTGGAGATCAGGCCCGAGGCCTTCACCGACAAGCTGGAGGACATGGTGGCCCTCCGCGGACGCATCGAGGCCGCTCTTAAGAAATACCTCAACATCGCTGTCAAGGTGGAACTCAAGGCCCCCGGAGAGCTGCCCAGGTTCACGGGCAAGGCCAAGAGGGTCGTGGACACGAGGGTGATCTGATGGACGACAACATAATCACACAGCTTTCGATTTTCGTGAACAACGAGCCGGGCCGCCTGGCCCAGATAGCCTCCGTCCTCAGGGAGTGCCACATCAACATGAGGGCCTTCAACCTGGCCGAGTCCACCGAGTTCGGCATACTCAGGGCGATAGTCGAGAACCCCGACGAGGCCTACGAGAAGCTGAAGTCCACCGGCGTCATCGTCAAGAAGACCGATGTGATTGGTGTCATCATCCAGGACACCCCCGGCTCCCTGATCCAGGCGGCCGACATCCTCGGTCAGGCCGGGATCAACATCGAGTATGGCTACGCCTACACCGGAAGGCAGGCCGCCGCGTTCTTCGTCAGGGTCGACGACCCGGAGAGGGCGGTGGAGGTGCTCAAGGACGCCGGCATCAGGCTCATCTTCGACTCGGAGATCTGAGGACCATGGGCAACCTGAACATCGCCGTCCTCGGCGCCAAGGACTACGCGTCCAAGATCGGCAAGAAGGGGACGGTGACGGACATGACGTTCTACGATCACAAGTCGGGGACGGACTCCTTCACGCTCATCGAGCCGTCGAAGTACCCGGAGAAGCTGTCCTCGCTGTTCTACTCCGTCGCGATGTCGGAGTTCGCCATCCTGGTAGTGGACAAGATCGACTCCTTCCTGGGTGAGACCATAGTCATGACCGACTCTCTGGGCATAGACAGGGGCTGGATCATCCTGCAGAACTACATCCAGCCGGAGCAGCTGAAGCCTCTTCTGGCTGGGACATCCCTCGAAGGGTACGAGTACCGCGAGGACGACCCCATCAAGCTGAGGGAGGAGCTCATTGCTTTGGCCAAGGCCGAGGGGAAGAAGGCCGGGGAGGGGACCTGCGGGTCCTGCCCGGTGGACAGCCACTTCAACGTCAAGGGCGTGGGGACCGTCATCCTCGGCTCCGTCATAGACGGGTACTTCAGGAAGCACGACAAGATGACCGTGTTCCCGATCAAGAGGGAGGTCATCCTCAAGTCCATCCAGAAGCACGACCTGGACGCAGACGACGGCGTCAAGGGGGACCATGTGGGACTGGCGCTCCGCGGCATCGAGTCCGACGAGCTGGACAGGGGGTACGTGGTCACCACCGACCCGTCCGTGAAGATGTCCAGGAAGGTCGAGGGGCAGGTGTCACTGGTGAAGTACTGGCCCTCGCCTCTGAAGGAGGGAATGGTCCTGCACATCGGCCACTGGATGCAGATGGTGCCCTGCAGGGTCACCTCGGTGGACGACGGCTCCGACTTCAGGTCCGCCAAGGTGGTGTTCGAGCTCGAATCGGACATGATCCACAAGCCTGGGGACAGGGCCATCATCATGTATCTCGAGGGCGGGAAACTCAGGGTCGCAGGGTCGATCGTCCTCCCGTGAGAAACTGGTGGGGGTCTCCCCCGCCACCTTTGTTTTATCTTTGGTTCTTCAAGAGGTCTCCGGCTGGGAGACCGAGACGGTCACGTCCTTCTCGTAGACGACGCGCTCGATCCCCAGGAGGCCCTGCCTGTCGAAGGATAAGGAGATATGGAACGTCAGGGTCCCTGTAGAATTCTCGGTGACGAACACCTGCTCGGCCCCGAATATGTACGGCGACCAGTCGCCGAGACCGACTCCCTCCGGCAAGGCCCATACGGCCTCGTACCGATCCTCCACGAGGGAGGAGGCGTTGATCACCTCCAGATAGCCCCCGCCCATGTTGCTGGTCCTGTACTGGCTGGTGTTGGGATCCGAGGTCATCAGCAGCATCCCGTCCCCCTCGACGGAGAGACGGTAGGAGGAGAAATGATACCCATCAGGCAGGGCGGAGGTGAATCCGCTCCGGGCGGTGATGACATTCTGCTCGATGACGCCGACCACGTCCCATTAGAGGGTTGCGGTGAAGGTGCATGCGGTCCCGTCGGGGAGATGGAACTCGGCCATCACCCTCTCGGTGTCTGAGTCGCCGGAGCCGAAGCTGTCGGTACCCAGGTAGACCGTTTCCGAGGTGACGTTGCTGGAGGCGACCGCCACGGCGGTGAATGCGACCATGGCGGCCACGATGACTGCGAAGACAGCGAGACCTCTGTTCATGATGATTGAATTCCTTGTCCGTTTATAAATGGAGATGTGGGTCGATGTCAAGCCAGCATTTCCGTACCGTGTCGGTTTAAATCGATAGGAATCTATATCGTCCCATGGACGAATCTGATGCGAAATCCGAGACCCCGAGAGTGGATGACGACGTCGCCGAGGAGCTCAGCCTGAAGGACATCTCCTCCTGGGAGCGCATCGTAGCCATCGAGAAGACGCCGGAACGCATCGCCCTGAGGAAGAGGGCAATAGCGATGGCCTACATCTCATCGATTATCACCATCGTGTTCCTGCTGGCATGGAGCACAGACTACTACGTGCACTTCCATACCGGCAACGAGATCGTGGACTCGATAGTGAATCCCGTGCAGACGGGGATCTCCTATTTTGACGTCTACAGCATCTCTAGCAATACCATCCTGATGGTGGCATTCGTCCTGGCGATGATCTTATCCATCCTCGGATTCCTCTCGCCGATGTACTCGGGATGCGGAGGGATCTTCGCGATGCTGGTTGCTAGCCAGTCGTTCTCCTTCGAAGGGACGTACCAGATGAACTCCCTGGTCTCCCTGGATGCGGAGTACATCATGACGGATCCGGTCAACATGGTGGTGTCCTTCATCATCCCGCTGGTAACGATGCTGCTGGGGTTGACCTCTACCTGCCTTATGGGCAAATCCATCTCCCGCAACATGAGCGTCCGGGACAACAACACCGGCATCCCGTGGCTGGGCCTGAAGTACATGACGGACAAGTGGAACATCGTGGCCCGCAGGAGGCCCAGGAAGGAGAGGAAGGAGTCCTGAACCCTTCTCCGCTTCAACGAAGTATAAATACAGGCACCGATAACTGGTGCTCAGCCGTGCTACCTGATAGCACGTATCAAGCTGGTGTTCACGATGGCGTTCTGGAACAAGGAGATCGAGACTATGCCGAGGGAGGAGCTGGAGAAGATGCAGCTCTCCCTGCTCAGGAACAAGGTTCGCGAGATGTACGACATCTCCCCGTTCTTCCACGACAAGATGAGGGAGGCCGGTCTCCTCCCCGAGGACATCGACAGCTTCGAGAGGTTCAGGAAGGTCCCGTTCATGAGGAAGACCGACCTGAGGGACAACTACCCCGACAGGCTCTTCGTCAGACCGTACGACGACATAGTCAGGGTGCACGTATCCTCCGGGACCACCGGAAGACCGACAGTCGTCGGATACACCCAGGGGGACATCGACAACTGGACCGAGTCCCTGGCCAGGGGGATGACCTCCTTCGGCATGTGCAAAAAAGATATGCTCCAGAACTTCCACGGGTACGGCCTCTTCACAGGCGGGCTCGGCGTGCACTACGGGGCGGAGAGGATCGGCGCCACGGTCCTCCCGATCGGCACCGGGAACACCGCCCGGCAGATCCAGCTGATGCAGGACCTGCCCGTCACAGCCTGGGCGGGCACACCGTCGTACATGTTCCACATAGCAGACGTCTGCGACCAGATGGGCATTGACATCAGGAGGGACACCAAGGTAAGGCTGGCCATCGCGGGCGGCGAGCCCTGGTCGGAGAGCATGAGGCAGAAGCTCCAGGAGAGGACAGGCGTCCGCGTGCACAACTGCTACGGTGCCAGCGAGTTCTACGGCCCCATGTTCCTGGAGTGCGAGAAGCAGCAGGGGCTCCATATCTGGGCCGACCTGTGCTACATGGAGATCCTGGACAAGAACGGCGACCCCTGCGCCGAGGGCGAGAGGGGCGAGATCGTGGTCACGATGCTGAAGAAGGAGGCGTTCCCCCTGATCCGTTACAGGATCGGCGACGTCTCGGCGCTCACGTGGGAGAAGTGCGAGTGCGGAAGGACCCATCCCCGTCTGATGAGGATATCCGGCAGGACCGACGACATGCTGGTCGTCCGCGGCGTCAACGTGTTCCCGTCCCAGATCGAGAGCGTCATCGGCGAGATGCCGTTCCTGTCGCCGTTCTACCACATCACCCTCACCAACGAGAACTACATGGACAAGATGGTCGTGGAGGTCGAGCTGGACGAGGCCCACCTCACCGAGGACATGGTCGAGCTCGGAAGGATGACATCGGCGCTGAGCGCCAGGATGAAGGACGTCCTGAACATCAAGTCCGACGTGAGGCTCGTCCTCCCCGGAACCCTCCAGAGGTTCGAGGGCAAGGCGAACCACGTGACGGACAACAGGAAGTACGACTGATCACATCCTGATCTCGCCGTCCATCCCCCTGTCGGAGTATGAGCGGCGGATGCGGTCCACATCACCGCCGAGGGACTCCTCCAGACTGCAGAGCCCCTCGGCGAGGGTCATACCCAGAGGGGTCAGGTCGACCATGTTCCGCGGGTTGTTGCCCGGCCCCTCCTGGACCATCGATATGTAACCCTCCTCCAGGAGGAACTGGAGCTTCCTGGGGATCCTCGGGTTGGTCGAAACAGCGTTGTAGATCTCCGTCTTCGATTTGCGCCCGGAGAAGTACAGTAGCATTATTATGCGGTTGTAGTGGCAGTCGCCCATTATCCGGCCGATCTTTGACATCTTCATGTCCCCGGCCACGGACGGTGCTCTTATAACCGGAGTGTGAGATTACAAGCTTGTTAGAACCTAAGAGTTAAGGATGGCCCGTCCCCGGGACGGGCCGGTTGAAGGTCACTGGATGCCGGGCTGGGCAGGCACCTCGTCGTCGAAGGTGTTGTTGCCGGACATCATGTCCTCGTATAGCAGGAACAGCTCCCTGTCGCTGAGGCTGCGGTGCATCATGACGGACGCCTTCCTCACCATGCCGAGGAGCTGCTCTCCCTCGTCCCTGCTGAGCTCGATGCCCATCTTGGCCATTGCCGCCACGACGGTGTTCCTGACCGAGTGCTTCCCGATGACGAGGGTCCTCTCCATGCCGACCTCGGACGGGTCGTAGGGCTCTGTGCACTCCGGGATGTTGAGGATTCCGTCCTCCTGGGCGAAGCACTTGCCTCCGATGATGGGCTTGGTGGGCCAAATCTGGAATCCAGAGGCCATGGACACGGATTCGGCGACGCCGCGGAGCTTGGTCGTGTCGACCCCCGTGTCGACTCCGAGCATGTGCTTGGACGCCATGGCGACCTCCTCGAGCGGGGCGCATCCCGCCCTGGGACCGAGACCCATGGCGGTGGTCCTGGCGAACTTGGCCCCTGCCTTGATCGCCGCGATGGTGTTCGCCGTGGCCATGCCGAAGTCGTTGTGCGTGATGATCTCCACGTCGAACCCGGAGATCTGCTTGATCATCTTGATCTTCTCGTTGCAGGTGAAGGGGTCGTCGACACCGAGGGAGTCGCAGTAACCGAAGCGGTCGGCACCGGCCTCCTTTGCCTCCTTGGCGAAGTCTATGAGGAACCCCAGGTCCGCACGGCTGGCGTCCTCGGCGACCACGGATATGTACAGGCCGTGCTCGGCCGCATAAGCCGTGGACTCGTAGATCTTGTCCAGAACCCACTGCTTGTCCTTCTTCAGGACATTGTCCATCTGGATCTGCGAGGACTGGAGGGCAATCGTGACGGAGTCGATGTCGCAGTCCAGACTGGCGTTGATGTCGCCGATGTCGGCCCTGTTCCATGCCATGACGGACGCGTCAAGGCCCATGTGGGCGATGTGCCTGACTGCTTTCTTCTCCTCGGCTCCGAGGATGGGGTTGCCCGCCTCGATCTGGGGCACACCGGCCTCGTCCAGGAGCTGGGCTATCCTGTATTTTTCGATGTTCGAGAAAACGGCCCCCGCGGCCTGCTCCCCGTCACTAAGTGTGGAGTCGCAGATGCAGAGGGGTCCGCTGAGACAGCTGACTACCTCTTCCTTGCTCTTCATGTGAATCCCTTCACCGCTCCGCGTGCATCCCTCAGCGGAAGTTTGGTGCGTGTCACCCTATGTTAAGCGCGTATATAAGGATTAAAAGGAAGGGGGCTCAGCCGGCCATCCGCGATGTGGCGGGCGGGTCGTGGGCGTGTCACTCCATCCTGTACCTGAGGATGGCGCCCATGCCACCCAGGGATGCGAGCTCTTTCCCCCCGTCATGCTGCCCTGAGACCACGATGACGCTCCCCTTCTGGGACTCCACCGCACGGACGATGTCGTCCAGGTCCTGCTCCCTCACCTTCGAGTCAAGTACCAGCAGCGTCTCCACGGCCCCTGACATGGCCGCGTCTCTCACCTCGTTGGTACCGTATGTCCCCAGACCGTTCCTGGCTATCTCCGTCATCAGCCTCTCGACAGCCTCGATCTCTGCTCCCACGGCCGACTCCCTGAGCAGGTCGCCGCCCATGCCTGTCTTGATGAGCTCGTTCACCCCCGCCATGCCGCATTGGCCGGTATGGTACACGTGCACCTTCTTGAACAGCTCCGGATCGGCCTTCTTCATGTCGTCTGCGAGAGACTCCTTCTCGAACCCGGGCCCCAGGACAACAACCGGCATGTTGGGCTCCATGAGCGGAACGACCTTCGAGATCACCTCATCGTGGTATCCGTCGACCTGCGGCTTCTCGGCGTACTGCTTGCCGGACCTGCCTGACCTGACGGTCGCCACCTCCTTGAGGCCGAACTGTCTCAGGACCGCCACGGTGGCATCGTCCTGGTCCAGGGAGACGAAGACTATCCTGGGCTTCCTGGAGTCGGCGACGGCACGCTTCAGACGCTCAGTCTGGGTCTCCCTCCAGTGTCTCTTGGTTATCAGCAGGGAGTCCCCCGTCTCGAGTATCAGCGTGTGGTGCTGCCCGATGTCCTGCGGACCGGTCTCTATGGTGCCCAGAAGCTTCAGCCTCAGGTCGTCCTCCGAGAACTCGATCTTCTCGATGCGCACCCCCAATGTCATCCTCCTCTTCTCCGCCCTCTCGGCGCGGATCTTGTCGGCGGACTTCTCCTCGCGGCGGGTGGTCGAGGCGGTGACCAGGTCCCCGACCTCTATGACGTTGTACAGGTGCCAGATGTCCTCGTCGGTCTCGATCTGAACCCTGACCCCCTCCCCCGAAGGGTCCTGTCCCAGTATGCGCATGCCACCTTGATGTCGGCGGTTCTATTGAACCCTTGCGCGTCCCGCAGTCCCGAGGCCAGGTATTTGTCCATTATCCGACAACCTCAGAAGTGGGCTGTCTGGGCCTCTGCGGAGACATTATATACGGTTCGAAAATCTGATGATTCCCCGATGGCAAAAGGATATTTGGTCCTGGAGGACGGGACCGTTTTCGAAGGGGAGATGTTCGGCGCCCAGCGCGATTCGGACGGAGAGGTTGTTTTCACCACGGGAATGTGCGGCTACCAGGAGAGCCTCACCGACCCGTCTTTCGAAGGTCAGATACTGGTCATGACCTACCCGCTGATCGGCAACTACGGGGTCACCGACGAATACTACCAGTCAAGATCGATTCACACAAGGGGCCTGGTGGTCCGCGAGTACTGCAGGGATCCGTCCCCCATGTACGGCGGCAGGACCATCGACGACTTCCTGAAGCACTTCGACATCCCTGGGCTCTCGGGCGTCGACACCCGCGAGCTGGTAATCAAGATACGCACCGAGGGTACCGTCAAGGGGGCCATCATCACTGAGGGTACCGACATCGAGGAGACCATCAGGAGGCTGGCGGCCATGCCCGCGCCGTCCGACAGCAACCTCGTCGCGGCGGTGTCCTCCACCGAGATCACCAGAACAGACAACGGGAAGGAGATAACCGTCGGGATGATCGACTGCGGTGCCAAGTCGGGGATACTGAGGGACCTCAACGCAAGGTTCAATGTCGTGTCGTTCCCCTACGACACCCCTGCAGACGTCATAGTCGATTCCGGGGTCCAGGGCGTGCTGATCTCGAACGGGCCCGGGGACCCGGCCCATCCGGACATCGCGAAGACCACGGTCAGGACGGTCAGCGACCTCTCCACCCAGCTGCCGATGTTCGGCATATGCTTCGGGAGCCAGCTCATCGGTATCGCCATGGGGGGATCCACATACAAGCTCAAGTTCGGTCACAGGGGATGCAACCAGCCCGTGAAGTGCGAGAACCGCGTGTACATAACGTCGCAGAACCACGGGTTCGCCGTCGACGAGCACAGCCTCGACGGCACCGACCTCGTCGTGAACCAGACCAACGTCAACGACGGTTCGGTCGAGGGGGTCATACACAAGAACCTGCCGATATTCACGTCGCAGTACCACCCGGAGGCCTCCCCCGGACCCTGCGACACATCGTACCTGTTCGACTGGTTCGGCAGGATGGTAAAGGAGGGGAGACTCTGAGGAAGGATTACAAGAAGCTGATGGTCATCGGGTCCGGGCCCATCGTGATCGGCCAGGCCGCGGAGTTCGATTTCTCCGGCACCCAGGCTTGCCGTTCCCTGCGCGAGGAGGGCTACAAGACGGTGCTGGTGAACTCCAACCCCGCGACCATCCAGACGGACACCGACACCGCCGACAGCGTCTACATCGAGCCGCTGGAGGCCTCCAACGTCGCCAAGATCATCGAGAGGGAGGGAGTGGACGGCGTCCTTTCCGGAATGGGCGGACAGACCGCCCTGAACATCTGCTCCGAGCTCGCCGACTCCGGGGAGTTGGAGAGGCTCGGATGCTCTCTCGTGGGAACGCAGCCCGACGCCATCGCCATGTCCGAGGACAGGGAGCTTTTCAAGGAGACCATGGAGAGGATCGGAGAGCCCGTGCCCGTGTCCAGGTCCGTCAACACCATCGAGGAGGCCAAGGAGGCAGTCAAGATCATCGGGCGCTACCCTGTACTCATCCGTCCCGCCTACACGCTGGGCGGGACCGGAGGGGGGATCGCCCACGACGAGGAGGAGCTCGAGGAGATCTGCGCCCGCGGGCTCGCCTACTCCAGGATCCATCAGGTCCTCATCGAGGAGTCCGTCCTCGGATGGAAGGAGTACGAGTACGAGGTCATGAGGGACTCCAACGACAACTGCATCATCATCTGTAACATGGAGAACCTCGACGCCATGGGCATCCACACCGGCGAGTCCATCGTCGTCGCCCCCTGCCTGACCCTGTCGGACACAGACCACCAGAGGCTCAGGACCGCCGCACTGAAGGTCATCCGTGCCCTCAACATCGAGGGAGGGTGCAACGTCCAGTTCGCTTTCAACCCCGCCAACGGGGACTACAGGCTCATCGAGGTCAACCCCCGTGTGTCCAGGTCGTCGGCCCTCGCGTCGAAGGCCACCGGATACCCCATCGCCAGGGTCGCCACGAAGATCGCCGTGGGCTACACCCTGGACGAGATCCCCAACAGGATCACGGGAACGACATGCGCCGCGTTCGAGCCCTCCATAGACTACGTTGTCATCAAGATCCCGCGCTGGCCGTTCGACAAGTTCAGGACCGTGGACAGGCACCTGGGGACCCAGATGAAATCCACCGGGGAGGTCATGGCCATCGGCAGGACCTTCGAGGAGGCGCTGCTCAAGGGCCTGCGCTCCCTGGAGATCGGGGTCAAGGGACTGGACAGGGTGGAGGTCACCGACGAGGAGATCAGGAAGGAGCTCGTCGACGCCACCGACAAGCGCATATTCGTCATGGCGGAGGCCCTCAGGAGGGGATGGTCCGAGGAGGAGGTCGCAGACCTCGCCAAGTGGGACATATTCTTCGTCAGGAAGATAGCCAACGTCGTGGCGATGGAGAAGCAGATCGCCGACGGCCTGACCCCCGAGCTGCTCAGGAAGGCCAAGGAGATGGGATTCTCCGACGAGACCATAGCCGACATCGTCGGCAGCAAGCCGCTGGAGATCCGTGCCATGAGGAAGGCCCAGAACATACTGCCCGTGTACAAGATGGTGGACACCTGCGCCGCCGAGTTCGAGGCGGGCACGCCCTACTTCTACTCCACGTACGGCAGGAGCAGCGAGTACCGCGGTAACGACGGTAAGAAGAGGGTCGTCATCGTGGGAGGCGGGCCGATCAGGATCGGCCAGGGCATCGAGTTCGACTACTGCTGCGTCCACGGGGTGATGGCTCTCCAGGAGGAGGGCGTGGACGCCGTCATCATCAACAACAACCCGGAGACCGTCTCCACCGACTACGACATCTCCGACAGGCTCTACTTCGAACCGCTGACCCTGGGGGACGTATTGAACGTCATCGACGCCGAGGACGCCGACGGGGTCATCTGCCAGTACGGCGGCCAGACCTCCGTCAACCTGGCCGTGGACCTGGAGAACGCCCTGAAGGGGACCAAGACCAGGGTCCTCGGTACCAGCCCCGACATGATGGACGTCGCCGAGGACAGGCGCAGGTTCTCCAAGCTCATGGACGAGCTGGGCATCAAGCAGCCCCGCTCCGGCACAGGATACTCCTTCGAGGAGGCCAGGGAGATCGCCGAGGACATCGGGTACCCCGTCCTCGTGAGGCCCTCGTACGTCCTCGGAGGTAGGGCCATGGAGATCGTCTACTCCACCGAGGAGCTGAAGACCTACGTGGACACCGCCGTCAAGGTCTCCAGGAACCATCCCATCCTGATCGACAAGTACCTCACCGAGGCCATCGAGATCGACGTGGACGCCGTGTGCGACGGCACCGACGTCTACGTGGGAGGCATCATGGAGCACGTGGAGTACGCTGGATGCCACTCCGGTGACGCCACGATGGTCCTGCCCCCCTTCACGCTGAAGCAGGGGATCATCGACGAGATCGTCGCGATCACCGAGAAGGTCGCACTTGCCCTGGACATCCACGGGCTCATGAACCTGCAGCTCGCGGTGAAGGACGGCCAGGTTTTCATGATCGAGGCCAACCCCAGGGCTTCCAGGACGGTGCCCTTCATATCCAAGGCAACCGGCATCCCGCTGGCCAAGATCGGTACCAAGATCATGCTCGGTAAGACGCTGAAGGACTTCGGGCTGAAGGGATACAGGCCCATCGACCACTACGCGGTCAAGGCGTCGGTGTTCCCGTTCCTCAAGCTGCCCGGTGTTGACTCGATCCTCACCCCGGAGATGAAGTCCACCGGAGAGGTCATGGGCATCGACGAGGACTTCCACACTGCATGCTACAAGGCCCTGATCGCGGCCGGGAACAAGCTCCCCACGGAGGGAGGCGTGTACATCACCGTCAACGACCAGGACAAGCCCAGGATCGTCGAGCCCGCCAGGCAGCTCAAGGAGATGGGATTCACGATCTACGCCACCAAGGGCACGTCGACCTATCTCAGGGAGCACGGCGTGGAGACGACGTCGGTGTTCAGGCTCGACGAGCGCCAGAACCCCAACGCCATCGGACTGATGAGGGACGGCAAGATCAACCTGATCATCAACACCCCCTCCCAGAAGTCCGGTGCCGTGCGCGACGGATACACCATGCGCAGGCTCGCGGTCGAGCTGGAGATCCCCTTCATGACCACCGTGCAGGGCGCCGAGATAGCCGTCGGGTCCATCAGGGTGGCCAAGTCCGGCACCCCCGGTGTCAGGAGCATGAGGGAGTTCCACGGACTGGCCGAGTGAGCGGTCCGAACAATAGGCGCCGCGGGACAATCCCCGCGGCCCATTCCTTAATTATTTCGCTGGATGGGTTTCCTGTACGAGCGGATGGACTCGACCGCGGAGTCCGTGGGCCCCCTCACGCCATCGTTTCCCACGGGGCACACAGCGATGCACCTCCCGCAAGGGGATATCCCCTGGGGGGCCAGGACATCGACGTAACCGACGCAGGCGGGCTTGTCCGTGACGCCCTCGGGATACGACCTCCCGGCAACCGCGGACGCTGGGCACTGGCGGGTGCACCTCCCGCACCCTATGCACAGGTCCTTCCCCATGGGCTCCCCCTTCGGGAGGTCCGCCTCTGTGATCACCGACACCAGCCTGATCCTCGGCCCGTAGGCCTCGGTCAGGAGCATGTTGTTCCATCCGAACGTCCCCATTCCCGCAAGGTATGCGGCGTGGCGATGGGAGAAGAACGAGTCCTGGCGTTGGTGGAGGCCAGCCCTGCCGTGATAGCCGTCCCTCGGTACGTAGACGGACCGGAACCCGAGATGGCAGAGCTCCAACGCCACCCTCTCGGCGGCCTGGTCCAGCAGGTTGTTGACGACGCCGTACAGATGGTTGTAGTAGATCGAAGGAGCGGTGTCCAGGATGGTCCTCTGCACCGGGACTCCCAGCACGATCACAGAGCGGCAGTCCGGCATGATGTCCCTGGGGCGGTGTCCGTCACCCACCCTCGATGAGACCAGCGGATCGGTCCCCCACATCGAGGGGTCTGCGACGCCCACATCGAAAATGCCAATGCCCGCAGCCACATCCACGACCCTGTCCAGCAGCCCTTGGTCCGACATGGGCCCCCAATCCACGGAGGGGGACTTAATCCTTCACGCTGTTAACGGCGATTAGGCAACCGTGCCCAAGGTGATCTCAGGGGCTGTCCGATGAGGCACAAAATGTCCAGAACCGAAGCATGTCTGATCTCAGGTTGCGATACATTCGATGTTGAACAGACATGAAATGAATACATATATCTAATAATATTCAAATATAATAGATGTTTGTTGTACAGACCATGTGATACCCAAGAATGGCCCGTCTCAGTAACGAGACAATCACCGCTTCTATGGTGCCTTCCGAATCGAATTTATAGACGATGTGCCATGAACGCATCTGAAGAATGGACATTTGTCCTAAAGGTGATTCCAGATGACCATCACGAATGAGTATCTGAAGACCGTCTTCGACGGACTCAAACAGCGCAACGCAGACCAGCCCGAGTTCCTCCAGGCTGTCGAGGAGGTCCTCGAGTCCCTCCAGCCCGTTGTGGAGGCCAGGCCCGAGCTCGAGAAGGCCGGCATCATCGAGAGGCTCGTGGAGCCCGAGAGGGTCGTCATGTTCCGCGTCCCCTGGGTCGACGACTCCGGAAAGGTGCAGGTCAACCGCGGCTACCGCGTCCAGTTCAACTCAGCCATCGGACCCTACAAGGGCGGGCTCAGGTTCCACCCCTCCGTCAACCTCTCCATCCTCAAGTTCCTGGGATTCGAGCAGATCTTCAAGAACAGCCTCACCACCCTCCCCATCGGAGGAGGAAAGGGAGGATCCGACTTCGACCCCAAGGGCAAGTCCGACAACGAGATCATGCGCTTCTGCCAGTCCTTCATGACCGAGCTCCAGAGGCACATCGGACCCGACACCGACGTCCCCGCCGGTGACATCGGAGTCGGAGGCAGAGAGATCGGATTCATGTACGGCCAGTACAAGAGGCTCAGAAACGAGTTCACCGGAGTCCTCACCGGAAAGGCCATCGGCGCCGGCGGATCCCTGGTCAGGACAGAGGCCACCGGATACGGCCTGTGCTACTTCACCGATGAGATGCTGAAGGCCAACGGCAAGTCCTTCAAGGGCGCCACCGTCGTCGTCTCCGGATCCGGAAACGTCGCCATCTACGCCACCGAGAAGGTCTACCAGCTGGGAGGGAAGGTCGTCGCCGTCTCCGACTCCAACGGATACGTCTACGACAAGGACGGAATCGACCTCGCCATCCTGAAGGACGTCAAGGAGGTCAAGAGGCAGAGGCTCACCGCCTACGCCGAGAGGAGGCCCAACTGCGAGTACCACGAGGGCAAGGGAATCTGGACCATCCCCTGCGACATCGCCCTCCCCTGCGCCACCCAGAACGAGCTCAACGAGGACGACGCCAAGGCCCTGATCGCAAACGGATGCTACGCCGTCGCCGAGGGAGCCAACATGCCCAGCACCCCCGGTGCCATCGCCGCCTTCCAGAAGGCCGGTGTCCTCTTCGGACCCGCCAAGGCCGCCAACGCCGGCGGTGTCGCCACCTCCGCTCTGGAGATGTGCCAGAACAGCGCCAGGCTCTCCTGGTCCTTCGAGGAGGTCGACGCCAAGCTGAAGGGCATCATGGCCACCATCTACAAGGAGGCCGCCGAGGCGGCCAAGAGGTACGGCATGGAGGGCAACCTGGTCGCAGGATCCAACATCGCCGGATTCGAGAAGGTCGCCAACGCCATGCTCTGGGAGGGCGTTTCCTACTGATCCCGACGACGGGCATCCGCCCGTCCAAACCCCTTACCCGCGGACCTCCGCGGGGGTCACATCCGATTCGTCGCTCCTTCCTTCCCAACTTTTATGTCGTGCTTTGCATCCGATGTTCCATGACCCGCCGCTACTCGGCCATCGGATTCGACATGGACAGCACCCTCATGGACACCCATGTGGATTACAAAGGGGTCGTCTCGGAGGTGGGAGCGGTCCTGAGGGAGTACGGTCTGGACCCCTCGATGTGGGGTCGCTTCGAGGAGGTCTTCGAATCCAGAGGATGCCCGGGGGATTACGCCAGGATGAGCCACGAGATGATCGAGAGGTGTCGTCACGTGGAGATGCGCGCACTTCCCACGGCGAAGCCCTTCCCCGGCTCGGTGGAGTGCGTGGATTCGCTCAAGAGGATGGGCTACAGGGTGGGGGTGCTCACGAGCGGCACCCGTCCCTATGCGGAAGCCTGTCTGGGCGGATGCGGGCTGCTGGAGAGGATGGACGCCCTGGTGTGCTCCGACGACTCCTACATCGACGAGGCCAAGCCCTCTCCGAAGGCCATGGATCTGTTCGCGAGGAGACTGGGAGTCCCCGTGGAGGAGATACTGTTCATCGGCGACGGGGACGGCGATTACCTGGCGGCGAAGCACTCCGGAGCAGGGTTCATTGCGGTCACGAGCGGCAGGCTCAAGACGGATGACTGGAGGGCGATGGACCCGGATGTAACGGTGATGGAGCGCGCGTCCGACATCCTGAACCAGCCCTTCATCAAGCCGACAGCCTGAACTGCTTCACGTCACGGGGGCTCAGTGAACCCCTGTACTCGGCCAGCATGTCCTTGCGCATGACCCTGTCCGTATCCGTCAGGACGTAAACCCTCGGACTGGCGAATCCAGCCACCGATGGGTCGATGAGCATGACCGCCTTCCTCTTGCCGGGTTCGCGGGTGACAGTCCACACCGTCAGGTAGTCCCCTTTCTTCTCCTTGATAAGGACCATGGAGTTCTTCTGACCGGTGTTCATCTTGGCGTCGTTCAGTCTGTACACATCGCCGATCTTCGGGTTGGTGTGCCTGGTAGGGGGTTTGTAGTAACCCAGCTCGTCGCGTTTGGGCGCCTCGGGATCGGCTCCGGTCCTCCTGACGACGGTCGCCGGCTGTCCGGAGTTGGAGTCCAGCCACTTGCGGGCCTCCGTATCACCCGATGCAGCCAGGCGCTTCAGGGCATCCATGGATTCCGGCACCTTGTGGGACCTGATCAGCCACTTGCGGGCCTCCTCCTGATCGGTCTTCAGGAGCGCGATGCCCAGAGCGCTCTGGGCAGCGGTATCCTCGTACTCGGCTCTCTTCCTCAGAGTGGCTATGGCAACCGCATCCCCCGTCTTCGCCTTCTCGGCCGTCTGTTGGGGGGTGTCCGGTTTGACCACCGGCGCCACTTTCACAGGAGGCTTCGCAGCCGGCTTCGGGGGCTCCTTCACCGTCCTTAGAACACGCCTTGCCTCCTCGTCGGTCCTGGCCAGGGCCTTGAGCTGCTCGTAGGCGCGATGGTCGCCGTTGTCTATGGCCATGGTTAGACGGATGATGCGGAGAGAGACTGCCATTTCGGATCCCCTTGACATTGATCGTAGACAGGATGGTGCTGGGAGAGGGATTCGAACCCTCGAACCACTAAGGACAGGATCCTAAGTCCTGCGTCTTTGACCTAGCTTGACAATCCCAGCAGCGATGCACCGAACGCTTACCATGATATCATGGTATCGGCTCAATCCCTGAGACAGGCCAGGGGGATCACATGAACCCCGTCGGGTCTGGTATAGGCGTATTTCGTGGCGGTGACGACGGCCAGGAAGACAGGTGGGTTCTCGGTGGACCTAGCCAGCTTGAGGAGGTTCTCGGCCGCTTTGTCCACCCAGGCCTCGCCTATCTTCACCTCGATGGCCGCCCATCCGCCTGCGGATAGGTGTATGATCGCATCGGCTTCCAGGCCAGAGCTGTCGTGATAATGGTAGACGGTGGCGTTCAGGCACTGTGCGTAAACCCTGAGGTCTCTGATCACCAGGGATTCGAAGAGGAATCCCAGCGTCTCCATGTTCATGAGAAGATCCTCATCCGATGCTCCGAGGAAGTAGCACGCCACCGCCGGGTCGCAGAAGTGGACCGTGTTCGAGGTGCGGACCGTGTAGCTCGAACGAAGGGCCGGGGTCCAGGCCTTCAGTTCGTCGAGTATGATGATCTTCCTCAGGGTCTCCATGTAGTCGTTCAGAGTAGGACGTGACAATTTCCCCGATTCTCCAGTCTCGACGTCATCCTCCGTCTCTTCCTCCATGGCCGTATCCTTGGACAGGGTCTTCTTCGTCGGAGAGGTGGCTATGTTCCTGGACAAGGAGCGGAGCACGCGTCTCATCCTCTCCGGGTCCCTCACCTTGGAATCCACGGTCTTTATGTCCGCATCCAGTATGGATTCGCAGTATTCGGCAACATAGTCGAGGGAATCGGCGTAGGGGATGCCGATGCTTTTTGGCCATCCACCGCGGCGGATGATGCGAACGATATCCTCGAGGGACTTCTCGCTGACACCCTCGACCATCCCTATGCCGGAGAACAGCTCTCCCAGACTGACCTCGCCTGTGGAGTCTCCGCTCTCGTACAGGCTGAGGGTGTCCATCCTAACCCTGGAGATCCTGCCTGCACCCGAATGATCCACAGCCGACCAGTCGACCATGGTGGATCCCGTCAATATATACTGCCCGTTCTTCCCGCTTTGGTCGACATCGAATCTGGCCGCATCCCACAGGTTCGGAGCCAGCTGCCATTCGTCTATGAGACGGGGCTTCTTCCCCCTGAAAAGCACGGACGGATTGATTTTCGCGATGTTGATGAGGTTCTCCTTCTCATCGGGTTCGTTCATGAACAGTACGCTCTTGCTCTGTCTCGTTGCCGTCGTGGTCTTTCCGCACCATTTGGGGCCTGTGATCAATACCGCCCCGTAGAGCCTGAGCTTGTCCTCCAGCACTTTGTCCACAAGACGGGGGCGATACTTCGTCATGTACATTTGATGGCAATGCAGCTATATCAAGATTTACAAAATAGAAGGATTTTTATTTACAAAATTTAAGAATTATGTTTTACAAAAAAGAAATATTTTGATTTACAAAAAAAGAGAAGACTGTTTTACAAAAAAGAAGGACCAGATTTTTATGACCAATGCTTCAAGTCGATGTTCCCAATCAACCTTAAGATTGACATCACAGATACACGTCCGTTCGAGGTCTGGAAATGTCGGATTTACTTGCAGACGGGGGAAAGCAGCTCCTCCTGGGCAACGAGGCCATCGTAAGGGGCCTCTTCGAGTCCGGGGCGGGTTTCGCCTCCACATATCCGGGTACGCCATCCTCAGAGATAGGCAACCTGCTCGAGAAGCTCGCCGACAAGGCGGGCATGTACTTCGAGTTCTCAACCAACGAGAAAGTGGCCTTGGAGGTCTCAGCCGCGGCCGCGTCCTCGGGGCTCAGGTCCTTCGTGTTCATGAAGCACGTGGGCCTGAACGTCGCCGCGGACCCCATGATGACCCTGGCCTACTCCGGGGTCACCGGCGGGATGCTCATCCTCTCCGCCGACGACCCCAGCGCACACAGCTCCCAGAACGAGCAGGACAACAGGTACTACTCCCTGCTGGGCCTGCTTCCGATGGTGGAGCCGTCCACCCCCGCTGAGGCGAAGGACATGGTCTCCCAGGCGTATGCCATCTCGGAGGCAACCACCCTGCCGGTGCTGTTCAGGACCACCACCAGGGTGAACCACGCCCGCGGAGTCGTCGACCTGGGCCCGCTGGTGACACCGAAGAGGGACGGCCACTTCGATAAGGACGTCGTGCGCTTCGTGAACATCCCCGCCCATGCGAGGGTGAACAGGAAGAGGCTGCTGGGCCTGATGGAGAAGGCGAAGGAGATGTCGGAGGTCTCGCCTCTCAACCGCATCGAGGGCGAGGGCGATGTGGGGATCATCACCTCCGGTGTTTCCTACACCTACGTCAAGGAGTTCGTGTCGGGCGTGTCCATACTCAAGCTCGGGTTCACCAACCCCCTGCCGGAGAGGAAGATCGCCGAGTTCGTGAAGGACAAGAGGATGGTCATCGTGGTGGAGGAGCTGGAGCCCTTCCTGGAGGACCAAGTCCTGAGGATCTGCGCCCAGAACTCCATCCAGGTCCCTGTGTACGGGAAGAGGACCGGCCACCTGCCCTACGCGTGGGAGTACAACCCCCGCACGCTGGAGGGGATCTCCGATCTGGTGAAGGTGCAGGACTTCAGGGAGGCGATGCCGGCGTCGCCGGTGAAGCTGCCCAGCAGGCCGCCGACTTTGTGCGCCGGTTGCCCCCACAGAGGGATGTACGCGGCCACGAAGAAGGCCGTTGGCAACCGGGACGTCGTCTACTGCTCGGACATCGGATGCTACACCCTCGGAGTCGCACCGCCGTTCCAGACAGCCGACTTCATCATCTGCATGGGAGGCGGTGGCGGCGCTGCCGGAGGATTCGCCGCGGCGACCGGTCAGACCCCCATCGCGTTCATCGGGGACTCCACGTTCTTCCATGCCGGTGTTCCCGCCCTGGTCAACGCACTGTTCAACGACCACAAGATCATCATGGTCATCCTGGACAACCGCACGACCGCCATGACGGGACATCAGCCCAACCCCGGGACCGGGAGGGAGTACGGCGGCATCGTCACCGAGCCCATCGACATCGAGAAGCTGGTGCGCGGCATAGGCGTGAAGTACGTCCAGCAGGTGGACCCGTACGACGTGAGGGCCGCCACGCAGGCCATGAAGGGAGCATTGGAGCATGACGGCGTGGCCGTGATAATCTCCAAGTGCCCCTGCCCTCTGGAGCTCAAGAAGAGGAAGATGCTCGAGTCCAGGAGATGCGAGGTCGACCAGTCCAAGTGCATCCAGTGCTACGCCTGTCTGAGGACAATCGCCTGCCCGTCCCTTATCAAGAGGGGCGAGAGCGTCGAGGTCGATCCCACGCAGTGCATCGGATGCGGGATGTGCGCGAACGTCTGTCCCCGCGGAGCCATCGAGGTGAGGAGATGAAGTACACCATCCAGATAGTCGGAGTGGGGGGGCAGGGCGTCCTCCTGGCGTCAATGGTCCTGGGCAACGCGGCCATGAACCGCGGCTACAAGGTGGCAATGAGCGAGGTCCACGGCATGGCCCAGAGGGGAGGGAGTGTCCTTTCCACGGTCAGGTTCGGGGACGAGGTCGTCAGCCCTCTGGAGGCCGACGGCTGCGCGGACATGATCATGGGGTTCGAGCCGTCGGAGACGGTCAGGAACCTGCCCCTTGGAAACAGCGACACCTCGGTCCTGATGAACCTGGACCCCGTGTACCCGTCCATGGTCGCCGCAGGGTTCGAGCAGTACCCCGACATCGACGAGCTCATCGCATCGGTCAGGAAGGTCAACGGGAACCTCGTCACGCTTGACGCGACCAAGCTGGCCATCGAGGCCGGGAAGGCGGTTGCCGCCAACGCCGTGATGATCGGTGCCGTGGCGGCGATGAAGGACTTCCCCCTGCTGAAGGAGGACCTCCTCGAAGCGCTCAAGGCGCAGGTGCCCGAGAAGTTCCTGGATCTGAACATCAGGGCCTTCGAGATGGGCTACAACGCCGTGAAGAACCGATTTTGAAAAATAAAAAGCCGGGGGAGACCCCGGCACTTTCACCTTCTCTCCTCGACCGATGCCCCCGTATTCCTGAGCATGTCCATCTTGAAGTCGTAGTAGGCGGGTGTCATGTCCATGTGGTGCACGTGGGGGTTCTCGAACCTCTGCTCCTCCTGCCAGATCTCGTCCCTGAGCTGCCTCTCCACGTAGGCCCTTATCTCCTTCAGGGGCTTGGGTTCGGACACCCTCCTGCCGTCGATCAGGACCGGGTGCAGCAGCTCCTTTGAGGTGCAGCCGTCCAGTACGATGTCCTTCCAGGGTTTGGTGGGGTCCACCACTGGGAACCTGCGGGACAGGTCGATGGTCTCGTCCTCCAGCGAGATGAGGTCGCAGACCGCGTGACCGGTGGAGTCGTAGATCCTGTGGACCTTCTTCCTCCCGGGGTTGGTGATCTTCTCAACCGCCTCGGATACCTTGATCGTCGGTCTGACGACGCCGTCCTTCTCGATGGCCGCAATCTTGTACACCGCGCCCAGCACCGGGTCGCTCTTCGCGGTGATGAGCCTCTCTCCGACACCGAAGGCGTCTATGCACCCGCCCTGATCGATGATCGACGTTATGGAGTACTCGTCCAGGCTGTTGGAGGCGATGATCTTGCAGTCGCGGAGGTCGGCGGCATCCAGCATCCTGCGGACCTCCTTGGTGAGGTACGCGAGGTCGCCGGAGTCCAGCCTGACGCCCTTGAGCCTCTTCCCCATGGGTTCGAGGACCTCCTTGGCGCAGCGGATGGCGTTGGGCGTCCCGGACCTGAGGACGTCGTATGTGTCTATCAGCAGTACGGTGTCGTCTGGATAGATCTCCGCATACCTCTTGAACGCCTCGAACTCGGAGTCGTGGTACATCACCCAGCTGTGTGCCATGGTGCCGCTTACCGGGATCCCGAACATCTGTCCGGCGAGAACGGTTGCTGTCCCCCCGGCTCCGCCGATGTACGCCGCCCTGGCCCCGTAGACGGCGGCGTCCATGTTGTGGGCCCTGCGAGCCCCGAAGTCGGACACCCCCCTGCCCTGGGCCGCGCGGACTATCCTGCGGGCCTTCGTGGCGATGAGGGACTGGTGATTTACCTGGGCGAGTATCGCCGTCTCGGCCAGCTGCGCGTCTATCATGGGCGCCGTGACGGTCATGACCGGTTCGTTTGGATACATGACCGTACCCTCGTCGAATGCGTACACATCGCCTCTGAAACGATATCCTGACAGGTACTCGAGGAACCTCTCGTCGAACATGTCCAACGATCTCAGGTATTCTATGTCCTCCCCGTCGAAGTGCATGTTCTCCAGGTAGTCGATCACCTGCTCCAGGCCTGCGAATATCGCGAACCCTCCGCCGTCGGGGACCCTGCGGAAGAAGACGTCGAAAGTCGCCCTGTCATCGCTGTCGGCCTCCAGGAAGTATCCGTTGGACATCGTCATCTCATACAGGTCCATCATCATGGACAGGTTGCGGCTATCTGATATGCTCATCTGAAATCAGGCTCCGGTCCGGGGAATCGTACCCCAAGGCGGCGGATGCATTGGATGATGATAACGTTGTTCTCGCAGATTCCGAACGGAGCCTGGAGGGGAGGCCCGGGTGGCCCCCGGGCCGGGGATTCATGCGTCGGTACCCGTGCACCTTCGGGCGACGGGGTCTCTGACCTTCGGCATCAGGAGGCTATGCCGATGACGTTCTGGTGGTCCCCTATGACTACCTTCGATCCCGTGCTTATGGAAAGGGAATCGAAGCGGGGCTTGGTCATCGTGATCCTGATCAGGTCACCCGATCCGGTGTCGACGGTCACGAAGGTCTCCACTGCCGCCTTCCTGACTGCGACCACCGTTCCGGTCGCTACTGCTGTGGTGTTGTTGTTTCCGAACATTTTTCACCAACACACCCTATTCATTTGTTCTATTTATATCTTCTAATACTATACAATAATTCAGTAATAGATTATAATATTAGACAAATGTCTATTCTCATTAAACTATTCGGAGATGCTGGCAAAGCAGAACATAAGGTACCGGCTGAGTGGGAGGATGAAGTGTATGGGGATCTCGATGGATCCGTAAGATCAACCGGGAAGGCGTTACGGGAATCCCGAGAAACAGAACCGGTTCCGGAGAACCGGAGGAGGATTACGAAAAGTGCGGAGTGGGCGGCGCCCACTCCGCTGGGGGAGAAAAGCGTGAATCAGTATTCAAGCACTGATGAGGAGCTCGATGGGGTAGTCGACGTCCTTGGAGGGGACGGACTCCTCGACCATCACGGGCTTCTGCCTGGAGTACTCGTCGGCGATGGTCATCTCCATCTTGTCGACGCAGCTCATGACGTGCCTCATTATGCTCTTGTTGACCTCGCCGAAGGCGCGGTCCATCGTGAGTTCGGGCATCCGGGCCAGCACCAGGTCGTTGTCGACGAGAACGGTGTGCTCGCAGACCGCCCTGATGTGCCTGTATCCCTCTCTGGCGACCTCCTTCCTCCTCCCCTCGAAGGAGAAGGGGCTGATCGCCACTGCGAATGTCTTGATGTCCTGGGAGATGGCGGCGTCTATGACCACCGAGGCAGCCCCTGTGCCTGTACCTCCGCCCAGGCCTGCGATGACGAACACGAAGTCGTGTCCGGCCAGGGCCTGCCTGATCTCCTCCCTGTGGATGTCGGCGCACTTCTTGCCGATGACGACGTCGCCGTTGGCACCCTGGCCCTTGAGGACCTCCTTGCAGATGTAGATCTTGGTGTCGGCGTTGGTGGCGTGGAGCGCGTCCTTGTCCGTGTTGATCGCGATGGTGTCCACTGCGCACAGCGAATCGTAGAAGGCGCCGACGACGTTGCATCCGGCACCGCCGACCCCGACCACCGCTATGCGCGGACTAGCCGCGATCTCAATATCGTTCCCTGTCATTGTGCATCACCCGTTTTTCGCGATTTCTGCTGAACGTGTTTGAATAGCATCCCCGGTCTCGGCTCTCGCCGTTCCCATCCGACCGGTGATGCTGTTTATTTCCCATCCCTTTCTCTTCACTTGAGAGCAGCGTTCCTCTGGGCGGTCCTGAAGGAGTCGGCATACGCCTCTTCCTCGATCGTCTTCGGGACGATCTTCTCCAGGACGCACCTGCGGATGAACTCCTCCTCGTCCAGGCATATGCCGCGCTGGACGAGCTGGTTGAGCGCATCCATGTGGAGGTCGCTGAGGCGGACGAAGATCCCGCCTTCCGATGCCGTCTGACCCTCCGGGGAGTCATAGGCCTTCATGTGGGCCCTGATGGCATCGCGGATGAAATCTGACCTGTTGATTCCGCGGTCCTCCACGAAGGCGTCCAGTTCCTGGAAGTCTTCGGTTCCCATCCGGACCGTGATCTTGACTCCGTCGTCGGTCATTCTTCATCCATCCTTTTTGCAAGAGAGAGTTTTTCCCATCCCTTCCCGCTTGCAATTCAGATTATGTCTTACGTGGTATTTAAAACTTGTCGGACAAACGTAAGACATCGTCCGACGCCAGAAAACAGGTGTTTTCCACCGGTTTTCAGACGTCTTACGGTGATAGAGCAGGACGAATTCGCTCCTGTAGGGAGAATCCTCTCTGCTCAGCGTCTCTCTATATGCGATATCTGATATTAAACATGATTCTAGGACAAGGCGTCGGACGGTGCCGTCATCAGCGTAAGACGCGGTTTCCCAGCATCCGTAAGACATGTCCGACGCGAGGATCCGACGTCTTACGGCGTACGTCACCCCGTCCGGGCGATGCCAGAGTATTTAACAAACCCAATTATACGCGCGACTAGTAAGAGGGATCCAAATGGCGATAGACTACGGTAGTATGGAAGCCAAATGGCAGGCCCGCTGGCAGGAAGCCGGACTGGACAGGGCCGAGAGGGACGAATCCAAACCCAAGTTCATGATCATCTTCGCGTACCCGGGCGTCACCGGGTACCTGCATGTCGGACACCTCCGCGGATACACCTATGTGGACGCCATCAACAGGTACAAACGCATGACGGGGTACAACGTCCTGTTCCCGGTAGGGACCCACGCCACCGGGAACGGCGGGATCTCCCTCTACAACAGGATCGCCCGCGGTGACGAGGGGACCATAGACTACCTCAAGAGGAACGGGTGCACCGACGAGGAGCTGGCCCAGCTCAAGGACCCGCTCTCGGTCGTGGAGTTCTTCAACAAGGTGTACGTGAACGACTACTGGAAGAGGTTCGGGTTCCTCGCCGACTGGAGGAGGTTCACCTGCACACTGTACCCCGACTACGGGAAGTTCATCCAGTGGCAGTTCAGGAAGCTCCACGACGCGGGCCTTCTGATTCAGAAGCCGTACTACGCACCGGCATGCCCCAGCTGCGGACCCGTCGCGGTCGATCCCTCCGAGACGGACATCTCCAAGGGCGGCAGGGCGGAGACCCAGGAGTACACCCTGCTCAAGTTCAGGCACGGGGACGAGTTCCTCATCGCGGCCACCCTCAGGCCCGAGACCGTGTACGGTCAGGTCTGCTTCTGGGTCAACCCGGAGGTGGAGTACAGGAGGATCAGGAAGGACGGGGAGGTCTGGATCGTTTCTCCGCAGGCGTCCGAGAAGCTGCAGCTCCAGAAGGACGGGATCGAGGAGATCGGCACCATCCCCGGCAGCGAGATGATCGGCTGGATGTGCGAGGCCCCCATGATCCACAGGGAGATCCCGGTGTTCCCGGCGTCTTTCTGCGACCCTGACGTCGGTACCGGGCTGGTGACATCCGTCCCGTCTGACGCGCCCGACGACTGGATCTCCCTCGAGGCGGTCAAGAAGGACCCCGCCCTAAGGGAGAGGTACGGACTCAGCCAGGAGCTCATCGACTCCGTGGTGCCGATATCCATCATCGAGATGAAGGGCTACGGGGACTTCCCCGCGAAGGACATGATCGACAAGCTGGGCATCAAGCAGCCCGGCGACCCCAAGCTGGTCGAGGCCAAGAAGCAGGTCTACAAGGACGGCTACCACATGGGTCGCATGAAGGACATCTGCGGCGAGTACGCCGGACTCCGTGTCGAGGAGGCCAAGGACAGGATGCGCCAGGCAATGATCGACGCCGGGGAGGCCGAACCCTTCTACGACCTCACCGAGGAGGTCGTCTGCAGGTGCGGACGCAGGGTCCACATCAGGAGGATAGACGACCAGTGGTTCATCAACTACGCCGACAAGGATCTGACCGAGAGGACCTCCGAGCACTGCAGGACCATGGACATCAACCCGCCCGAGTACTCGGACAACGTCCACGGGGTCCTGGACTGGTTCAGGGAGAGGGCATGCGTCAGGCTGGGCAACTGGCTCGGGACCAGGTTCCCCTACGACGACAAGTGGATCATCGAGGCCATCTCGGACTCCACCCTGTACCCCATCTACTACACAATATCGCTCTACGCCAACTCCCATGAGATCGAGCCCGAGCAGATGACCGAGGAGTTCTTCGACTACGTGCTCCTCGGAAAGGGTGTGCCCTCCGACGTCGCCGCGTCCACCGGCATCGCCCAGGACCTCATCGAGAGGATGAGGGCGGACGTGCTGTACTGGTATCCCCTGGACATCAACCTCGGTGGAAAGGAGCACATGACCGTCCACTTCCCCGCCTTCCTGTTCAACCACGTGGCCATCCTCCCCCAGGATATGTGGCCCCGCGGCATCACTGTCAACTGGTACATCACAGGGAAGAACAGCGACAAGATCTCCAAGTCCAAGGGAGGGGCCCAGCCCATCCCCGGCGCGGCTGCCAAGTTCGGCGTTGACGCGATGAGGCTGTACTACGCCCACGTCGCGTCCATGTTCGTGGACGTCGAGTGGAGCGAGGACACCGTCATGACGTACAGGCAGAGGGTCGACAGGATCTTCGGGACCGTTCAGGACCTAATCGCATCCGAGTCCGACTCGCCCAAGGGCGAGATGGACGCCTGGCTGATGTCCAGGTTCAACACCCACCTCAACGAGATCAGGGCCGCCATGGAGAAGTACGACCTGAGGCAGATGACAACCACGGTCTACTTCGACATGTACAACGACATCAAGTGGTACTCCAGGAGGGGAGGCAGCAACGCCGAGACCATCCGCGCAGCTCTGAAAATTTGGATCCAGGCCATGATGCCCGTCACTCCCCACACTGCCGAGGAGCTGTGGGAGTCGGCCGGGTTCGAGGGCCTGGTCTCCGCATGCCAGCTGCCCGAGGCCGACGCCGGGATGATATCCGCGGCCTCGGAGTACGGGGAGAACCTAATCCGCGACGTGATGTCCGACATCACGGAGATCAGGAAGATCGCCAAGATGGAACCGAAGAGGATCGTGCTGTACACCTCTGCCGAGTGGAAGAGGGAGGTCATGAGGAAGGGCGCCGCGATGCTCGCCGAGGGCGAACTCACCGTCCCTGGGCTCACCAAGGCCTGCATGTCCGATGAGGCCATCAAGCGCAACGGCAAAGCCGCCCAGGAACTGGCCAAGAAGGTCGCGATTGAGTTCCCCAGGTCATCCCCCGAATCCAAGAGGCCCCTGTACGAGACGGACGAGTTCTCCCTGCTGTCTTCAGCGAAGGGATTCCTCTCCGAGGAGACAGGGCTGGAGGTGGAGGTCCTCTCCGCCGACTCCGAGGGCCTCTACGATCCCCAGAACAAGGCCAGGGCAGCCGCGCCCGGAAGGCCCGCAATCCTGCTGGAGTGATGGGATGTTCATAGACCTGGCCAGGATGAGGAAGACCTGCAGGACCTACACCCAGGAGCCCCTCTCCGAGGAGGAGATGTCCCTCATCGAGGAGGCGGGGAGGATCGCCCCCTCCTCCAGGAACCTGAAGGACGTCAGGCTGGTCCCCGTCAGGGATGAGGGCCTGATCAGGAGGCTGGCGCTGTGCAAGCCGTCCTCCACCACCCCTCTCGAGACGGCTACGTTCGCCATCATAGTGGCGGCGGACCCGGAGGTCTGCGATGTGTGGATCGAGGACTGCTCCATCGCCACCATCATGATGCAGCTGGAGGCGGAGGACCTGGGCATCGGGTCATGCTGGATACAGGTCAGGCTCAGGGGCTCCGATGACGAATCCGCGGAGGACTTCGTCAAGAGGGAGGCGGGCCTGGACCCATCCTGGAAGGTGCTGTCGATAGTGGCCTTCGGGAGACGCCCTTGACCGGTGACCTGAGGCTCCAGCCGGTGGACGGTTCCGTCCTGGGGAAGGTGAGGGAGCTCTACATATCGGCGTTCCCCGAGGAGGAGCGCATACCCTTCGACACCCTGGTCTCGATGTCCGGGGAACCCGGCAACAGGTTCCTCTGGATAGAGGACGGAGGGGAGTTCGGCGGGTTCGCCTACGTGGTGGAATCGGAGGACCTGGTGTTCCTGCTGTACCTGGCGGTGGCCGCCGGCAGGCGCAACGGCGGGATCGGCTCCGATGCGGTGTGGCTGATCAAGTGCTCCTGCGACGGGAGGAGGCTTTTCCTGAACATAGAGCCCACCGACGAGCCCGCGGAGAACCTGGCACAGAGGCTCCGCCGCACCAGGTTCTACGAGCGCAACGGGTTCGAGCCCCAGAGCACCTATCGCACCCCTGACGGGGTCAGGTACACCCTGCTGAGCTGGGGAGGACCGGTGACGGCAGAGGAGGCCATCGCGTTCTATGCCTCCCGCATGCCGGACGCTTGACGGTAAACAACGTTAAATCATATCATACGGATGACGGCACGCCGCGTAAGACGCGGACGGAGGCTCGCATAATGATAAAGTCAACTTTCGACATAGGCGCCGTCTCACAGGCGGTATCGTTCTGGATCCCCGGTTTCCGTTGCGGATCCGAGGGCCGGCAGCCCGAAGCAGGGGATAACGCGTCCTACGGGCTGAGGGTCACCCGCAACGAGCTCATCGAGGACTTCGGTGTTAAGGTGGAGGTGCTTGACGGAGGCTCCGCCAGGGTCACGGTCACGGGTCAGGACGGCAGATCCACCGAGGTCGGAATGTCTGTCTCGGACGGGAGCGTCCTCGCCCCCATCACCGGACAGATGGTCCCATTGGCCATCGAGGGGCTCCCGACCGGCTCCGGGACGACGGAGTACACCGTGTGCATGTTCAGCGGTAAGAGGTCGGCCATGGCCTGGGTGCACGACGGCATCGCCTACAGGACCATCCACGACCACGAAGGCTTCAGGCTCTGCTTCGACCTGAGCGGGAGCTCTCTGCTCTGACCGGATCAGAGCAGCCCTGTCATGCAGAGGGAGGTGAAGATGAGGGGCGTTGAATCCGTTGGCGAGTCGAGTGACGTCGTTGCGTACTACCCCGGAATCGACCGTCCACGGGTACATCGCCCCGTAATCCTCGTCTGGATGTATGCGCTCACGGTCTTCGGAGGGGATGTGCTGTCCGAATTGGTGTGCATACCTACGAGACCATGAGGATGCTCGGTCGTTCGTGCGTATAGAGGGGAGCGATTCCGTCCCAGTATGGCGGGACCTGACCTCCACGGGTTTCAGACCTTCTGCCTGGCGAAAGTGGATATCCGGGCCCGATACAAGCGCTTTTTAACAGTGTTTACACAAATACGCGATTTATTCTCCGTCGGTGATACACCAACCCGCGATTTACAGAGATGGGATCACTCCCATCTCCTGTACAAGCCGTGGTCTATGCCGACCTGGTCCAGGCACCTTCCGACGACGATGTCCACGATGTCCTCGACGGTCTTCGGCCTGGGATAGAAGCCGGGATTGGCGTCCACGACCCTGACCCCCAATCTGGCGAGCTTCAGCTCGTTCTCCAGCATGATAGCGCTCTTGGGGGTCTCCCTCACAAGGAGGACCAGCCTGCGGCCCTCCTTCAGGCATACGGATACCGCGCGGGAAATCAGGGTGTCGGCGATGCCGTTGGCGAACTTCGCCACGGACGATTCACTGCATGGAGCTACGAACATGGCGTCGTACCTGAAGCTCCCCGATGCGATGGACGCGAACATCTCGTCGTCGGAGAACACCCTGTCTGCCATGGCCTCAACCTGCTCCAAAGTGTAGTCTGTCTCGGCAGGGATGATTTCCCTGGCCGTCCTGGAGATCACGAGGTACTTCTCCCCCTCAAGCTCCTGGAGCAACCTTATCCCGTATATCGCGCCGGAGGCGCCGGTGATGGCGACGACGTATCTCACGTCCTTTGAGAAGGCGACTGCGTAGAAAATGGTTGCTTCCATCAAGGCGCGGGCCTTCATAGGGAGATGGAAGGAGGTCGGGCAATATCATCGGATGATGTGCCAGACTATCGTCGAGGGTGGAGAGAAACAGCCCTCAATCCATCACTGAGTTGATGGCTATCTCCGCGATGTCCATGGAGTACTCGGCGACCCTCTTGACGCTGGTGGAGATGAGCTCCGCCGCCATGGCGGTCTTGTCGTCAAGCCCGTCATCCATGTCCACTATCTCCTTGGACCTGCGGACAAGGGTCTCTCCGCGTTCGATGCACTTGTTGGCGGCCTCCATGTTCCTGCCTGACCATGTTGCCACCGAGTCCGTGAACAGCGTGACCACATCCCTGCCGGTCGAGAGGATCCTCTCGTCCACGACGGTGGTCTTCCCTTCGATGATCGGTTTGAGGTTCGCAGCCAGGAGGACGGCGTGGTCGCCGATCCTCTCGATGGACCTGCTGACAGTGCCGCACCTGGAGATCTCGCAGAGGTCCATGCCCATCCTGCGGGAGATGGTGATGTCCTTCTGGTGGATGTTGACCTGGCGGGATATGAGCCAATCCAGCCTGTCTACCTCCCTGTCCCTGTCTGACATGGAGTCCAGCACGGTGTGGTCCCTCTCCTGGAGCGCATCGAGCACGTCGTTCAGCATGTTCCTGACAAGGACCTTCATCCTCTCCACGGATTTAGCGGGCTTGATCTCACCCTGGTCCATCAGGTCCTTGATGAGGATCCGGCTCTCGCTCTCCTCCAGGATCTCCAGACCGATGGCGGTCTGTGTGAACGATGAGGCGGTGCTCGCGACCATGCTGGAGAGCTCGGTCTCGGAGCGTATCTCGATGGCGTCGTGTCCGGCGATGTATGCGCCAACGAGCTGCCTGTAGAGGAAGTCCCTGTCGGTGAGGCCGTCCGCGTCGATGACCTTGGTGGACCCTGCAATGGCAGCCTGCTCCCCTCCCGGGTATATGACCATGCTGCCGTCCGGCTGGGGCTGGAGTCCGACGGTATCGTTCTTCTTCAATCCGACCGAGTCGGCCCAATCCTTGGGAAGGGTGATCATGAACGATGATCCCCCGGTAATCTGTATCCTTCTTAGGTCCACGGTGGATTGATGCGCCATAGGGATATAAATCTGATTTTATTATTATATATTTATCTATATCTTCTATATATGAACTGTAAGATAATTATCATGAGGTATCCTATGGGGAGTCGGATGCGGTCTTCCGTATCTCTTCATCTACCTCCTTCCTATACTATATTACAATGTTCTCGGCACTAGCCAGCAAGGATTTCGACGAGTTGTGTTAATCATAATTTATGTATGAATATATAGTATCTATATTTATATGTAGAGATTGATATAATATTTCGGATAACTATATACATGGAACCAAATTACTCGAATACCGAGGTGTCACAACCTTGGACAAGAAAATAACAGCAGTTATTGCCGTCATCATTATCGTCGTTGCGGCAGTCGGAGTCTACTTCGTCATGAACAACGACGGCAATGGTGGCAACAACAACACGTCCTCCAATGTGCACGCGGTCACCCTTGATGGGGTCGTTGCCGAGGAGGACAACGTTCTGAATGGTTCATACCCGATTCAGAGGAACCTCGTGCTCGTCACCAACGGCGAGCCCGACGGAAATGTCGCCGCCTTCCTGAGCTGGGTCACCAGTGAGGAGGGACAGACCATCCTCGGTGGGGAGTTCGTGAAGCTCACCGAGTTCACCACAGAGATCGAGCCTGACCCCAACGGTCAGACAACCATCGCCCTCGGCGGATCCACATCTCTCTCCGAGACCGCCGACAAGCTCGCCAGAGCTTACATGGAGAAGTACGACTTCATGACCGTCACCGTCGCCGGAGGAGGATCCGGAGCCGGAGAGTCCCAGTGCCTGTCCGGAGAGTTCGACATCGGAATGCTCTCCAGGGACCTGAGCGACAGCGGAAGGGAGCAGGGACTCGTCGACCGCATGATCGGCCAGGACGGAGTCGCCGTCATCGTCAATATCGAGGGTGTTGACAACCTCACCATGGAGCAGGTCGCTGGAATCTTCAGCGGCGAGATCACCAACTGGAGCGAGGTCGGTGGACCCGACGAGGCAATCCGTGTCATCATCCGTGAGGATGGATCTGGAACCCGTGACTGCTTCGACACCGCTATGGAGGGTGTCGACAGCGGATACGTCTGTACCCAGAACGCTGTGGTCTGCCAGGCCACTGGAACTGTCATCACCAACGTCCAGACCACCTATGGATCCATCGGATACATCAGCGTTGGTCAGGTTGCCAACCTCTGAGGAAGGGTGACTATGGAAACATATCAGTACGGCCTCAAGAAAGGGGGATCCCGTAGTGATCAGCTGATGAAGTTCGTATTACTTGCGGTCTCATCTTTGGCCGTACTGATAGTCTTACTCATCATCCTGTTCACTATATCCAGTAGCTGGACGTCCCTGACCGAGAACGGAATACTCGATTTCCTCTTCGGTGACATATGGCGTCCTGGCACTAGAGAGTACGGGGCTCTCCCCCTCATCACGGGAACCATCCTGGTCACAGTTGGGGCCATGGTGTTCGCCGTGCCGGTCGGTCTCGCATGCGCAATCTACATTTCGGAGATTGCTCCAGCCAAGTCGCGTAATATACTGAAGCCGCTGGTGGAGCTGTTCTCCGCCATCCCCTCCGTCGTGTACGGATTCATAGGGATGATGGTCCTCGTGCCTATACTCAAGGGCCTCTTCCCCGACCAGCAGCTGTTCAGCAACTCCTGGCTGGCGGCTTCGCTCATCCTGGGCATCATGGCTATGCCCACAATCATATCCGTATCGGAGGATGCCATACACTCGGTCCCTCAGTCCTACAGAGAAGCCTCCATGGCAATGGGAGCTACGAAATGGGAGACCATCATGAAGGTGGTCGTCCCTGCCGCGATATCTGGAATATCTGCAGCTATCATCCTCGGAGTAGGCAGGGCTATAGGAGAGACGATGGCGGTTCTGATGCTGACGGGCAATTCGCCCTTAATCCCGGAGCCGCTGTGGAACATATTCTCACTGATCAGCACCCTCACAGGAACCATAGCCCTGCAGTTGCCAGAGTCCGTAGCCGGATCACTGACGCAATCCTCGCTCTTCGAGCTCGGTGTGATCCTGATGGTCATGGTCCTGATAATCAACATAGCTGCAAGGTATGTGATCAAGAGAACCAACCGCAAATTGGGCAACACGGATCCGACAAAATCGCTGTTCTACCGCATGACCGGTAAGACTAGCATCATACCCACTCCCATGTCCGACAAGTTGACCGAACAGAAAGGACACATCATCACGGCGTTCATGTATGTACTGGTTTTCGTAGGTGTGTGGATGTTTGCATCGCTGCTCACCAGCGATGTCATCTCACTCGTAGCCGCAGTCGTCGTGGTGGCAGTACTGTTCGCGATTCAGAAGATGTTCAGCAACATCAACTCGACCCAGAGACAGAGTTTCTGCTTCGGAGGTCTTACGGTGGTGATGGGATTCGTTCTTCTGATACTCGTCGTCATCATCGGATACATCCTGATCAACGGATTGCCTGTTATCGACTGGGAGTTCCTCACCACAGGTCCCGACCCAGGAGGAAGGTCTGGTGGAATATTCCCGTCCATCGTTGGCTCTCTCGAACTGATCGCTGGTACCGCACTCATCGCGTTCCCGCTGGGAATATTGACCGGGATATATCTAAACGAATATGCCCGTGACACCCCTTACACAAGGGTCATCAGAGAAGCTATCGATCTGCTCAACGGAACACCCTCCATCGTGTTCGGAATGTTCGGAATGATAGTGTTCGTGAGATACTGCGGATTCGGATATTCCCTACTAGCTGGATGGATCACACTGGCATTCATGATCCTTCCCGTTATCATCAGGACCACTGAAGAGGCACTAAAATCTGTACCTCCTGAGCTGAGAGAAGCTTCCAGAGCCATGGGAGCGACCAAGTGGAAGACCATCTACAAGGTTGTGATTCCCGCAGCCATGGGTGGAATCGTCACAGGTACCATCCTTTCCATCGGCCGTGCCGCTGGTGAGACTGCACCAATCATGCTCACTGCCGCGGTCATATCGCAGCCCAACCTCGCAGGCAGCATCTTCGACTCAGTCATGGCGCTACCGTTCACTCTGTACCACCTGGCGATGGATCTAGGTCCGTCCACGGCTGATATGCAGTATGGTACTGCCACTGTGCTGCTGTTCATCGTGCTGGTGTTCTTCGTGGCGGCATCGCTAATCAGAAGCCACTACAACAAGAAAGTCAGGTGGTGAAGAATGAAACTCAACATGTTCGGTAAGAAAGACAAGGAAGTCGATGAGACGCCTGGAGAGACGAAAATGGCGGCCGAAATCGACGAGAATACCTCCACAGACATGAACTATCTCGAGTGGAAGTCCAACAAAGACGAGATTGTCGTTCAGATACCTAAGGAGGATACTTGCATCGACATAAAGGGGGTTAACCTCTGGTACGGTGACAAGCAGGCACTGTTCAACGTCGATCTCCCAGTTAAGAAGAACGCCATCACGGCCCTTATAGGTCCGTCCGGATGTGGGAAGTCCACCCTGCTGAGGAGCATCAACAGGATGAACGACCTCGTACCGGGTTGTCGCATCGAGGGACAGATGATGTTCCACGGGGACGACCTGTATGGCGAGGGAGTGGACATCAACGACCTGAGGACAAGGATCGGAATGATCTTCCAGAAACCCAACCCGTTCCCTATGACCATCAGGGAGAACATCACATACGGGCCCAAGATCCACGGAATCAAGGACAAGAAGGAGCTCAACGAAATCGTGGAGAGGTGCCTCCAGCAGGCAGCCCTCTACGATGAGGTCGCCGACAGGCTGGACACCTCAGCTCTCGGACTCTCCGGAGGACAGCAGCAGAGGCTGTGCATCGCAAGGGCACTCTCCGTCAATCCCGAAGTCATCCTGATGGATGAGCCCACCTCCGCCTTGGACCCCATCGCCACCTCGAAGATCGAGGACCTGGCGATCGAGCTCAAGAAGGAGTACACCGTGGCAATCGTCACCCACAACATGCAACAGGCCTCTCGTATTGCAGACTACACCGGATTCATGTACCTCGGCAAGATGATCGAGTTCAACGAGACCGAGCCCATGTTCAACAAGCCGGTCAAGCCTATGACCGAAAGGTACCTCACTGGAAGGTTCGGATGATATCATGCAGAGATTCATAGACGATATAGAAGCACTGGTTAACGAGACAGTCGACATGGGGAACCTGGCCTGCGAGATGATCGAGAAGTCAGTCCAGTCCATCGTCGACGGTAACGTCGAACTGGCCGACGAGGTCATCGACGACTTCGCCAGGATGGACCGCTACGACCACGAGATCGAGGACGCGGCCATCAGGATCCTGACCCTGTACCAGCCCACCGCGGTGGACGTGAGGACCATAGCCACAGTGCTGAAGTCCATCACCTACCTGGAGAGGATCGGGAAGTACAGCCACAACATCGCCGTGGCGACGAAGTACCTGAGCGACAGGCCGATGTTCGAGCCCGTGCACCTGATCCAGCCCGTTGGTGAGGTCGCCGTCAGGATGGTCAAGCTGGTCACCAAGGCCTTCGAGGAGAAGACCGTGGACGACCTGGACAAGATCTCCGAGATGGACGACTACCTTGACAGGACCATGCGCGAGGACCTGATGAAGATCGTCGAGTTCATCAACGAGAACGACCAGAGCGCGGATGTGTGCACTTACTACATCTCCGTGATCAAGTTCCTGGAGAGGGTCGGCGACCACGCCTGCAAGATGGCCGAGAAGGTCAACTTCATGGTCACCGGAATGCGCGCCCACATCGAGTGATCCCAAACCTCAAACGGGGGAGCGATCCCCCACCCTTCTCAATCCATCAATCCATATCAGCAGCATTGAACACGGGATCATCAACCCGGATGCCAGAAGGGAAAGACCACATACACGATTCTAAGGCCCCGTTCGCCGTCTTTTCCGTCCCCTCTTCACACTACAGGTCTCGGACACCGGCTTCGTCACCTTACGCATCTGCCCTGCATCCCGGGGATGGCCATCGCCTGCAATCCCACCTTAATGTATGGAGAAAGTCCGCTCGGTCCGAGGCGGACGGCGAGTTCCTGTTCATGTCAAGGAAGATCGACGAGGATGACCCCATCTTCTAGGGGATCGAGGAACGATGAACCGCCGGGCACTGGACCCGACGGCGTTGAAGTTTCAGAATCAGCTGGAGAAGCTGTCCCTGTTCGCGTAGATCCTGTACGTCATCAGCAGCCCGATGGCGCACATGACGATCCCCAGGACGATGGAGGCCGTGTCCACCAGAGCCATCGCCAGCGGGACCAGGGACGCCAGGAGACATGCCACGAAGGACAGGAGGTACCTCTCGCGGTTCCTCGCCATCAGCGACGATATCAGGGCGCAGACCCCGCTAATCAGGAACACGGCGCCCATGATCATCGATGCCGTGGTGTACTCCGACTCGGTCAGTCCCATGTACAGTCCCTCCGAGTCCGCAAGTCCGCTCCAGTCCACGAAGGACGGGGCGATCAGGAGCAGGATGCCGAATATCGCCGCCAGCACCCCGTAGACTAGGACGAGAGTGGGCGTGACGCCCAGCGTGTCCGGACGGCGGCCGTAGCGTCTGCTGTCCATGTACACGGTCTCGGCCCTGTGCTCGTAGGCGGAGCCGTCCGATGCGGCGCCGCACGACGGGCAGTACTCGGAGCCCTCGGGGATCCTGCCGCCGCATCTTACGCATTGTCTCTCCTCAGTCATAGGATCGCCTCAGCTCGAGAAGGTCTCCCTGTCGGTGTAGAGCTTGTAGGTCACGATCAGTCCGATGATGAACAGGATGACCGCCGTGATCACGTCCGTGAGGCACATCCCCAGGATCAGCACGTCAGCCAGGGCGCAGAACGCCAGGGCGTACTTCCAGGGTCCGTTCCTCCAGCAGAACACATAGGATACCAGGGCGCAGATCGGACTCACCGTTCCGAACACGCAGGTGGCCACCAGCATGTTCTTCAGGGACTCGCTCCAGGCGGGCATCATGCCTGTGACGTCAGAGCCCATCATGTCCCCCGCGGTCTGCAGCAGCTCGTTGTACGACGCCTCGTTCAGGCCGACGCAGAAGGACAGCATCGATGCCCCCACGATAAGTCCGAAGATCCCGTACAGGATGATGAAGATCGGCACGGACGACTTCCTCTGGACCCGGGAGCGGTCGTCGTATCCGGCATAGGTGCCGGCGTAAGGGTTCTCCCCGCCGTCCACGGACCGGCCGCACTCGGGACAGAACAGAGAGCCCTCCGGCAGCCTGGCCCCGCACGCGGTACAGAACCTGTCATTCTCGCTCATGAGACCACCTAACGCTCCCACACTTAATTACTGTCGCACGGTTCGTTCGGGAATCACGCGACGTCTGTGAGCCTCCCGGTGACGACGTCCTCGGACGTTACGGTGCCCATGGCGGAGAGCCTGTCGAATATGGCGTCGAAAGCCAGCCCGTGCATCCCCTCCACCTCTATGTCTCCGAGCCACTCGTATCCGTCCCCTCCGGCCATGACGAAGTCGTTGGCTGCCACGAGGTACTCCGAGTCCAAAATCAGGGGCGTGCCGTCCGACATGGTTATGGACACCACCCTGTCGAAGGGGTCGCGGGAGCTGTCGTACGTCACGATGATGCCGGACACCTGCATGTACCCCCGTCGGCACCGGGGAGGTTGGACACGGAGGCCTCCATCAGGTCCCAGACCTGCTGCCCCGTGACCGTCTTGGTGACCACGTAGTTCTCGAAGGGCAGGGCCGTGTAGACGTCGTTGGCCGTTATCGTGCCGGGCGCGATGGATGCGCGGAAGGCCCCACCGTTGTACACCGCGATGTCGGCGCCTGTGAGCTCCCTCAGGGTATCGGTGACGAAGTCCCCTAGGGTGGTCTCCTGCAGGCGGGACGGGGTGCGCTCGCCGTACAGCTCCACCTCCGTCTGACCGACCACGCGGGACAGGGTGTCCTCGAGCTGGGACCTCACATCCCCGATCGCGGACTCCACCTCCGTATCGGATCCGGCGGCGTCCACCAGGTACGCCTCCGGTCCGCCGTCGGCGGTCATGTGCACCACGCCGATGTGCTGGATGTAGCAGCCGGTGCTGGCGATGAGGGTGTCGGATTCCTGCAGAGTCACGCTCCCGTCTGAGACGGCTCCCCCTTCCATCACGGTGTGGCTGTGTCCGTCCACGAACACGTCGATCCCATCTACTTGGGCGCAAATCTCGTCAGAGGTGATCGAGGAGCTGGGGTCCACGCCGATGTGCCCCAGGCAGACGATGGCGTCCACGTCCTGGGACTGAAGCGTCTCCACCATGTCCGAAGCCGCCTGCACAGGGTCGGTGAACTCCACGTCGTCCAGATAGCCGGAGAACACCGAGGACACGGTGTCGGGGGTGGACAGCCCGAAGACGCCGAGCCTGTAACCGTCCTCCTCCAGTATCACGTAGGGATCGAACACGAGGCTTCCGTCATCCACCCAGACGATGTTGGCGCTGATGGTGGGGAAGTCCAGCAGCTCGGTGTATCCGAGGTAGGTGTCGAGTCCGTAGTCGAACTCGTGGTTGCCCGGCACCATCACATCGTAGCCCACGGCGTTCATAACGTCCACAGTGGACGAGCCGTGGGTGAGCATGGTTATCGACGTGCCTTGGAACGCGTCCCCTGCGTCCAGCAGGAACACGGTGGCTCCGCGAGACTCGTAGTCGTCCACAAGTGCGGCGACTGATTCGAACCCGAGGTACTCCGAGTAGTAGCCGTGGGAGTCGTTGGTGTGTATGATGTAGACTTCTCCCGAAAGGGAGTCGTCCTCATCGTCCATACCGACGTAGGCGTACGAGAACAGCAGGGCGATCACGATCGCCACTGCTGTCACGCCTACAATCCTGGCATTCTTTGGATTCATGCGCGTTCAACGATACTCGACGGAAAAACCCGTCGCATCGGGACTCCTGGTGTAGTCTCCAGGCCGGGAGCCGTGAGAAAGAATGCAAAACACACAACCGCCGACGGAACCGACGTTCCACACACCAATGGCGGGCAGGGGACCGGCTGGTCCCGATCTGGCTGTCGGCCAGTCATGTCCGACGGCACCCACCATCGTCTCTGCGGCGGTGATGAGCATGCACGATGATGGAGACGGATCCACTCAGTACAGAATCTACATAGGCCTCAACGACAGGGACACGGGCACCCAACTGGTTTCCGTGGAAGATGCAAAGGATACACTGGACCGCATCTGCGACGGGCGCGTTGACGGCTACACCATCCAGGTGTCCGAGGGCGTGTGGACCGATGATAACGGCGACCGCATCAGGGAGACCTCACTGATCTGCGTGTTCGACGGAACCGACGTCGACACTATACACAGGATCTGCGACGATCTTGGGACATCACTGAACCAGGCCTCGATACTCATCGAGTCGTCGGAGGTCAGGACCGAGTACTACTCTGGTTCCTGACACGGTCGATCATATGATGCAGTCAGACATTCCATCTCCCCTCCCTCCTTTATTCCCTGAGGCACCCGATCGGGATCACATGGATTCCGTCGGGCCTCGTATACGCGTAACCGGTGCCTGTAACCACCGCCATGAAAGAGAGCTTGTTCCGCTCCTCGATGTCGACCTTGTCCTTCAGCCGCTTGAGGCTTTTTGCCCCCTTCTCGATCTTCTCAGGGGACAGCTTGACCTCTATCGCCCCCCATCTCCCGTCGTTGAGATGGACGATGCAGTCGACCTCCAGGCCTGTGCTGTCACGATAAGCGTATAGCTTCCCGTTGTTCGATTGTGCGTAGATTCTCAGATCCCTGACAACCATACATTCGAACAGCAACCCCTCGGTCTCTGGGTCGAACTCCAGGTCCCTGGCTCCCGCACCGAGGAAGTGCGCGGCGATGGCCGGGTCACTGAGATACCTCACATCGGATTTCCTGATCCTAGCCTTGGACCTAAGCTTAGGGCACCACGCCGGGAGGTCCTCGATCATGCAAATGTCCTCCAGGGCATCCATGTAGGCGAGCATCGTGTCCATACTCATCTCCTTCTCTTCTTCGTCTTCCTCTTCTGGAACATCCTGTGAATCATCGGATTCGTCCTCGTCAATCCCCAGGACATCGTTGTAAATCGTGGTGTTCGAAACCGCTGTGGAGACGTTCCTGGCTAGAGACCTGAGTATCAGCTCCATCTTCCTGCGGTTCCTTTTCTTCCCGTCGATGAATATGTCCGAATCCAGGATAGCCTCGCAGTAATCCGTGATGACGTCCCCATCCCCTCCGGAGAACACCGCATCCGGCCATCCCCCCCTAACGATCAACCTGGCGATATCGGAAGCCGTGTGAGGGGATATCCCGGACACGCTATCCCCCTCGAACATCCTGCCCAGGGAGACCTCTCCGCTGGAGTCGCCGGACTCATACAGGCTGAGAGTCCTCATGATGACCTTGGCAATGCGACCAGCTCCAGAGTGTTTTCTGATGACTGGCCTGTATGTAGTGGATCCTGTGAGTATGTAGAGTCCCTTTGCATGTCTCCTGTCTACCGAGTACCTCACCGCATCCCAGAGTTCGGGCTCCATCTGCCATTCATCGATGAGCCGGGGATTATCACCTTCCAACAGAAGCGAGATGTGGAGTGCGGCAATCTCGTGATAACGTTTCGAGTTGTCGGGGTCCTGCAGATAAATCGCGCTTTTGCAGAACTGTTCGGCGGTCGTCGTCTTCCCACACCACTTCGGCCCTATGATCACGACAGCTCCGAACAACCGAAGTTTCTCTGCTATAATGCGGTCCACCAATCTGGGTTTGTACTCGTACTCGGGTTGCACACCAACTGAATAACCTAAGATATAATAAACTCATTCCCTATTTTGCACATGTTTTCATTCCCCAGTTTGCATACGAAATCATTCCTGATTTTGCAGATTGATTCATTCCTTATTTTTCACATTATTTCATTCCCCAATTTGCACATAAAACCGTTCCCCCATTTGCAGATCCTTTCGCTCCCCGACCTGCACCCATGATTGCATGGAAGCAACCTAACGGTTTTATACCGCAGATGGATGGAGTCACTCACGGAGTTCAGGTGCCGGCCATGTTCGGTACTCTGCCGTGGAGGGTTTTTCACCCTCAGGCCGCACGGGTGCGACAGCAGGACGTGCGGAGGCCGCAGCCATTGGTTTAACCCATTGTTCATTCCTTCTAGCAATGCTTATATACCACATCTCTATACCAACCTCCCGTTATTGCCCTGCAAAATCTCTGCGGGGCGATGCGAGGTATCAACATGGTAACCGTCTACGACGTCCCTGCCGAGCAGCTCATACTCAAGACGGCCCAGAAGCTCAAGGAGAACCCCAACATCGTTCCCCCTGAGTGGGCCGAGTACGTGAAGACCGGCAGGCACACAGAGAGAGGCCCGTCCCAGGACGACTGGTGGTACACCAGGGCCGCCTCCATCATGAGGAAACTGTACGTGAAGGGCCCCATGGGCTCCTCCAGGCTCGCCGCCGAGTACGGCGGGTTCGCCGACAAGGGATCCATGCCCAACAGGGCGGTCAAGGGAAGCCGCAACATCGCCAGGAAGTGCATGATGCAGCTCGAGGCCGCCGGGTACCTGGTATCCAAGGACAAAGAGGGCCGCGCCATCAGCCCTGCGGGACAGTCCCTCCTGGACAACACCGCCAAAGAGGTCTATGACGAGATGAGGGCCTGAGGGAGGCACCGGCATGGAAGATCCCGAATTGGAAGCAATCAGACAGAGGAGGATGGCCGAGCTCCAGCAGCAGGCCCAGTCCCAGGCTGCCCAGGAGGAGCAGGCCAGGAGGATGGAGATGCAGAAGCAGAACGCCCTCAGGCAGATACTCACTCCGGAGGCCAGGCAGAGGCTGGCCAACATCAGGCTGGCCAACCCGCAGATGGCGGATTCTGTCGAGATGCAGCTGATTCAGCTTGCACAGAGCGGCAGGCTGCAGGGAATCATCGACGACACCATGCTCAGGAGCATTCTCGGGCAGATCGCCCCTCAGCACAGGGAGATCACCATAGAGAGGAGATAATCATGTCAAGCACAAAGGCCCCCGCGATGAAACAGAGGCTCAACAAGAAGGTCAACCAGAACCGCCGTGTACCGGCCTGGGTCATGATCAGGACGAACAGGCAGTTCCTCCGCCACCCCAAGAGAAGGTCGTGGCGCATGAGCAAACTCAAGGAGTGATTCAGATGGCAGACGAATTCGAGAGGATCATGGTCATCCCCCTCAGGAAGACCAAGCAGGCGCCCCGCACCCGCAGGGCCAACCGCGCCGTCAAAGAGGTCAGGGAGATCGTCATGAGGCACATGAAGGTCGACGCCGACAACGTCTGGATCGACGCCAGTGTCAACGAGAAGCTCTGGGAGAACGGCATCCGCAACCCTCCCTCCAAGATCACCGTCAAAGCGGTGAAGTTCGACGACGGCCTCGTAGAGGTCTCGCTGGCGGAGTGATTCGAATGATGAGGTTCTCACGCCATTCAGGGAACCCCAACATCGGGGTATACGCCGCGGCGAACGAGAGCCTCGCCTTCCTATCCGCCGACGCCTCCCCCGAGTTCGAGAGGGCTGTGGGGGAGGCGCTCGGCGTCAAAACCATTAAGACCACCGTCGCCGGGGCCCATGTCATCGGGTCCCTGGTGGCGATGAACTCCAACTGCGCCGTGGTCACAGGGCTGGCGGACGCGAGAGAGGTCGAGGTCATCGAGGCCGAGATCCCGTGCTTCCTGCTGGACGACTCGCTGAACGCGGCCGGCAACAACATTCTCGTGAACGACCACGGAGCCATTGTCAGCCCGGAGTACGGGCACGCCGTGGCCAAGCCCCTGGCGGATGCGCTCGGGGTGGAGGTCGTGTTCTCGTCCATAGCCGGGTGCAACACCGTTGGCTCCATATGCAGGGCGACCAACAAGGGCTGCGTCTGCCACATGGACGCATCCGACGATGAGCTCGACCTGATAAAGGACGTCCTGAAGGTCGAGGCCGTCAGGACATCCGTGAACCACGGGTCGCGCGTGCTCGGAGCGGGCATACTGGCCAACTCGAAGGGAGCGGTCGTCGGAGACGAGACCACGCCCATAGAGATGGGCAGGATCGAGGAAGGGCTCGGCCTGTACTGATCAGCGGTCGAAGACCCAGCACTGCTTCATCCCGTCGATGTCGTCCCGGGACACATCTATCTCGTTCCCGATGTAGTCAACCGCTTCATCGGGAATCATGTCCAGGAACTCGTCCAGGGGCGTTATCGGTATGGATAGCCCGCCCACCCTGTAGTGCATGGGGACTATGACGTTCGGATTGACGGCCTCCAGGAACGCCCTCACCTCGGGCAGGGGCATGGTGAACACCTCCCCAGTGGGCACGAAGAGCATGTCCACGCCGCGGATCCTGTCCAGGACCCCGGGGTCCGGCATGCAACCGAGGTCCCCGCAGTGGCACACCGTTGTCCCGTCCATCTCGAAGAGGTACATGATGTTGTCCCCCCTCTCGCTTCCGCCTACGGCGTCGTGGAATGTGTGGAGGCCCTCGAAGGTCAGACCCTTCGCGGAGAACTCCCCCTCGACCGACAGGAAGTCGGTGTGATTCCCCTTCACGACCCGGACCGCGTTGTGGTCGTAGTGGTTGTGCGTCATCAGAACCACGTCAGCCGTCACCGACGGGGGGCGGATGCCTATGGAGCGACCGTCGTGCGGATCGACTACCACAGTTACGTCGCCGTCGCCGAATTCGAAGCAGGAGTGCCCGTGCCATCTGACCCTCATGTCGGGGCCATTGTGCGTATCCGACATAAACATGGCTCCCGCGGGAGGACCCATCCATCACAAGCGGAGGGTCCATCGGGGATTGTTTATAAGGGGCTAGAGCGTTAGGACGCGCATGAAGAAGACTCTGGTCCTGGTCGTCGACAGGGACGACGATTTCGGCGTCAAGGGCAAGGTGAACACTCCCGTCATAGGTGTTCAGAACTGCCTGGACGCGGCCACAGCCTTCGGAATATCCGACCCTGAGGACTCGGACCTCAACGCGCTGTACGCCGCCGTCAGCGTCTGCCTGGAGCTGCAGGAGGACGGCCACGAGGCGGACGTGGCGCTGATCTGCGGCGACGAGAAGGTCGGACACCGCTCAGACCTCGCCCTGGTCGCACAGCTGGAGGAGGTCCTGGACGAGATAGAACCGGACAGCGTCGTCCTCGTGGGTGACGGGGCCGAGGACGAGTACATCTACCCCATCATCTCGTCGCGCGCGCACGTCGACTCCGTGAGGAAGGTCTACGTCAAGCAGTCCCCTGGCCTGGAGGGGTCGTTCTACATCATATCCAAGATGCTGTCAGACCCCGGGAAGAGGAAGAGGTTCCTCGTGCCCCTGGGATTCGTCATCGTCCTGCTGTCCCTGTTCTTCATCATGCCCAGCCTGATGGTGTACAGCTCCGACCACAACATCAACACGCTGGCAGGGATGTCCGGCAGCCTGGCGTTCTTCTTCATCGGCGTGGTCATCATGCTGTACGGGTACAACGTCGCGGAGAGGTACATCGAGTTCCGCAGCAACCTGGTGGCGTCCCTGGCAGGGGACACCACCCGCCTGATATTCCTGTGCATCTCCATCTGCATCGTCCTGGTCACGGCGATATGGAACTACATAGAGGCGGGGAACCTGTACCTGCAGAGCATCTTCTCCTGGGTGCTGTACTACATGTCGTCCATGGTCTGGCCCGTCATAGTGGCCATCCTGATCTACATCGCGGGCGACGTGATCCAGGACTACCAGTCGTCGAAGACGGTCAGGCTGAGCAACCTGTTCGGTGCCGTGGGCCTGGCAAGCCTGGGCCTGGTAGCCCTGGGCATCCTGGACATCGTCACCTACTTCCTCGACGGGAGCTACGCCGTGGAGCTGGGGGTGGCCGAGATCGTCGGGGGCGTCGTCATCTCCGTGCTGAGCACGTTCGTCAAGGGGCGCATCGTCCAATCCCGTCCGGAGGAGGGCGCGGATGAGGCAGTCTGAGTGGATGCCCATCTACGAGGCCATACTGGCGGACATGGGATACGACCGTTCCGAGGACGAGGCCTGCGCCAGGGTTCTGAGGGCCGTCACGATGTCCTCCGACCTGGTGACGGAGGATGAGGTCGCCCACCGGTTCGGCAGGGAGGCGACGGTGTTCGGGGACGCCCGGTGCCTGGAGTCGGACCTGGGTTCCATGGGTGTTCATGGGACATCGATAGCATCCGGCTCCTGCGTAGGCAGGCTCCTGGAAGCGGGGGTCCTGCCGGATGCGGTCGTCACGGACCTCGACGGTGACATCGACGCGCAGCTGGAGGCCAGCTCCCGCGGGTCGCTGACGTTCGTCCACGCGCACGGGGACAACATGGACCTGGTCAGGGAGTACGCCGGCAGGTTCACCGGACCGCTGATCCTCACGACCCAGTCCAAGCCGGACACCGTGGTGGTGAACTTCGGGGGGTTCACCGACGGCGACAGGGCCGTCTGCATAGCGCAGGAGTTCGGCGCCAGGGAGGTGTGGCTGGAGGGCTTCGACTTCCTCCATCCAAACCCCAAGGCGGGCAGCGACCCGGCGGTGAAGCTCAGGAAGCTGGCATGGGCGGAGAGGATCATCCGCTCGCTCGAACCGGACATCTTGCTGCATCTTCCAACGAATCACAGTTCCGCATTTATAGGATGAGTCGCTACCGACCCGTGAGGGACCGGGATGGAGCTGGCTTACATCGTTCTCATTGCACTGGCCATCGTTTACATCCCCATCTGGATATGGGTTTGGAGATGCCCCGAGAAGGCCGAGAGGTACCACCTCTGCAAGTACGGCCCCTGCATCATGATCAGGACCAAGCTCGGGATGAGGACCATGGACCGCCTGGCCAGATATCCCCGGTTCTGGCGCGCCTTCGGGTTCTTCTCCAAGGTCGTCTCGGCCGTGCTCTTCCTGCTCATGGTGTACATGCTGCTGGTGGCGGTCATAGCCGTGCCGTCCAGGATGGCCTCGGGGTCGTCGATAGGCATAGAGTACGCCCTGGCGATACCCGGATTCAACCCGATACTGCCGCTGAGCTACGGCGTGGTCGCGCTGGTCATCGCCATGGTCGTCCATGAGCTGGGCCACGGGATACAGGCAAGGGCGAACGGGGCCAGGGTGGACTCGTCAGGACTCCTCTACGGTGTCGTACCCCTTGGGGCGTTCGTGGAGCCCAACGAGGAGGACATGTCAACGAAGTCCCGCAGGGCCCAGATGGACATGTACACGGCCGGGATATCCGTCAACACCGTGGTGGCGATCGTCTCCATCCTTCTGATCGTGGGCGCCTGCGGCACCGTGTCTTCGGAGTACGAGGACGACGCCGGCGTCTACTACATGGACTCCGACTCCCCGGCGTACCTGGCCGGGATTCCCGCGTCGGCGATCATCACCGGCTTGGAGGACGAGAGCGGCACCGTGCACCCGGTTTACACAGATGTCCGGGGGACCGTGGTCGGCCTGACATCGGATGAAGGTGTGATAGACCCCACCAAATGGTACAGGGTGCATTACACTGATTCGAGCGGCGAGCATGTGACCGACGCCTACATCCAGATCGGGGTCTACATACGCACGATCAGTGTCGGCAGTCCCGCCGAGAGCGCGGGCATAGGCTACGGTGACTTCCTTTACTCGATAACCCTAGACTCCAACGGCAACGGTGTAAGGGACGACCACGAGGAGGTCATCAACAGCACAACGGAGTTCAACGACATCATGTCCTCCACCAGCCCCGGGCAGACAGCATGGATCGGCACCGTGGAGGTCTCCCAGGACCAGGGTTCGGAGGTTATCCCGACGTACACCCAGGTCACGCTCTCCGACAACGACGGCGTCGGATTCCTCGGGATGAGCGTGTCCACAAGCGGGATGACGTTCACGACACCGGGCATCATGCTGGACGCGGCCACGAACCCGTTCTACGGGGCGGACTCCCCGGTGACGTACGTGACCTCGTTCCTGAGCTACCTGTCCGGCCCGTTCAACGGCGCCGACCCGGTGCCCGACGAGATCAAGTGGTGGTACGACACGCCCATGGGCGACCTGTTCTGGGTTCTGGTGTCACTGCTGTACTGGGTGTTCTGGATAGACATACTCCTGGCGATCTCCAACGCCCTGCCGGCGTACCCGTTCGACGGAGGGTTCATATTTGCCGGAGGTGTCAACTGGCTCTGCGAGAAGCTCGGTGTGAAGGACGCCGAGCGCCGCGACCGCATCACCAACAGCGTGTCGAGCAGCGTGTCCACCGTGGTGCTGTTCATGTTCCTGATAGTGATAGTGTCGTTCGTAATGTGATCTGGGAGAGGTGAGGGCGATGATGGACATCTACGAGATGCGTGACGGGAAGCCGTGCAAGACGGACACGATAAAGGACGACGTGTGGATCAACCTCGTCAACCCCACTCCGGAGGAGATAGACAGGGTCCAGGCCGCGCTCCAGATCGACAGGGAGGCGCTCACGGCGGCTCTGGATGACGAGGAGGGCTCCAGGACGGAGGTGTCCCCCAGATACACCCTGATCCTCATAGACGCCCCGGCAAGGGAGTGGAGGAACAACCGCGAGGAGTTCACCACATACCCCCTGTCCATAACGATCACCGACACGGCGGTGGTGACCGTCTCCCTGCTGGAGATGTTCGCCCTGACCAACATCACGTCCGGGAAGAACAAGAACATCAACACGATCAACGTGGCCAACAGGACCCGCTTCGTCCTCCAGATCCTGTTCAGGGTGGCGATGACGTACCAGGCCGACCTCAAGTACATCGAGGTCAAGAGGATCGCCATAGAGGAGTCCATAAGGAAGGCCACCCGCAGGGAGGACCTGTTCGAGCTCCACGAGCTGGAGTCCAACCTGGTCTACTTCAAGACCAGCCTCAGCGTGAACTGCTCGGTCATAGACAGGATAGGGAAGCTCTCGCGCTTCGTCTCCAGCCCCGAGGACAGGGACCTGATGGACGACGTGGTGATCGAGACCAACCAGGCCCTGGAGATGACCGTCACCTACAGCCAGATCATCAAGGGTACAAGACAGCTGGTGGAGGCCGACCTCAACAACTCGCTGTCCAACGTCATGAAGTTCCTGACGTCCATCACGCTCATCATAGCCATACCGACGATGGTGGAGAGCTTCTACGGCATGAACGTGACCCTGCCTGGGACGGACTACCCTTATACATACGTCATACTTATCGGGATAATGATCGCCACATGCATATTCGCCATCTGGGGCCTCCAGAGACGCGGCATGTGGCGTTGACGGAGTGATCCGAATGTCCATCGAAGAAATCGCCGAGTCCATACGCAGCTATCCTGGCGTCACCAGGAAGCATGCCATCCACAAGATCGTCGACCTGCTCCCCACCGCCGACTTCCCTCAGGTTGTCGCCGCCGAGGGGGAGGATGCAGCCGCCATCGACGTGGGGGACCAGTACGTGCTCTTCGCAGCCGACGGGATCATGGAGTCGCTGGTGAACACCAACCCGTACTACGCCGGCTACTTCGCGGTCCTGGTCAACGTCAACGACATCGCGGCCATGGGCGGCAGGCCCCTCGGGATGGTCGACGTCATGTCCATCGTCCACGGCGATGTCTGCAAGGAGATCATACGCGGCATGAAGGACGGGATCCGCAAGTTCAACGTCCCCATCGTTGGGGGACATGTCCATCCCGACTGCCATTACAACGCCATCGACATATCCATCGTGGGCAGGGTCGCCAAGGACGCGCTGCTCAGGAGCAGCACGGCCGAACCCGGCGACGACATCGTGTTCGTGATAGACACCGACGGGTTCTACCCGGATGACCTGCCGTACGCGTTCGTGACGACCGTGGACAAACCGGACGAGCTCGTCCGCGCCCAGATGGAGGCGGCGGCGGTCGTCGGCGACAGGCACCTAGCGCACTCCTGTAAGGACATGAGCAACCCGGGGAGCATCGGCACGCTCGGGATGATGCTCGAGTCGTCATCCGTCGGGGCGACTGTCGACGTGACGGCGATCCCGCGTCCGGAGGGCGTCGACGACACCCGCTGGTACCTTACTTACCAGGGATGCGGATTCTGCTTTGCCTGCCCGCCGGAGAACTCGCAGGAGATCATCGACATCTTCGCAGAGGTCGGCTGCAGGGGTGCGGTCGTCGGCCGTGTGGACGACACCCGCAGGATGAAGATCACCGACGGCAAGGATACGGCGGTCCTGTTCGATTTCGACAGGGAGATAATCACAGGATGCAGACCGAAGGAAACAAGAGGTGCCTGACCACAGGGGTTGACCTCGCATCCCGACCCAAGTTGACCATTTCGCTTCTCGACCCTGCGACCCCGCAAACGTCAGTAGTTCGAGGTGAGGCTGCTCCCGTCAGGACCTGACCCGGTTTCCCCGATTGATGCGTGAACAGCGACCCTCCGGCCGCCTTCGTCGCAAACACCGACTCTGCAGGACAAAGTTTCATCGTTGCTAGATGGGCTTGGATGTTCAGCGGGGCCGTCCCCTGCTGTCGCCCCCGCGTATTGACGATTTCGGGTATAGGGCACGCCAAGCACCCCGGCCAAGCCAGACAGCCTCGTGAACGCGGGACCGTTTATTATAGCTTCGGTGCTTCGTTCGGCCGGACCGTCGTTCCGCAGCCGCTGCAGCCTCTTCCGCGTCCAACAACCATTATATATCGAATCCTTCATGTGCAATCATCCGTGCTACGTGCTAGCACGCCACTTGGTGAGCGAATGAGTTTCTTCGGATTGACGGACCCATGGATAATAGGGGGATACCTGCTCAGTTTCCTGAGCGTCGCGTTCTGCGTGATCTACGGATTCCTCAAGGGCAGGTCCACGGGAGAGGAGGGAGAGGAAGATGGCGAGTGAAGGAGTGGACCTCGTCGTGTTTGGAGCGATGACCGCGGTCTTCCTAGCGGTCACTCTCGTGCTGGGATGGTACGGGTACAAGAACACCAAGAACAATCAGGAGTTCCTCCTGGGCCGCAACAAGGCGGGACCCGTGATCATCGCGCTCTCGTACGGTGCGACCTTCCTCTCGGCTTCTGCCGTCATCGGATTCGGAGGCCAGGCCGCCGTCCACGGGATGTCGGTGCTTTGGCTCTGCTTCCTGAACCTCTTCGTGGGACTCATAGTGGCGTTCCTGATATTCGGTGGCCCTACACGCAGGAAGGGTCGCGCGCTGGGCGCGTCCACGTACGCCGATCTCCTCGGGAAGATCTACAAGTCCAAGGGGATCAGGGCCTTCACGGCCATCCTCATCATCGTTATGATGCCCATATACGCCGCCGCCGTCCTCAAGGGAGGCGTCAACTCCCTTGCGGTCATCACCGGACTGACTGACCTCTACGACGTGATCCTGATCGCTCTCGCCGTCATCGTCGCCATCTACGTGGTCTACGGCGGGATCATCGCGGTCATGTACAACGATGCATTCCAGGCCGCGATCATGTTCGTCGGCATGGTCATCATCCTCATAGTCACGTACAGCTACCTGGGAGGCGTCACAGCGGGCAACGAGGCGCTCGGCGGCCTCTGGGACTCCAGCATCATGGACTCCATCAACACGGGCACCCAGGAGGGCTTCAACGGATGGACCAGCTTCGCTGACTTCGGATCCAGCGAGTGGCTTACCGTGGTCACCACGTTCCTGCTCGGAGTTGGCATCGGTGCGCTCACCCAGCCCCAGCTCGCGGTCAGGTTCATGTCCGCCAAGAACGACAGGGACCTCAACAAGTCGCTCATCGTCGGATCCATCTTCATGCTGGCCATCGTCGGCTCCGCATACACTGTCGGCGCGCTCAGCAACGTCTACTTCTTCAGAGAGCACGACGGGATGCTTGCCTTCGAGTACATAACCAACATGGGGCTCGGGACGGACTTCATCATCCCGCAGTTCATCCTGGAGATATTCAGCGGCATAACCTTCGGGGACTTCTTCGTGTCCCTGTTCCTGCTCTCGCTGGTCTGCGCCGCGATCTCGACCATCAGCGCGCTGCTCCACACCATCGGGGCCGCGGGAGGATACGACCTGTACACGCTCTACAAGAACAAGAAGGGCCACATGACCGGGGACTCCCAGTCCGTCAACCTCAACCGCATCGTCATCGTAATCGTGATGGTGCTGCTGGTCGTCTACTGCTACCTCATGCCCAGCGACATCATCGCCAAGGCCACGTCGGTGTTCATGGGTCTGACCGCGGCGGCGCTTCTGCCAGCATACTTCCATGCCCTGTACTCCAAGAACCCGTGCAGGAAGGCGGCTATCGTGAGCATGGCGACGGGCACCATCGTGTACCTGTTCTTCGCACTGTTCATCAACACCGGGACCAGCGTCTTCCTCCCGATATGCGAGATGATCACAGGGCAGAGCGTCCTGTTCCCAGGAACGTGGCTGGCAAACACCGACGCCCTGGTGTTCGCGCTGCCGCTGTCCATCGTCGCGATGGCCGTCGCCCTCCTGTACTTCAGACACAGGGAGGCGACTTCCGACGGCAGCCCGGAAATCTCGTAAACCCTTTCCCCAATCCCCGTCGGGATTTCCCGGCGGGGGAGCTACCTTTATATTAACTATTTTTATAATTAGGAAATTATTTCCTATAAAAAATAACGATATTGATAAAATTACATTAATTTCGATAAGATAAACAGATACATGTTTAGTTCCGTTAAATGGGAAATCGATTGGATATTGATTGGAATAAATGGCCGTTTCAACTCAATGGATAAATATGTTGTCCATGGAAAATCAACCGATTATTCGATAGAGTCCGATAGAGCAATAGTGTCTTTTTTATACTGTAACGATGTATTCGAACTTAAGTCTCGGTTGCTGTATATGCTATAGGCAATCAAGACCGGAAGGAGATAGCACATGGCCAAGAAAGAGACCGCCGAGGGCGTAATTGCTTTCGAAGAGAAGCATATGATCGCGATGTTGATTTTCCTCGGCGCCAACGGACCCAGTAGGAAGATAGACATCTACGAAGGCGTCTCATCCAACCCCAGGATGCCTGACAAGCTCAACCATCTGGAGGAGCTCGGCCTCGTCACCCAGGAGATGGACATGGTCACACGTTCGACTATCGTCACACTGACCCCTGCGGGAGAGCAGGTGGCCAGCCTCTTCGTCGCCATCGACAAGTGCATCAAGGGCATACAGAGATCCTGAAACGACAGACCCAGGTTATTTCAACAAGCTAGGCATGGACGTTCCATGGAGAAGGCACTGGAGCTGAGGAACGTTTCCGTCGTCAGGAACGGGAAGCGCATCCTCAGGTCTGTCGATCTTGACATTTTCAAAGGGGAGAACGTGGCCGTCATCGGACCCAACGGGTCCGGCAAGACCACCCTCATAAAACTGCTGCGCGGGGACATCCGTCCGTACTACGACGAGACGGATCCCGCTACCATGCGCATTTTCGGACAGGAGAGGTGGAACCTCTTCGATGTCAGGAGCAGGATGGGGGTGGTCTCCATGGACCTCCAGAGCATGTTCCGTCCCGACACCCTCGTCCATGAGGTGATATGCTCGGGATTCTTCAACAGCCTCGACGTGTTCAGGAACCACACCGTCACGCAGGAGATCGTGCAGGCGGTGTACGAGGCGGCTGCCACCATGGGGATCGAGGACATCCTGGACAGGGACATCGAGAACCTGTCCCTGGGCGAGATGAGGAGGGCGCTAATCGCCCGCGCCCTGGTCACGAAGCCCGACCTTCTGGTCCTGGACGAACCCATGACCGGCCTTGACATCGTCATGAAATCCAGATTCAGAGCGATGTTCGATATACTGATCGACAGGGGCGTGAGCATAGTCATGATAACCCACGACCTCACGGACATACCGGCATCCGTCCGCCGCATAGTCATGATCAGGGACGGGGAGGTCTTCGCCGACGGCGACAAGAGGGAGCTCCTCAGTGACGACAGGATCTCGGAGCTGTACGGAGCCGACATAAAGGTTGAATCCCAGCACGGGATATACCGCATGCACCTATCCGACGATGTGATCACATGAGGTACATCTGCCACGACTGCGGGAACGAGATTCCGGAGGACATGGACTTCTGTCCGCATTGCGGCTGCCTTAGATCCAAATCCACGCCCGTCGACGACAAGGGCATGCCAGCCGACGTCTGCCCCCAGTGCGGCACCTCGCGCTCACCGGGCGACTTGTACTGCAAGTCATGCGGCGCGAAACTGCCGGACAACGTCCAGCAGGTGATGATGCCGCGCATGAGGAAATACGGCCCGATCGCGCTCGCCTTGGCCGTGATCCCCGGATTCTTCAACATATTCGGAATCGGGCACCTGATCATGAGGCAGTGGTCCAGGGGACTAATGTTCCTGGCCATGTCGGCAGTCATCTGGTACATGTGCGGGTGGACGTTCCTGTCACCCAACTTCATGGTCTCGCTCGTCGTCATCGCCGTTTACTTCTTCCAGCTCATGGACATATTCAGGGTCGTGTACTCCCCGGAGGACACATGACCGACTGGACCGAGAAGTACCGCCCGCAGACCCTGTCGGACATGATCGGCAACCCGACTGCCGTCAACACCCTGAGGGCCTGGGCGAAGCAGTGGGAGTCCGGGACCCCCCAGGTCAGGGCCGTGGTCCTGATGGGGTCGCCCGGAGTCGGGAAGACCACCTCGGCAGAGGCCCTCGCCCGCGAGATGGGATGGGGGATCGTGGAGATGAACGCCTCCGACCAGAGGACGGCCAAGGACATCGAGCGCGTCGCCCTCGAGGGGGCGGTCAACGAGACGTTCTCGGACGACGGTTCGTTCCTGAGGTCGTCCGACGGGGGGAGGAAGCTCATCGTTCTCGACGAGGCTGACAACTTCTTCGGCAACGCCGACAGAGGGGCGACCACCGCTGTCGGAAGGCTGATAAGGGAATCCTCCCAACCCGTCGTCCTCATCGTCAACGACTTCTACGGTCTGAGCAGGAAGATTCCCGCCGTGAAGGAGCGCACGCTGCAGATAACGTTCAAGAAACCCCAGGCCGGGACGATGGCCAAGGCACTCTACAGGATAGCTGAGAACGAGGGTGTCGACGTGGAGCCGGCGGCGATGGAGCTAATCGCGGAGAACGCCGCCGGGGACATGCGTGCGGCGGTGAGGAACCTGGAATCCCTCGCCATCGGCCAGGACACCGTAACCCTGGAGATGGCGGAGGACCTCTCGTCGAGGGACTCCAGGTCGGACATTTACGAACTCATGACCGCGATATTCAGGGGTGGCGACCCCGCCCGCGCCAGGCAGATCGGCTTCGACGTGGATGAGGAGCCCAGGAACATACTGTCATGGGTGGACGAGAACCTCCCCACGGAATGCACCGACACGGGGGACCTGGTCCGCGGATACGAGAGGCTATCAAGGGCCGACCTGTTCCTGAGCAGGGTCATGTCGCGCCAGTACTACGGATTCTGGTCCTACGCCAAGGACATGATGACCTTCGGCGTATGCGCATCGAAGCAGTCCCGCTCCCGTCCGGGGACCAGGCTCAACTTCCCGGGGATCGCCAGGAAGATCTCCTCGGCCAAGAAGGTCAGGGAGGTCAGGGCGTCGGTCTGCCTGAAGCTCGCCGAGCACCTCCATACCACCTCCCGCCGCACCCAGAACGACGTCCTCCCATACGTCAGGGCGATCGTCGCCAACGATGCGGGGATAAGGGTTCCTCTGACTGAGGCCATGTCCCTGGAACCCGAGGAGCTGGCCTTCCTCATGCAGAAGAAGGCCGATGCCAAGGCCGTCACCTCGGTCTTCGAAAGGATAGAGGAGGAGAGGCAGGCCAGGATACTCGCCGGACTGTCCGGACACAGCAGAGAAGACGTCCCCGCCGAAGAGGACCCGCCGAAGAGGCGGGACGAGACCCCGGCCAAGGTTGCGGAGGCCCCTGCCCCCGTTGCTGAGACCAGACGGACGAAGGCGGGAAACGGCCAGAGGAGCCTGTTCGATTTCTGATGATACCATGGACCAAGAATACCACGACCTTCTGATCAGGCAGCAGTACAGGCTGTACAAGGACCACGCGGCGGTGAAACTCTGCCACTGGATGAAGGAGAGCATGCTCAGGGGGAGGTGCTGCTACAAGCAGGACTTCTACGGGATCGAATCCCACAGGTGCCTGCAGATGACCCCCGCGATAAACGAGTGCAGCCACAGATGCACGTTCTGCTGGAGGGTCCAGGACAGGGACTTCGAGGTCAGGGACTGGGCCGAACCCGCGGAGATGCTGGATGCGCTCATCGAGCACCAGAGGAAGCTCGTCTCAGGATTCAAAGGGGATCCGAGATGCGACCCGGCAAGGTTCGAGGAGGCCAGGAACCCCAACCAGGTGGCGATCTCCCTGGCAGGGGAGCCGATCACGTACCCGTACCTGTCCGAGTTCCTGAGGGAGTGCCACAGGCGCGGGATGACCACGTTCATGGTCACCAACGGCACGTATCCTGAGAGGCTGGAGGGGCTGGACACCCTCCCGATGCAGCTGTACGTCACTGTGGCGGCGCCGAACGAGGAGATCTACCGCAGGGTGTGCCGTCCCAAGGTGGACGACGGCTGGCAACGGCTCATGCGCACGTTGGAGCTGCTTCCGTCGCTGGACACCCGCACGGTCATCCGCCACACCCTGGTGAAGGATGTGAACTTCGGATGGGTCGACGACTACGCCCGCCTCGACCGCATCGCCGATCCGAACCTCATAGAGCCCAAGGGATACGTCTTCGTCGGCGGCTCCAGGACCCGGCTGTCGATGTCATGCATGCCTTCGTTCGACGAGATCAGGGACTTCTCCGCCCAGCTCGGACAGAGGGTCGGGATGGAGATAATAAAGGAGCGCGCCGACAGCAGGGTCGTCCTCCTCGGCCATCGGGGCGAGGAGACCGACGTCCGCAGGATATACGGATTGTGAAGGTCCCGGGGGAGGTCCCCCGGAGTTTCATAGTGCCAGAATCCCGGAGTACACCAGGTAGGCTATCGCCAGGATGTGAAGGACCAGGAACACGTAGACCAGCTTGAACTTCGTCTTCTGGGTCTTGTGCCTGGCCAGCCTCATCCCGGCAACCGCCCCGAACGGGGCGATGAGAGCCGCCACCAGGAGGGTGGACTCCTTTGTGCGCCACTTGTCGGCCTTTGCCTTGTGCTTGTCCCACACGTACATAGCGAAGCTGATGACGTTCAGGACCACGTACACGGCGAGAAACAGGAGCGCGTCCATGCTCACAGCCCTGCGGCGAAGTCGTCGACGGCTTTGGGGAATCCCGCCTCGTTCATCTCGTCAGACTTCTTGTTGAAGTACACCGCGTCATGGATGCCGAGCTGCTCCGCGATGGCATCGCGCTGCTTGTCGCCCTTCTCGTCGTTGTACATGCAGGATATGAACAGGCGGAGCTTCTTCCCGGAGAAGGAGTCCTTGTTCTTCTCCATGTACTCCACCAGCTGCTTGTAGGGCTTTCCTGCATGAACTCCCGTACCGAAGACGATCGTGTCGTATTCCGTCAGGTTGATCTGCGTGATCTCCTTGAGATTGAACACATCGGCCCCGGATTTCCTGGCGATGTAGTCAGCCAGCTTCTTGGTGTTCTTGGTCATCCCTGTCGCGTAGATGATCGCGGTCCTTCCCATCCTATCACATCTCAAAGCTTCTTTGCCAGCTCCGCTGCGGCGGCCATGGTGTCCTCGCTATCCTTCGCGGGTCCGCTGGCGCCCTCGGAGAAGACGATGCTCCCCATGGCTTCGAACTTGAAATAATTGGCCATGACCTTCTCGATGGTGGCCTCGGTCTCGGATGCACCGGCTCCGGATGCTGAGGTTACCACGACCGCCAGCTTCTTGCCGGGTGCCAGACTGCAGCTGAAATCCGGTCCGATGAACCCATACATCCTGTCCTCGAACATCCTGTACTGGGATGCGGCCTGGCCGAAGTAGTCCGGGACAGCGATGATCAGCGAGTCGCTGGCGGCCACGGATTCGAGGACGGGGGTGAGACCGTCCTTCCTAACGCACTTGCCCCCTCCCCTCTTGCATCCCATGCAGGCCTGACAGCCCTTGGCGTCCAACTGGTTGAGGTAGAACACCTCCACCTCGTTCCCTTCGGACCTCGCGGTCTCCGCCATCCTGTCGACGATGGCAACACAGTTTCCGTTCTTTCTGGGTGATGCTACAACTGCTGTAATGCGTGACATAGTATCAAAATGATACAGATATTCATGGTATTTATATCTGATTACAAAAGGTAATTAAGTATCTCTAAGATATCTAAAACATGAAACCTCAGTACGCCCGCTACAACTGCGCACTAGACGCGGCGATGTCGGTGATAGAGGGAAGATGGAAGTGCACCATCATTTGCATGCTGGCAGCGAACGGCCCCCTCCGCTTCTCGGAGCTCCAGAAGATGATCGGGGAGATCACGTCCAGGATCCTCTCCAAGCAGCTGAAGGAGCTGGAGAACGATGGTATGATCTACCGGAAGGTGTCCTCTGAGGGGAAGGTGAAGGTGGAGTACTCGCTGACCGACAGGGGCCGCTCGATCATCCCCGTGCTTGAGCAATTGGCCCGCTGGGGCATCGCCAATCAGTGCATGCAGGTCATCGTGCCGAAGGAGTCGTCAGTCGCCGCAAACCTTGACCGCAACGCTTCTGATACGAGGTCCGTCGAACTCGCATAAATACACCCCCTGCCAGGTCCCCAGCAGCAGTCTGCCGTCGCAGACTATCAACGTGAGCGAGGGGCCCACGCAGGAGGTCCTCAGATGGGAGTGCGAGTTCCCCTCCATGTGCCTGTAGTGGTCCCTCTCTGGGAAGGCCCGGGACAGCCCCTCGAGCATATCAGCCTGCACATCCGGATCGGCGTTCTCGTTCACCGTTATCCCGGCGGTGGTGTGCATGGAGAACACGACGCACGTCCCGTCCCTGATTCCGCTGGCATCCACGGCATCTTGTACCAGGTCGGTTATGTCCACCATCTGCTGGCTATTCTCCGTCCTCACCTTAACGGTGCTGTATCCTTCCATAAGACCCAGCAAACAATAATAGGCCTTAGAACATTCGAAATGCGGTTAAAATGGCCTACAGACTAGTGGAGATCGATTCCGCCCGTTGCGCGGAGCTTCGCAGGCTGTGTTCTGGCAGGAACTACTTCACATCCAAAGCGGACATCAACGGGATATGCGTCCAGCTGTACACCGAGAACCGCGACTACATGGAGATGTGGCTGGACAACTTCTACCACATGTCCGACTCCGTGAGGTCCCACGCCAGGATCTTCTGCCTGGACGACCCGGAGACGGACCTGCACGCTGAGTACGACGTCTCCACGTACACCATGTTCCTCTTTAACTTCGACTACTACGGCTGGGTCAAGAGCATAGCCCTCGGCATGGCAGGGAACATCCTCGAGGATGCCCATTCCGTGCATTCCGTCCACGGTGCTGCCCTTGACATAGATGGCGTCGGGGTGACCCTGATCGCACCATCGAAGACAGGCAAGACCACCCAGTCATGGGGGCTCCTCAGGATGGAGAACGCCCACCTCATCTCCGACGACTGGTACTTCGTCTCCTTCGGAACCGGACGTCCCACCGTCTCCGGATCGGAGAAGAACTGTTACATCGACGCCGACATCGGGGACGTCTGGGAGGAGTACCGTCCGCTGGTGAAGGAGGTCCGCTTCGACAACAAGGGCCGCGGGATAGGCAACGTGAGATGGGTGACCGGGGAGGGGTCTGTGGTGTCCAGCACGGCCATGAGACACGTGATCCTCCTCAAGAGGGACGCCTCGGACGACAGGAAGGTCTATCCCCTCACTGCGGAGGAGGCCCTGGACTACCTCTCCGGGAACGGCTACTGCAACCCGCACCAGCTGGTCTGCGACACGCGCAGGGCGTCCATAAGGAGGGAGTTCTTCCGGAGGTTCCTCTCGGAGTGCACGGTGCACATGGTCAACACCACCGGCACCCCCGAGGAGACCCAGGACACCATCAGAGGCGTCATAGGGAGGTGCGGGGCATGAAGATGCCGGAGATTAAGAAGCCGGACCTGTCGTCCCTGGCCGGCGACACCAAGCGGGGTCTGGATCCCGCGTTCAGGAAGATCCGCGCATCCGCTGTCGAGCGGTCCCACTCCATGAGCGTGCTGGGGAAGTCCGTGATCGTCATCGTGGTGTCCAGCATCATCATGCTGCTGGTCTGTGTGGCCGTCGGCGAGGTGTGGACGTTCGGATCCTACATGAACAACATCTTCTGCAACACCATCGCCCTGGTGTTCGTCGTCCTGTGTCTGGACACCATAGTCAACAACAACACGGAGAGCCGTCGCAAGAGGGAGGAGGCCAGGAGGATCATGAGGTACAACCGTCTGATCCAGCCGGACATCGACATGTACCTTGTCAGGAAGAACATGGTGGTCACCCCCAACGGGAAGACCGTCCGCAAATTCCAGGTCGACTCCAAGTTCACTATCAAGGACATGAGGGACATGTACTCCCCGTCCGAGCTGGTCGCCGACGTCGGAATCTCGAAGATCAGGAGGTACGGACACTACCAGGCGACCTTGAGAAACGATTTCCAGAAGCTTGTGGAGAACGTCGACTTCGTCTATTATCCCGAGATCGCCGAGGCGGTCATGAAGTACCTCAACGCCACCGCCTACGGGGAGGCGGCCCTGGACGCCGTCATCGGGTACGAGGACGCCCGGGCCGGCACCAGGAGCATGAGGGTGATGGTCATCGGCATGATCAAGGAGGAGCCGGAGGACGCCAGGTTCATGGATGCGAACCCGACGATGAAGAACGTGTACCTTGTGCATCAGATGATCAACGAGCAGGAGAAGGCCGTGGGCCAGTACCTCAAGCTGATCAGGACCCTCCAGGAGAAGGACCCGGAGGAGCAGAGGCCCGTCGAAGAGGATTACAGCTGACCTGAGTACACGTGCGGAAGCGGCGAGTCGATCGTCATCGACCCCTCCGTCACCAGACAGTCGTAGACCAGCACGTTCACCCCGGCCGATTCGGCGCGCTCGAGCTCCTCTCCGAACTCCCTGTGCACATAGTAGTTGGGGGTGAACACGGTCATCCCCTTCATCTGCACTATGAAGACGGCATAGGCGTCGTAGCCCTCGTCCACGCATTTCTCCAATCCGCGCAGGTGCTTGAGGCCCCTCTCCGTCGGAGCATCCGGAAACATGCAGACCCCGTCGCCCTCCTGTGTGACGCCTTTGACCTCCACGAAGGACTCCCCTCTTTCGGACACCACGTGGAAGTCGAAGCGGGAGTCCCCGTGGACGTGCTCGGGATGGACCACGGGAGACGGCCCGAAAAGACCAGAATCGGGAATGAACTCCCCGAAGGCCCTGTTGGGTGCCTGGGAGTCGATGTTGATCAGCATGTCGCCCTTGTAGGCGGCCACCAGGTCGTACCTGGTCCTCCTGGACGGGTTGCCGGAGTCCTCAAGCACCACCCTGGCCCCCGGGACCAGTATCTCCCTGCAGCGGCCGGTGTTCTTCACGTGCACTGTCTCCACCGAACCGTCCAGCTCAACCTCCGCGACGAACCTGTTGGGCCTGGACACGAACCTGCCGACCACGGTGCGACCGTACTCCATGCCGGTGTATCCGAACCATTGATATCATGGTTGCCGATGGACCCGCATGGAAGGATTCAGGACGTACGAGAGGGACCCGTCGAGCCCCAAGGGCTTCAGGGTCGCCACCCTTGACGAGCTCCCGCCGGACGAGATCTACGTGCTGGACACGGAGACAACCGGGCTGGATGGGGCCCCGAAGGACCTCGTCGTCGATGTGGGGATATGCAGGGCCTCCCTCCGCCGGGGGACGGTGGAGGACGTCTACTCGTCCGTACTGGGCTACGACGTGGACATGTGGGACGACTACCACAGGAAAGCCTGGATCTTCGAGAACACCGACATGACGCTGGAGATGGTGGCTGACGCCCCTCCCGCGATGAGGGTGATCGATGATGTCAGGAAGATCCTCAGGAAGAGGACGGTCACGGCCTACAACATCGCCTACGACATGGACAAGTTCCTGTTCCAGGAACCATGGAGCATGAAGGGGGAGTTCACCCTGTGCAACGACATAATGCTGGCCGCCACGCAGGTCTGCAAGCTCCCCAGCCAGTACCACGGGCGCCAGTACAGGTACCCGAAGCTGGACCATGCCTACGCCTCCATCACCGAGGGGGACCCGGCGGGGATACACGGGACCCAGACCCACAGGGCGCTCTCCGACGCGAGGATGGCATCCTACGTCATGATCCAGATGTTCAGGGACGGCGCCTACGAGCCCTGACGCTCACTTCTCCTGGAAGTCGTCGCCCTCGGTGTACTCGTCGGTGAGCCTCTGCATGTACACCGCCTCGAACCTGTCCACAGCGTGCCTGAACACGTTCTTCTTCAGTACGAACAGCTCGGCGAAGAACCACACCACGACCACCGCGATGAGGACCACGAATACCTCGATGGGGAATATCACCATCTGGACCAGGTCGATGGCTATCTGCGGGAAGTACGCGTACATGGCGTAGATGATCAGGAACACGAAGGCGATGAGACCTATGGGGATCAGGCTCCTGTTCGTCCTGCCGTCGTAGGACAGGAACCTGTACCTCGGACTGACCAGCAACATCTGGAGGATGCCGGCGGTGGAGATGAAGAACAGCATGGCCGACCTGGCCACGATCTCCTCCACGGGAGACCCGTTCCAGCTCAGGTACGCGATGAGCTCGTCCCCGTTAGATACCCCGGGCACGTTCCCTATGGACGCGAGGTAGTCGAAGTCGATCACCAGGTGACCGCTTGCCGTCGCCCACCATGCGACGCCGTATACCAGCAGGCCGAACGCGGCGATCATAATGGCCGATGGGACCGAGAACTTCAGCACGTCAGGCAGGATGAGCTCCTTGTTGTTGTCCGGCTTGGCGAACAGGGTCATGAAGAACGCCATTATAGTAACGGACACGAACGCGTAGTAAGTGTTCTGTATGGGGACCATCGGCAGGAAACCGACGATGAGATAGATGGCCACCATGAGTATGGCCAGGACGATGTTACGGGTAAGGTAGATCTTCAGTATGTCCCTCATTCCGGATACGGTGCGGCGCCCCTCGACGAGCGCCTTGGGCAGGGCCGAGAAGTTGTCCTTCACCAGGACCATGTCCGCGACCCCCCTGGCGGCTCCGGAACCGCTCTCGAGGGCCACGCCCACCTGGGCCGTCTTCAGGGACTTGACGTCGTTCACACCGTCGCCTATCATCGCGACGTAGCGGCCGTTGCGCTTCAGGGCCGAGATGACGGCCTCCTTGTTCTCGGGCTTCATCCTCCCGAAGATGTTGGCCTCCAGGCACGTCCTCTCGAACGTCTCGTGGTCCATGGCCTCCAGCTCGGGACCGGACACTATCCTCCTCTCGCCTGGGATGTCGGCGATGGAGAACAGCGCGTCCACGGTGACCGGATCGTCACCGGAGATCACCTTCAGATCCATGCCGTTCTGCAGGAACACCTCGATGGTCTCCCTGCAGTCGGGCCTGACCTCGTCGCGTATGGATATGATGGAGACTGGACGGAGGCCGTCCATGATCCTGGGGTTCCCGTCGGGATCCAGGAGGTCCCCGTCCCCGCCCAGGCACAGGAGCACGGTGCGGAACCCCTTGGAGGACTCCCTGTGGATGATGGACTCGATGTCCGCATCCGTGACGCAGTGGTCCCGGAGGGATGTCCAGGCCCCCACGTACAATGTGTACTCGGAGTCCCCGTCCATGGCCCTGACGGCACTGTACTTCCTCTCGGATGAGAACTGGATCTCGTCGACGAGCTCGGCATCCGCCTCGCCGTAGTGGTCGAGTATCGCCTGCATGGTGCGGTTGCGGCTGCCGCTGAGGGTGGCGAAGACCGAGGCGTACCTGGCGGCCAGCGCCTGATCGACAAGGTCCTCGGAGGAGACGAACGCCAGACGGTTGGTGGTGATGGTCCCCGTCTTGTCCATGCAGACCGTGTCCACGTGACTGATGGACTCCACCGAGTTGGACCTCTGGAGGAGGACGCCGGAGTCTGCCATCCTGGCCGCGGCGATCATGTATGTGAGCGTGATGAGGAGGAAGAGCGCGATCGGGACCACGTCAAGGCAGAGCACGAAGGCCTCGAGCGTCTCGCCGAATGACTCGTGGCTTATGAACATCGACTTGATTATCGTCGCCACGAAGAGCACGGCGGCGATGAGCATCAGGATCTTGGTGATGGTCCCCGTCTCCATCTGCAGCGGGGTGTTCTTGGACGTGAACCTCCTGGCGCTGGATAGCATCTGGGAGGCGTAGTTGTCGCCGCCGACTGCGGTGACCCTGTAGCGGGCCTCCCCGGTGACGCAGACGGATCCGGAGTACACCTTGTCGCCCTCGTGCTTCCTGACGGTGCTGGACTCGCCGGTCAGCAGAGACTCGTCCATCTCCAGGGACCTGCATCCCAGGATGATGCCGTCCACGATCGCCTGCTCACCCGCCCTGAGGACCAGGAGGTCGTCCATGACTATCTCGGCCTGGTCTATCACGACCTCCTGGCCGTCGCGGACCGCGGTGACCCTTGGCCTCACCAGGAGCGAGATCCTGTCGAGCTTGCGCTTTGCGCGCATCTCCTGTATCGTGGATATGAGGATGTTGACTATGATGATCCCGGTCGCCGAGACCGCGCTGATGAGCTCGTCGCAGACGATGAGGAGGATCCCCAGGATGAACAGGATGACGTTGAAAGGCGTCAGAGCGTTCTTGACGAAGATGTCTGTGTAGGTCCTGCTGGTGCGGATCTCGGCGTCGTTTGCCAGACCCCTGGCTTTGCGGTCAGCGACCTCCTGGGATGTCAGCCCCTCCATGCTCCTCGTTCGAGGACATCGTATTTTAATGTTCTGAGAACTGCATCGACGGCTGCCACGGATGCCGGCCTTCCGCTCGACCCTGGCCCTTATGGCCTCCATGGGAAGAGGGTCGAACTCCACGGTCCTGCCCATTGACACGTAGTCCACGAAGCATCTGACCGGCCTCCCTCCGTAGTAGAGCCTGGCGGCCCAGGCGTACACCGACAGCTGGAACTCGTACTCGGACAGGTACCTGTCCGTGGAGTCGGTCTTGTAGTCATGCACCTCTATGCGGTCGCGATCTACCACGAGCAGGTCGATCCTCCCCCTGAGGACGGCGTCCGTCCCCTCGACCGGGAGGGTGCAATCCACCTCTGCCATGGGCAGGTCGGCCCCCTTCGCCCTCTCCACGATCCCCCTGATCATCCCCAGCTCCGGGAAGTCCTCCGACGGCTCGTGGCCCTCGAACAGAGTCTGGGCCGCCTCGTGCACCCGGGTGCCGTACTCCTTCCCCTTCCCGGAGACCTCGTCCGAGGCCTCGGACATCCCGCCGGTGCCGTCCTCGGTCCCGAAGTCCATCAGCTCGTGGACACCGAACCTCCTGGGACGCTCCGGGTAGCCGGACACGTCCGGGCGATCGGAGACCGAGGTGCCCATGCCCGTGGGGACGGATCCCGCCTCCGGGATGTCGCAGTAGGAACCGGCGCTCAGCCCCTTCATGAACTGGGACGGGCTGCTGCCTATGAGCGTCTCGTACTGCTGAGCGCGGGACATGGCCACGAACATCAGCCTCCTCTCCTCGTCGTAATCCAGAGGCGCCGTCCCCTTGACCAGGGCGGTCTTCCAGGACTTCACCATCTTCTGGTACCCACCGAAGTCGTGCACCTCGTCCGAGCACCTTATGCCGGCCCTCTCGGTGAAGAAGAACGTCTCCCTTATCCTGGGAGGCAGCGGCATGGAGTTGGAGTCCACGTACGGTATGATGACGGCCGGGAACTCCAGGCCCTTGGACTTGTGCATCGTCATTATCCTGACGGCACCCGAGTCCACGGAGTTCTCCACCGGGTAGCGCGTGCCGTCCTGGATGTCCCTCTCCATCAGACGGACCAGGTCGGACAGGGTCATCAGCGAGCCCCTGTGCTTCTCCGCCAGTACGGCGATGATCGCCTGGGTGATGTCGTTGTCCAGGCCATGGAACTCGAACAGAGTCGTAAGCAGGTCGGTCGGCCTCCTGCGCTTATCGTACAGGACCTTCCTCTGCCTCAGAAGCTCCATGGGCATGTCCCTCGTCCGGTTCCTGGCCTCCTCGATGCGAACGAGGGTGTACCCCATGTACGCCATTACGGGAACGTACCCCCAGGGGTCGCGAACGTTGTTCACGAAGCGAAGCCACGCCAGCGCGAGCTTGCCCTCCCTGGTAGACATGAGCTCCACGTCCCCCTGGAGGAACGCGGGTATCCCCTCCCCCTCCAGATAGGACAGAACGTCGGCGCAGGCGTTCCCGGTCCTGCAGAACACCGCTATGTCCCCATAGTCCATTGGGCGGGGACCGCCCCTATCGTGCACCACGTACCTGCCGGAACCCACGTAGTCGCGTACGCATCTCGCCACCTGGTTCAGCTCGTCGTCCTTGTCCAGGGCCTTCACGAACCTGACCTGTGTGTCATCCCCTATGTCATCCCTGCCCTGCTCCAGATGCTGGACCCGCTCCATGACGGCCTCGACCTCCACACAGTCGTCATCGGAACCCTTCAGGGTCAGGCAGGCGAACGCCCTGTCTATGATCCCTGAGGACGAGCGGTAGTTCACAGTGAGCGGGAGCCTGACGACCTCGGGGATCGGGAACGGGACGCGGACGTCGTCCTCGTTGAGGAATTTCCTTAGCGAGACGATCCTCGATTCGAAGTCCAGGATGTTCTCCACGGAGACGAACCTGAAACCGTAGATCCCCTGCTTCCAGTCGCCCACGACGCACAGGTTGGGGCGCTTGAGGATCATCAGGGCGATCATCAGCTGGCTGGCGTTGGTGTCCTGGAACTCGTCAATCATCACATAGCTGTAGGAGTTCCTCTCCCTGACACCCCTGTCCCCGTAGAGGAGTCCGAAGGCCAGCATGGAAGTGATTCCGAAAGTGAGACGGTCGGACGCCAGGTTCCTCTCCACGTACTCGAAGTAGATGTCATGGATGAAGCGGACCAGGTCCGTCCTGTCCTCGTAGGCGGCGTCCACCAGGGATTCCTCGTCGATCCTCCCGTCCTCGTCCAGCGGCGGAGCCGGGTGTGGCTCCTTCTTCTGCAGGTCGTTGAGGGTCTTGCTCACCGATCTCTTGGAAGCGCCGTTGGCCTGCTTCATGTAAGAGAGCACCGCGCTCCTGTCCCCCAGGAGCTGGGCCTCCGGGTCCATGCCGAACCATCCCCGGCGGAGGGGGTACAGCCCCCTGGCCATCAGCCTCTCGATGAGATGCAGCAGGTCAACCGGCCTCTGACTGCCGATGGCCGCCCACTGGCCGTAGTCCTCTCCCCTGCGGGAGAGGAAGTCGTCCAGGAAGGAGCCGAACCACTCCCTGTTCATGGTCTCGTTCTGCTCGATGGATGCCCCTCTGGTGATCCTCTCCTTCAGGCCGAAGATCTCCCCCGCCTGCTCCGGCGAGTCCATGACGACCGAGAGGCAGAACGAATCGAACGTCCCTGCCTGCACCAGGCTGGCCTCGTCCTTCAGGGACTCGACCTCGTACATCGCGTCCTTTATCCTCTCCTCCATCTCGCCGGCGGCGTTGTTGGTGAACGTGAGCATCAGCACGTCCTTGGGGGACACATCCTCCCTGGAGACGATCCTGACGTACCTCTCCACGATGGTGTGGGTCTTCCCGGTGCCTGGTCCAGCGTCGACCACCACCATGCCCTCGGTAGCGTCCACGATTGCCTGCTGGGACGGGTTGAGATTACTCATCCTCGTCACCTCCGGAAACGCCCATGACGGCGAGGGTGCAGGCCTCCCTGTAATCGCATTTCTTGCAGTCCTTCAGCGGAAGGGCCGGGAACTCCGTGCGGGACATCCGAACGGCGACGGCGTGGTCGCTGTCCAGTTGTCTCAGGAACGAGTCCAGCGTGGATCTAGGTATGACGATCTCGCTCCGGCCCCGGGCGATACCTCCTTTGAGAGTGTCGGCGATTTTCCCTATGGCGCGACCCATGTTCGTACGGGCGGTCTTGTTGTCCTTCCCACCAATGGCTGAGATCGCAGACCCGACGACTGACTCATCCTCCCTCCACTTCTCGGGATCGGGCACGCCGCAGGTGCGGAGGGCCTCCATGATGTCCTCCAGCTTGTCCTGGTACTCCGACCGTACATTCTGCCTAAGGGTCTCCATGTAGTCGGCGCTCCCCATCGCCGCCGACATGAGGTCCGAATCCGACACCCTGACGGTCACCACGTTGGACATGATGTCGTAGCCGTCCCGGAGGGAGTCCACGTCGTTCCCCATCACATAGAACTGGTCGAACCTCCCCTTGGAGTCGGGCTCCTGGAGGGAGAGGGCCAGGTACATCAGCGGCTGGAACTCCGGCTCGTCGCTGTCCCCTGACATGGCCTTGGCTATGTCCGATGCGCCCTTCATCCTCCCGCTCTTGTAATCCACGACTACCCCGTCGTTGTATAGGTCGAATATGCCGTGGAGGGGGTGGGCCGATCCGCGGTGGTCATGCTCGCAAGAGGGACTGCATGCATCCAGGCCCAACTCGGTCATCAGGCCGTTGGGCGACTTGCGCGAGGAGTTGGAATCGACGAGATCGGTCATCATGATGGAGTTCCTGTCCATGTAGGACATGACGTTCCTCACGGCCAGGGTGATCCTGTCCCTGTCCAGCGGCTCCATGGACGGTGACGACAGCCCCGCGTAGCGCTCGGAAATCATATCCACAATCCTGCCCTCCTCCGTCTGGCGCACAGCATCAGGATGGCAGGCGTACAGCTCGGCGAACTCGTGGATCAGGTTGCCGAACACCGTGTACGTCTTGTCGGAATCTCTGAGCACGGATGCGAACATGTACTTCCTCGGGCAGTACCTGAATGCGTTGTAGGTGGTCTTGGAGAAGGGCGCGTCGAACTCCTTGTCGGAGTCCACGTCGGTCTGGCCCAGAGCGATCGTTTCACTGTCCTGCGGGACCTTCCAGCGTCCTGCGGTGACCTTGGAGCAGATGTCGGCGAACCCCGGGCACGGCTTTTTCTTCCCATCATCGTCCCTCTCTATGGAGCTGAACGTGAGCGCCGGATGGGCCTCCTTCCCGTTCTTGGTGGTGTTGACCATGTACACCCTCCTCTCCCCCTGCTGGAGGAGGGCCTCCAGCCTGGCGGCGTTCCTGTCGTTCTCGTCCTCGGGATCCAGATACCTCTTCCCAACGACCCTGACGTCCCAGTCCTGTCCCATCCCCAGGTAGATCACCACGGGACGGTCGACGTAGACGGACTTCGTGCAGTCGGCCAGCAGCACGCCCGTGGTCTCCTCGAGCTTGCGCTGCTCGGTGTTGGTGAGATCCCCGATGTTCTCCACCGCGTACCTGAGGTTGGCAAGCTCCCCGGGTGTGACGACCTTGTCCTCGAGGTTCAGGTCCTTCAGCAGGTTGGTCACATGCATCTTTGTTGACCTCAGGCATATCTCGTCCCTGACCTCGCCGAAGGTCATTCCCTCGTGGCACACCCTGCGCATGATCTCCTTGAGCTCCTTGGCATGCTGCCTCAGGACCTCCCCGTCCTGACGGCTCAGCAGGTACTCCTCCGCGCCGGGGAGGATGAATCCGTTGTAGGCCGAGAACAGCTCCTTGACCTGCCTGACCCTGACCGTCTCGTAGTTGAACGAGTGGGTCAGGAAGCTCAGGTAGTCCCGGATGGGCGCCATGTCCTTCACGTCCATGCGGTTGATGAACGGCAGCCTCCGACGGTATAGCGCCGCCCTAACGGCGTCGGCGATTGGCGCGGTGGCGTTGAGCACTATGGCGAAGTCATCCGCTTTCTCAGGGTCCACCAGGTCCACAGCGTTCTCGGCCAGCTGGCGGTCGTTGCCCACCACCCTGATCTCCGGTATCGTGTAGCCGTCGTCGGCGAATATGTCGAAGAAATCCGCGTCCAGCGGGATGAAGTGCTTGTCCAGATCGTCAAACAGCTCGACCCCGATCATAGCCACCCTCTTGCCCCGGAAGAACTCGCTGTTCTCGGGATCGAAGTTGGCCATCACCCTCTCCACCGTCGGAAGGGACTCATAGGAGTCGTAGACCCTGGCGGACCTCCTCGTGTTCAGATGCTTACGGACCTCCGCGGTGTGCCTCCTTATCTCCCTGAAATTCTTGATCTCGCTGTAGATGTACCTCAGGTCGTAGCCCGTGTCCTCGCGGACGGCTGCGATTATGGTCATGTCCTTGGCCACCGGCGAGCCCATCTCCTTCGGGGCCAGCAGATATGCGATGTGCCTGGGCGTCATGCAGAACTGGCCGATGCGCGGGACGGTTATCCTGGAGTTGAGGGCGGTCTCCAGCGCCGCGTCGTTGGTTATGACGAGGTCGTAGTCCTTCACATCCGAGTAGAGGTCGTCGATGGTCCTGAGGCGCCGCATGTCCGGACATCGGACGGCTCGATAATAAGGATGAGTATGTATGTTCCCGGGACCGTCTCCGGTCCGCTGTGACCGTCATGAATGCTCGATGACGATGCATGTACTGGCATCACCTCGCCGGCCCTCCTCGGCCTCGGTGGATTCGGGGTCGGTTGCCCGGTCCTGATGACGGACTGCGCTCCCTTTGAATACGGAATCCTCCATGTGGTGGACATGGATGAGGTGTACGTCGTGGAGATTGCGACCACAGGGCCCAAAGGCGCCCCCGACGACGGGGTGGCCGAGGTGGCGGTGTGCAGGATGCTCGCCGACGGGAGCGACTTCGACACCGTGTACGATGGATCCGTGCTTATCGATCCACGGGACTTGGGGAAGGGCGCCCTGGACCACCTCTCCGATGCGTACGGCATAGAGCCAGAGGAGCTGTACTCCGGAGAGGATTTGGACATCGTCGCGAAGGGACTCCAGAAGACCATATTCGGGAAGGAATGCACCTCCTACAACGTGGGGAACGTGTTCGGGAAGCATCTGAGCTTCGAGCCCTGGGACTGCGCCCGGGAGGTGACCCTCCTCCCATCGATCTCATCCCGCCTGGACACGGATCTGAGGGGGCCTCCGGAGATGGAGCACGAGCTGATCAGGAGGGCTTACGACACCCTCTGTCCGGGAGACCCGTCGTGCGTGGGTGACGGCCGCAGGGCCATGGACCTTGCTCAGATGGCCACATCGGTCCTGATGGTTCTCAGAAAGGACGGATGGTTCTGATCAGAAGACCCTGACCGAGAAGTTGTCCAACCCGATGAGTGCCAGACATCCCAGGTACATCAGGACGTAGACGATCCAGAACGGCACCGCCAGGAAAATCGTGAACCCGCCCATTGTGAGGAACGCAGCCGCCACGAACACGAGCAGACCGATGGCCAGCGCGATGTACCCCCTCTTTTGCCTGGGGTTCCTGTAGATCAGGCCGAGACCCAGCAGGCCGAACAGCCCCGGGATCAGACACAGGAAGACCGCGATCTTCCTGCTGTAGTCGCGCTTCCCACCGTTCTCATGCCTCTCCTCCCTCTTGGACGCCGGCTCCGGCTCCTTCGGGATCCTCTTGTAGCACTTGGGGCAGGTCAGGCTGTTGCTGGGGACCAGCTCACCGCAGTAGGGGCAGCGGCGGTCAGCCATCTCACTCCCTCTTCAACACGAAGGCGGTGTTGCTGGACGATGCGATGAGCTTCCCGTCCTCGTTGTAGACCCTCACGTCGTAGACCTCCAGGGACCTGGACCTGTTGATCGGGACGCACTCGGCCCTCAACTTCCCCGATGCGGGACGGAAGAATGATATCGTCGTGCTCTGGCCCGTGCTGGGGTGGTCCAGATTGCACATGATGGCGAAGGTGTGGTCGATGAGGGCGTATATGGCGGCCCCATGACCCCTGCCCATGCTGTTCATGAGCTCGGGCCTGAGCTCCATCTCGCAGACCGTGCGATCGCGACCTATGGACACGACCTCCACGCCCATGAAACGGGCGAAGGGGGCGTTGTACATGTCCCAGGCGCTGTCGATGTACTGCTTGGTGTCATCAGACATGCGGGCCAGCAGCTCTTCCCTGTCCATGGCCTTTCCAAAGTACACCGCTTATAATAGTGTTCCGCGGGGAATCGACGCGGTTCCCGAATCCAGTTTTATACGGAATCACCCATGACCGGACCATGCCCGAGACGGTGACCGTCACCCAGCTGAACAACCGTGCCAAGAACATCCTGGCCAACTCACCGGCTGTCAGGGACGTCTGGGTCAACGGGGAGATATCCAACCTCACCAGGGCCAGCTCCGGCCACTACTACTTCACCCTCAAGGACCCGGGGAGCGAGATCAGGGCCACGATGTTCGCCCGCTCCCGCCAGAGGATAGACTTCGAGCCCAAGGACAACATGAAGGTCTCCGCCTTCGGCTCTGTGGACATCTACGTCCAGAGGGGGTCCTACCAGTTCATCGTGGAGACCATGCGCCCCTCCGGTGTGGGCGATCTGTACCTGGCGTTCGAGGAGCTGAAGAGGAAGCTGCAGGCCGAGGGGCTGTTCGACGAGTCCCGCAAGCGCCCGCTCCCCAGGTACCCCAGGAGGATCGGTGTGGTCACGTCGGAGACCGGGGCGGTCATCCACGACATAATCACCACCTCCGCATCGAGATTCCCCGCGGACATAATCCTGGCGCCGTCCATGGTGCAGGGCGAAGGGGCCGCGGACACCATCGTCCACGGCATTGAGCTTCTCGACAGAGCCGGCGTGGACATAATAGTCGTGGCCAGGGGAGGCGGCTCGCTGGAGGACCTGTGGCCGTTCAACGAGGAGAGGGTCGCCAGGGCGATAGCCGCTTCGAGAACCCCTGTCGTGTCGGCGGTGGGTCACGAGACGGATTTCACGATAGCAGACTTCGTCGCCGACCTCAGGGCACCCACTCCGACCGGAGCCGCCGCGCTGATACTCCGCGACAGGATGGAGACATCCAGGCAGATCAACGAAGGCATGGCGCGCGCCAGCAGGGCCCTGTCCGGGGTGCTGGAGAGGATGCGCTCACGCTTCGCCGTGGCTGACACCCGCCTCTCCCCGAGGAAGGCCCTGGGGGACATCGTCATGATGGGGATGTCGGTCGACGATGTGTCCGCCAGGATGGACAACGCCCTCCTGGGGAAGGTGTCCGAAATGCGCAGCAGGTTCAATGTCGCGAGCGCCAAGCTCTCCCCGGCATCAGGCCTGGACAGGATGGAAATCCTCCGCGGAAGGATGGAATCGCTCTATTCGAGGGCCGAGAACACCGTGGATTCCGGACTGAGGGCGGACCGCGCCCGCCTGGAAGCCCTGTCGGGGAGACTGGAGAGCCTGAACCCCCGCAACGTCCTTTCGCGCGGGTATGGCATGGTGACCGACGGCAGCGGGCGCGTGATCACCTCCGTCGATGGACTCTCGGCGGGGGACGTGGTCACGGTCGGCATGATGGACGGCACCGCACAGGCTGAGATAAGAGAGGTGACAAGGAATGGATGACTACAGGCAGAAGGTCGAGGAGATGAGCTTCGAGGAGAGCATGGACGCCCTCGAGGGACTCGTTAGGAGGCTGGAGGACGGGGGCATCGGCCTCGACGAGAGCCTCAGGATATACGAGCAGGCGGTCGTGCTGAGGGACCACTGCAGGTCCATCCTCGAGGACGGCGAACGCAGGATAAGGAAGATAATGGAGACCGCCGACGGGATCAAGGAAGAGGACATCACGCTGGAGTGATCACTCCCTCAGGTCCCACAGATCGACGCCGTTCTCCCTGGCCCACTCCTCAGTGTCCCTGTAGAGCCGGGTGCCCCTGAAGCAGCTGTCGGAGAAGGCCAGCCTCAGCGCCCCTCCCAGCTCGCCCTCGCTCAGGTTCCTGCTGTTGAAGGATCCGAAGTTCCGCTTCAGGGCTATCAGAAGGATCCCCACGGTGTCGTGCCCCCTGGCGGCCTCCCATTTGTCCTCCAGGCGCTCGGCCTCGCGGACGAGGCGGTTGAGGATCTCCTTCCTGCCCATGCGACAGCTCTTCGAGTTGAAGATGACCGAGTCGACCATCGCCGACTCGTTGAGCGAAAGCGTGCGAGGGTTGATGAACCTCTCGAAGTCCAGGTCCTTGAAGCTCAGGTTGAGCCCCTCGGTCTGCGATATGTACATCAGAAGGCCAATCGGATAGCTGGCGGAGACCAGCGCATCCCTGACCGGTCCGACGGACTCAGTGAACTTCATCAGCGGCTCCCTGTCGCAGTACTCGTCGAGCACATCGTCCAGGGCGTTGCTCCTGATTACCATCATCTCCATGTCACGGCAGTCGGTGTGGAACAGTGGCCTCTTGGCGCCCCTCCCCCTGAGCCTGTCGAGGTCCGGGTCCACGATTCCAATCACCCCCCTGTCCCTGCGGACGGAGGACATGTCCTTCACGGCATGACGGACGTTGTCCTTGGAGTGCGCCTCGATTATCCTGACCCTGTCCTTGTCCACGAACTTCTCGAACAGCCTCTCGTCGGTTATGCCCTCGACAACCAGGAAGGTACCGTCGAACACAGTCCTCTCCATGGAGATCTGGTTGCAGATGTCGTCTGATGTTATGTACTCACGCATTTGCAGGCCTCAGCTCCCTGGCGGAGTCCCACATGTCGTGTATGACCTGCGGGGAATGGGTGGCTACTATCATCTGGAGGTTCCTTACCCTGCAGATGTCGGCGAAGAACCTGCCGAGCTTCTGCTGCCAGCTGACATGCAGCGATATCTCGGGTTCGTCCAGCACCACGATAGATCCGGGCTCGGCATGGAAGAGCAGGGCGTAGAACATTATCAGGATCTGCTTCTCCCCGGACGACAGCTTCTGGATCTGCAGAGAGGTCCCGTTGTTCATGCTGACACCGATCCTCCCCGTGTCCGAGACCGTCAGCGTCTTGTTGATGAAGATCTCGTTGACTATGTCCTTGTAGATGATGACGGACTCCGCCAGCGTGTAGTTCCTCTCGACGTACTCCGCTATGGAGCAGTTCAGGTCCATGTACCCCTGACGGTCCTTGGCGATCTCGTACCTGGATGGCGGGAACTTCTTCCCTGCGGGGATCTCCGGCTCGAACCCGGCATCCTTGATGAAATCGAGCTTCGCCTTGAGGTCCTTTGCCCAGAACTCCAGCTCCCCGTCGGTGAGATCTGGTCTGGCCCTCTCTGGGTGCGGATCCAGCTCCCTGTGCTCCTTGGCGTACCTGAACTGCTCATGAAGCTCCTGAGCGTATGCCTCCAGAGTCGGGGCGAGATGACCATCCCTCCTCCTAACGGCCAGCCTCTCAGGCGGGATGTACACAACGTTACAGACCTCCGCCATCTCGTCCGGTGTCAGGGGCGTGTCTACCTCGTTCTTCTGCACAAGCGAGATCAGCTCCCCCTTGAAGTTCTGGATGATGAGGAACGACTCGTCGTCGAAGGCTATCTCCAGCCTCTCGAACGGTACCTCGGACAGGTACTTCACATCCCCCTTGAGCGCGGCGTACAGCATGCGCATCAGTGTGCTCTTCCCAAGGCCGTTAGGCGAGTGGAGGAACGTCAGGGGACAGCATATGTCGAGATGGTAATCGTACTCGTTGAAGAGCTTCAGAACATGGAGGGACTTGATCATCATGGGCGCTCCTTAATCTGATTCAAAGTATATTTTGTTTAGTTACATCTCGTCCAAGGGGCGTAAGAGGACCGTCAGCACCGACCCAGTCACTGGACTCTGGCTATGTCCGACCGATGCCGTCGACGGCCAGAGTGGCCGGGCGCACTTCGATGCCCTGTCGAACCTGCAAATGACCCCTGATCCCGCTATTGTCCTGCGTCGCCTACATGTCATCCCAGTGCCTCGGAACCGCAGCCACTGAGACATCCCGATGCACTTGGTGACCGCTAATCTTTATTTCCGAAACCCGCAATCGGGGCCACGATGGACACTGACGAGGCGTTCGCGGAGATAAGGAAGGACATTTCTGAGGGCAGAGGCGAGCTGGTCGGCCCCAAATCCCTGGCCATAGCCCGGGACGGGGATCCCATGACCAGAATCAAGTGCCTGTCACTCCTCAAGGTGGTCGGAGACAGACCCACGTCGCAGGAGATCCTCCGCATGCTCATGGAGTCCCTACCGGAGGACAGGGAGACGCTGGTCCAGGTGGCCGGCGCCCTGCGCGGGCTCGAGTATCCATCCAGCGCCCTCTCGATACTGAAGTCCATGGACGCGGACGACTCCGTTGTCAGGATGTCCGTATTGTGCCTGATGGACCTCGACGAGTACGAGGAGGCCTTCGACACGATATCCCGCATTGATGAGATGTCGCCGTTCGACAGGGTCATGCTCACGGAGATCGACAGCGCCCTCGGAAGACACAAGGAGGCCGTGGAAACCGCCGAGAAGCTCCTGGATGAGTACCCGCAGAACTACCAGGTGAGGAGGGCGTACGTGGCATCCCTCCTGCTGGCCGGAAGGGAGAAGGAGGCAATGAAGTACGCCAGAGCCGGACTCAAGGACAAATCCGCGGACTCCAACTCGTTGATCGCATTCGCGCTCAGGATCTCCGGCAACTACAAGGCGGCTGCCGGCTACGCCACGCGTGCCATCAAGATCGACAACGGCCACATCGGAGCCATGGAGACGCTCGGCATCTGCCTGGCATGGAAGGGCGAGTACGACAAGGCCCGCATCGTCGCTGGAGCTATCAACGAGAAGTCCCCGGGCGACAAGGCGGCATTGAACGTACTCACATACTGCGAGGGTCACTGACATCGGCGCCTGGAACCGCGGACACGGCGCCGGGAGGGGCGTTGGGCCGTCGTATCGGAATCCCCGACCATCTCCCGTCTGACCCATTTCATCCTGTACTTGCTCACCTTCTTGGAGCGGCGGTTCTCATACAGCTCGCGCCAGAACGTGGGAGTAAGCAGGACCAGAGCCGTGATGATCTCCAGACGACCGACCCACATCAGGACCATCAGTATGATCTTGAGCGGATCCTCCAGCGACGCGAAGTTCCCCGTAGGACCGAAGTTTCCGAATCCCATGCCGCCGTTGGCAACGCTGGAAATGGCCAGTCCGAACGAGTCGACCATGTCCATGCCGTAGATCATGAATATCACCGCACCGACCATGAGGGTGCAAACGAACATCAGGAAGACCGTGAGCGCCGACATGACGGTGCCGTCGTCCACGCTGGCCCCGTCCATCTTCACATCGTAGACGCCGTTCGGATGAACCATCTTCCCGAATCCGTTCTTCAGGAACTCGTATATTATCCTGAGCCTGCTGAACTTTATACCTCCGCTGGTGGACCCTGATGAGGCACCGATGAGGGCGACAAGCATCAGAAGGGCGGTGCACTGGGACGGGTACAGGGTGAAGTCCTCCACGTACAGGCCTGTGGTCGTGCCGAGGGAGACGGTGGTGAACAGGGCGTTCTTGAACGTCTCCAGATGCTCCTGCAGGTTCATGGTGTGGAAGGTGGAGCTGTCGAACGCCACCAGCAGGTAGATTATAACCGATATCCCCAGGAACCATCCGACCATGGTCCTGAACTCCGAGTTCCCCCGGTAGACCTTCTTGTCCCTCTTGTAGAGGGCGCGGTAGTGGAGGTAGAAGTTCGTACCTCCCAGGAACATGAACAGGATCGTGATCAGCTGGATGGCGTCCGAGTACGACATCATGCTGTCGTTGGTGCACATGAGGCCGCCTGTGGATATGGTGGTGCACATGAGGCAGAAGGCCTCGAAGAAGTCCATGCCGCATATCAGCAGGAGAACGATGTTTATCAGACTCAGGATGCCGTAGGAGAAGATGAACGACTTGGCAGCGTTCTTCATCCTGACCGAGTAGTTGGAAGACCCGGATCCGGACAGCTCGTTGTAGAACACGCTGCGCCCGATACCGAACATCGGCAGCATGTACATGAAGACGATGACCACCATGATACCTCCGACCCACATGGTCATCGCCCTCCAGATCAGGAGGCTCATGGCCTGGGACTCCACGTCGGTCATCACGGAGAGCCCGGTTGTAGTCACACCGCTTATCGACTCGAAAAGGGAGTCCACGAGGGACATGCCCGTGAACAGGTACGGGATGCTGGCCATGATGAACATGGAGAACCAGACGAGGCCCACCAGGAGGAGACCGTTAACCGCCCTGAAGTTCTTGGACTCGGAGAAGAACGTGTACTGTGCCAGACCCATCAGGGCCAGCGGGACAATCGGATATATGAAGACCATCGGGTCCTCGTCTAGGTAAAGAGCGATGACCGCAGGCACGACCAGCAGCGCCGCGAACACCATCTCGATCATCCCGAGTATGCGCAGGGTCGTGCTCTCCCGCCCGAAACGGCGGACGTTGCCACGGACTGTGACGCCCAGGCTCACACCTCCGGCACGGAGGACCTTCCGAGGAGCCTGCCGAGATCCGAGCGCTTCACCTGGGCGGTGAAGACTATGACCTGGTCTCCGTCTACGAGTTTCGTGTCCAGGCGCGGGTACACCATGGAGTCGCCCCTCTTCACTGCGACGAGCCTGACGCCGTCCGGGACCTTCAGGTCGCCAATGTACCTGTCCCTCAGGGACGACTTCTCGTTCACATTGTGGATGAAGAACACCTCGCCCTCCTCCCTGGCCCTCATGAGGGCCATCTCGTCGGAGATGGTGCATTTGGTGATCTCGTTGGACACTATCCTGTAGTATCCGATTATGGTTTCTATCCCGGTGTAGCGGAAGATGTCCTCGTATTCCTTGGTGAAGTAACGGGTTATGACCTTCCTGGCGTTGTGCCTCTGGGCCGTCATGCTCATGAGCAGGTTCGTGTCGTCCGCATGGGAGGTCGTGAGGGTCGCGTCGGCGCGGAATATGTTCTCGTTGACCTGGACGTCCGGGTCCGTGAAGTCGGCACAGGCTATCGAGACCCCCGTGAGAGATTTGGACATCTCCCTGCACAGGGCCTCGTCGCGGTCGACTATCTTGACTGTCTTCTTGTCGGCGGCGAGCATCCTGGCCAGGTTCCTGCCGACGATCGATCCTCCGAGGATCACGAAGTTGCGAGCCGGGTACTCCACCCCCATGAGGGCGTTGAACTGGGAGATGGCGGAGTCCGTCCCGAAGACGAAGATGTGGTCTCCGGTATGGATCTCCATCGTGTCGGTCTCCGTGAAGAGCGTCTCGTCCCTGTAGATGGCGAAGACGGTGCACCCCTCGGGGATGCTCAGATGCATGGTCACCTTGCCCACGATCTCGTGCTCCGGCCCCACGCTGAAGGTCGCCACCGAAACCCCCAGGTCGGGGATGCTCTCGTAGTCGATGGCGTTCTCCATGATGCAAAGCTTGTACATCTTCTCGGCTGTGATCAGCTCCGGCGAGATTATCGTGTCCACTCCGTCGAAACCGTCTGCCGACGTCTCTATCCTGTAGTCAGGGTCTGTGATGGACGCCACGGTCCTGATGCCCGGCTTTACGCGCTTGGCTATCATGCAGACGAAAAGGTTGGAGGCGTCGTTGTTGAGGGTCGAGATGATCATGTCGGCGCGATGGTTCTCTATGGCATACGCCAGAGTCTTCGGGTTCGTGCCATCGCCCTTGAGGGTGGAGACATTGAGACGGCTCTTGAGAGCGTTGGAGACCCCCTCGTCCCTCTCGATTACCAGCACGTCGTGGATCTTGGAGATGGTCTCGGCGGAGACCCTCCCGACCTCGCCGGCGCCGATGATTATGACCTTCATGTCGCACGCTTCGTACGGCCTCCACCGTTAAATGAATTTCGCGGACCGCGTCACTGACGAATGCGATGCCGCATCCCGTAATCTGGCCATCCGCCTGCGGCAGTCGGTAGCGGAATCATATCTCACCTACACGCCTCTCGACTGGAATATATAGCCATACGTATGCTATGAAGGAATCCTATAAATCATATACAAAAAAATACGGCCCTTCATGTGGAAAGAAGTCAACGAGGACTTTTGGAAAGAGAACCGTGAGTCCAAGGTCGGACAAGTCGAGGACACAGTCAGGGAGATCGTGGAGAACGTCCGTCAGAACGGAGACAAGGCCATCAGGGAGCTGGCCAAGAAGTTCGACCACGTGGACCTGGACTCTATCGCCGTCACGAGGGAAGAGATCGAGGAGGCTTACGAGAAGGTCTCCCCGGAGCTCGTCGAGGAGCTCGAGAACTCCGCCTACAACATCCAGCGTTTCCACGAGATGCAGATGCCTCCCGGACTCTGGCTCAGAGAGGTCGAGCCTGGAGTGACCCTCGGTGTCAAGAGCACCCCCCTGGAGAGGGTCGGATGCTACATCCCCGGAGGGAGGGCGTCCTACCCCAGCACCGTCCTGATGACGGTCATCCCCGCCAGGGTCGCCGGTGTCGACGAGGTCATCATCTGCACGCCCGCACCCATCAACCCCCTGACCCTCGTGGCCGCCGACATCGCCGGCGCCGACGAGATCTACAAGACGGGCGGCGCCCAAGCCATCGCGGCCATGGCCCTTGGTACCGAGAGCATCGAACCCGTGCAGAAGATCGTAGGGCCCGGGAACGTGTTCGTCACCGGTGCCAAGATGATGCTGAGGAACAAGGTGGAGATAGACTTCCCCGCAGGGCCCTCTGAGATCGGCGTGCTAGCCGACGACTCGGCCGTTCCCGAGTTCCTGGCAGCGGACCTCATCGCCCAGGCCGAGCACGACCCTTCCTCCGCCAGCATCCTGGTCACCTGCGACCCGGACCTGCCGGACAGGACATGGGCGGTCATGGAGAAGATGATAGAGAAGGCCCCCAGGAAGGAGATCATCGAGAAGGCCCTGAACAACTCGGGCTACATCATCGCCGAGGACATGGACCTGGCGGTCGAGATCATGAACGGAATCGCCCCCGAGCACCTGTCCATACAGGTCAGGGACCCGCTGGACATGCTGAGCAAGGTCAGGAACGGCGGGTCCATATTCGTCGGCCCCTACACCCCGGTGGCTGCCGGCGACTACGCGTCCGGGACCAACCATGTGCTCCCCACCGCCGGCAACGCCGCGACGTGCTCCGGCCTGAACGTGGCGCACTTCATGAAGACGTCCACCGTCCAGTACCTCACGAAGGAGGGGCTGGCGAACCTGGCGCCCACCATAGAGGCGCTCGCCACCGCCGAGGGCCTCCACGCGCACTGCGAATCGGTCAAGGTCAGGAAGCCCGAGGTGGAATGATGACTGAGGCCCCCGGATCACCTGACCTCTACGACGAGAAGTACTACATCAACAGGGAGCTCTCATGGCTGGAGTTCAACAGGCGCTGCCTGTCGGAGGCCATGGATGGGAGCAACCCCCTGCTCGAGAGGGTGAAGTTCCTGGCCATCTGCTACGGGAACATGGACGAGTTCTTCATGATCCGCGTGCCCGGCATCCTGGCCAAGACGCCGATTCCGGGGCCCGACTACATGTCAGTGAACTACAGCGTCCTGATGGAGAAGATCTCCGTCACCGTCCAGGAGCTCGTCCAGCAGTACGGCGCTTGCTGGAACGAGCTGAAGAAGGACCTCGAGGGGGAGGGCATATGCATCAGGCGCGTCGAGGAGCTGTCCCCGGACCAGCAGGCCTGGGTGTCGCAGTTCTACAAGGAGAGGGTCCACCCGCTCCTCACCCCTCTTGCCCTGGACGTGAGCCACCCGTTCCCGTTCATCTCGAACAACTCGCTCAACATCGCCGTCAGGATGTACGACAAGAACCATGACCAGCTGTACGCCAGGGTGAAGGTCCCCGTCGGCCCCCTGCCGAGGTTCATCCGCGTGCCGTCACCGTCGGGACTCACGTTCGTGATGCTCGAGGACATCATCGAGACGCACATATCCGCACTCTTCCCGGGCCTGGATGTCGACGGGGCCTACATGTTCAGGGTCACCCGCAACGCGGACGTCAAGGTGACCATCGACGAGGCCTGCGACTTCATGACGGCTGTGGAGGAGTCCCTGGAGGACAGGGACGTGGGGTTCCCCGTGAGGATGGTGGCCGAGGGCACGATGCCCACCGAGATGGTCAGGCTGTTCTCCAAGAACCTGAAGCTCACGGGCGTCCAGGTGCACAGGACGGACGCCATCATGCTGGTTGACCTGTGGGAGCTCGTGGGGCTGGACTTCCCCAAGCTGAAGGACAAGCCGTTCGAGCCCTACACCCCTCCCGAGCTCGCCGAGGGCATGGACATCTACGAGGCGATCAAGTCCAGGGACTGGATACTGTACCATCCCTACGAGACTTTCTCGACCATAGTGAGGTTCGTCTCTGTGTCTGCGGACGACCCTGACGTGCAGAGCATCAAGATATGCCTCTACAGGATAGGGAAGGACCCGTCCATCGTCAAGGCCCTGATGAGGGCGAGGGAGAACGGGAAGACCGTCTCCGTCCTGATGGAGCTCCGCGCGAAGTTCGACGAGAGCAACAACATCCTCTGGGCCAGGGAGCTGGAGAAGATGGGCGTCCACGTCGTGTACGGGCCCGTCGACCTGAAGGTCCACTCCAAGCTGCTCCAGGTGGTCCGCCTGGAGGGCAACAGGCTCGTGAGGTACACCCACATGAGCTCGGGCAACTACAACACGTCCACCGCCCGCCAGTACGGCGACATATCGTTCCTCACGGCGAACCCCGAGATCGGGGAGGACGTGGGGGAGCTGTTCAACGCCCTAACCGGGTACTTCGGTCCAAGGATGTACAACCATCTGCTGGTCGCGCCACTCACGCTCAAGAGCTCCCTCATCAAGAAGATCGAGAGGGAGATCGACGTCCACAAGGTCACCGGGAACGGATACATAGCGATGAAGGCCAACGGGCTCATCGACTCCGACATAATAGCGTCCCTCTACAAGGCGTCCATGGCTGGCGTGAGGGTCGACCTCAACATCAGGGGCCTGTGCTGCCTCCGCCCCGGAGTGCCGGGCGTATCCGAGAACATCAGGGTCACCAGCATCGTGGACAGGTTCCTGGAGCACGCCAGGATATACTACTTCGAGAACGGCGGCAACCCGGAGATGTACATGGGATCGTCCGACATGATGCCCAGGAACCTCCTAGCCAGGGTAGAGGTGCTGTTCCCCGTCCTGGACAAGCAGATGATGGCGAACATCAGGGACCACATCCTGAACATCCACCTGGCCGACAACGTCAAGGCCAGGGTCCTCCAGCCGGACGGGACGTACGTCATCCCCGAGCGCGGACCCGATGAGAAGAAGCTGCGCTCCCAGAAGTGGCTGATAGACCACAGAGGAGTTTGGCATGGCACCGAGTGAGTCGGAGACCGTAGGGTTCATAGACGTCGGGACCAACTCGATCCACCTCCTGGTGGTCAGGTTCTACAAGGACTCGTCCGGCACACCGGTCTTCCAGGACAAGGAGACCGTCCGCCTGGGTCAGAGCCTGTACAGCACCGGGCGGATAGACCAGCAGACCATCGACAAGAGCGCCCTGGTGGTGTCCAGGTTCGCCGGCATCTCGAAGGACCTGGGGGCCGACAAGGTCATCGCCTACGCGACATGCGCGACGAGGGAGGCGTCCAACAGAGAGGAGCTCATAGCCGCCCTCTCGGCCAACGCGGAGGTCAAGGTCATCCCCGGGACGGAGGAGGCGAGGCTGATCGCTCTGGGCGTTTTCGGGGACCGCGGCCCTGAGGAGAGGACACTGGAGATAGACATCGGCGGAGGGAGCACCGAGGTGATCATCCGCGAGAAGGGGGAGAACCTCTTCCTGGACAGCCTGAGCATGGGCGCCGTCAGGTACGCCTACGGGCTCGGGGTGGACTGCAGGGCGCCGGTCTCCGACGAAGACTACAGCATGATGCTCCGCAACGTGGACATATCGTCGTACCACGCCGTCAACAGGGTGAAGGAGATCGGGTTCTCCAGGGCGGTGGGGTCCTCCGGCACGCTCATAGCCCTGGCGGAGATGTGCGCGGCGAGGCGCGGGGACTCCGACTCATCCTACCTGACGCTGAGGGAGCTGAGGGAGCTGATGCCCGGTGTCAGATCCAGGGACATGGTCGGAAGGTACACCGTTCCGGGTCTCGGGAAGGGACGCGCGGACATCATCGTTGCCGGAGGGGCCGTGGCAGAGGAGCTGATGTCCCAGTTCGGAATCGAGAGGATGGACATCAGCCCCAAGGGGCTGAAGCAGGGCATGCAGATCGACCACATGCTCTCGCACGGGTACACCATATTCGACACGAGGTACTCGTCCGTGAGGGCACTGGCCCACAGGTGCCAGTACGACGAGGAGCATGCGGAGACGGTCAACCGCAACGCGCTGATGCTGTTCGACCAGGCCAAGGAACTGGGTCTCCACGGGATGAGCGACGGGTACCGCAACCTGCTGTCATGCGCCGCTCTGCTCCATGACATCGGGGAGCTTGTGAGCTACACCAACCACAACATACTGTCCCAGGTGATCATAGAGAACGCGGACCTGGTGGGATTCAGCATCAACGAGATCCGCGACATGGGTCTCATCGTGAGGTTCCACCACAAGAAGTTCCCGGGGGGCAAGGACAACCGTCTGGCCGACCTGCCGCGCGAGGAGGCCCTCGCGATCAGGGAGTGCGCCATGTTCCTGAGGATCGCGGACGTGGCGGACAGGCACCGCAACCACACCGTGAGGGACATCAGGATGAGCAGGACCAATGGATCGGTGCTGCTGGAGCTCGTCTCGGACGAGGACCCCCGGATGGAGCTGTGGAGCCTCGAGAAGCTGCGCCCGGACTTCAGGAAGCTGTTCGGCCTGGACCTTCTGCCCATCTCGTCGTCGGACAGGGAAGTCCGGGAATGAACAATACAAAAATACCATTTCCTTAATTTTTTATCCTCTTTTTACTTGTTATTTCCGTCTGGGCGGGCTGATTTCCTACTGTCCGACGCGTCATCTGGCCTTCTGGTGGAAACTTTAATAACGTCCCAGGGCATCATTGAGGTAAAGCGGAAGCCGGACCCCTTGCTTGGAAGAGATTCCTAACTGGCTTCTGCTTCACCTTGATACACCGAGGTCCCATGACTGCATCCGACGGCGCTTCCTTCTTCGACAAGGCCGTGGAGTTGAACGACCCTCCCGTCAAGAACGGGCTGTGCTCCATCTGCAAGGGGGCACACAGGCTTTGCGGCAAGGACCGCTGCCCGCTGATGATCAAGTTCTACTCACAGCAGCGCACCATGCCCCTGATCGACATGAAGGACATTGCGGGTTCCAGCCCGCCGTCGGTGTTCGTCGGTCGCTACGGCTACCCGAAGGTGGACATAGGCCCTCTCCTGCCCCCGGAGTTCGGGGACACGACGGTGATGGACCGCCCGGAGATGTGGATGGGGAAGTCCATCGACGAGATCGTTGACTTCAGATTCCGCCTCGTCAGGGGGAAGTACAGGATAGACGCGACCGACTTCGCCAGATACGGGAGGATGGTCGACAACGTGCAGGAGCTGGCGCTCGCGGAGCGCCCCGTCGACGTGGAGACCTCGTTCTCCCACAAGCCCAGGGGGAGGATCGTCCTTGACGACGAGGTCCAGCCCTTCGGCCCGTCCGCCAGGATGGAGACGATGAGGATGGGCAACGGGAGGTTCGAGAGGAACCTGGAGAAGAGCTTCTACGACACGGACATGAAGGCCGCAGACGCGGTGGTGTCCGCGTACAGAAACGGGACGCTCATATCCGAGATCGAGAAGGCGTTCTCCGTCGGCACCATGGGGATCGGGAGGAACCGCAGGTTCGTGCCGACGAGATGGAGCATCACGGCTGTGGACGACATAATCGGGAAGGACATGCTGAAGACCACCAGGTTCTACGACACCATAGACGACTTCCGGGTGTATCAGTGGGAGCAGCTTGACAACCGCTGGCTCATCGTCCTCATGCCCTGCACCTGGAGGTTCGAGCTCATAGAGGCCTGGTACCCCAACACGACCTGGAACCCGATGGGGAAGACCGTCGACATCATCTCGGACTGCGAGTTCTTCGACGGGAGGACCGAGTACGCCCACATCGGAGGATGCTACTACGCCTCCAGGATGGGGGTGAACGAGCTCCTCGAGAGGGAGAGGAGGACCGCCGGGGCCGTGATACTCAGGGAGGCGCATCCGGGATACGTGATGCCCGTGGGGGTCTGGAACGTCAGGGAGAACGTCCGTGCGGCGCTCAGGACCGAACCCTACCACTACGAGAACCTGGACGGGGTCATGGATCATGTCGAGAGGGTGATGGACATCAGGAGGGCGACGTGGATCAAACACTCCGGTGTGTTCAGGGACTGGATGATCCAGAGGAGGATCGAGGACTATTACTGACACGACGCTCACGGACTTCATCGAGGGGCGCGGTGACTGGGATGGGGAGTTCCGCACGGTGGAATGCACACGCGCCCTGTCGCCCTCGGGGCTGCCGGGGATAGACTACGCGCTCAACCCCTACGGGGGGTGCGAGCACGGATGCGTCTACTGCTACGGCCCCGGGGTGACGCACAGCGACCCCCGGACATGGAGGGTCGTGAGGGTGAAGCGCAACATACCGGAACGCCTGGCGAGGGAGCTGCCGGGCGTCGACGGGACCATCGGGCTGGGGACGGTCACCGACCCGTACCAGTACGCCGAGAGGAGGTTCAGGCTGACGCTCATGTGCCTGGAGATACTGCGGGACCGCCGCAGGCGGATCCACGTACACACGAAGTCGGACCTGGTCCTCAGGGATGCAGACATCCTCGGAGAGATGGACGCCGTCGTGGGGATCACCATCACCAACACCGACGAGAGGGCGTCGAAGATGACGGAGCCGGGGGCTCCGCTCCCTTCCGCCAGGCTGTCCGCCCTGGAGGGGCTGCTTGACGCGGGGGTCAGGGCCTACGCGCTCGTGGCCCCCGTGATGTCCACCCTGGAGGGGCGGGAGGCCGATCTGCTCGAGGCCATTGCCGCCACAGGGGCGAAGGTGGTGTTCCACGACCCCCTCAACCTCAGGAACGTCGACGCTTCCCGTCTCGGGAGGATGGGCATCACATCCTCCCCCGCATCGCGCGCAAGGCTGGATGCCCTGGGGCCGGCGATGGGACTCAGGGTGTCGGGAGACTTCGACGATACCCAGGACCTGCGACGCCGATGGCGGACCAATCAACTACATTTATATAGAAGTTCTAAATTATAGTCTCCTCAGCAAACAGGAGTATATCCTATGTACGGAAGCGGAAACCAGCCCGTCATCGTGCTCAAAGAGGGCACCGAGAGGAGCAAAGACAAGGAAGCGCAGTTCAACAACATCGCAGCCGCCAAGGCAGTCGCCGACGCGGTGAGGTCCACCCTGGGACCCAAGGGAATGGACAAGATGCTGGTCAACACCATCGGGGACGTCGTCATCACCAACGACGGTGTGACCATCCTCAAGGAGATCGACGTGCAGCACCCCGCCGCCAAGATGGTCGTCGAGGTCGCCAAGACCCAGGACACCGAGTGCGGCGATGGAACCACAACCAGCGTCGTCCTCGCCGGGGAGCTGCTCAAGCAGTCCGAGGAGCTCATCAACGCCAACGTCCACCCCACCGTCATCACCAACGGATTCAAGATGGCCGCCGTCAAGGCCGTGGAGATCCTGGACGGCATCGCGGTCGACGCCAAATCCGACAAGGTCCTCAAGCAGGTCGCCGCCACCGCCCTCACCGGGAAGTCCGTCGGGGAGGAGGAGTCCGCCCTGGCCGACATCGTCGTGAAGGCCTGCAAGTCCGTCGAGGACGAGGGTAAGGTCGACACCAAGAACATCCGCATCCAGAAGAAGATCGGAGGAGTCATCGGCGACACCTACCTCGTGCAGGGCATCGTCGTGGACAAGGAGAAGGTGCACAGCAGGATGCCCGTCCATGTCGACAAGGCGAAGATCGCACTGTTCTCCTGCCCCCTCGAGATCAAGAAGACCGAGTTCGACGCCCAGATCCAGATCACCGACCCCACCGCCATGTCCTCCTTCCTCGCCGAGGAGGAGAACGAGCTGAAGGCCATGGTCGAGAAGATCAAGTCCGTCGGAGCCAACGTCGTCTTCTGCCAGAAGGGAGTCGACGAGCTGGTCCAGCACTACCTCGCCAAGAACGGCATCCTGGGATACAGGAGGCTCAAGCAGTCCGACCTCGAGGCCATCGCCAAGGCCACCGGAGCCACCATCGTCGGAAACGTCATGGAGCTCTCCAAGGCCGACCTCGGAACCGCCGGTGCCGTCGACGAGAAGCTGGTCGGCGAGGACGGAATGGCGTTCATCACCGGATGCAAGAACCCCAAGGCGATCACGATCTTCGTCAGGGGCGGAACCGAGCATGTGCTCGAGGAGGTCGAGAGGGCCCTGAACGACGCCATCCGCGTCGTCGGAGTCGCCATGGAGGACGGCAAGGTCGTCGCCGGTGCCGGAGCCCCCGAGATCGAGCTGGAGCTCAGGCTCAACGAGTACGCCTCCTCCGTAGGCGGAAGGGAGCAGCTCGCCATCGAGAAGTTCGCCAAGGCCATGGAGATCATCCCCTGGACCCTCGCCGAGAACGCCGGTATCGACCCCATCGACAGCATCATCAAGCTGAAGAACGCCCACGAGAAGAAGGCCGCCAAGGCCAAGTACTTCGGACTCGACCTCGACAACGGCGAGGCCGTCGACATGCTGGCCAGGAACGTAGTCGAGCCCCTCAGGGTCAAGGTCCAGGCCATCAACTCCGCCGAGGAGGTCGCCAACATGATCCTCAGGATCGACGACGTCATCGCCTCCCGCAGGGCTCCCCCGACACCCCCCCAGGGCGGTGCCGGAATGCCCCCGATGTGACATCGGAGGATCCAGCGATCGAACGAGGGGGATGTCCCCCTCAAACGTCTTCCCCGCCCCGGGACCACCCGGGGCCCGATATTCTCTGATTGTTCCCACGACGGGTCTGGGCAGTCCCGTCCGAAGCCCTGAACCTGGGTTACGGACTTCGGTGTTCTAAACGACAACGAACCTTTTATTATCGGCCATTTAAATGCCCTGTCGGGATGGATGCATGCGTGCTGCACTTTACGCCAGGGTCTCCACCGAGGACCAGGCCGTCGAGGGCTTCTCCCTCGATGCGCAGGTGAAGAGGTTGGAGGCATATTGCAGGGTCCGCGGCTGGGAGGTCGCGGGCGTGTACAGGGACGAAGGGTTCTCGGGAAGGACCACCGACCGTCCAGAGTACCGCAGGATGATGGAGGAGATGGACCTGTGGGACACGGTCCTGGTCATGAAGATGGACCGTATCCACAGGAACAGCGTGAACTTCGCCCTCATGATGGACGACCTCCGTGCGAACGGGAAGGAGTTCAGCTCCATGCAGGACAAGTTCGACACCACCACGGCCATGGGGAGGTTCGTGATGGACATCATGCAGAGGATCGCGCAGCTGGAGTCCGAGCAGATCGGCGAAAGGGTGCGCATAGGCATGGAGTACAAGGCCCGCAACGGCACTGGCCATCTGGGCTCCGGACATCCGTACGGGTACGTGTACTCTGACGGAAAGCTGCTGGTGGTGAAGGACGAGGCCTACACCGTCAGGGCGATCTACAACCTCTACAGGCGCGGGTCGACCATGGAGGACATAGCCACGTTCCTCAACCAGGGGGGCATCCCCGCCAAGAAGGGCGGGAAGTGGAACAAGCAGTCCATCGGCAACATCCTCCACAACCCGATATACGCCGGATACATGGAATGGGACGGCATAGTCCGCAAGGGGGAGCAGGAGCCAATAGTCCCCGTACCGGTGTACGAGGCGATCAACGGACCGCTCCCTGGCTCAGAGAGCCTGTGAGCCCCATGGAAGGGCCGAAGCGCGCGGCGCTGTACGTGAGGGTCTCCACGGACGAGCAGGCGGCCGAGGGGTACTCCCTTGACGCCCAGCGCAGCATCCTCGAGGACCACTGCCTTGCAGAGGGCTACGAGGTCGCGGAGGTCTACGAGGATGACGGGTATTCGGGCAGGAACGCCAAGCGCCCCGCATACCGCAGGATGATGGAGGAGATGGACCGCTGGGACGTCCTGGTGGTCCTGAAGATGGACCGTATCCACAGGAACAGCCGCAACTTCATGTCCATGATGGACACCCTCAACAAGAACGGCAAGGAGTTCGTATCCTGCTTCGAGGCCCTCGACACCTCCAACGCGCTCGGGAGGTTCGTGGTCGACATGATCCAGCGCATGGCCCAGCTTGAGTCGGAGCAGATCGGCGAGAGGACCTATGTGGGGATGAGGGAGAAGGCCGAGACCCTTGAGGCCTCCGGATCCCACAAGAGGACCATGGGGATGTCGCCCCCATACGGGTACGAGCTGGACGGAGGCTCGCTTAGGGCGGTTGACGGTGAGCTGCCCGTCGTGTCGTGGATGTTCCGCTCGTACCTGGACGGTGAGACCCTTGACTCCATATGCTACTCCCTTAACCGCGACGGGACGCTGACCCGCAGAGGTAACCCCTGGAACAAGTACAACCTTCGCAACATCCTCCACAACCCCGTTTACGCCGGATACATGAGATGGGAGGAGATTCTCATCCGCCATCAGGCCGAGACGGCGGTGTCCCCGGAGGACTTCAACCGCGTCCAGGAGCTCATGGCGTCCCGCGTGAGGGACCCGTTGAAGAGGTCTGTGAGACTGGTGCCCACAGCGGACGGACTGATGGATGGTGGGCCCTCCGGCACCGCGGCTATGGACGATTCCTGATTCAGAATACGACCTTTGCAGTTTTATGCTACATCCAATATTATTTAAAGGTTTTTTCTCAACCGACCTTTCCCGATACATCTGGCTGATTGGTCAGGCTATCATCTGGACATGAGGATCCATCCAGCCAACGTAACAGGGTTAAGGAAATCAGAATTAAATACTTCCAAAGTCGAACAGGGTAACAGGTCTCTGACCTAAAGGAGGAAAATACATTATGACTGAGGAATGCAAAGCGCCACTGGACCCGACCGCGTTCGGTCTGTTCTTCGTGGCGATTGTCTCTTTGCCCATCGCGCTCAGCGGCATCCTCGGGTACGCCGGTGTAGACAACGAAATCGGCCAATACCTTGGAACCCTGTGCATGATTGCGGCTTTCTTCATACTGATCGCTGCTCTCGCGGCCTACAAGGCTGGAAGTAATTTCGGTTTCATCGTGTTCGGGCTCGTGGCCCTCGGTGTGTTCTTCTCAGGCATTGCCGGAGGAGATCTGTACACCAACCTTACGCTCGGCATCATCTACCTGGTTGCTTTGATTTGGTCGTACCGTGTTGGTAACCCCAAGACGCTCACCATCATCCTGCTGACCACCGCGCTGATTTTCATCTTTGGCGGCATCGGTGCTGAGACTGGTGACTCGGTCTGGAGTCTGCTTCAGGGAATCGCCGCTCTGGCCAACTTCCTGCTGACCCTCTACCTGGCCTTCGCCCTGGCGGATGAGAAGCTCCCCTGCTACTGAGACCCGACGGGGCCTCGGAAGCACCTAAACCTTTTCCTCTCATTTTCTCAGAAAGGGTTTTTACCAACCTGACGATGCACTGCCATCATGAAATCTGACACCAAGAAGAAGATCCTCGCCTGGGGCATGGTCATCATAATGGTGGTTGTCGTCGTCACAGTGGCCGCCTCGGCGTTCCAATGAGAGTGGCCATAGTCACCGGAGCATCGTCCGGAATCGGGACGGAGTTCTGCAGGGCCCTCGACGAGAGGGGACTCGACGAGCTGTGGGTAGTCGCCAGGAGAGCCGATAGGCTGAGGACGCTCTCGGATGCCCTGTCCACCCCATGCCGGATCATCCAGGCGGACCTCTCGACCATGGAAGGCATTTCCGCTGTGACAGATGCCATCGCTGTCAACGGACCCAACATCCGCTACCTGGTCAACTGCGCCGGTTTCGGACGCTTCGGCAACACCTGGGAGGTTGGTCCTGACGACACCGCGGGGATGATATCCGTCAACGTGACCGCCCTGGTCGAGATAACCCGCGCTTCGATACCTTTCATGGGCACGGGCTCCAGCATCGTGCAGGTCTGTTCCGCATCAGCATATCTGCCCCTACCTGAGCTGAACGTCTACTCCGCGTCCAAGGCCTTCGTCAAGAGGTTCTGCGATGCCCTCCGTGTGGAGACGAGAGGCAGGGGCATAGCCGTCCTCGAGGTGTCACCCGGATGGGTGGAGACGGACTTCATCCAGGTGTCTGTGTCCGGCAGAGCGGTTCCGGAGAAGGTGTTCAAGCACACCGTGACGAAGGAGGCTGTGGTGTCTCAGGCGATGTCCGACCTTTCCAAAGGCAGGATGAGATCCATCTGCGGATCCTACAACAGGCTGCAGGTGTTCGTCTGCACCCATGTGCCCTCCTTGGCGATGCGTGTCTGGATGAGATCCCTGGAGTGATCCCCTGACGACGATACGCGAGCTCTCCGACGGAGACATCCCCGCCATAGCGTCGATGATCCTCACCACATGGGAGATGGACTCCTACGGGGAAGGCCTTGGCGTCCCGACATCCGAGGCCTATCTGCAGTCATGCATCCGCAGCAGCCGCTTCATCAGGATGCTGGAGGACGACGGGAATGTCATAGGATGCGTCATGGCGAGGGTCGGAAGGAACCACATCGGTTTCGGAGCGATTGCCGATGCGATCCGGTTCAGCAGACGCATCCGCGGTTTGGACGGCGTCGATGGATTCCTCTCGGACATCAAGGTCCTGAACGGTACCGACAGGCAGCTCAAACGCGAATGCGGAATGGACTTCGACGGGGAGCTGGTGCTGCTGATAGTCTCCGAGGATTCCAGGGGGAAAGGTTTCGGGAGGATGCTCTTCGAGTCGGCGGAACGGTATTTCCGTGAGAGCGGGGCGCGTGACATACTGATCTTCACAGACAACGACTGCGGCTACGGTTTCTACGACTCCATGGGCGCAAGACGTCTGGCGGTCAGGGACGTCCGTCTCGTCAACGAGGACCTCTGCATGATGGCATACCACTATATTGTCAAATAACAACTTACAAATAATTAATTCGATTAAGCTAATACATTAATTAATTTTGAACATCCGTCAATCGCTGTCTGAATGGTGCCTCTATCCAATACATACGGAAACAACCGGGGAGGGCTGCATGCATGTGCATGATCCCGCCGATTTCATTGGGACATCATGCGATCTATCTGCGAGTTGTAGTATTCGATGATAGACCTGCAGATCCTATACGCAAGGTAGGATAGGAGAAGTGTGAGCACTGCCGACAGTAGAATGATCGGAACATCCCCTTGGACATAATTACCGACGAACCAGAATGTATGATAGTGAATGAGATACAGCTCGAGGGACATGGTACCCAGTAAGACGAGCGCTTGGGATAATGGACGGATGTTGCAAAGGATCACCGTCAGTCCGGTGAACATCAGCATCAGTGCCCCGCTATCGTTCAATCCTGTGCCTGGCCCTATAACCATCACAAGAACGAGTCCCGCAACTACCATAAGCGCATCCACGAACCAGTAACGCCTGAAATCAAGGCGCAGAGCGAACACCAAGACGACCGATGAGAGGACAGAGGTAACGGAAACCAGCATCATGTCCGTCAATCCGAACCCGTGACGGAATGACAGGACCAGGAGAACCGACAACGGCAGCAAGAGAGTCGCGAGCGCACGATCCGAGATGCCGTCGATCCTATCGGAAAGATGCGAGAAGATGATTCCGAGTACGAAGCATATTCCCGACTTGTAGTAGAGATCGGAAACGAAATACTGGCTGGACAGCCACATGACTATGATCGAAGTCACTGCCAGGAAAAGGATCCTCAGATGCCACTTCTCCCGAGGGATCATGCAGGAGAGGAAGAACAGCAGATAGAACGCAAGCAATTCCGTCACATACCAGTGAGGGAGGGTGAACAGCGCCGTCTCCACCGCTGGTATGAAACCATCCAAGGTGAGATAGAAGACGCACGATGCGGCGGCAACGAAAACCATCAGGACCCAATATTGGATCATGAGGCCGAACACGCGCTTCTGGAGGAAGGTCCCCATATACCCCTTCTTCCGCGTGAGACTGAGCTCGAGCCCATACCCCGACATGAAGAAGAATACCGCCACTGCTGTATGACCTACATCCGGGAACGGGAACCCGAACACCAGCGCGGCATGGAATATGAATATCAGAGACACAAGCAGGAATCTGATCTTCATCGTGTCGCGATAGGGGAGAATCCCGCTCTGTCTTTCCTCCAAGACACCCATATCAATACAACGCTCTAAACTTTATTAAATAATATCAGAAGCGGGAATCATTTCCAGCAAGTGATGTCAAAACAAACGTACGCGTATGGGTGGAGATCATTCAATTGATGCAGATGATCTTAGTTTTTTAATTAAAACAAGCTATTTGCTAAAATAATAATGATTTACATCCACTACTTCAATATTGAAGTCGTTGCTGCACAACTGTAGTCAAATCCACGAGTCCAGTCGGAATCACACGTTTCTGAGAGAGGTATGATCCAAATAATATTCCTGACCCTATGAATCTTGAAACAGGAGGATGACTCGGAATACACGCAGGAACATCATACACGATTTACTGAAGTCAATCCAGAAAAAGATGACACCGGCTTTCCCGACAGCCTGACTGGAAGCGGATCCCATCTCAGATTTATGCTCAGGAGATTTGGAATTAAATACTGTTAAAAAACGATGCCTTTGTTACCGAACCTTGTCCATCCCGAAGACCATGTATGGATAACAGGCAGTTGGATTGATTGTTACGATACTCGGTTATCAAAGCCTGGGGAAACCAAGAATCACCTAGTTCAGGACAGCTGACTCTGATCATCTATACATATTATTAATTTAGTTGAAAACATAACTTAATTGATTTTTAATGCATTATTAAATTTCACCTGGTTTGCAGCAATCAAAGATATGTTTAACTCATCCGTGTGGATTCTATCATTATCTGTATTATCTAGTGATGATGTTTCAATGATTGAAAAGTATAGTTTGTTACTTTACTTATTGAAATAATTTACATCTATCTATTTGCATCGGATGATTGAAGAAAATCCGCATTATTCAGAACCGCCCACGTATCCCTGGCGTTTTATGGATACAACATACCATGCATTGATCTAGAGACTTAGCAGATTGCCAATTATAACGTTTCAGACATTTTTTGCCTAAATCAATCACTGTGTTGATTATTATATCAAATATAGATATAAGCTAAATTAATCCTATATAATGGAAATACTCTGCAACTTCAATCAAAATTCAGAGCATTAACTCCGAATTACCTGGATTCGATGGATTCGCATCGTTTTCTACAGTAATTATCATATTCATTGGAGTCCTGTAAGAATCGTAGAAAAAACACCCGAAATCACACGTTTCTGTGTGGAAAAACGACCCCGGAGATCCAAATTAAGTTGATATCCGGGAGACCGTCGTGGACAGAGAAGTGCTTTAAAATCGATGAAATTTCATTATTTCACTCTGAATCATCATTTTCCGACCAATTTCATGATAATAATGTATTTTACACCTATTCTTGAAGATTTTCATTAATATTTCACTAATACAATATTATTTTATTTGATTAAGCTATTAGATAAATTAATTTCAATCAGTTACTTCAATCAAGAAGACACGACGCATATATGCAAAAATAATAATTGATAAAGCTATTAACTAAATTAATTCAATTATAAAAAGAACCTCCAAGGATGCAAGCAAACAGCATCATTTGGTAGCTTAATTTGAAGAAACATCCAAATAGTGTAGAATCAACCGAGAATCTACATTAACTCATTAATCGTTCCATAATAAGTATGTAATACGTGATCTGAAGATAATCTATTAAAAAGAATGTATATAAAGATATCAACTTAATTTTATATGATACAATCGAATTCAATCATATTTATCCCGCAAGAACCTCCGATGTCAGAAACTTCCTGACACGACGGAAAAGCAGTAGAGGGGATTCGACTGGGGACCGAGCCTCCGACCTTTGATACTGATCCCGGATGAACCATCATATGAACTGGTCCTGGTCGAGGGATCAAGAACCAGATAGTACGCTTCCCTGTCTGCAGGTGGTTGTCGTTCCCACCGATCATTACTCCTGACAGATCAGTCCGTTCGCAGTGATCTCACCCACCTGCATGACGTCCGTCACCATCGTATTGCCGCCGTGTTCTAATCCGATGGAATGGATTGGAATAAACAAGTTCCGAACTCAAGTTATCGACACCTGCCGCCGATGGAGCCTGCCATACGAAAAAAAGAAGAGATAAGAGGGTCGGAGATGGTCTCCGACCCGGTGTTTTCCCAAAATGATCAGACGCTGTAGGTGTAGACCGTGTGTGTCTGTCCGTGGGCATCCGGCACGTAGGTCTCGGCGATTAGATAGTACGTGCCGTTGTATATGGTGTAGTACTGGGAGCCGCCATATGAGTATACCGAACAGAGCTCCCCGTTGGATGTCCATGCGTATTCGACGAACTCCATGTGATCGATGCGGCTCTGGGTGAGCGAGAACTGGTCGGCGTACTCCTCAATGCCCATGTTCCTAATGGACCCGCTGCTGTACAGTACCACGACCGTGTCGTTGGTGACATTGAACACGGTCATGGTTGATGAGAAGGAAAAACCGTACGAGAAGGTCATGTCGACCTCCACGACGTCGCCTACCGTTATCGCGAACCCGCTGCTGGAAACCACCGTCCTGCCGTTCTCATCTGTCGGGGGATCCGGTTCGGGTCCGAGCAGCGACGTACCGGTCAGGTAGTAGAACACAGGCTCCGCAGAATCGCTTATCAGACCGATCATGTAGACCACTCCGGTCTCGGAATCCGCCCAGAACAGCACTGTCCCGGCAGAACCGATGTCGAAGATCCCCTCGTAGGAATCGTACATGTAGATGGTGCAGTCCTTTGGTCCGAAGCTGGAGTCTATAGTCTCATGGTCCAACTCGATTCTGCTTTCGTCGTATCTGACCAGCGACAGATAGGACTCCACAGGAATCTGGTTCATCCCATCCTGGTATATCCATAGGGTGTCACCCGTGACAGCGGAGACTGAATAGCTCAGGATGTCGCGATACCCCTCACTGTAGACCGAGAACTCCACGTAGTCCCCTGCGACGACGTTCTCCCTGATGGTGTCATCGAGAGCAGCCGCCTCAGGAACGACTGCATCGTCCGGACGTGTCTCGGAAAGCATGTTGGTATCGGATAACGTGGTTGAGATGAACGATGTCCCGGACCCGTCGGAGACGACAGTCTCCGACCTGACGATCACGTTGCTCCCGACGGGGATCCAGCTGTAGACATGGCAGAGGGTGTCGTCGTCAAGGTCCACCCATACGAGGTAGACCATGCATTCCCTCGAGCCATCGAGCGTGTCGATGGATTCTGTCCTCTGGTAATCGCCCAGGAGTTCCGTATCCTGAACGATCAGGGCCGACAGGAACGTCTCCCGTGACTCCGTCACCGTGTCCGTGATGGAACCGTCGCTGTAGCTGTAAACGATGCTGCCATCGGTGACTTCGAGGACGGTCACTGTGATGGCGGACGTTCCTTTGAGCTGTCCGTCTGTGTACTGCGCGGTGTCGAAGGTGTAAGAATCCCCGACCTCTACGGTCGAATCGATGAACATCCCGTCCGCACCATCGTCCCCTGATTCACGGAGGAAGGTGAAGAGTGCGGCCAGCAGCACGACCACCGCCACGACCGCGATGATTGCCGTGTTCTTCTTCGAAGGCATGTATGAACATCGCAGTCCTTCGGTTATAACTGTGTCGAGGATCGTCATGAAGGGCTGAATATCCGTTCGAACTCCCTCCTCACGGCATCGTCGAGGAAATCCGCCCTCATCCAATTCATGATGAACCTGCGGATCCTTCCCAGATCGAACCTCCCGTCCGGGAAGCTGTCGAACCTGGCGAAGTACAGCGTATCCGGATCGGATGGTCTTCCGCCTACCCCCAGCACAAGGAACGCGGGACGGTCGTCATGGTCGGTCACCCATCTGCGCATCCCCATCGTCTTCGGGAATATCGAGATGCGGCCATCCTCCACATCATCTGTGAAGTAGCACAGGACGGTGAGAACCCACTCGTCCTCATCCATCAGGACGATGTCGGGCTCGAACGGGTCGTGCGAGGGGTTGCGGTCGAGGACCTCGTAACCCGCCTCCTCGAATAGGGCGCATACGATCTCCTCGAACTCCTCCTGTTCGGGACCTATGTCGCAGGGAACCTCCCTCATGGAGCGTAATCCGTCAGGGTCATCTTAACCTTGAGCTTCATCATTCTTGTATTATATGAAAAAATTAAGCTGGAAACGTTATCTGAATATATATTTCTTCATTGTTATATAACAAGTATGGATTGACAGCCCGTGATGGCGAATCGACAGGGTTATCCCATTGTCGCTGATTCCCTTTCATGGACCTCCGCCTGGTGATCTTCGACATGGACGGTACGCTGGCCGACACATCCCCCGGAATCCTGGAATCGTACCGCTACGTGGCGGATGCCCTGGGAAGGCCCCGCCCTGATGACGAGGAGATGTACTCAAGGATGGGCGGTTCCCTGCATGAGAACATCGCCAGGATATACGATCTGGAAGGAGAAGACGTCCAGAGTGCCGTGGACGCATACAGGGAGTTCTACGGCAGGGAGGGTTTCCTGATGTCGGTGCTCTATCCCGGCATGCCGGAGCTTCTGGATTCGCTCAGGGAACGCGGGATCATGCTGTCGGTCGCCACCATGAAGGTCCAGCAATACGCCGAGCTCCAAGTGGAGCACTGGGGCCTGCAGGGAATGTTCCAGTCGGTGAACGGAAGCGATGCGCTTGGGACCCTTAGCAAGACCGATATGATAGACAGGGCGCTCTACAGCGCCGATGTGTCGCCTGAGGAGGCGGTGATGGTGGGCGACACCACCAACGACCTCCTTGGAGCGAAGAATAGCGGCGTCCCGTTCGTGGGCGTTACCTACGGGTACGGTCTGACCGAGGGGATGTGCGAGGGCCTCGGCGTGCCTCACGCCGATTCCCCCGCGGGGATCCTCAGGCTGTTCTTCCCATGAAGGGCATGTATCTGCTGGATATCACGTCGTGGACATGCGCCATGATCTCCACGTACCTGTCCTCGAGCCTCCTCTCCTCAGGTGTGAGCGAGGAGAGGTAGATCCTCTGGAACCTGGTCTCCGGAGCATCCTCCAGGATGTCGAGGACGCTGCGGAACCCGTTCACGATGCTGTCGAAGTCGTGGCAGTCGATGGCTGCCAGGTCCCTGCATATCTCCTCGTCCACCTTCAGGAACGTCACTATGTCGTCGCAGACGTCCTCCCTCATGCTCCCGTCCATGGACCTGTCGATGAACTCGTCGGTCTTGCGGTCCTTCATAGCGGCGATCTTCCCGAGGTCCTCGATGTCCTGTTCGCTGAGGACGCGGTCGACGACAGGCTGGTCGGAGGAGGGACCAGGCTCCTCTGCCGGCGGCTGCACGCTTCCCTCGTCCGCGACCGGCGCCATGGGTTCCGGGGGCTCGGATATGATGTAGTCGCGTTCGGCGATGGCCTCGTCGCGTGCCGACTCCGCCTCCGCAAGGGCCTCCTTGCAGTAGTCAAGCTCAGCGGACAGGCCCTCGTTCCTCTCACGGACGGCGCGCAGCTCGTCCCTGACCGAGGCCAACGCTTCCTTCAGGGATCCCACGTCCTCCTGACAGGACCTCAGGACATCTGCCTCGGACTCCAGGCGGTCCCTCTCGGACCTGAGGGACGAGCAGCCCTCCTGGAGCAGGGACACCTGGCCGGTCAGAGAGCGGTTCTCCTCGGCGAGGGACGCGGCCGCGGACTCCGACTCCGAGAGCCTCCTCCCGGAATCCTCGAGCTCGGACTCCAGGGCACCGATGCGCTCCCGGGCGGAATCGAGCTCGGAACGGACCGAGTCCCTCTCCGACGTTAGCTGGTTGTTGGCCTCGCGGAGCTTTGCCACGACGTTCCCCAGGGCCTGTGCCTGCGCCTGGGATGCCAGTGCATCGTCCATCCTGGAACGGAGGTCGTCGATGGTGGAGCGTAGTTCGCTCTCGGAGGATTCGTGCTCGGCGGATGCCCTCTCGGCATCGGCGCGGATCCTCTCTATGGTGCCGGACAGGTCGGAGTTGGTCTCCCTCAGGTTTGCCAGCTCGGCGCGGAGCCCTTCGGCTTCCTCCGCGGATGACGCCATACCCTCCATCGCGGACCTCAGCTCCCTCCTCTCGCTGTCGGCCTCCTCGAGACCGGATTCGACCTCCCTGAGCTTCGCCTCGGACGCACCCAGGCGGTTCTCCAGGGCCTCCGCCCTGGACCTGAGATCTGCGTTCTCTGCGGACAGGCTGTCGTTAGACGACCTGAGGGCCGTGATCTCGGCCCTGGACTCGTTGAGTTCCGACAGGACGTTGTGGAAGGCGTCCCTCAATCCGTCCAGCTCCCATCTCATCGCCTCCGCGTCCGGGCCGACGGCCCTCTCCGATACAATGGATTCCACGGCGTCCGAGATGAGTCTCCTGACGTACTCCAGGTCGTTGCCGTCCTCGGATGGCTCGGACTTCAAGGCGTTGAACGCATCCTCGTCCGCCCTCTCGCCCGGCGAGAGCCTGGAGAGATACTCCTCCCGGGTGATTGGTTCGAGCTCCACCTCCGCCTCGCCGCAAGTGTCCAGAAGGGTGTCGCAGGCGTCGATGTCGTCACCGAGAGACACTATGATGTCTATGTAATCGTCGATCCTGTCGGCATCGATCTTCGCCATCGATGCGAATATCAGGATCTCGTTCAGCTTCCTATCCCTCACTCTCGAAACGAGCGATGCATCCCACATGATTGTGAATGCGGGAACAGAGTTATAAATATCATGAAGAAGGGCCGACCCCAGAGGGCCGGCTTGTTTGATCTTCCTCTGGAAGGGGTCAGATTAGCGAGGTGACGCCCAGCTCGATCAGGGTCTCGTAGTCGTTCCTGTCGTCCTGCTCCTGCCAGACGATGTAGTTGGAACCGTACTGCTGGACCCACATCCTGTCGTCGTCTCTCTGCTCCTGCCATATCTGGCAGGTCACTCCGCTGATCTCTCCGGTCTCACCGGTGTTCGTCCATCCCCTGCTGAGCTGCTCGGAGGTCACCATGATCTTACCGAGGAACTCGTTGGCGGACATCCTCTCCACCTCGGACTCGCGGCCGTCGGTCTCCCTGACGGTCAGGCGGTCGCCGTCGATGGCGATGATCTCGTACCTCTCGTCGTCCCAGTCATCGTCTTCCTCGATGACGAAGTAGTCCCCGACCTGGAGCTCGACCCCGAACCTGTTGCTGCTGGTGGTCGGAGTGTCCGGTTCCACGGGGACCTGGCTGCCGGAGGACTCGGAGAACAGAGACGTGCCGGTGAGGTAGTAGGACTCGACGTCGTCGTGCCAGTCGTCCCAGCGGTCGTCATCGTCGTAGTAGTCGTCCTGGCTCTCGATCTTGTAGATCACGTTGTTGTCCGAGGACGCCCAGACCACGATCCTGTCCTCCCAGTCGGCGTCGATGATGTCGCCGAACCCCCAGTCCATCTCGTAGACGTTGCATGCGATGTTTCCGAATGCTGTGGATATCGTCTCGGTGTCGACCTGGGTGCCTCCGCCGGAGTAGAGGACCAGCGAGAGGAACCGGTCAACCGTGGTGCGCCCTCCGTCATCATCATCTCCGTACTCACGGTAGTAAACCGAATCTCCGGTAATCTGTGTGATGACGATCCCCTCTATGTCGCGGTCTCCATCATCGTCGTACTTGGTGAACTCGATGTAATCGTTCACCTGCAGGTCCGTTCTGATGTCCCCATCCGTGGAAATCGCGGGGGGTTCCACCGCGGTGCCCTGTCCCTGGCCGATCATGTTGGTGTCCACCAGGGTGGTCCTGAATGTCTCGGAGGTCGCGTTGCTGTAGACGATGATCTCCGTCTGGTAGATGACGTTGGTCCCCACGCCGATCCAGTCGTATGTGGTGACCTCGGTGGCCCCTCCCACGTTCTGCTGGTCCATGTAGACCATGCATTCGATCGCGTTCCCGCCGTAGTTGATAGTGTCGTTCCTCTGGTACTGCCCGATGAACGACTGGTCGATGACGCTGACGTTGTCCAGGAAGTCCTGGGCCGTCATGGTCTCCTGGGTCGTACCGGCAGATGTCTCGACGGTCACATCGATGGTCCCCGACCGGTCGTCGATCCCGGTGACGGTGTACTTCGTCTCATCGGATGCGATGGCGCTGGCCAGGGTGTACGTCGAGCTCTGGCTGGTGTTCTGGGTGGAGGAGATGGTGTAGTAATCGCCCACCTCCAGGTCGGTTCCGATTCCGTTTGCCGAACTTCCCCTATCGTTCCCGTCGTTGTCGCTGAACACAGCATATGCTGCTGCGGCAATGACCACTACGGCGACGACGGCGACAGCTGCTAGCATGGTCTTCGTTGCCATGGTTAGCCGATTCGAACTATCATATATAAAGAGAATTTAAAAACTACAGAATTTAAATGATGGTTAACTATCGTTACGTGAGACCGGCGGGAGAATCTCGGAGTTGGAGACGGCCTTGCCGAAGAGCACGGAAAGGTACGTGTCGGCGTCGTCCACCAGTGGCTCCAGTACCTCCCTGCTGCCATCGTCCAGGGCATCGATCCCCTCGCGTATCCCTTCCGCCCCGAACATGCCCAGGGCTGTGAAGAGCTCCGAGACCTCCCTGGAACCCACGTCCCTGCCGGAGTGGACCCGGAGGAGCTGGGAGCACATAACGGCCAGCACCTGCACGCACTCGACGGTATCCTCTTCCAGATGCCTCTCATCGCGGGCTGCGTACAGCACCAGCAGCGCATCCCTCGCCCTCATCAGATGCAACGCCCGGGAGTCGCCGATCGGCGAGTCCCCGGACGATATCGTTTCCGCCAGGGCGCATCCCTTACTCACGATACCGCGGACGCTGCGCAGGACGTCCAGGAGTTCCAGGAACCTCTCCTCGTCGCACCTCCCGCCCTCGTCCAGGTCATCGATGTACGACCTCCTGAACAGCGGGTCCTCGTCCTTCAGGGACCCCACCCTGTCCCCCGCCCCGGCAAGGTTGTCGGATGCGAGGTCCACCATGAGGCGGATCCTGATCAGGTCCTCCACCAGCATGTCGACAAGGAGGGATGCCCTGACGGACGCCCTGTCCCCGGAGTAGGGGATCGCTGCCAGCTCAAGGCTCTTCCTGGAGGCGCATCTGGAGAGGACCACCACATCGGCTGTGTCGAAGAACATCCGGCCCTCCGATGCACGCCTTCGCCGGCGCCGGCATCTTGGTTTCCACCGATCCTGAGCACATGGGTGTAGGGCCTCCCGTCGATTCAGCTGGTGACCTGACCATCGGTCATCATTCGATCGTTGAATCGCGACCGATCTTCTCGAACATGTTGTCCTCGACGATGCGGTCGAGTCTGCGCGACAGCTCTATGGCTGCCCTCATGCAACCCTCCCTCGAGTCAGAGACGCTGGACGCCCTGGTCCGGACAGGGAACGGCCTGACCTTGAGATCGGGGCGCGAGGTCTCGATGTTGAGCATGATCTCATCGGCCTTCCTCGCCGCATCCGCGATATACGCGTCGGTTGTGGCCGAGAACACAGCCCTCCTGCCCCCGATGCTGTTGTAGGCGATGGGGCTCCCGTCAATCACGATGCTGTACCCGGAGACCTCCCCGTAGGATAGGACCGGCAGGCACCTGTTGGGATGGGGTCCGCGGAGGATCAGCCCGTGGACGTCGTCGAACCTGAGTTCGTCCGCCGACCATGTCTCCGTGAACTCCTCCACCCTCCTGATGAGCTCCGGATCGCGGACGTGGCAGGCCCTCACCTCATCGGAAGTGGGCATGTGGAAGGTGTGTCCCAGCGGGACGCAGTAGCTGCAGACGCTGCCGTCGGCTATCCTCACCACACCATCCCTGAGGCCGCACACCACGCAGACCCCCGATACCTGACTCTTCCTCCCGAACATCGATATCACCTGCGCCCGGGGTATTCCAGCTTCAGCGTGTAGCCGTCGACCGAGACCCCCCTGCTCCTGGTCACCGACAGGGTCTGGTCCGGTTCGAATCCGAATGTGTCCCCGTCCCTGTAGACAGTGCCGGTGGCGAAGGAGTGATACACCACATCGTAGACGAAGTTCATCACGTTGAAGGACTCGTCGTCGGCGTCGATGACCTCGATCTCGTCACGGGCGTAGGACCTCAGCCCGTTCGTGTACGCGCACACACCCTCGGAGGTCCTGTACATCCCTATCCATATCATCACCATGACGGGCAGGACATCCCTGGTGCGGAGTGTGTCCATCTCCATGGAGAAGAACCTCGGTTGGTAGACGGTCTCGTTCTCGTATACACCGACGGCATCCGAGGTCCTCAGGCAGCAGTCCACCAGCTTGGCGAAGGTCAGCCCGCACTCCACGGGATCGCCCTCGTGGTTGACGAGTGCGACGATGAGATGCGCCGTGTGCGTCGACACCTCCTCACGCCCATCCGGCCACATGTAGTTCCCGGAAGCCGCGTCCTGTGCCTCCTCCCCTGGGACGGGGCCGCGGATGAGGCTGACCGCCAGTATGTTCCCGCCGACTGCGGCGATGAGCGTGTCGTCACCGATCTCCGGACCCTCCAGTCTCATCCCCCACACCTCCTCTAGCGCGACCGCGGTAGCGGCGGGATCCCAGTCGGGATCGCGGAGGAGGACCATCGCCGCGAAAGGCCCTCCCGCGGTGTCGTCCACCACCTCCATGTCTGGCCCCAGGTCGACTGTGTAGACGTCCTCTGAACCGTTGGACGTGTAGGTCAGCCTCACCGAGAGATTGGGTGACAGGCAGAACCCGGCGAGCAGGAGGTGACGGCCGGCAACCCTCTCGGCGAGATGCGTCCTGGCCTTGGAATCCATGTCCGGCAGGGCGTCGAAGCGGGCTGCCAGGGAATCGGGGTCGAACTTGGAGATCAGGGCCTCGTTCATTTGGAAAGTGACCATGAAGCTGCCGCCCTCCCAGTCGCGCAGGAATGTGCAGTACGGATGGTCCGGGGACCAGCCGACGACGCGGAGCCTGTCCTTTATGCGTCCCAGGTTCTCCCTGTCGCAGACGATGCCGTCCACCCACATCCTCTTGGCCGCGTACTCGCGGTCGTCCTCCCCCGCGGACGCCAGACGCGAGTCGTCCGCCGGATCTATGAAGTGCATCTCCATCTGCTCCAGTGTGACCCCGGTCTCGATGTCGGCCAGCAGGGTCAGGAACTCGTGGTTCCCTGGCTCGAGGGCCAGACCCTCCATCGCCGCCGTCTCGGCACCCCTGCGGTCCCCGAAATGCGACCTGAGCCTCCCCAGGGTGAGCCAGGTCCACGGATAAGCCGGATCGGCCGCGACCCCCCTCTCGCAGTACTCCAGGGCCAGACAGGGCTTCCCGCAGTACATGAGGGCGTTGGCGTACCTGTAGCACCAGACCCCGTGCCCCCTCCCGACGTCCTCCACGTCCGCCAGCCACTGGCATGCCGTATAGGAGTGCTCGTAGTCGCCGTAGTTGTTGCACGCGTATGCCACCCACAGTGCGATCTCCAGGTCGCGATGCGCCTCCCTCTCCGTGAAGCGCCCGTCCGAAACCCCCTTCGATATGAATCCGCCCAGGTACTCCAGGATCGCCCCGCAGTCGACGGTCGAATCGCCGATGAAAGAATCCAGTGCCGACCTCTGCTCCTCGCCCAGCAGGGGCCCCTCGATGCCGCAGTCGCATCCCATGGGTCGCAATATGCATCATACAATGAAAACATGGCGATAGGGCCCGCGGAGGTCACATGGGCCCGCGCGGACCATGGACGTCCATGTAGTCCCCGGCTCCCTGGACGCCGATCCTCATTGCCTTCACGAGATGCTTCTCCGCCTCCTGGATCTCGCCCTTGCTCATCAGGGCGCCCGCGACGTCGTGATGCAGGCGCACCAGGATCTCCGGATCCGGCACGCGGTTGTACTCCATCATATGCTCGAGGATGGCGATCGCCGCCTCCATGTCCCTGATGTACAGGTCCTCCAGACCCAGGTCGGACTCGGCCTCGGCCTTCATGACGAGTGCCATTATCAGCTCCTCGGGATCCTCGAGCTGACCGCGCTCCATCAGCCCCATGCCCACATCGATGGACTGCGAGTACAGTTCCACCGCCTCCTCGGTCTCCCCCAGGTCCGTCTGCGCTTCGGCGCTGAGGTCGAGCAGCTCCACGGTGCGGTTCTGCGACCAGGCGTCCTGGTGCCCCCTGACGATGGACAACCCCCTCTCCGCGAACGGGAGGGCCATGTCGGACGTCTCCGAATCTATCAGGTTCTTGCAGGCCTCGATGCACAGGCGGACGATGCTGCGGCGATCGAAGTGGCGGGAGTGGGGGCCCAGCTCCTTGAGGCGCTCGTATACGAGGCCGTACTCCCCCGTGCAGTCCGAATCCTGGTCGAATAGGATGCTCGCCATTGTGGAATGTATGCGGACGAAGGTGCCGGCGTCGACCTCGCGACCCTGTGACTCCAGCCCTTCCAGGATCTCTGATGCCGTCTCGAGGTCCTCCATCGCCGACGTCCTGTACTCCATCATGTACAGGACGCAGCCGCGGTTGACGTATGCCTCCATGAGCTCCTCCGACATGGAGCCCCCCGATTCGAGTTCGTTTACCTTCTGGTTGTACTCCTCCAGAGCGCTCTCTAGACGGATGTCGGAGATGTCCATGCCTTCTCCAACATCTTCGACGTATTTATCTGGCTGGGTGGGAGGTGGGGGCGCCGTCGTGCTCGTGGACGCATAACTGCGACGGGATGTCATGGGCCGCTCTCTCGGTCCCCTGCGATGTCGATGAACATGACGTAGATCCCGCATACACGGTCGTCCGCATCGTATCCGAAATAGCACGGGTAGCACCCGTCCTCCCATCCCGATGCGAATATCGGGACTCCCAGGTCAGTCCCCGGGACCTTCCAGACGGCCCAGTCGCCACCCTCCCTCTGATGCTCGGGATGTTCCGCGTAGCTGTTCTCCAGAACTTCGCAGAACAGGTCGTTGTACGGGTCGATCCCCTCATCCTCGGCCACACGTGCCTCCCAGTAGCGTCTGAAGGCCTTCCGCGTGACCTCGTCGACGATGCATCCCATCCCCGCATCCACGTCGAATCCGAAGAACTCCCCGTCCTCCAGATCCTCTGAAAGATCCTCCCTCCCGGTCATCGCCAGGTTGTAGCGGACCGGGACGCTGTCGGAGATCTCGACCTTGACGCATGCGTAGCGGTCGCCGTACCTCTCGTGCGGGACGACGCAGATCCTGATCGGATACGTCCCAGGCGGGACCAGCTGTATGAACGGGGGCGCATCCTCCAGAGACACCAGCGGGTCGCAGGCGACGACCCTTCCGGAGGGGAAACGGACATCTCCGATGTCCATCACGGTGACGGGGACCCCCGATACGCAAGGCTGTGTGAAGTACGAGTCCAGGCCTATGCCGCAAGAGAGGGAATCCCTGACCTCCGCGTACCTGTCGAGCCACGTTTCCTCAGGCTTCTCCTGACGGTCGCACCCGTCGACCGGTGACCACTCCTTATCGAGTTCCACCGAGAACGTCCTGCCGTTGGGGAGGGCGTAGACCAGCGAGACCTTCGGGCCCTGATCGACCAGGACGGTGTCGAGGGTGCCTTCGCCCTTGAACGTCGGATCTGCCCTGCGCCTGAGCTTCGCATAAGATGTCCAGGTCCCTCCCATCATCCTCGACCTGAGAGCCTCCATCCACTTACCATCCAACTTGGATATCGCGGCGATGTTCATCCTGAAGAGTACCTGGAACCCGCATCCGCGCACCTCCGTGTGGAATGAGCAGTACGGGTTGTCCTCTTCCCATGTCCCGTCCTCGTGATCGAACATCCCCCTGAAGCGCTCCGCGCCCTCTGGATCCGTGACTATGCACTCCACGGTCCTGAGCTTCTCCTCGGCCCCGGGATCCTCCCCCGCCTGGAGCCTGGCATCGGATGCCGGGTCGATCCAGTGGTACTCGAAACGCTCTATGCCGGCACCTGCGGCTATCTCTCCGGCCAGCGTCTCGAACTCGTAGTCGCCTGGCACCAGCTCTAGACCCCTCTCGACGGCGTCCATGGCACCTGCGCGGTCGCCGAAATGAGCGCGGAGCTTTGCCGCCTGGAGCCATATCCACGGATAGTCCGGCTCCTCCCTCGTCCCCCTCTCGGCGTACTCCCTGGCCTCACCGAGCCTCCCGCAGTACATCAGTGCGCAGGAGTAGCGATAGTACCAGGTCCCGCACCCGACCGCGTTGCATTCCGACGTCGGCATCCAGCGGGTAGCCTGCCAATAGTGCTCGTAGTCCCCGATGTTGATGCAGGCGTATGAGTACCACAGGGCCACCTCCAGGTCGGACTCGGCCTGCCTGCTGCTGAACCTCCCGTCGTTGATCCCGTTGACGAGTGTGGAGATCAGGTCGCTGAGCATCGCCCCGAACATCCCCTCGACATCGCCCACGTAGGACTCGAACCTCCTGATGTCATCGGGTCCGAGTATCGGCGACTCGGGCGAGACGACCTCCGTCCTGTCCACGATGATGATGGATGACGGCCCGCGACGGAAGGTGTGGAACCCGGCATGGGCGACATCCGTGCCCATGAGGAACTCCTTGGCGGCGTTGACGACCGCCTCCAGATCCCATGCGATGAGGTCCACGTATCCATAGTAGAGTCCCGTGGCGCCTCCGATGAACTCGACGGCATCACGGCCTGCGTTCTCGATGATGTACCTCTCCATCCTGTCGCGGAAACCCATGATCTCTGCGGCACGATCGTCCCCTTGGAACGATTCGAGCGAGTAGACGAGGAACCCCGCCACGGCACCGTCGCGGTGCAGCATGTCCATGGCATCGTTCTGCAATGTGAGGTACCCTCTCAATAGCGGAGCGCACCTGGACGAACCGGAATAGATGTCCAACCTCCAGTCGGCATCCGGATCCTCCACGGGTTCCGGTCTGTAGGTGATGGAGGTGGACAGGTATCCCTCCGCATCGATTTCCATGTTGAACCCCATGTCCACCAGCCTGGAGGGCAGTTGTGGGAGGGGGACTGCATCCGGGCCCGGCGGCTCCGAGACCACGGTAATACCGTCCAGCACCGCCATCGCGGGGATCTCCCCTATGACCCGCTCCATTAAGCTTGATACCGCCCACCAGACCATGTCCTCATCGTTCTCCATGAGACCGGAGAGACGCGGGCAGTGAAGGGTCAGGGAGACGTAGTCCCCCTTCCGTTCGATGCCGACCGAGATGTCTGAGGACACGAGCTCACAGGCTTCCGTCTGCAGCCTGAAACCCGGGTTGCGCCGATTGCCCGCCCTCAGGTCCCATCTCTCGAGAACCTCTGCGGGAGCCCTCCTGAGGAGCTCGCATATCTCGAAGAGCCTGACGCGGTCGGCCTCGGGACTAAGCACCAGTTCGAACCGTTCTCCGTTGGAGCCGATCTCGAAGGCTATCCCGTCGATGGCCTCCGACAGGATCCCGCTGACGGTTCCGACAATCTCGTCCGATACCGAGTCCCTGTCCGGGTGCTCGAGCAGCCTCTCGATCTCCGGCATTGCATCCGCAAATCTCGTCCACGCGATCTCGGCGCGCTCGCGGAAGCAGTGCCTGAACATCGGCAGTGCTACCATCCTCTCGCATCTTTCCAGGAGCTCCCTGTAATCCCCGTCGTCGGGATCCAATAGGACGGCCTTCCTCAGATGCGGCAGCGCCTCCGGTTCGCGGTCCATCATCCAGTACGAGTATCCGAGACGGTAGTTCCAGAGGGCGTCGTCACCCAGACTGCCGCGCACGGACTCCAGCAGCTCCACCGCCTTGAGAAGAGGGGCATGGTCGTCCGGGCCTCCGAGGTTGTTGTAGGCCCTGGCGAGGATGCTCACAAGCTCCGGGGTCCTCTCGGATTCGGGCAGCGACTCGATGGCTTCGACTATCCTGAGGTGCTCCTCTCTCTGATGCCAGCTCTCGCATTGATCCGCGAGCCCCCTGTCTTCTCCGCCCTTGGAGGACGACGAGGACACCGTTCCGGAGCTGGCGGAGGCACCGATCTGGCCGATTATACGGATGACGGTCCTGCGGAGGACAGGCCCATCCGAACGGAGGTCGGATAGTGCCGTCGGACTGTGGTGTGGCGAACAAGAAAGGTATCCGGCGAAGCGCCCCGCACCCCCGCCTATGGCGGAACCTCCGTCTCCTCCGCAGACAGCGGTGCCGTCGGGGCCCACGGCCTCGGGGGTGAACGGGTCGGTCGATATCACTATCCCGAAATGGTTGGGAGCGTCCAGGTCGAAGGGTCCGTCGTCGAAGTGGCGCAGCCTCATGCCACGGTCGATGCAGTCGCCCCACGGAAACAATGTGCGGCATCCGCCGCCACACAGGTATGCCCATTCATCTGTTGTCGGGAGGTCCCTTGGGCCGACCGCGCCTCCATTATCTGAGGTGGACAGGGCCTCGACAGCCACGAGCATGGGGCCCAGAGTGACCTCCCTCGGAGGCGACATCGATCCGCGGATAGCAACGGCGGGATCGCCAGTCTTTGCTGGCCCCTCCCCCCGGACACCGGTGAGGAACTCTGTGAGCTCGTCCGCGTCCTCCTGCGGAATCGCTTCAACGGGAGCATCCCATCCGAGTACAACACGGTCCCCGGGAACGAGGACGAACTCCCTTCCGTCACTCTCGAACAACCCTGTGGTCGTCGAGCGCCCCCATCTGGAGAACGTCTTCACGCGCTGGAACCTCATGCCATACTGGGCTGCGACCTTGCCCATCAGTGCCATCCTGTCGAGCATCCCGAGTCCGTCGAAACCGGGCCTCATCAGCCTCTCGTCGTAACATTGCTCCGGGGCCTCCTCCACAGTCCCCTCTGACGACCGGCCCTCTGGATTCCATACATCCCCCACAAGGAACGATTCCGGATCTACCAGTATGTCGTAGAAACCAATGATGTCGAGGAAAGTCTCCCTGACAGAGGCTACTGCCTCAGGCGACATCCGATAGCCGGTCTCCTCCTGAGTCGAGACTATGCGTTCGGCACGGGACCTCAACTCCCGCTCTATATCCTCGTACGTCCATTCCCCGCTCGGTATCCAGTACGTGAGTCCACGGAGCAGTTGCCGGACCCTCGATTTGAAGGAGTCGGGAACATCTGGATCTTCGGCCATGGATGCGCATAAGACGTAGTCCCGCGGGAAGGGGCGGTCGTCGTTGAACACACCTTCCTGAACTGTCGGAACCGGGGTCTCTGAAGAATCAGCGACCTTCCCCTCCATCTCCTGGGAGGACCCGTCGAGACGGACGACCCTCCTCACACGGAACGTCCTCGGGACCGAGCCTTCCGGCCCGGAATGTATAGGGATGAAATGAGGGGAGCACGAGATGTATCCGATGACGGGACCGTATCCGGCGGTGATGTGCCCGCCAAGGTCGCCTCCCCTGAAGGTCGGCTCATCCTCGCAGACCGCCTCCACGGCGAAGGGGTCGTCCGCTATGACGATACCGAAGAAGTTCGGCTCCTCCAATGGATGGGAGCCATCAGACATGTCCTCGTAATAATCGGACCCCATCCTGAAGTCGAATGCGTCACCCCACTGGAAGAGCGTGTTCAGGCCTCCTCCGCAGAGATACTCCCATTCGTCCGAGGTCGGGAGGGACATCTGGGAGACTGCATCCTCGTAGCTCCCCTCGAATGTCCCGGCAACGACCTGCACGAGCATCGGCGGGATCCTGACCCGCCTCTCAGGCGTCATGATGCGGCGTATCACATACTCGGGATCGGAGCACCCCCTAGCCTTCAGATCCATTGCGATCTTGCTCCTGGTGGTGGAGTCGATCCCCTTGAAGTCGCCGCTCCATCCGAGTGTGACCTCGTCCCCGGGGACGAACACATAGCAGTCATCCCCCATGGCGAACTCTGCCGTGTATGTGTACACCCCCCATCTCTCGAACCTGCGGAACCCGATGACCTCCATGCCGTTCTCCCTGCCGGCGTCCTCGAGGAGGACCCTCCTCCTATCGATGGTCAGGATGTCGTACTCGGCTCTGTACAGAAGGCGACGCTCTTCGAACTCCATGTGATCGATGTGTCATCCGTTTCTCATAATAAATACATTTACCATTGTGAAGTCTTTAAATCGAAACCACGAAGTTCATCGGCTCTCATATCTAAACACCCAAACCCAATGAACCGTTTTGAAAACATCCATGACAATGGCTTCGAACATCGTAATATTGACCTGATCTTCGTAATTAATTAAAGACTAGATTCAGATTTGAGTATGTAATCTTTATATCGCCCAGAGCGATTCATGACTCATGGCAGACATGGACCCCTTCCAGATGCAGATTCAGATGATCAGGTCCCAGGCCGAGGCCCAGAAGAACATGTACCGTCAGATGTACGCCTCGAATCCTGAGATGGCAGAACAGTTTTGCACCCAGCTCGACCAGAACACCGAGATGCAGATACAGATGATCACCCAGATGATGGGGGCGGCCGGACCCGACGGATGCGTGGATCCCGACGCCCAGGCGAAGTTCGTCCTCGAACAGCTTGGGTACAGCGACGATGAGGTTGGCCAAGCGCTCGGTGACGACGGGGAGGACACCCTCACCGAGGAGGTCCTGGGGGGAATAGATCCATCGGAGTTCGGTTACGGCGACATCGTGAACGCCGTCTCATCCCTCGATAGATTGGAGGAGCCCCAGCCAGCGACGGCGGATTCGGAGCGCATGAAGAAATTCGAGATCCTGCTGACAGGGATCATATCGACGCTGAACGACCATCTTCTGGACGGACTGGACGTGGAGCCGAGAGACCAGGACAGCGACGAGCTTGTACGCTCGATCCTACAGAATTACTGGGGTGTTGAGAACAGGGACGAACTGATCGACACGCTACAGTACCTGATCAGCAGAGGCCACAGCATGGATTATACCAGGAATCTCGAGGTCATCGCCGGCTCCGGCTCGGCGGAGGACCTCCACACGGAGGACATGGATGAGGAGGACATCGGGGTCTCCGATGCGAGGTTCGCGTTCACCCAGGCATATGCCGGACACGTGGGTCCCGAGATGCTCAGGGGATGGGACCTCGGAAGGGCCGCCAATGTCACCCGCTGGGGCTACTTCGTCGGCTTCATCAGCGAGGACGAGGCCTGGGGCATCCTCGACCAGATCGCCGACGGATGCATGGAGTTCTTCGACTCCTGGAGATCGTACGCTCAGTCCTACATCTTCGGCAGCATGTACTGGAAGTGCCCCTACGGCCCAGAGGCATGCTACGAGAACATGGCGGGACTCATGATCTCCGTGGAGCACCTTCTGACCGAGGGCGCATGGAAGGACTTCCCCTGGGCGAGTGGAAGGGAATGAATCTGGACGACCTCGAGTCCGCCTATGGATATGGAGGTTCCAGGGAAAGGGTCCTCGAGATCGCGTCGGATCTGGATCCTTCGGAGGCGGGGCCACATGGGATCACGGCGGTACATGTCGCGGCGAAGCATGTCGACCCGGAAGCACTGGAGGTCCTGCTGTCCAGGGGATTCCGCGCGGGTGCGACCGACGACTACGGTCGCACACCCCTCCACATCCTGGCGGTCCAGACATGGTCCGGGCGCACATCCAAGATGGCTGAGTGCACCGACATCCTGCTTCAGGGCCGCTGCCCACTCTCCAGAAGGGACGAGACTGGAAGGTGCTTCTACCACATCGCCGCCGACATGCACAACTACCCGATGATGGCCGTGATCGGTCAGAGGCGCATACGCTGCGACTCGGTGATCGAGAGCTCGGGCATGAACGCCCTCCATCTGCTGTGCGACGGGGCGTCCAGATACGACTACGACTACCGCAACCACCCCGAAGCGTTCGAAGAGAAGGACAGGATGTGCCGCCGCATGGCCGGATGGCTCATCGACTGCGGCATTGACCCGGAAGCGGAGACCCTGATCGGGAGGAGGGCGATAGACTTCGCCATCCAGAACCGCATCAAGGTAACCTCAGCGTTCCTGAAGGGCGATGAATCGTCGGTGTCCGGGGGCATGGACCTGTACCAGGCAGCCGTGATGAACGATCCGGACGCGATAGCGAAGATCATCTCGGACGGTGCGGATCCGGACATGCTGTGCGACGACCCCGGTGAATACAGGGGTATGACCGCCCTCATGATCGCGTGCCGCCGCATGGCCCTGGAGTCCGCGGAGGCCCTCATTCATGGTGGCGCCTCCGCATCATACGCATCGGGCGATGACGGCAGGACCGCGCTCTACCATCTCCTCAGGAGCCTGTCCTCCTTGGTTGGCACCGGGGAGAACGGCAGGGACTCCGGGAGGTTCCTGGGTCTGCTGGATCTCGTCGTGTCCTCCCAGGGCTCGCCGGACCTGCAGGTGGGGACCGACGAGGGACCGGCGTTGTGCTACATCGCCGGGAACGATGCGATGGGATACACGTCCGACGGGAGGTCCGTGAGGGAAATCGCTTTCGAAAGGATCGCCGGATTCGGAGCGGACGTGAACGCCCGCGACCCGGTGGGACGCACGCCTCTGATCAGGGCATGCTCGATCCCGGGAGCGGACTCAGAGAACATAGTGTGCACGCTGATGGAGCTCGGAGCGGATGCCGATGAGAGGGACGGCGAGGGGATGACGGCCGTCATGCATGCCGCATCCATACCCCGCGACGGCGGACTCGACCTGATGAGGACGATCTTCGACTTCGCTCAGCCAGACCTCTCGGCCAGGGACTCGAGGGGAAGGGACGCCCTGGGCATCGCCGCGGAATCTGAGAGCCAGGGCGTCATGAAATTCATTATGGAAAGGGTCTGAGGGGCCGGCCTCAGCCTTTCGCTCCGGCCATCAGGAGCATCTCCACTATCTCCGTGAACCCGGCCTCGGAGGCATAGTGCATGGCGGTGCGGCCGTCGTTGTCGGCAGCGTCCGGGTCCGCTCCCTTCTCGAGGAGCAGGGAGACGAAGTCGTTGCGGCCGTTGCGAGCTGCGATGATCAACGGGGTGGATCCTCCGCCGTTCTTGCAGTCGGGATCCGCACCGGCACCGATGAGCGCCCTCCCGATGTACAGGTTGCCTGCTGAGGCAGCAAGGTGAAGCGGACGGTCGCCGGAATTGAGGCTTGCCGACGGATCCGCCCCCGCGGAGAGAAGCATCTCCACGATGTTCAATGCACCTCTGCTGACAGCGAGGAACAGGGCGCTCTCGCCATCGTCGTTCAGGGCGTTCACGTCTGCACCACCCTCGATGAGGACACGGACGACCTCTCCCTGTGAGTTCCAGCATGCCTGATGCAGAGGCGTGTTACCGACGGAGTCGCGGGTGACCTGGGATTCCCCGGATTCTGCGAGGGCGGAGACGAGGCCCTTCAGCCCTTTGGATGTGGCTATATCCATCACTGTATGGCCATCATTGTCCGCGATGGACCGGTCCGCTCCGGCATCGAGGAGCATCTTCGCGGCGTCCACCTTGCCTTCTGATGCCATTGCCATCAGGGGCGTCCTCCCACCGCGGTCCGTGGCGTTGATGTCGGCACCGGCATCGAGAAGCATGCGGATCACATCCTTGTTCCCGCTCCTGGAGCACATGTGGATGGGTGTGACGCTGTCGTTGGAGCAGGCGCATGCATCGGCCCCCTTCTCGAGGAGCATCGACACCAGGTCGCGGGCGCCCTTCTGGCTCGCGTAGTGGAGAGGCGTGAGACCCATCGGGTCCCTCTTGTTGACGTTGACATCACCCTTGGCGAGGAGCGTCTGCGCGACGCCCTTCTGGCCGTTCTTGCAGGCGTTGAGGAACATCTCGTCCATCTGGGACATGTCATTCGCCTCCCTTGACGGTAGGTCCGATACCCAGCTGTGCCAGGGGAGCTGCCACGCGGGCGCACTCCCCCGTCTCCCCGCAGTCGATGAGGCAGAGGCAGTAAAGCCATCTTGCCTGTAGGCCAGCATACGTCCCATCAATCTCGGGCATCGCAGGGTTCATCGGCCCAGGGGAGGCCATGGCGGAAACCAATGCGGTTCCGACAGGGTCGAAGGATCTCTGCGGGACGCCCTCCGTGAGGCGGCGGAACGCAGTACGTGACAGCTCGAGCGCCTCGTCGGCGCGTCCTGCGGCCCTTAAGCAGAAGGCCTTGTTGTACACAAGATCGGGGGAGGAGGAGATGTCGGCCTTCGTCAGGAGCATCCATGCCCCCGGCAGGTCGCCTGCGACGATCATCTGGTACGCGGCGGTTCCGTCAATAGGGACGGAGACCTTGGTGTCATTGTCTAAGAATCCCATGTATCACACCTCACATCATCAGCTCGATAACAGATTCCATCCCGGCAGAGGCGGCCATCTCGCCGGCCGTCTTCCCTGTATCGTCCGGGATATCGAACCTGGCCCCCTTCTTCACCAGCAGCCTGGCCGACTTCTCATCCCTCCACGATATAGCGTGATGGAGCGCCGTCCTCCCGTGGGAATCGCTTGCGTTGAGATCGGCCCCTGCGGCCACGAGCACTTTCGCGGCCTCGTAATGCCCGTTGGACACGGCGGCCATCAGTGGCGTGGTTCCGTCGTTCATGGCGAGACTGGGATTCGCCCCCATCTTGATCAGGGCCTCCGACAGGCCTCCATTCTGATATCTGTAAAGGGTAAGGGACAGGATCAACGGAGTCCTCCCACCGTCGTCGGCGGCGTCCAGCCCGCCTATCCTCGAGAGGATGGACTCCTTCCTAGCCACGATGGCCTCCATCCCCGGGATGGTGTCCCACCCCCTGCAGATGCTTACCGGAGGTGGCGATACTGCGTAATGGGATGCGACGCGCCCGATGTTATCCGTGACGCCTGGATCTGCTCCGTGGTCGAGGAGCAATGAGGCGGACACGTCGTCGCCGATGAGGCTGGCGACACCGAGCGGGGTCTTGCCGTTGAAATCCACGGCATGACCGTAGCCGGAGCGGACCTCCGCACCCACCGCATCTATGTCATCCACGAGGTCGATCAACGCAGACACCAGTTCGTGGTGGCCGAAGAGAACCGCCAGGTGCAGGGGAGTGGCCCCGTAGGCGTTTGGGACCATCCAATCCGATGGGTTCCCGGGGATCCCGGCGATCTCCGCCATCTCGGGTTCACGGGACCTGGCGAAGCTGGACTTCTCCATCGATGCGAGTATGTGCAGGGCGTTGGACCCGGCACGGTTGCATGACATCGGGTCGGCGCCTGCCTCCACCAGGGCGCGGAATGCCGCCGGATCGCTGACACCGCGTGTGGCGAACAGCGTCGTGACGGTCTCCCCGTCTGGGAACCTGGCGGAGAAATCGAAACCCGATTCCGAGAGGCGGTGCACGAAGTCACAGGCCATGTCTGAACGAAGGGCCTTGCACATGAGGCTGGAGACAGCCGAGGCCTCGTCATCGTCGTCCATGTCTAAGGTTGAAATGATCTCAACAGCCGCAGGCACGGCCTGCTCGGCCCTGTTCTGGAACAGGTCCAGCTCGATCTGCCTCATCTTCGATTCGTCGATCATGTTATCCCTGGGTCTCACCATTTGTCGCCGATTCCGGAATCGACTCTCAGACTCGCTATGTATTCGACCAGACGCTCCATCTGTATCTCAGAGGAGCTGCGAACCACTTCCGAGTACAGGAACGGCATGGACTTCTGGTGCGAGCAGCACGTCCATACCACGGACATCAGCATGTTGTAGAACACGCGCGGGTCCAGCCTGCTGACCGGCACGCCAATCATGTTCAGGATGTCGGCGAAGAGCACGATGCGGTCGTTCTTGAAGGCGTTGAACTCATCCTCGCTCATGATTTCGCGGAGATAGACCTGGTCGTCGAAGGAGGCTATGAACCACCTTCCTTCCAGGACATCCGACAACGTCTCCCTCATCCCGTTTACGGCACCGTAGTCCCAGACGTTGCGGCGAAGCGTCTCCAGCATGTCTGACGACTGCATCCTGAACGTCTCGGAGATCAGCGATAGTTTGGAAGGGAAGAAAGTGTAGAAGAACGTCTTAGAGATGCCCTCGGGGGAATAGATGTCCTCGAGGTTGGCGTTCCTCAGTCCCTTCTCGGCGAACACCGTGGCGGAACGACGGAGCATGCTGGCGCGTATGGACTCGCGCTCCTCCGAGGTGTAGGCCTTCCGGGACATGGCTGATAATCGTTTTCGGAATTAAAGACGTTTCCCATCATACGGTATTTAACATTCCATCCCTGAGGCCCCTCCTGACGTTTCGCCTAAATGGCGGAAGGTCCCTGGACGGCCGGCGCCGCCCAGGTAAGGGGTTTGACGATGACGGCTCAGCTGGACGCGGTGCCGTCGGTTCCGCCCTTCACCAGGACGTCCATGGAGTTGATCGGGGCGGAGATGCCGTTCTCGGCGAACAGCTGGAGGATCCTCGCCCTCATCTGGGCACCGTAGGAGCTGCCGCTGTCGAAGTCGTCCACGTATGCCGCCAGCCTCAGCTCGGATCCATTGTTCATCACGTTGTTGACCCTGGCGGAGGGACCGGAGCGGCTGCCGTCGTTGATCACATGGGGATGCTCGGTAGCGGCCTGGACCATGAGCCTCTGCGCCAGCTCCAGGTCGGTGCCGACTGCCACGTTGAAGTAGACGTAGATCCTGGCCTCCTTGTCCTCGGCGGTCATATTCACGATGGTCCCTCCGGACACAACGTTGTTCGGGATGGTGACGACCTGGTCCTTGTCCCAGTTGTCGAACTCGGTGAACATCAGCTTCACCTTCCTGACTATGTACACCTCACCGCCGATCTTCACGAAGTCGCCCTTCTTGAAGGGCCTGGTGGACAGCAGCACGATGCCGCTGAAGAACTGGTTGAGGATGTTCTGGGCGCCCAGGGTGATGCCCAAGGTGACCACACCCGCACTCACCAGGATGCCGTTCAGGTCCACTCCGAAGATGGCCAGGATGGATGCCACGGCCACCACGGCGATGACGATCTTCCCGAGCATCTTGAAAAGCGGGATGAGCGACGCGTCCACGGCGGAATCGGATCCCCTCTCCATGCCCTTGACCAGGGCGGACACCACGAACACGTAGATCGTCCAGGCCATGATGGCACCGATGGCGATGTAGAGCACGCCCGACAGCGTGGAGAACCCGTCCCTGATCTCCGGGCCGGCCCCAAGGATGGTCAGGCACTGGTTGATGGACAGCACCGCGATGAGCACCACTATCAGGCTCGTTAGGGTCTTCTTCGTCCTGCGCCTCTCGTCATCCGGGGTGCGGCGGGCGAAGAGCCTGGTGAACAACGGGATCACCACCAGGCATGCGATGTAGGCGATGACCATCCATGCGATCAGCGTGACGACGGCGGTGAACCACTCGGAACCGAGGGCGCCGTCCAGGTTGTTGGGTATGAAACCAAGGAACTTGTTGTTCCCGTCGGCGGAGTAGTACGCGGAGTCGACAGATATCTGTATGGGCACGGTCACCTGGAAGGAGGGGTCGTCGTAGACCATGTCCTTGAATGTAAGCACCAGCGAGGCGGTCTCGGACGGGCTGTGGTCGTACCTGTCCACGCTGACCGTCACCAGGACAAGGGAGATGTGGTCGGTCCCCGATGAAGACGATGGCTGCAGGAGCTCCGTGCCCACATCGACGTCCACTGACACGTGGGATGAGTCGGATGAGCCCGATGCGGTCAGAAGCAGGTAGTTCTGGGAGTCGTTGTACACGTAGACGCTGAAGGTCTGGCTGCCTCCGTTGCCCACCGCTATTTCCACGGCACCTGAGTCGGAGCCGGGCACCCTGAGGTGTATGTCGTCCTGATTCACGACGTCGTGTTGGACGTCGCCGTCCGCGGCGTAAACCGGGTCCTGGGCGAGCGGGACCACCATGATCACCGCCACCAGGGCCAGCGCCGCCAGTATCGCTCTGCGGGAGTTCATGGTTTTTGAGCACAGTCATATGTTAAAAACTGTTACCTCGTATCCGCAGGAATCCCGAAGGAACCCGATGATTCCGACATGGTTGGGTCAAATAGATATCGGAGCATCCGCATGGGGGCGTATGCACCAGGAAAGGATCCTAGCCATCCATGACATCTCCTGTGTCGGAAGATGCTCGCTCACCGTCGCCCTGCCCATCATTTCGTCCGTCGGCATCGAATGCTCCGGACTGCCCACGGCCGTGCTGTCCACGCACACCGGCGGGTTCACCGGATACACGTACAGGGACCTCACCGAGGACATGGTACCCGTGGACGAGCACTGGCAGACCCTCGGCATCAGGTTCGACGCCTTCTACACCGGCTTCCTCGGATCCTTCGAGCAGATAGACATCGTCAAGAAGCTGTTCAGGGACCTGTCCCACGATGGGACCACCATCTACGTGGACCCTGTCATGGCCGACGGGGGGAAGCTCTACCCGGTGTTCGGACCGGACTTCCCCGCCGGAATGAGGGGTCTGTGCGAGATGGCGGACGTCATCATGCCCAACCTCACCGAGCTCTCGTTCATGCTAGGGCTGGAGTACAAAGACGGGCCCTATACCAGGGAGTACATCGACGGCGTCCTGGAGCAGGCGAAGGCGCTTGGCGTGAAGCAGATAGTGCTCACCGGCATCAGCTTCGAGGAGGGACAGGTCGGGGCCGTCTACAAGGACTATGAGACGGGGGAGACCGGGGACGTCATGCGCAGGGAGATACCCGGATACTACCACGGCACCGGGGACGTGTTCAGCTCCGCCTTCGTGGGAGCGCACGAGTCGGGACTCTCCCTGAGGGATGCGGTCACCGCCGCCGTGAACCTGACTGTGGGCAGCATCATAAGGACCTACGACGCCAAGGTAGACATACGCTACGGGGTCAACTTCGAGGCAGGACTGAAGGATTACATAGCGGAGGTTGACGCCGGCAGGAAGGGGTTCTCCGTGACGCCCGTGACGTCCGACGACGACCTCAGGATCATCGCCTCCATAGGACACTCGGTATGGAACGAGGCCTACGACGGTATCGTGCCCAAGGACCAGATAGACTACATGCTGGACAAGTACCAGAGCTTCGAGGCGCTCCGCGACCAGGTGGACAACAAGGGGTACACCTACCTCATGATCCGCGACGGGGCCAGGGACGTCGGCTACGCGGGATACGTCCCGGACGAGAACGGTCTGTTCCTGTCGAAGATCTACATCCTGAGGCAGTACCGCGGCCACGGCTACTCCGGACCGGTGTTCGCTCACCTGAGGGAGGTCGCCAGGTCGCTGGGACTCGACAGGGTGTACCTGACCGTCAACAGGGGCAACGAGAGGTCCATCGAGGTCTACAGGCACGAGGGCTTCGAGATCGTCAGGTCGCAGGACGTCCCGATAGGGGACGGGTTCACCATGTACGACTACGTCATGGAAATGAGAGTCTGAGATGTTCCTCCCCACCACGCCGGAGGAGGTCCGCCGCAGGGGCTGGGATCCTCTGGACATCGTCCTGGTCACCGGGGACACCTACACCGACAACGCCTACAACGGGACCGCAGAGATAGGCCACTGGTTGGTCGACCACGGACTGAGGGTGGGCGTCATAGCGCAGCCGGACGTCTCCTCCGGAGACGACATCACCCGCCTGGGGACCCCGGAGCTGTTCTGGTCCGTGTCCGCGGGATGCGTGGACTCCATGGTGGCCAACTACACCCCCGCCAGGAAGTTCCGGAAGGAGGACGACTTCACCCCAGGGGGTGTGAACGACCGCCGCCCGGACAGGGCCACCATTGCGTACACCAACCTGATCAAGAAGCACGCCAAGGGTAGGCAGGTGCTGCTGGCCGGGATAGAGGCCAGCCTCAGGAGGGTGGCCCACTACGACTTCTGGTCCGACTCCGTCAGGAGGTCGGTCCTGTTCGACGCCAAGGCCGACGGGATCGTCTACGGCATGGCGGAACTGGCCACGCTGGAGCTGGCGGAGAGGATGCGGAGGGACGAGGACTGGAAGGATGTCAGAGGGGTATGCGTCCCATCCAAGGGGATCCCCTCCGGCTACCTAGAGTTGCCCTCGTACGAGGAGGTGAAGGATGACGACCGGAGGTTCATGGAGGCCTTCCGCATCTTCCGCGCGAACTCGGATCCTGTCACCGCGAAAGGACTGGCGCAGCGCCACGGAGACCGTTTCCTCGTACAGAACCCTCCCCAGAGGCCGCTGACGACCGCCGAACTGGATTCCCTCCACGAGTCCGACTTCGAGGACGCCGTCCATCCCTACTACGCCGCCCAGGGCAAGGTGAGGGCCATGGACACCGTCAGGAACTCCATCACCACCCACCGCGGGTGCTACGGGGACTGCTCGTTCTGCGCAATAGCCGTCCACCAGGGGACCAGGGTGGTCTCCAGGTCGGAGGGTTCCATCATCAGGGAGGCGGAGAGGATCGCCTCCAGACCGGGTTTCAACGGCGTCATCCAGGACGTCGGGGGACCCACGGCGAACATGTACGGCATCGAGTGCCCCCTGAAGGAGAGGAGGGGCGGATGCGCCGACAGGAGATGCCTGGGGAACAGGCCGTGCCCCAACCTGCCGATAGACCACTCCCGCCAGACGGCCCTGCTCAGGAGGATCTCCGAGATTCCGGGTGTCAGGCACGTGTTCGTGAACTCCGGCGTGCGCTACGACATGGTCGTCGCCGACGACCAGCACGGGCAGGAGTACCTGGACGGGCTGGTGGCCCACCATGTGTCGGGTCAGATGAAGGTCGCCCCGGAGCACGTGAACCTGAAGGTGCTGAAGCTCATGGGGAAGCCCGGGCCGGAGACCCTGGAGAGGTTCAGGGACATGTTCTCGGAGTCGGTGTCGAGGTGCGGGAAGGACGAGTACCTCACCTACTACCTCATGGCCGCCCACCCCGGATGCGGGGATGTGGAGATGAGGGAGCTGGCCGACTATTGCAGAAAGGACCTCCGCATCCGCCCGGAGCAGGTCCAGGTGTTCACCCCAACCCCGTCGTCGTACTCCACGGCGATGTACCGCACCTCCATGGACGACCACGGAAGGAGGGTCTACGTGGAGCGCTCGATCCAGAGGCGCCAGAGGCAGAAGGAGATCGTGACAGGGGGTGGGAAGGACGGCAGACGTTCCTGACGAGGCCCTGACCGAGTGCCGCATGAGATACGGGAAGGTCACCGCCGACTTCGTCTCTCGCAAGGAGTTCGGCTACAGCTGGCGCGCCTCGAAGGGCGGCGTGGAGATGCACGTCTCCGACTATCTGGAGGGTGCTCCGACGGAGATGCTCTCGGACTTCTGCTCCATGGTGTGCGACCGCGCCGTCACAGGCAGGTGGAGGGAGCCGCAGTCGTACCTTGACTTCGTCAGGTCTGACGACTACATCGTCTCACGCCGTCCCGTCTACGTGCGCAGGAGCAGGAACCTGCTGAGGACCAGCTGCGGCGAGACCGCATACCTGCACGACTCCGTCCAGAGGCTGCTGGACTCTGGGCTGCTGACGGAAACGGACATCTCCAACTCGTACATGTCCTGGACCAGGAGGGACAGCGTCAGGAGGGTTGGGTTCTGCAGCACCATGTTCAGGGTCGTGGGGATATCGGCGAGGCTGGACTCCGACGACGTTCCGGACAGCGTCCGCGACTACGTGGTCTACCACGAGTGCCTCCACCTCAGGCAGGGCTACCGCCCGTCCAACAGGACCCACGACGCCCTCTTCAGGTCATGGGAGAGGATGTACCCCGGATGGTCCGACGCGGAGAGGTTCCTCCGCTCCCTGGGAGGCGGGAGATGATCCTGGAGGCCCTGGACCAGGAGCTCAGCGTCTGCAAGGTAGCCGACTACTCCATGGTGGACCTGGACGGTGGGATGGTCTTCATAGGCAGCACGGGGGAAGAGAGGTCCCTGGTATGCGAGACCCATCAGGTCCCTTCCAACGCCACCGACCGCTCCGACGGCTGGAGGGCCCTCCGGGTGGCGGGACCCCTGGACTTCTCCCTCGTCGGCGTCCTGGCGGGCATCTCCGCCGTCCTGGCTGACACGGGAGTCCCGGTCTTCGTGGTCTCCACGTTCGACACCGACTACGTCCTGGTGAGGTCGGGGGACCTGCCGGATGCCATATCCGCCCTGGAGGACGCAGGTTACACGGTCCGCCGAGACCACCCTTATCTGTGGCGACAGCCTTCCGGCAATCATGACTGAGGAAAGGGGATTCGTCTTCCACGGGCCCGACGGGGAGGTCGAGCTGGACATCGACCAGGTCAGGGATCTCGCTTCGAGGGGGGACCCGGACGGGCTGTACGCCCTGGCCATGGCCTATCTGTTCGGATGGGATGTGGAGCAGGACGAGGACCTGGGATACGACTACCTGGAGAAGGCGGTGGCCGCCGGGCAGACCGAGGCCATGACCCTGATGGTCAGACTGTTCATGCAGGGGGAGTACACGGGAATCGACAGCGAGAGGGCCGCCGAGCTCGCCATAGACGCTGCGGAGGACAGCATCCCCGACGCGCAGCTCTACGCCGGCCTGGCTTACATGGACGGCGTGTCGGTGGAGCAGGACTACTCGGAGGCGGCGCGCTACTTCAGGCTCGCGGCGAACCAGGGGAACCAGGAGGCCCGGACCTCGCTGGCGTACCTGTTCCACGAGGGCCTCGGCGTCGAGAGGGACCAGGCCAAGGCCTACGGCCTCTACCGCACCGCCGCCAGGGCGGGCAACGTGAACGCCATGTTCCAGGCCGGGGTCTGCTGCGAGTTCGGGGAGGGGACGCCGGTGGACCTCCGCGAGGCGGAGAGGTGGTACGTTAAGGGTGCGGAGCAAGGGGATGCCTTCGCCATGGAGCGTCTGGGATTCCTGCTATCCGAATCCGATCCGCCCAGGCCTGAGGAGTCCTTCGAGTGGTTCCTGAAGGCGGCGATGGAGGGGGTGCCCACGGCGATGCACATGGTCGGGTACTGCTACCTCCGCGGGATAGGTGTGGAGAAGGACCGAGGTGAGGCCGAGAAATGGCTCAGGATGGCCTCCGACAACGGCGTGGCGGAGGCGGGCGACCTCCTGGGCACCATTGGAGCGGTCCTGGGCTGACCCGAAGATGGCTTTAACCCGGTCGCGGATTACCGGACGATTCCAATGGTTAGCGCAGACTCCCTCAGGAAGGCCGCCGAGAGCGGCGACGCGGACGCCCAGTACCAGCTGGGTCTGATCTACCTCTACGGCAACGAAGAGCCCAGGGACGCCGAGAAGGCCTTCGAGTGGCTCTCGAAGGCGGCCGAGCAGAACGTCGTACCGGCGAAGAGGGAGCTCGGAGCCATGCTCGTCTCGGGGGAGGGATGCGAGCCCGACATCGACCGCGGGGTGCAGCTCCTCAGCGACGCCGCGGACAACCTGGATCCCGGTGCGTTCTACCACCTCGGCCTCATGTACGAGAAGGGCATCGGCGTCCCCCAGGACCTGCAGAAGTGCATAAGGCTGCTCGCCTACGCCGCATCGATGGGCTATCCCGGCGCGGAGGTCGACGCGGAGCGCGTCGACGCCGTACTGACCGAGGAGCGCAACAGGAAGCTCAGGGCAAGGCCCCTCCTGAAGCTGCAGATCTCCGACGTGGATGTGGAGGCGGCATGCTGCAAGAGGATGCTGGACGCGCTGCTGGCGCAGGACATAGTCTTCACCGAGACGATGCAGGGCCCCGCGCTGCTCGGGGAGGACAACGACGGCATGGACGCGGTCCTCACCAGCTGCCCTTACTGCGGCGCCAGGATGCAGATCATTCCCAGGGACACGAAGTTCTGATCAGTCCAGGGTGCTGGCCATGGTGGCCGCGTCGGGGTCGCCGAGCTCCGCCGCCAGCTTGATCAGCCCGCGGCCCTTCCTCTCGTCCCCCGGGACGCCTTCCCCGCGGAGGTACAACATCCCGAGCCTGAAGATCGCCGCCGCGTTCCAGCTGGTCGCCGATGTGGCGAAGTACCTTGCGGCCTTGAAGGGGTCCCTCTGGACTCCGGTGCCGTCGCAATGCATCACCCCGAGCTCGTACTGGGCCTCGTTGCTCCCGAGGTCGGCTGCCGCGGCGAGCATCTTGGCTGCCATGGCGGCGTCCCTCCTGACGCCGTTTCCCCCGAGGTACCTCATCCCGAGCGTGTACAGCGACTGGGCATCCCCGTGCAGGGCACCCTCGGCGTAGTAGTGGAGCGCCAGCCCGTCGTCGCGCTCGACGCCGTATCCGGCCTCGTACATCCTGCCCAGGTTGAACATGGCGTCGACGTTCCCCTGGGCCGCGGAAAGCGAGAACAGCCTGAATGCCTCCGCCCGGTCCAGCCTGACCCCCCATCCGTTGAAGTAGAGGTTGCCCAGGTTGCACTGGGCGGCAGGATGGCCCTTGTCTGCCGCAAGGAGGTACCATTTCGCCGCCTCCATCTTGTTGACGGCGACCCCCTCGCCGGCATCGCACATGTACCCCAGGCCGTACTGCGCCTCGACGTACCCCTGGTTGGCGGCTTTGCGGTACCATCTGATGGCCGCCAGCTTGTCTGTTGGCACGCCGATCCCGTAGCAGCAGAGGTAGCCGTAGGTGTACTGGGCTGCGGGATGCCCCGCCTCGGCCGAGGAGCGCAGGAGCTCCACCGCGGCCTCCAGATCCTTGGCGACCCCGTCCCCCTCGTAGAGACGCCTTCCCAGGAGGTACTGCGCCTCCGGGTCCCCGCGTTCGCTGCGGGCCATAAGCTCCATAGTCGACGGCTCGTCTCCGCCCATACGGCACCGAGCGGTCAATGGGGTACGGCACGATAAAGGATGCGATACCGTGCCCGTGCGAACGGCTCAGAACCTTATGACGCCGAGTATGAACGACGCCAGGGCTACCACCATGGCCACCTTCGCGGACTTCTGCGCCCTGTGGGGGTCATTGAACACGGACTCGGCGCAGTACAGGAAGATCAGATCCGCCGCGACCACAGTGTAGTACAGAACCCCGTACGACTCCCAGACCATCGGGAGCACGCTGAGGACGGGGCCGGCCACGAAGAAGACGCATGCCAGGATCGCAGCGTTGCGGACGCCGATGCTCATGGGCAGGGTCTTCCTCCCCTCGTCGGAGTCCATGTCCTCTATGTCCTTGGCTATCTCCCTGCCGACGGATACGAGCATGGCCATCAGAGCGATGACCATGTTTCCCTCCAGGTCGCCGACCACCGCGCCTCCCAGGAGGAACATCATCCCTGTGAGGACGGCGATGGTCACGTTCCCGACGAACCCCCTCTGCTTGAGGGCGAACTCGTAGGCCACCATCAGGACGCAGGCTATGATGACGATCGCTATGCAGGCCGCGTCCACGGTCAGGAGGGAGACGACGCAGGCGCCGCCCAGCATGACGACCGCTGCGTGAAGGGCCGTCTCCCGCCTCATCCTCCCGGACGGTATCGGGCGTTCGGGATGGGCGGTCCTGTCGATCTCGTGGTCGATGTAGTCGTTGAGGGCGTTGCCCCCGCATATGAACATGAACACGACAACCGCCGAGATCAGGATGTTCGCCCAGTGGTCGACCAGGTCCGTGCCGGCGGCCATGAAGCACGCCACGACGACCCCGACGATACCCATGACGGCATTGCCCGTCCTGAACAGCTGGATGTACTTGTTCACGCACCGCCAACTCCCTGCGGGTATATGACTTTTTGACCCGTGTGCTGGCTTTATGATGCCGTTCCCCCTAGGGATTGGCGGAGATGACACCGCAGGACTACCTGGGCCTGGCGCTCGTCTACGCCATCATCGGTCTGTCGCTAGCGGCGGCTCTGGCGATGGAACGCAACGGGTCCGGGGCAGACGCCAGGAAGGCGGTGCACATCGGCGTGGGGCTCTTCGTCCTGGTCTGGTGGATGTTCTCGGAGAACTGGATAATGCTCGTCTTCTTCACCGTCCCGTTCGCCGTCATCCTGTTCGTGACCATGCTCAGGGACAACGCCCTGTCCGACTCGCGGCTGGGGGACCTGGCCAACAGGGACGGGCACAGGACGGGCCTGTTCCTCTACGCCGTGAGCATCACGGTACTGGTCGCCCTCTTCTGGGACCACTGGTCGGCCGCCACCGTGGGGGTGGTCGCCATGACCTGGGGAGACGGTATTGGGAGCCTGGTGGGCAGGAGGTTCGGGAAGCACCCCATAGTCAACGGGAAGTCCCTGGAGGGGAGCCTGGCGGTTTTCGCCGCCACCGCCGTCGCGTCGTTACTCGTGCTGGCGTTCTACGGCTGGCTGATCTCCTCCGGACTCTACCCCGCCGGGGATGTGACGGCGACCGTCCCGCTTTGGACGGCATCCCTGTTGGCAGGTGCCCTGGCTTCGGTGCTCGAAGCGCTGTGCCCCGGACAGTACGACAACATCGTCATCCCGCTCGTGGTCGCGACGGCCATGGCGCTGCTGGGGCTGTGATGCCATGACGTGGTACGTGGTGGACGGGATGGACGGCTCGGGGAAGAGCACCGTGGCGGGCATCATCGCCGACGAGCTGGGGTCCAGGGGCAGGAGTGTGGCCGTGATGACCCATCCCAACCGGGGGACCAGGGTGGGCAGGATGGAGCTGGAGATGCTGCGGAAGGAGGGGAAGGCCGCCCTGCTGGCCTCCACGGCGCTGTACATCCTGGACGTGCTCCACTCCATATTCCTGATGAAGGGCAGGATGAGGGGGTACGACGACCTGGTCTTCGTCAGGTACTCCATGGCCGTGGCTTACCTTCCGGACAGGCTCTGCAGGCCCGCCTACAGGGTGATCACGGCAGTCCTCCCGAAGCCGGACGTGTCCGTCCTGGTGGACGTGGACCCGGAGACGGCCATGGGCAGGATCAGCGACCGCGGGGAGGAGCTGGAGGTGTTCGAGACCGTGGAGAGGCTGGACAGGGTCCGCGTGAGGATGCTTTCCGTCTCGGAGGGATGGATCGTCCTGGAGAACACCGGGGACATGGGAGCGCTGGAGGAGGATGTTCGCTCCCATGTGCTGGCCGCCGAATGACCGGGGAGCGGGCTACCGCTGACCGTACCCAGTTGGACCGTGCACACCGGTCAGGATCGCTCCGTCCGCTCCTCCGCCGGCGGCTCCATCACCACGATCTCCGCCTCCGGCGCGTGTGACACGACGCTCTGGAGGCCCTTCATGCATGTCCTCCTGCTGGCGTAGGCCTGGGATGCGGCGATGATCTCCCCGTTCGAGGCCCTGAGCCTGAACCTGAACTTCCCCCCGGCGTCGGTGAACACCTCGTACTTGGGGTTCTTCAGGACCTCGTAGCCCTCCACGGTCTGGTCCTCCACGCCCACGGCGGAGTTCTTGCGGATGCTCTCCGCGCCGACCCTGCAGTTGGCCACCGAGGCGTACATCTGCGACGTGCAGATGACCTTGTTGTTGTTCGCTAAGAGGTTGAACATGTAGCGCCCGTCGGACGTAGGCTTTATTACGAATCTGCCCATCTTGGTTGCCTCCAGACAAGAATCTGAATGTGAATTTAAATAACCGACAGAATCAGATATTAATGTCTGAAAATTAACATATTAATTAGTAGAAGGTAACAGTGTTCTCAGCTAATCCAGACGGATAGCCCTCTTTATAACTACAAGATTCGATTCTCCCTGGTCGTAAAGATGGGGTCGGGGGAACGGGCCCCGCGCCGTGGCACAGGACCCGTGTTCAAAGGGTTCAGAACTTAAGCTTCGTCCCGCAGTTGACGCAGTGCTTGGTCTTCCTATTTATGTACCCGCACCTGGGGCAGTGCGGCATTCCGTCCACGCTGACGAGGCCGGTCCCGTCGGCCCACCCCTCGCGGGTGACGGTGGCGGAGATCTTGGTGGGGTCGGAGGGGACCTGGCCGTTGTTGTCCTCGATCATGTTCCTGTTGAAGTGAAGGATGGCCTCGTCCCTCTCCCTGGCTATCGCATCCCTGTCACCGGAAAGGGCCTCCAGCTTGGCAACCTTCCTCTCGCTCTTCGCCTTGACCATCTGCACCGGCTGGGTCTTGAGGGTCCTGTTGATTTCCCTGAGCTTCTTCTCTATGGCCTCCTGGATCTCCTCGTCCGAGTAGTCGGCGAACGGGCTCCTGCGGATCATCCAGTAGAGGTTGTACTGCCTCTCGGACTGCTCGGGCATCTTGTTCTCGACGGGCTTCTCCTCCTTCTTGCCGAATAACCAGGACATGGTGCGTGAATCGGGGTCATGGTTTTAACGGGTTTCCTACATAAAAATGACATAGACGATGCATCCACCTCGTCATCAGCATGAAGCATTTCCTCTCCTGAATGGTTTGGCACCCGCTGCCGGATTCAGAGTAACAGTCACGACATCCCAGGCCGAACGGAACCGATGCATCTGTCAAACTATCGGACAATGACTGGAATGTTCCTCGAGACGGCCCAGGAGAACAATGGGTTTGAATCCCGGTCCGAGATATGACACGGACCGGGAGATTGGCTTCAAGCGCTGTCGGTCCGGTGCTTCCTGCGTCTCAAAACCAGATAGGCAACGGCAATCAGAACCGCAATCACGATCACTACGATTATCAGGATCAACGGGTGCGTCTCGCTGTTGTATGTGAGGGAGGACTCCACAGCCACTGTCCCAGATCCGACGAGAGTGAATGAGATGCTCTCCGCATCATGGGATCCGGCCAGCATCTCCCTGCTCCCATCATCATTTATGAGCCATATCTGCACCTGATCATAACCGTCAGGGATGCCCTTCATGACCGTGTAAGTGATGGATTCGTCGATCTGTGAGCCGTTAGAAATCGCCGTCACATCGAAGACCATCGCATAAGGTCCGATCAAAGCGGGATTCTCGGATGACTCGACGGCGATACGGTACTCCGCACCCTCCGCGATCGTCTCCCCGGACACCCTGGCCGTCCAGGTGGTGGCTGTATCGGAGAAATCCAGTATTCCGCTGACAACATGGTCCATACCTGCGTCTGTGGGTACGAACACCACCATGCTCCCATCACCGGTCACTATGGCATCATCATCCGTCACTACGGGATTGCTCATCCACACCGCCTCCACGATGATGTCTCTGGCAGGCATAGAGACGGGCATTCCGTCCCAGCATGCGAATTGACTTCCGTCTTTGACAGGATCGCTCGGAAGTGGGATGCTATCGCCGTATCTGACCGATTCAGTGTGGACAACGCTTCCGTCGACCACGAAGGATACGTTGAAGAGGGCCCTTTCCAGCACGGCCGTATACGTCGTCGAAACCTCAGGGGCTACGACCGGGAGTTCCGGAGTCCATCCGATTATTTCGTATCCTTCCGAGGATGGGACGCCGATGACGAGTGGCGCACCCGAGAGCGCCGACATGTGATGGGTTTTCCCGTCCACGACCAAGTCGATCCTCACAACTTCACCCGATCTCACGAACTTGGTATCGAACAGGGAGATGTCGGTGTTGGTTCCCTCCGGACAGTAGATTATCAGCGGGTTGAGGCAATCGTCGAACGCCTGCGACTGTATCGTTTGGACATCGCCCAGTAGTACGACGGAACCTAGCTTGGAGCAGTTGAGGAACGCGAAGTTGTATATCGTTTCGACAGAAGATGGTATGGTGACCGATGTTAGGGATGGGCAGTCCCTGAACGATCCGGATATCTCATGGAGGTCCGCGTTGAATCTTATGTATCTGAGATTGTCGCACCCTTCGAATGTCCTCCAGCCGGTCTCCTTCAGCCCTTCTGGGAAGTACACCTCCTCTAGGGACGCCCCGTAGAAGGAGTAGTCTCTCAATGTGGTGACCCCATCTGGGATCGCGTAGTCTCCCTCCCTAGCCGCCGGATATTGGAGGAGGGTGGATCCATCCTTGCTGAAGAGGACCCCTTCGATGGATCTGTACGAGGGGTTGCCATCACCTACGTATACGTACTCCAGCGATTCGCAGAATCTCAGGTTGTAGAAGCCGATATCCGTTGTGGAATCGGGGATGTAGATGGAGGTCAGATTGGAGGCGAACCCCATCTCGCAGGTGGTGGTGATCCCGTCAGGGATCGAGAAATGGCCAGATTTGCCGTAGGGGAACATCTCCAGCGTGGATGTGTACCTGTTGTAGACGACCCCGTCCACGGTGTAGAACGCAGGGTGCCCATCCTCCACTATGAACTCCTCTATGCCCGTGCAGTGTTCGAATATCATCGAACTCCAGGTGGTCCATGTCCTAGGTATGGTCACCGTCTTGAGTGCGGTGCATCCATAGAACTCCTCGTCACCGAAGTTCTCCATGGTGCCCAGATCCAGTTCGGTGAGGCTGGTGCATCCGTACAGCATCTGGTATCCCACTGTCTTCACACCGTCCTGGAACACGGCGGATTCCAGGTTCACACAGTTCTTGAAGGCGTATGACGAGATCTTCTCCACGGCTCCGGGGACTGTTACCGCAGTGATTTTCTCGTTGCCCTCGAAGAGGCTGTTGGCCATCGAGTAGGAAGTAACCGTCCTTCCGTCGACGGTGAACGACGAGGGGAGCGAGAGATCTCCCCCCGGACCCCTATACCTCTGCAGGACGTACTCCCCGTCCATCTCGCTGAACGACCATGTGTGCGGACCATCGATAATGTCGACGAACATCCCTGATTCGCCGGATGCGTGCACATTCCCTGCATAATAGGAGACCATCCCGTGTTCGCTGCTCCCTGCGATGATGTCGAGGTCGCTGTCGTTCACGATCTCATAGAGGTTGCTACATCCCGAGAAAGCGCTTCTGCCTATTGTCCTGAGACTCTCCGGAAGACGTAGCGATTCGAGAGAGGTACAGTTTTCGAATGCGAAGCTTTCTATCTCGACCACGTTTCCCAAATCGACATATGCCAAAGCAGAGCAATTGGAGAAGCAATTGTATGGGATGACGGTGACGGAATCAGGGATTGTCACCCCGACGATGTCACTCTTCGCGAACGCACTGCTGGATATGGTGCTCACGGTGTCCGCTATAGCCGCGGTCCCTCCCTTGCTGTGCGGATACCTCAACAGTTCGGTAGCGTCGGAGTTGTACAGAACACCGTCTATGGAGCTGTAAATGGGGTTGCCCTCGTCAACCTGGATCCATTCCAGTCCGTGGAGGTTGTAGAGGTTGTTGGCCCCGAACTCCTCGAGGCTGGCTGGAACACGCAGACCGGTTATCTCGTTGGCGCCGATCAGGACGTTGTCTTCAATCGTAACCACCCCGTCGGGAATCTCCAATACCCCTGCCAAGCCTCCTGGATAAGCCAGAAGGCGGGTGATGATGCTGTTGTACACTGCCCCGTCCACGACTTTGAAACGCGTGCTGTCGCTGACATCTATGGTCTCAAGATTCGGGAGGTAGGTGAAGGCCCCGTCGATGGTCGTGGTCTCGGATGTGATGGTCACCTTCTTAAGAGCCGGACAGCCGTACAGCAGACCGTCCGGAATCGTCCAGACACCTCCTAGGTATATGTATTCCAAAGACTCGCATCTTCCGATGCTGTTATCCGACAACCCTGTGACCGTATCCGGGATGATAAGTTCCTTCAGAGAACTGCAACCGTCAAAAACCTCAGTGTTGAATGACAGGCATCTATATCCATCACGGTACTCAGACAAACGTATGCTCTCTAGGGATGTGCAGTTTCTGAACGCCCCATCACCGATCCTCTGTATGGTGTCCGGCATCCATACAGTTCTCACGATCTGATTGTTCTCGAACGCGAATCTGCTGATGGAACATACCGGATACGTCTTGCCATCAATCACCACGGATTCCGGGATGACCACGTCCGGATCCGTCCCTAAGTACGACAGCACATTCGACGTCCCGTCGGTGTTCATTCCGTAGCTGAACTCCCCTACCGTAACCGCATCGGCCTCATCTGCCGTTTCCGGAATCAGAATGAGCAATGATGCCAAGATCGTTACAGAAGCCAACAGAGATACTGTGAGAATCTGTCTTTCTTTGTACATGATGAACCACTGATGTCAAAAACCATATTGACTAAAAATAAGCTTAACTCTAAGACATTATGATTAACTGGCACTTGAGATTGAAAAACCGGACAAGCGCCACCCGTCCAGTAGAACGCACTTCCTATCTACAGAGCAACCTGTAGGATGGAGAACATCAGTTCAGATCCATCCGAGGCTAACCGCACAGATATCGTTAATAGCTGTCGACAGATGCCGATGCGTTCCGATGGAAGAAACCAGATACACCCTCCGTAAAGCGATACCGGGCGACGAGGACGCCGCCATGTCGTTCATCGACGACGCCAAGACCCACCTCAGGAGCTGCGGCGTTGACCAGTGGCAGAGGGGGTACCCGGACAGGTCCTCTATCGAACGGGACATGTCCGAAGGCATGGGGTACTTCCTCACCGTCGACGGGGTCGACGCTGCGTACCTGTGCATAGACATGGGCGGCGAGCCGGCGTACGATAGGATAGACGGGACATGGCTCACTGAAGGACCCTACGGGACCATCCACCGCCTGGCAATCGGCTCCGATCACAGAGGCAGGGGACTCTCGAAGGTCGCCTTCGCCCTCTCCGAGGATGTAATCAGGTCCCTAGGATGGGTGAGCATCCGCGCCGACACCAACGAGAACCACGCCGTCATGAGGCACGTCCTCTCGGAGATGGGGTACGTATGCTGCGGGAGGATCTGGTTCGACTACAGCCCGAAGGTGGCGTACGAGAAGGTGCTCTGACAGTTGGGGAACTGTTCAACAATACATCCTGGTAACTACAATGGACCCATATCATTGGCTAATGGGGCGATTCGAGAGGATTATCGTACCTGACATCAAATAATTGATAACAATCGTAGCCACGCCGGAAAGGTGAGTCCGCGGAACCAGTTCCTGTAGGTGGTGAGACGATGATATCTAACCAGAGATATCGGAACAGGAGCTTCCGTATCACGATGACTATCGGCTATCTGACGATAGTCATAATCTGGCCATAAGCCGACCGTGACAACTGGTGTCCGTAAGACACCCGGCCCGCAAGGGCCGTCATCTCACACCTGTTTGCACAATCGCATTCGTGGATATAATACGTTCTGTCGAGAAGTCAGTGAGATAAAGAGTGGTGGACAAGGCGAGATTCGAACTCGCGACTTCTGCCTTGCGAAGGCAGCGATCTACCGGGCTGATCTACTTGCCCATTTGAATCCGGTGAGTCCCCCTAATCAGACCCTGGATATAAACCTTGGTTCTACCTACGACACGTCCCCGTCAAACCATAAATCCGGGAGCATTGATTGGAGCGCATGCACATCATCGGGATCAACGGGAGCCCCCGCAAGGGCTGGAACACCTCCACCCTCGTACGCGACGCCCTGGACGGCGCCGAATCGGAGGGGGCCACCACGGAGATGATCGACCTGTACGACCGCACATACAGCGGCTGCCGCAGCTGCTTCGGATGCAAGCGCATCGGGATCGACGAGCACCGGTGCTTCATGAAGGACGACCTGACCCCCGTGCTCGATAAGGCCAGGGAGGCGGACGCGCTGGTCCTCGGCACGCCGATATACTTCTTCCAGCCCTCCGCGGGGTTCTCGGCATTCATGGAGCGCCTACTCTTCCCCTACATCACCTACAGCAGTGATCCGGCATCTTTCCGCGGGAGTCCCCTTCCGGCCGCATTCATCTACACCATGAACGTCGGACGGGAATCTATGGAGAAGACAATGCCCTGCTTCGACCGTTTCAGGAAGTACTCCGCCAAGACCCTCCTAGTGGAGCCGGAATACTACTGCTCCATGAACACCTGGCAGTACCCCGACTACGACAGATACGAGCACGACATCTTCGACATGGACTCCAAGCGCGAGAGCAGGGACGCGCAGTTCCCGCTGGACCGCGAGGCCTGCCGCCGGATGGGGAGGCGCCTGGCACTCAGGGCCTCGGGGATGGATGACAGCGGACGCTGACCTACTCAACTGTTAAACCCTTCCAGCGTCTACGGTCGGACATGAAGCTCCGGAACCAATCCACTGGCGGCACGCCCAGACCGATGGAGGTCTGGAACGCCAACGTGTACTTCGACGACGGCTCCGGGGCGAAGAACCGCCCCGTCATCGTCCTGGAGAAGAGGGACGGGGACTACACCGTCTACATGGTCACCTCCCACGGCCACCGCCCGGACACCGACATAAGGCTGATGGACCCCTACGAGGTGATGCTGGACAAGTCCTCCACCGTCCGCACCGACCGCCCGTTCAAGCTCCAGGCATCCCGGTTCAACTACAAGCTCGGGGAGCTCTGCTACGACGACTCCGAGATGGTCAGGGCGATATTCGAGAGCCGCACCAGGGAGAGCCGCCAGTACAGGCGGGGGAACTACCGAGGCCCCTCCCATGGACGCCGTCCAAGCCGCGCGCGAGATCGTCTCCTCGGCCGCCAGCAGGATCTGCCTGGACATGCGCTTCATGACCGCGGCGGTCCTCTCGCTCGGAACGGAGATCGAGGAGGGCGAGGGGAGGCCCAGCTGCGACGGGAGCAGAGTGACGTTCCATGCAGACACGGTCCTGTCCATGTACCGCGAGGACCCCAACTCCGTCGCCCGCGACCTCGCCCATTGCGTCATGCACTGCATCCTGGGCCACGACGCCCCCGGGGACGGCGACCGCGCACTGGCCGAGGACATGATCGTCGAATACGTCCTGGACTCCCTGGACGCCCCAGGCACCTCCGTGGACGGCAGGGAGGACAGGCTGTTCGCCTGCGGCAAGGTGTTCTCAAAGGCGGCCGCCCCCACCCCCGAACTCGTCTCCCAGACGGTCTCGGAGACGTCCAGGTGGCAGCTGGACATGTACCGCAGGATGTTCACCCGGGACGACCACTCCTCCCGCAGGGAGGACGACGGCACCTGGGAGGAGATGTCCAAGCAGGCCATGGTGGAGCTGGAGGGGTTCAGCAGGAACCTCGCCGGGAGGTCCGATGCGCTGCTCTCCATCCTCCGGATCAGGAACGCCAGGCGCTACGACTACCGCTCGTTCCTGCGCAGGTTCATGACGCGCAGGACCAGGGTCCGGGAGAGCCGGGACGAGTTCGACCCCATCTACTACACCTACGGGCTGTCCGTGTACGGCAACCTCCCGCTGATCGACTCCCTGGAAGTCTCGGACTCCCGCAGGGTGGAGGAGTTCGTCATCGCCGTGGACACCTCGGGCTCGACCATGGGCGAGCCGGTCAGAAGGTTCCTGGAGGAGGCGTTCGAGGTGCTGCGCCAGTCCGGCATGGGGAACGGCGTGAACCTCCATGTGATCCAGTGCGACGACGAGGTCCGTTCGGACGACGTCGTCCGTAACGAGGGCGACCTGAGGAGGCTGACATCCGGATTCAGGCTGAAGGGGGGAGGGGGCACCGACTTCAGGCCGGTGTTCGCCTACGTGGACCGGCTCATATCCGAGGGGAGGTTCAGGGACCTCCGGGGCCTCATGTACTTCACCGACGGCTTCGGCACGTTCCCGTCCAAGCGCCCCCCGTACGACACGGCCTTCGTGTTCTGCGACGACGCCTACCGGGAGCACGACGTCCCCCCGTGGGCGATGAAGGTAGTCATCAGGACCGAGGACCTAATGGGCGGACCGCATCGTATATGACGGCGTAGCATGTTCGAGTGTCAGGTGGTCGATTGGACATCCAGAGAGCCAAGGACGCGATACGCGACGCCGTGAGGACCTACCTCGACAAGGACGCAGCAGGGAACTACGTCATCCCCAGGAACAGGCAGAGGCCCATAATGGTCATGGGAGCCCCGGGACTGGGGAAGACGGCTATCATGTCCCAGATCGCGGCGGAGCTCGGGATAGGGTACGTCGGATACACGATCACCCATCACACCAGGCAGTCCGCCATCGGTCTGCCGATGATAGAGACCCGCACCTACGGAGGGGCGGAGGTCCCGATCACCAGGTACACCATGAGCGAGATTGTAGCCTCGGTTTACGAGGCGATGGAGTCCCAGGAGGTCAGAGAGGGGCTGCTGTTCATCGACGAGGTCAACTGCGTCTCGGAGACCCTCTCCGCGGCGATGCTGGACCTGCTGCAGAACAAGAAGTTCGGCCCTCACCGCATCCCTGACGGATGGGTGCTGGTGACCGCCGGAAACCCGCCGGAGTTCAACTCCTCCGCCAGGGAGTTCGACATAGCCACCCTGGACAGGATCAGGGTCATCGACGTGGAGCCGGACACGGACGTCTGGCTCAGGTACGCGGTGTCCGCAGGCATACACAGCGCCGTGACCTACTACCTGAGGGTCAAGCCCCAGAACCTGCTGAGCATCGGCAGCACCCCCGAGGGGCCGGTGTTCGTCACCCCCAGGGGATGGGAGGACCTCTCCACTGTGCTGAAGGAGCACGACGCCCTGGGGCTGGAGACGGACGTCGACCTCGTCTCGCAGTACGTCCGCGATCCGGACATAGCGGCGGAGTTCGTCCGGTACCTCGGGTTCCATAGGAAGTACCAGGAGGAGCACGACGTGTCGTCCATCCTGGACGGCACGGAGGACGCCGGGAGCCTTGCGTCCGCGGATGCGGAGGAGAAGCTCTCGGTCATGTCCGTGCTGGTCGGAAGGCTCAACACCGAGGCGGAGGAGGGGCTGCGCCTGGAGAGGCTCTGCCGGGTGCTTTCCTCCGTGGACCCGGATGACCCGGCGTCGTCGCTGGAGTCGGCGAGGTCCGGTCTGAAGGCCGAGGTCTCCTCGCAGACCTCCCTGGACACCGCCGGCACCGCACGCTACTGCCTCTCTGCGATCGCCGACCTGGACCCCTCCGCGGCCGGGGCGCTGCTGGATGAGACGGAGAGACGCCTGGCCGCCTCCAGGGAGGGGTTCGACACGCACGTGTCCAACGCGATGGCCTCGATGGTCGCATCCTTCGGCAGGGGTCAGGAGGCCGTCTCGCTCCTGGCAGGACTGATCTCCAGCTACAGCATCGTGATGTTCTCGGAGCCGGACGGGGCGCTGTACAGGTACAACGACGAGCTTCTGGATGCAGGAAGGGACAGGCGTCTGGCCGGGGAGGTGCTCCGATGGCGAACAGGACCGAGTACGAGGACTGCGGGGGAGGGCTCAGGATAACCCGCCTGGTCTCCACCGACAAGGTCGTAACCGTGCCGTCGGACCACGGTGGGAAGCCCGTGGTCTCACTCGGACCCCGCATTCTGGTGGGCTCCCCTCCGGCCGACGGCCGCACCGTGAGGATTCCGTCGACGGTCACCGATATGGACCCCGAGGCCCTCTGCGGGATCATCGGGATCAAGAGGGTGGAGTACGGCGGGGAGATGGAGGTCTTCAACTCATTCGGCGCCGTCACCGAGACGGACTGCACACTGGTGTGCAGGAACTCCGGTTCCGAGTACACGTTCGACTTCCTGGCAGGGCACCCCATGTCGTTCCCCGGCTTCGACGATGCGCTCCTGTCGATGAACATGAGGATGAGCCCCGAGATAGCGGCGAGGCGCCTGAGGGACCCGATAGGATTGACGGAGAAGGCGAGGGAGAGGTACGAGAAGGTCCTCTCGGAGGTCCTGATGCCGAGGGCGGAGCAGGCCGTTTCGAAAGGTGACGTCAAGGCCCTGAGGGAGCTGTTCTCCACAGGGATTGTCTCCGACGCCGACATCTCCAGGCTGATGGAGAGGTCGCTGAGGTCAGGCAAGACGGGGATCACCAGCGCGCTGATGTCCGAGGTACGCAGAAGGTATCTGGAGAAGAGGGTTTGACCGGGGGATTCCCCGGAGAGGGTTTCACTGGGCGGGCTCCCACTTGCACCTGACGGGGGACACGATGGCCCCCTCGGCCTTGAGCTCCTTGAACGCCTTATCGATCTCCTTCCTGTCGATGCCGGTGGCCTTCTCGACCTCGCCGGCACTCATCGGCTTGCCGGCCTCCTTCATTGCCTTGATGACGTCGTCCTTGACTGCCATGTTAACACCGTGAATCTCATCGATGAGGTCGTAGTTATAGTCTTGCCATCAACGTGAGCGGGGGTCGCGGAAACGATCCGGAGCCAAACATTTGAATCCCCCTCCTGACGTGACGGCGTCGTGAGCGACGGCCAATCGATCGGTGCCAGGGCGGCAGGTTTCGTCAGATCCCAGCCGGTGCTGACCGTGTCGGCGATATTGGCTGTCGCATCCATGGCCCTGATACCCCCGTCATCCGATTACATCGGATATATCGACGTACGTACCCTCTGCATCCTGTTCTGCTTCATGGCGGTGGTCGCCGGTCTGAGGGAGTGCAACCTCTTCGGCAACATCGCGGGGAGACTGCTGGCAGGCGAGCGCTCCCTCAGGTCGCTGTGCGCGATCCTCGTCGCCCTGCCGTTCTTCTCGTCGATGCTGATAACCAACGACGTCGCCCTGATAACGTTCGTCCCGTTCACCATACTGGTGCTGGGGCTGGCGGGCCACGGCGAGAGGGTCCTGCCGGTGGTGGTACTCCAGACCCTGGCCGCCAACCTCGGCAGCATGCTGCTGCCCTTCGGCAACCCCCAGAACCTCTACATCCACTCCAGGTACGACCTGGGCACCCCCGAGATGGTGGCGTTCCTCGCGCCCCTGGTGATCGTCGGAGGCGTCGTGCTCTTCCTGATGTGCTCCCGCTTCGGAAGGGAGAGGGTGCACGTGGACATGAGCTCCGACAGGGAGGTGCGCAGCCCCCACTTCATGGGGATGATGGGCGTTCTTTTCGTTCTCTGCGTCCTGTCGGTGCTCAGGATCGTACCGTACCAGGCGGTGCTGGTCATCACCGTCGCGGCGTTTCTGCTGACGCACCGCCGCGTGCTCCTGAGGGTGGACTACGGTCTGCTGCTGACCTTCGTGTTCCTGTTCGTCTTCACCGGGAACATCGCCCAGGTGGACGCCGTGCACGAAGTCCTCTCCGACCTCATGGCCTGGGACCCCATGCTGACGTCCCTCGGCATGAGCCAGGTGATCAGCAACGTGCCCGCCGCCACCCTCCTCTCCGGGTTCACCGACCAGTGGCAGGGCCTGCTGGCCGGGGTGGACATCGGCGGATTCGGTACGCCGATCGCCTCCATGGCCAGCATGATCTCCCTGGGGTTCTACTCCAAGGTGGAGGGCGCCAGGACGGGGAGGTACCTGGCACTGTTCACCGTCGCCAACGTGGTGATGATCGCCGTACTGGTGCCGGTGTACTACCTGCTGATGTGATCAGTACCCGTTGTGGTGGACCTTCGACGGATCGAACCTGTCCGTGTGGGGGGCGGGCCTCTCCTTCGGGTAGCCTACGGCGATGATGCAGAAGGGCATCAGGTTCTCCGTCAGGTCGAAGAGGTCGGAGATGGCGTTCATCCTCTCCCTCACAGGGGCGATCCCTATCCACACTGCTCCCAGACCCAGGCAAGTCGCGGATAGAAGGATGTTCTCGGTGCAGGCTGCCAGGTCCTGCTCCCACATCTGTGGGACGGTCATGGAGTCCCTGTTGCCAAGCACCACGATGGCCATTGGGGCCCTGCCCACAGGACCCGCGTACGGGGAGGCCTTGGACAGCTCCGCGAGAAGTTCCGGGTCGTCCACGACTATGAACTCCCAGGACCGCTGGTTCCTCGCCGAAGGCGCATACATGCCGGCCTCCAGCATGCGGTCGACCTTGTCCTTCTCAACCTTCCCGGGCATGTATTCCCTGACGCTCACCCTGTTGAACAGCTCGTTCATGATAGCACCGGCAAGGAATCTGTCAGGGGAACCATAAAGGTGATGGAATGCCGGAGGACGGCCTCCGGCGGTTTGGGATCAGAAGTGCTTCCTGAGAACGAACAGCGCGAGGATCACCACCACGATCACCACTGCGACGACGATGATCCACGTGGTGCTGGAGCCGTCGTCTGGGGACTGCTGGGACGACTGGTCGAAGACGGCGTTGAATGTCGCGTCGCCGGTGACGGTGAGTCCCTCTGTCAGACCCTCCCACTCCCTGAAGGTGTAGTCGTACCCGTCGGCGGACGCCTTGGTGGGGACCTCCTCCGGCGCGGTGATGGCATCGCCGTACTGGAGCTCGACCACCTTGAAGACCTCCTCCCCGTTCATGAAGGTGATCTCGTACAGGATAGGTATGCTGAGGAAGATTGCGTCGTATGTCACGTCGCCCTGGACGGTCGCCCCCGATGTGTAGCCGCTCCATGCCTGGAATGGGTATTCGAAGCGCAGGTCGGACTGCTTGGAGGGATCCGCGGGCGGCTCAATGACCGTGCCGTACGGCAGCGTCTCCTCGCTGACGATCACCCCGTCCGAGACGAACGTGACCTTGTACTCGCGGAGGGTGGTGTCGAAGACCGCGTCGAAGGTGTGCTCACCTGTAACTGTCATGTCGGCGGTGTAGCCGTCCCATCTGGAGAACTTGTAGAAGTACTGGGCGTCGTCCTTCTTCACGGGATCCGCGGGCGGGGTGATTCTGTCCCCGAGACGGAGCTCCTCCGTCTTCACGACCTCGCCGTCGACCTTGAACTCCACGGTGTAAAGCTGGTAGTCGTAGCTCAGCGTAACAACCATGTCGGTGGTGACTGTGGTCCCTTCGGCGATTGACGTTTCACCTTTGTACATGTTGATCGCGTAACCTTCGACCTTGGCCTCCTCGGGGACTGCGAGTGTGGTGTCGGGTTCCACTATGTCGAAGTCGATGCTGGTTATGGACTCTGGAGCACCGTCGAGAACGTAACGGACGATGAACTTGTCAGCGGTGACGTAGTTGAAAGTGGTGGATCCAGAATGACCGTCCAGAGGCGTCTCCTGCGATGTGCGGACTGTGCACGGCTGGGTTCTGTTGAGGTTGAACGCATCATCACCGGTCACTGAGACTTCGCCTTTCAAATCTATGAACTGGAGATTGCTGCAACCCTGGAACGCACTGTCTCCGATCTCCACCGTACCCTCTATTGTGACGAACTCAAGTGAGCTGCAGCCGTAGAACGCATTTGCAGTTATTGTGGTGACCGATGAGGGGATGACCACCTCCACGATGTCCTTGTTGTCCCTGAAAGCATTACCGCTGATGGACTGGACGGCATAAGTAGAACTGCCAATGGTCACTTCCGATGGTATCTTGACGACGGTATCGGTACCCTCGTAACTGTTGACAATCACCGTGTTCCCGTTCGTGACATAGTCGAACCCGTCGACCACTTCCCCATCACTCTGCTCCGAGAACATCGCGACACAGGCGAAGGCCGTGGCCAGGGCTAACGCTACCGCTAGTGCTTTAGTTGAAACGTGCATCGAATCCCATCCTGATTCTGGAAGATATTCGGGAAACGCTTTTTTAAAGAACGCGGTGGAACGGAATCAGTTCCGCTGGATCCAACGAATCCCGCTACGAAATCCCTCGAGAAAACAGTGTTGAATCCTTCTGAATCGTGGTGGAACCGTCGGAAAACAATCCTTTGTCTACGAACCTATCAGTCTGTTTTATAAAGGGTTTGAAGATGCCGGGCTTCCACCCGGCGGTTTTGGGTCAGAAGTGCTTCCTGAACAGGAACAGAGCCACCAGGACCACGACGATGATCACCACTACGATGACGATCCACATCGTGTCGGATCCGCCGTCATCGGAGGTCTGCTGAGGTACGACCTCGAAAATGGCGGTGAAGGTGTGGTCGCCGGAGACGGTCATGTCCTCGGTGTATCCCTCCCATCCGGTGAACCTGTAGTCGTTCCCGTCGGAGGACTCCCTCACGGGATCCTCAGGGATCTCGATGACATCTCCGTAGTGATAGGTTCTCTCGGAGACTACCTCCCCATCGGTACGAACCTGACCGTGTACTCGTGCTCCGACGATGCGAAGACGGCGGTAAAGGTGTGTTCCCCAGAGACCGTCATCCCGTTGGTGAAACCATCCCATCCGGTGAACGTGAAGTCCACCCCGTCGACGGACTCCTTGGTGGGATCCTGTTCGGGAGGGACGATGACAGCGCCGTAATCCATCACGGACTCCTGGAAGGTCTCCCCTTCTGACACGAATTTCACCGTGTACTGGCGGAGCTCCTCGAGGAACTGCGCCTCGAACGTGACGTCCTGGGTGACGGTCATCCCCCCGTTGAATCCGTTCCAACCGGTGAATGTGTAGGTGTACTGGGCTGTCTGCTCCTTGGTCGGGTTCTCCGCAGGAGCCGTAATAGTCGCCCCGTAGTCGAGCTGTCCTGACCAGACAGTCTCCCCGTCGCAGACGAAGGAGACAGTGAACTTCTGGATCGTGTATGCCAGGTCGACGATGACGTCGGTGCTCAGAACGTAGTTCTCGGGAATCGACTCCCCGCCGATTGTCTGAACTATGTTGTATCCCTGAACGGTTAGCTCGCTGGGAACCTGGACTGACCCTCCCGTCTGGGAGATCACGACTCTGCAGGGGTCGACTCCCTCGGGAGCACCGCTTGTTGTGAACAGAACAGCAACCTGATTATCGGAGAGCCGCTCGTAATTCACCATGATTCCCATGCTAAGTTCAGCAGAAGCACGCAGATAGAAGTGGTTGTTCCAGGGGAATGATGAATCCTCGATGGATGGCTGACCATCTATCGATACGAACTCCAGATCTGTGCAGTTATAGAACGCACTCCCGTCGATCATGATTACTGAGGATGGGATGTACACCCCTACCACCCCAGGACCGAAAGCACCGGACATTATTCCGACGACCTCGTAGGAGGTGTCATTAATCGTTGCTGTGGAAGGTATGTGAACGACAGGGCCTGTTCCCGTGTAGTCGGAGACGAACGCGCTATCTCCCATCACTTTGTATTCCAACCCATCGCCCTCGGCGGCGTCACCGCCGTCGGCCACAACCAAGGTAGCACCAACGACTGCGAGCAGAGCGACCGCTACGATGACCAGACTCCTTTCAACGTTGGACATGTCCCGCGCCCAGCGGGTTATAGTCCTTAAATGTGATTGCCGGATGGTCGGTCAGCGTCTCTTCTTCTGCGCCCCCGGCTTGTACGCTTTGAGGTACTTGAGCACCGCCTGGTCGTCCTCGGAGTCGGACCACTCCGGGGTGTACCCGCCCTTCATGTACTCGTTGTACCACTCGACGCACCTGTCCATGTACTCCGTCATGTCCAGCCTGGGCTTCACAACCACGTACGTGTTCTCCGGCGTGGGGACCCACTGCTTTGGACGGTCGTAGTCCGGCTCCTCCAGGAACCCAACCAGGAACACGATCCTGTCCAGCTTGGACAGCGTGGCGTAGAGGGACGCCTGCAGCATGTAGGACATCGGCACGTTGGTGTAACCCCCTTCCTCGTCCCTCCACCTCTCCCTGTCGGAGGCGGTCTTGATCTCCAGGATGGAGTTCCTCTTGCCGTCCAGCTGTATGTACCCGTCCACCATCCCGCCGAACACCTTCTCGTTGTGGAAGTGGTCGTAGCCGCACTGCTCCTTCGGCACCGGCTCCTCCACCGCCACCTTCGACCCGTCCGGCACGCCCAGAGGCTCCTTCAGGAGTGCGGTGCACCTGGTGCCCAGGTACTCCCTCAGCACTGGTTCGAGGATGTTGCCGGCGTCGATGTACTTGTTGGCCTTGTCGCCGGGGTACAGACCGGCCAGCTCGCATGCGACCTTGAACGGGGAGGCGAACTCGCTCATCCCCAGGATCGGGGCCACCCTGGTCCCGGTGATCTTCTTGAGCCTGTACGTGTCGAATATGACGGTACGCTCATCCTCGTCGATGTCGACGATCCCTGCCCTTCCGTCGAATGCCATGGCAGATTGAAGACTGAGGCGCGTATATAAGAGGTGGGCGTGCAGTCATGCTACCAACGTTGCGGTTCACATGTCATGTCACTGATCCGCCTACACGGAAACGACGGCTTCCGATTGCATTCCCACCAGTGGTTCGAAGTGATGCGTTCCCTGGGATCATGCCCTCATGAAGTCCTCTGTGACCTCGACTATGTTCTCGCTCCCCATGATGGGCCGGTCCGCCTTGTTGATCAGCCGGTCACGGTCCTTCTGGGATATCGCCGCATCCCTATCTATTGCCACCACGGTCCTGTATTCTCCCGCAAGGGTTCCCGCCAGCAGCAGGTTGATGATGACCTCCTTGGCCCTCTCCGAATTGTACGCCCCGAACACCAGAACGGGGCGTTCCACACCTATGAACACGTCTGGCTCGATCGTCTCCCCTGTCTGAATGGTGATCCTCTTGCCGAACTCACACATTCCGCTCAAGTCCGAGCTCTCGAACGCAGAACGGATGTCGTCCATGAACGTGCTCGCGACGTTGCTCCTGCTCAGATGCCTCATGTCAGCCGTCTGCATGATGGCCTGGATCATGGATGCCAGAGCGGGACCTAGTTCCGGGACAGAATCCACAGACACGTTGATCCTCTCGTCGTCCAACCTGACGTTGTTCTGACCGATGATCCTGTCCAGAAGCCTCATCCTGACATCGGTGAAGTTGTACTCCTCGTAGGACAGCCACATCATGGTGTGGCCCTCATCCGTCAGCTTGTAGCGGCCGTCCTCCACCTTGAGCACTATGTGGAACTCGTCCCCGTCATCGTAGTACATCTCGGTATGCACCAGGAACTCGTCGGAACCGATCTCCTCCAGGTCATACACAGAGCGTATGGATGTCCTGATGTCTTCGATACGCGATGTCGTGCTGATCACCCCTCCATGTCATCTTTCCTGTCCGCGACGCCTCTGCGGAAACTGATGTTCGCCATCTCCAGGAACGCCCTGATCGCCCCGTCGAGGTCATTGTAGCTGTCGGTGGATACCGCGTAGCCGTCAGGATGGGACGTCCTCCTCTGATACCTCTCGGTCATCCTGTGAATATGCGGCCCGTGCACCACATCGCCCTCGATGCGGTTCCTGTGCTTGCCGTGATTCCCGTTAAGACGCAGTACGACTTTATCGTTCTTATCGAAATCCCTGTAGACGAGGATTACGGAGAAGTTCGAGGGCCTGTCGACAGACTGCCTTATGAGCATGAAGCACTCGTACCCTTCGCATTCGAGTCTCACCTTCTTGATCAGATTGCTTCCCTTCTCGGAGAACGACATGTCCTCCAGGTTCACCCTCCTCCCGATGTACTTCGGCTCTCTGATGATGCTGTCGATGAGCGCATCGGAAAGCACACTCCCCCCATCCACCATCCACTTCACCACTGGGGATCGGTTGTTTTCTGGGGATGATCGGACGCGGAGGAGGCCGGTTCGATGACCATCATGATACGTGGGTCAACCCTATCGGCCGTTCTGCGGTTGTTCTCCGCCATGCGTGTCTGGTTCATACCCCATCCGAGCCGGGCGTCGACTACTTTAATGGATCACCGTACAGGCACAGTGACTCGAAGATGAGGTTACATTGCCACCGATGCATCGGATTAGCTGTCAACACTCATTATATGCATTCTTAAAAGAAGTAAGAACGTCCGTCGTTTCTGAAACGTCTTGAATCAATTCACATGACAAGTCCTGCCATTATATCATGGGTCTACGATGTGTATTGTTAGTAGTAGATGAATGCCGTGGCTGACCCAAGTTCGATTCCAACCTCCAAACGCTGATCTCCATCGAAATTAGATCTTCCTCAGGATAGCGCTGACCCACTCCACTCCCCTGGCGTCGGTCTCCGTCTTGACTTCCACCACTGAGAACCCACTGGACTCGGCCAGCTCCTCCATCGACGACTCGGTCATGTCTGTGTACCACCTGCCGTCGCGGAACCCCTCGGAGTCACCCTTCTTGAACGAGGCGAACAGGATCCCGTCATGCCTCAGCGACCTGTGAACAAGCCCCATCACCGCCGCCAGCTCCCTCCTGGGGAGATGGAGCAGCGAGGCGCACGCCCAGACGCCGTCGAATTCGTCCACGTAGTCGAGGTCGCGGAACAGCAGCCACCTCACCGGCCTTCCGGTGTTCCTCTCGGCCACGGCGCACATCCCCGACGACCCGTCGACGGCGGTCACATCGAACCCCCTCTCCATGAGGGCGAGCGTGTCCCTCCCCGAACCGCATCCGAGATCCAGTATCTTCGATCCTTTGGGCAGGCGGGAGGCGAAATCGTCGCGGGAGGCCGACACGTCGTTCCCGAAGGTGGTGTCGGAGTACCCCTGCGGGTCCGAGTCGTAGAAGCCGATGGTTCTGTCGTCCATGCGGTGCCATGGATGACTACACAAATCAACATATTGCTCGGAGACCACTCCGAACCCATGGAAGAGCGCAGGCGCACGTGCATAGACTGCGGGACCAAGGGCTGCGACGGAAACGGTCAGAGGAGGCCGTCCTTCTGCCTCACGGACTCCATTCCAGAGGCGGATCTGGAGGAATCCCTCGAACACTACAGGGACGGGGAGGAGGCGGAGATACTCAGGGCCGCCGCCTCCGTCGAGCATGACGGGTACCTCAGATGGTGCCGCGTGAGGGAGACCATGGAGTTCGCTAAGCGGATGGGCTACCGCAGGATAGGGATCGCCACCTGCGTGGGCCTGCTGAGGGAATCCAGGACGCTGGCCTCCATCCTCAGGGCCAACGGCTTCGAGGTTTTCGGCGTATCCTGCAAGGCCGGGATGGTTCCGAAGACCGACGTGGGCATCGACCCCGTTTGCTGCGAGGTCGGACCCAACACCTGCAACCCCGTGCTCCAGGCGATCACCCTCAACCGCGAGAGGACGGACCTCAACATCGTTGTAGGTCTATGCGTGGGCCACGACAGCCTGTTCTACAGGAACTCCGACGCCCCTGTGACAACGCTTGTGGCGAAGGACAGGGTCCTGGCCAACAACCCCGCCGGCGCGCTGTACACCGCGGGCTCATACTACGCCGGCCTTGAGCTTCCCCTCGAGAACGACCCGTCGGAGAGACAACGGAGGCCTTGACTTCCGTCATGGTCATGTGCATCCATTTCCGAGACCGATCGCGAGATGAATGTGTGGAAACGATGATCTGCGTGCACTGCAGGACGCATCGAGACGGCGGGAGGCTGTGCCCAGCACGCTCGGAGCTTCGCGACTGCGCCTTATCCCGAATCGACGGATGCGCCACACACTGCTACCGCCCGGGGATGCGGGGGTCCTTCAGTACCGTCATGATGCACAGCGGCCCCAGGATGATGCTGCATCACCCGGCGATGACGGTCGGGCACACGACATCATGAGCCGTCCAAAACGATCTCGTCCGAGTGCACCTTCCCTGCTAGGCGCTTGGACATGTATCCCAGCTCCAGCGACGCAGCGTATATGACCCCCATCGGGCACAGGCAGGTGGCGGTCAGCGGCGCCCGGACTTCGGCACTGTTCATCCTGCCGTTCGCGGGGTCGATGAGGTCCATCTCGGTCACCGATCCCAGGCGGGATGCGTACTCCATCACCTGCTGGCAGTCGGATTCTATCGAGATGTCGGCACCGTCATCCGTTCTGTTGGCGGTGACCCTGATCACCTTCCCGCAGGTGTTCATCCTCACGGTGACCGTCGACGCCATCCAATCAGCTCCTGGAACCCTGGATGAGCCCCACGGCCTTGCCGATCCAGTCCCTCTCCGAGAGAGCGTGCTGGTGCATGTACGAGCCGATGGAGTTCCCCCTTACCAGGCCGTCCATGCGGTCGGCGATGCCGAGCCCCCTTCTGACGTCGAACCCGTATTCCGACCCGGGATCCGGGAACACGTCGGAGTAGTGGTACTCGTGGCCCCTGACGTTCCCTGAGAACACCGGGTTGGAGGGCTTCACGTTTGCGACCACGTAGGTGGGTCCGTGGCGGACCCCCGTCATGACGGCGTCGGCATCGAATATCCCCGACATCCCATGGACGGTCCCGTCCTTGTCCTCGATCGAGCGGCACATGGTCATCAGACCCCCGCACTCCCCTATGACGACCCTCCCCTCCCCGGAGACGTTCCTCAGGCCCTGGAGGAAGTCGGCGTTCTGCGACAGCTCGGAAGCGTGCAGCTCCGGGTAGCCCCCTCCGAGATAGTACAGGTCCGCGTCCGGGAGGGGGTCGCCGTCGGTGGGGCGGAACGTCTCGACCCTGAACCCCGAGGCCTCCAGGCACTCTATGTTCTCCCTGTAGTAGAAGCAGTAGGAGTCGTCGATCGGTACGGCCGCCCTCATCCCGCAGTCCCTCTCGGTGTAGGGGGACGACGTCGGCAGCTCCGAGGGCGACGACTCGGCTATGTCCAGGACCCTGTCCAGGTCGATGGGGTCGGTGAGCTCCTGCAGCGGCGTGATCTCGCCCTCGGCGAAGGACCTGAGCGTCCTGAGGCCGAGGTACCTCTGCTCCAGCGCCTTGTCCGGATTCTTCGGGATCATCCCCACCAGCTGGACATCCGGACAGTACCTCTCCATGGCGGTGCGCAGCTTGTCGGTGTGCTGGCGACCGGACACGTTGTTGAGGATGACCCCTGCTATGTTGACGTCCGGATCAAAGGAGCGGAAGCCGTTCACTATGGCCGCGGCGCTACGGGTCAGGGAGCGGGCGTCCACGATCAGTATCACGGGGAACCCCAGGAGCTTCGCCAGGTACGCTGTGGATCCGACGTCCTCGTCGCCCTTCAATCCCTCATATAATCCCCTGACGCCCTCTATGACGCAGATGTCCGCGTCCCTGGAGGCGTATCCCACCAGGTTCCTGATCGTGGCGTCGTCCATGAGGAACGAGTCCAGGTTCCTGGACCTCCTGCCGGTGGCGGCGGTGTGGTACATGGGGTCGATGAAGTCCGGTCCGGCCTTGAACGCCTGGACGCTCATCTTCTTCGACAGGCGGGACATCAGACCGGTGGTGATGGAGGTCTTCCCCACCCCGCTGCCCGTCCCGGCCAGGACCACGCCCTTCATTCCAGCAGCTCCCTCAGGGTGTCCGCCGTCTCCAGCGGCACGATGGAGTGGGCGCCCATCACCATGGTGTGCGAGGATATCTCACCCACCGCCCATCTGCATCCCTGGTTCAGGTAGTTGGCCAGCTGCCTGGGCTGGTCGGTGATGAGGATGTCGTCCTGCCCCATGCCGGGGTATGCGTGGCAGATCCCCAGGAGAACGGTGAGGTCCGGCATGAACCCGTCCACCGCCTCCCTCATCTCCTTGCCGACGACCGCGTACTCGTCCAGTCCTCCGATTATGCGGTCGATGGTCACCCCTCTGTCCGAGAGGTCCCCGAGTATCTCGTCGCAGTAGTTCCTGATCCTGGGCAATCCTTTCTCCCTGTCCAGGTTGGCGACGAAGAGGGTCTCCCCGCCCACCTTCCCCCTGGCCCGGTCCACGGCCTCGAACATGTCCGCGAACCTGTACGCCAGCTCCTTCTTCGCATCCATCACCACGGCGACCCTCCCTCCGGAGGAGAGGACCTCCAGGATCCTCCTGCACACGTGGAGCTTGGTCGGGCTCACCGCGGGCTCGATGTAGTCACGGGAGGCCATGCCCACGTCCTTCTCCAGCCTCGTGGCGGCCTTCATGATCGATATCTGACGGGAGCACTCGTCCGCGTCGATTATCCCGGCGTCCCTGCCGGCCTCCAGGGCCTTGATCGCCCCGCGGGTGTTGTCCCCCATGCACCCGTGGCAGTCCACCGGGAACACGTTGGCGTCTATGCCCGCCCTCCTGATGGAGCGGGCCATGTCCTCGCCTATGATCATGCTGGCGCAGGTACCGACGACCGCCACGGTAGAGGGATGGAACCTCTCCTCCACCTGCTTGAGGGTGTTGATGAGGGGCTCCTCCCCTCCGAAAACCAGGTCGTTGTCCCTCATCCCGGACGTGACCACCCTGACGCCCGCGTTCTCCAGAGGCCTGGACGCCATGAAGCTGCAGCCCGCCGGCCCGTGCTCCACGATGACGTCCACGTTCATGTCGCGGAGGGTGTACATGGCCGCGACTATCGGGTTGGGGCGGGGGTGGATCACAGTCCTCACTGGTAGGCCTCCTTGACGAACTCGACGACGAGCCTGACATCGGGCGGTATCTCCGGCCTGTTCCCGTCGCCGTCTGTCATGACCATCGGGACCCCGTAGGCCTCCACGACCCTGGCTATCCTGTCCTTGTCCATCTTGTCGCAGACCTTCCTGCTCACTGGGTCGAGGACGACCATGGCGCCGTCGAGGGCGCCCATCTGCTCCAGGCATCCGAGGGTCCTGCCGATGGAGATGTGGGAGATCCCGGGGTTCCTCTCGCGGACGACCTTCCTACCGCCCTCGTTCAGGATCTCTCCCCTTCCGGGGACCCCCCTGAACGTCTCCAGGCTGCGGAGGACCGACTCCCTCGGGACCCCCATCCTGTGGCAAACCTCCAGTGCCAGGTCCATAGCGTTGATGTACTCGGTGGCGATGTACGAGCCGTCCAGCGTTATCTCCGATGCCCCGTCGTATTCCACCGACACCCCCAGCCCCTCGCCGAGCCTGGGCTCCGATGTGATCGTTATCCTCCCGCCGTATGGGACAAGGCCGTCATGGTACCTGGACCAGAAGTCCAGCTCGTCCGCGGCCACTATGTTGACGCCGCGGTCGGTGAAGATGTCCCTCTTCGCCTCGGACGCCTTGAACGTGTTCTTCGCGATGCCGTAGTCCTCCACCAGGTTGGTGATGCAGGCGATGTCGGCCTTCCCAGATCCCCCCAGGGACACCTCGCAGACCATCGCGTCGTAGTCCCCGGCGGGGAGGGTCATGATGTACGGGGGCGCTATGCTCACTCTCCTGTCGATCCTGTGACCGTCGTCGGTCCACGGACCCTCGCCCCTGGACGAGTGCAGCATCACCCTCTTGCCTGAGTCGTGGAGCATCTTGGAGATGAGATAGCATGCGCTGGTCTTACCCTTCACCCCGGTGACCTCTATCCTGAACCTCCCGTCCTCGATGAACCTGCGGACGTCCCTGCTGAACGTCACGATCTCCCCGGGATCGGCATCGCCGATGAATGTCAGCGGACAGTGCTTGGGCATGACGGTCATGTCGTATTTGCCTGGAGGCACTGTGTCCGCCACCCGGACCTCCATCGCCCTGAGCTCGTCCTTCTTGGACTGGGGGCATATCCCGTAGACGTCCACGCATGTGACGTCGTCCCCCTCCGCCAGATGCCTCCTGGCGAGTATGTCCCCTCCGTGAACCATGTCGAGTATGAGGACGCGCATGGTATCACTCGTACTTCCTGAGTTTCTCTACCAGCACGTCGCACAGCCTGGGGTCCCCGCCTACCGGGACGGCGTACTTCAGCTCCACGTCCCTTCCGTCGCGGTGGATGACCCCGCCGTCGGAGAAGTCCTCGATGCCCAGCTTCCCGGGCACGTCCATGGTCAGGTGCTTCCCGAGGGAGATGAACAGCGGGAGGGCGATGATCTCCTCCGCCCCATCGTCTATCATCAGCGGGATGACGTCCTCTATCTTGGGCTCGTTGAACTCGTTGTATCCGACGTACACCTTCCCGTAGCCCCTCTCCTCGAGGCGCTTTGCGTTGAGTGCGACCACGTCGGAGTTGTAGCTCAGCCTGGACCCGTGCCCCATGACTATCACCCTCGTGTCCTTGCCGGGGGTCCTGAGCTCCTCGATCCTCTCCGCCAGTATGTCCGTCAGGTTTGGATCCTCCCCGAACGGCTGCTCGATCCTGACGCGGACGTCCCTTCCGCAGATCTCCACGGTGCCGTCGGTGGAGTCCCTGGGGAGTCCGAAGTGCTTCATCGGGATGTCCCGGGTAACATGGAGTCCGGATGCCACGAAGAATGGCAGGACGACGATGTCGTCATACCCGTCCTGGACCATCTCCTCGGCCGTCTCCCTGATGGACGGGATGGAGAACTCGTTGAAGCCCACGTAGACGTTGTCGTATCCCTTCGATCTGAGCAGGTCCGCCTGCATCTCGAGGACGCCCTTGTTGAAGGCCATGGTGGAACCGTGGCCCGCGATCATTATTCCCGTTGTCATTTTCAATCACCCTCGAACCTCATCCCTCCGGACGAGTCCTCCGAAGCCTCCAGGAGCTTCCCTGCCAGCTCCCTGTACGAAGCCGCCATCGGGGAGTCCGGCTCCCCGACCACGACGGTGACCCCCCTTTCCTCGCACCTCTGGACGGCGGGGTCCCTGGGGAGCCTGTGGACGACCCTGGTCCCCATCTCCTCGGCGGCCCTGTCCACGAGCGAGTCCTCGTCCTTCACCCCGCGGGAGTTCTGTATGAGCCCCCCGAGCCTGGCGTATCCGTCATGGGTCAGATCGTTGACGGCATAGGAGATGTTGCTTGCGGCGTACAGGGACATCATCTCCCCCGATGTCACGACGAACACGTCCCTCGCGTATCCGTTCCGGATGGGCATGGCGAACCCTCCGCAGACGACGTCGCCCAGCACATCGTAGAGTATGACGTCCGGATGGAAGGAGCCGATCATGTCGAGCTCCTCCAGCTTCTCGAAGGCCGCGATTATCCCCCTGCCGGCGCATCCGACCCCGGGCCTCGGGCCTCCGCACTCGACGCAGAGGACGCCGCCGGGGCCCTCGAAGACTATGTCCTCCAGCTCCGGGTCCGGGTTCCCCCTCATGGTCTCCAGGACCGTGGGTATCGGCCTTCCGGCCACGGCGCGCGTGGAGTCCGCCTTCGGGTCGCAGCCTATCTGGATGACCTTCAGCCCACGGGCCGCGAGGGCCGAGGAAACGTTGCCGACTGTGGTCGATTTGCCTATCCCGCCCTTCCCGTAGACCGCGATCCTGCGCATGCCCGGGCATCGGGAGGACTCTATTAATACTTTCAGTGTGGAAAATAACACTGGCACGGACGCACCTGTTATAGGCGCGCTGGGTCATGGGATGCGCATGGCTGACAACCCCGACCTGCCCGCATGGGAGACCAACGCCGACAACTGGGACTCGTACATGGGGGACGAATCCAACGTGTACCATAGGGAACTGGTGCGTCCCTGGGTCACCGCCCTCCTAGACCCCCGTCCCGGGGACAGGATCCTCGACGTCGCCTGCGGTAACGGGAACTACTCCAGGCACCTGGCCGGCATGGGTGCCAGGGTGACCGCCTTCGACTTCAGCCCCAGGATGGTTGAGCTGGCACGCAGGAGGGGTATCGAGGGGGTAGACTACCGCGTGATCGACGCGACCGACAGGGCCCAGATCGGAACACTGACCGGATGCGGACCGTTCGACAAGGCCGTCAGCAACATGGCATTCATGGACATGTCCGACCTGTCCGCGCTCCTCGGATCGATGGCAGACCTGCTGGTGCCAGGAGGATGCTTCGTGTTCGCCACGCAGCACCCCTGCTTCGTCACCCTGACCGATCTCTACCTCACACCGCACACATATCCGGGCTACGCTGTGCCGGGCCAGCCGGTGCCCCACAACTACCACCACAGATCCCTGCAGGACCTCCTGGGACAGTGCTTCGACGCAGGCTTCGCCGTTGACGCGCTTAAGGAGACAGGTCTGCCCGGCGACGAGACGCCGAAGATCCTCATCGTACGTCTCCGCCGCATCCCCCGCAAGGATGATATACCCGCCAGTAGGAGTCCGTGATATGAGCCAGGAGAGATTCGTACTGCCGTCATCCCTGGAGGGTGAGGAGCTCGACTGCCGCAGATGGATGCCGCCCGGAGAGCCCGTGGCATCGATCCAGCTGGTGCACGGGATGACGGAGCACATAGGGAGGTACGCCGACTTCGCCGAGCACCTCAACTGCCTGGGTCTGGCGGTCTACGGACACGACCACCTGGGGCACGGCGGCACCTCCGACGAGAAGGGCTTCATAGCCGAGGAGCACGGGGACGACCGCCTGGTGGACGACATGGGGATCGTCTTCGACAGGATGGCGTCCGACCTTCCCGGCATCCCCCACTTCGTTATGGGACATTCCATGGGATCGTTCGTGACCCGCAGGTTCCTCACCCTGGGGAAGGAGGTGGACGGTGCGGTAATCATGGGGACCGGGAACCAGCCCGGGTACCAGCTGGCCGCCGCCCTCTCCCTGGCCAGGCTCCTGTGCATGGTCAAGGGGAAGCACCACAGAAGCCGGATGATGAACGACCTGGTCTTCGGGAACTACTCCAAGCGCTTCACAGAACCCGACCTGCCCAACAGATGGCTCTGCTCGGACCCGGAGGCGCTCCGCGCCTACGACGCGGATCCGGACTGCGGGTTCCAGTTCACCGACGCCGCCTACCGCGACCTCTTCACCATGATCAGGAGGGTGGAGAGGGAGGAGGGGTTCGAACGCATACCGAGGGACCTTCCGGTGCTGATGGTGTCCGGCGCCGACGACCCCGTGGGCGACTTCGGAAAAGGGGTCGAGAAGGCGGCCGAGGGTCTGAGGAGGCACGGACTCGACCCCGTGGTGAGGCTCTACCCGGGCATGAGGCACGAGATCCTCAACGAGAGGGACCACGGGACCGTCTACCGCGACATCTCCGATTGGCTGATGTCGGTCGTGGACCGTACCGGGTCAGATTGACGGACCGTCCTCGATGGGTGCCCACCAGAATACACCCCAGCATCTGCACGGGGCGCCGCATATCGGGCAGTCGTGCCCCTCGGGGGAATCAACCATCAGGTTCCAGTAGCCGGGGACGGCTATGCCCTCCTTCAGGCCCAGTTTGGCAAGAACTCCGGCGATGTTGGTGACTCCGTGGATGTTCTTCCAGGCCATGGCACAGACTATCCCGCAACCCATCCTGGACATCTCCCTGATGCACTCGCGGCAGATCTCCGTGCCTATTCCGCGACCTTTGAAGTCTGCCGAGACTGCCACGGAGTCCAGGAGACCGGTAAGCGGGGTGTCCATGACCAGGCCCCTCTCGGGACAGTCGGGGAGCATGAGCTTCTCCCCCTCGGACTCCGGGCCGAATACCTGGCAGATGGCGAACCCCGCCACCCTGCCCTCCTCCTCTGCCACCATGCAGAACTGCCCGGGATCGGACATCGCATCGATGAAATCCTTCTCCTCGAGGTAGTCCACGCCCAGCTGCTTCTTCGAGATGTCCACGGCATCCGCGACATCCCCCATCTCGATCTTCCTGTACGATATCATAATCCCAACTCCCTGAACAGCTCGGACCTCTCCTCGTCGGAGACCTCCCTGTACTTCCCGACAGGCAGGTCCCCCAGCTCTATGTTCATCACACGGACCCTCCTCAGGGTCAGCACCGTGTACCCGAAATGTCCGCACATCCTCCTGATCTGGCGGTTGAGGCCTTGCCTGAGCACTATCCTGAACTCTTTCGGCCCCGTCCTCTCCACCATGCACCTCTTTGTGACCCGACCCAGGATCGGCACGCCGGAGGACATCCCGGCGACGAACTCGTCGGTCACCTTGCGGTCGGTGGTCACGACGTACTCCTTCTCGTGCTCACCCCTCGAACGCATGACCAGGTTCGCGAGCTCCCCGTTGTTTGTGAGCAGGATGAGACCCTCGGAGTCCTTGTCCAGACGTCCGACGGTGTATATCCTCTCCGGATAGCCGATGAAGGAGATGATGTTGTCCGGGTCCTCGGGATCCGCGGTGCAGGTTATCCCGCGGGGCTTGTTGAACGCGAGCAGGATGTCCCTGCCCTTGCCTCCCAGGGCCCTCCCGTCCACCGCCACGACGTCCCCCTCGGAGACCTTGTCTCCCAGGACTGCGACCCTGCCGTTGATGGTGACCCTGCCCTCCTCGACCAGCCTGTCGGCCGCGCGGCGGGATGCCACCCCCGACTCGGCGATGTACTTGTTCAAGCGGGTGCCGTCGGACATGCTGGCCCTCAAGGCCCGCCGACGTCATAATGGTGCCGATTGCCCTTCTGTGTCCGGAGTCCATCTGTAGTTACCAGCAGACGTCCGTCGGCACGGTTTCCTGCGGTTTGATTGGATTCCCACGGTTCCATTGATATACAGGGAGGGCGACTCGACGTTCCGGGTCCGGGAGGTGCGGAGCGCAGTCCCGACGAGAGAGAACCTGCCGCGGACGTCCGTCATCACTGTCCCTGCAGGGGCCGGGATGCGTCTCCCGGACCCGCCGATCCGCCCGGTCCTCCGAACCTTACCCCGATGGGTTTAACAATTGTCCACCAATCTTCCGTCCATGGCCCTCTTCTCCAGGAAGAAAGGCGGACCCGTCAGGGTGACGCCGATAGGAATGCATTGGGACACCGAGGACCCGTTCATCTTCGCCTCCCACCACGAGGACGACTACCCCCACGGCAACAGGCAGCAGGCCCCGCCCCTGGAGGAGATCAGCGGCAGGGACCTGGGCAGGGACTATGAGATGAGGATGGGGTACAGGATGTACCACGGCAAAGTCGTCCCCGGGTTCCCGATGCACGCGCACTGGGGGTACGAGACCGTCACCCTGGCCGAGAAGGGGTTCGTCGACCACTTCGACCACATGGGGATCCAGGGGAGGTACGGGTTCGGGGACGTCCAGTGGGTGTGCGCCTCGTCAAGGTACAGCCACTGCGAGATGTACCCGCTTGCCGATCAGGAGGGCCGCAACCCGAACGACATCACCCAGATAATGCTGAACCTGCCGCTGGAGCTCAAGAACGGGGAGAACGCGGTGAACACCGTGTGGAGCGAGGAGGTCCAGGTCGCACAGGGTGACGGATGGAGTGCCAAGGTCATCTGCGGGACGTTCCACGGAAAGACGGCGGCCTCGCCCAGCCCGGAATCGTGGTCGCACGGGGACAACGGCGTGAGGATCGTCCGTATCTCCATGGACCCAGGCTCGGATCTCGACATCGACCCAACGGGGGAGGGGACCGCCAGGAACATCTACCTCGTCTCGGGCGAGGCGGTGGTCTGCGGTGAGCCCGTGCCCGTCAACAGCAGGGCCAGGATCCTCACCTCGGGAGAGGTGTCCGTCTCCACCGGGGACTCGCCCGCGGTCATGTGGCTGCTGGAGGGCCGTCCGATCGGCCAGAAGATGGTCTCCTTCGGACCAGTGTTCCTGGGCAGCCTCAAGGAGGTCAGGTCCGGGCTCGACGAGATCCGCGTCAACGAGTACGCCGAGTGGCCCTGGGATGTGGTCGACAAGGCGCAGCCCCTCGGGACCGGGAGATTCATCTCCTATCCGGACGGCTCCGAGCACCGTCCGCCCGAATGATCCCGCGGTGTCGGGCCGCCTCGGATTCCGGGCCGCTCACTCTTCTCCGACCGTAGAGAAGCAGGAACGCGGAGTTGGCTACCACGAACACCGATCCGACGTTGTGCACCAGCGCGCCCTCCACCGGACCCAGCACCGCCATCATCGAGAGGGCCACTGCTATGAAGTTCCATATCAGCGAGAAGGCTATGTTGAACCTCACCTTGCCCATCATCCTCCTGCTCAGACGCAAGGTGTGGGGGATGCTCTCCACCCTGTCGCCGACCAGCGCGAGGTCCGCGGCATCCACCGCGATGTCCGATCCGGTCCCGCCCATGGCGATGCCGACCCAGGCCCTCTTCAGAGCGGGTGCGTCGTTGACCCCGTCACCCACCATGCACACCCTCCTGCCCGAATCCTGCATCTCCCCTATGGCGTCCATCTTGTCCTGAGGCGTGCATTCGGCGCGGAACTCCCCTATCCCTGCGGAATCGGCGATGAACGCCGCTGCACGCGGGTTGTCGCCGGTGAGCAGCACGGTGTCCACTCCGATGGACCTCAGCTCCGCCACGGTGTCCTTAGACCCTTCGCGAATGGTGTCGGACATGGACATGGTCCCTGCGAACACCCCGTCAACGGCGACGAAGACGGAGGTGCATCCCCTGGAGTACAGCGACTCGACGTGAGCGACGGTCCCGGTCGGGACGTCTACACCGTCCTCGTCCATCATGGCCATGTTCCCGATGGCGACCCTCCTGCCTGAGACGGTTGCATGTACCCCCCTTCCAACGGAGGCGGCGAACTCGTCGGGGTCCGCAGCATCCCCATGGTTGTCGCGTGCGTACTCCGCCATCGCCCTCCCGAGCGGGTGCTCGGAGCGTGACTCCGCTGATGCCACGAAGTCCATGAACTCGTCCGGGTCGATGACCGTTGTGAAATCGACGACCTTGGGCCTCCCCTCGGTGACCGTGCCGGTCTTGTCGAAGGCGACCGTGTCCACCTGGGAGAGCCTCTCCAGCGCGTCGCCGTCCTTCACCAGCAGCCCGTGCCTGGTCAGGTTCCCCATCGCGGCGACTACCGCCGTCGGAGTGGCGAGGACGAACGCGCAGGGGCAGAACACGATCATGATCGTGACCGCGCGGTAGATGTCGAGCGTGACCGCGTACGTGATGACGACCAGCACCATCACCATGGCTACGAGCCTGGTCGCCCACCTGTCGGCGGTGCGGACTACCCTGGTCTTCCCTGCGTCGGCGGACTCCACCATCTGGGCTATCCTCTGCAGGGAGGAGTCCCCGCTCTCCCTCGTGGCCTCCATGTCGAAGGACCCCATCTGATTTATGGTCCCGCTGTACACCTCGTCCCCTACCGACTTGTCCACGGGGATCGACTCGCCGGTGATGACGGCCTGGTCAACGGAGGTGCTCCCCGAGGTCACCCTCCCGTCCACTGGGATCGACTCCCCCGGGAGGACCCTCAGAACCTGGCCGACGCGCACCTCCTCCACGGGGACGATGCGCTCCCCGGAGCCGTCCACGATGCGGGCGGTCTTGGGGGACATGCTGATGAGCCTCTCCATCCCCCTGCTGGCCTTCCTGGAGGAGTACTGCTCGAGGCAGTCCCCTATCTGCATGATCAAGGCGACTTCTCCAGCGGCGAAGTACTCGCCCAGGCAGATCGCAGCTATGGTTGCCAAAGACACCAGCACTCCCGCGCGGATGTCATGGTTGATCACCAACCCTTTGATGGCGCCCCATATTATGGGGAACCCGCATAGGACGATGGCGATCCACGCGAGGTCGAACCACTCTGCCGGCTTGACCTCGAAGAAGGACAGTACCAACGCCACGGCGGATACCACCATGAGTAACACCGAGCGCTTGAAGCCGTCCTTGAACACGTCCGATACGACACTCATCTTATCGGATGATGGTCCTCGTCTTGAACGGATTTATAACCTTCCCGGCTGAAACCCGCCGATGGATAATAATCACGATTCCGTGCTATCGGGGTCGCAACGAAGGGGGATTGGTAATACCGTATGCGATTCAGTTCTGATTCGTAACACGCAGAAAAGAAGCCGGTAACACCGATCAAAGATTGATGGCACCAAGTGGCACGACTGGAATCGGTCGTAGGGTTTGATAAAGAGTCAGGGGAGGGTGGGACCCCTCACCCCTCCAGGACCCGCCAATCCACCACGGTGCCGAAGTCCTCCAGCCTGCGGATCTTAGACTCCACCAGGTCCACGCATGACCTGTCGCACAGCAGGATCACGTTCCTGCCCATCAGGCACTCCGACATGCAGCTTTCGAAGCCGTCGAACACGTAGTCCACCGGCACGCCGCTCTCGGGAAGCAGTCCCCTGGACACGGCTCCGAACAGCCCCAGCCTGATCTCCCCTCCGCCCAGCGCATCCACGGCGCGGTCCACCATCGGAGGCTCCATCCTGTCGTCAACTGGGACGATGATGAACCTCCCTTTGGGCCCGGAGGCCATCTTGGACACCAGCTGGGTCTCCGTCCTGGGATATGGTGACTCATCCACACCGCGCATGTCGCAGAGGCTCTTGTTGATCAGGAACATGGACGGCTGCATGACGCCGGTCAGGTACACCTGCCCTGGATCGGAGTAGAAGTCCTCCGACACTCCGGAGAATATCAGCTCCCCTCCCCTGAGAACGTGGATCTCGTCCGCCCAGGCGTAGGCCAGGTCCACGTCGTGGGTTGAGATCACGATAGTGGTGCCCGCGTGGTGCAGCTGTTCCGCCAGCTCCATGAGCTCCAGGGCCATCTGGGGGTCGAGACCCGCCGTGGGCTCGTCCATCACCAGGACCTCGGGCTTCATCGCCAGCGCACCGGCCAGTGCGAGCCTCTTCCTCTGGCCGTAGGAGAGCTGCATGGTGTTCCTGACCCGCAGGTCGGTCATGCCCACCAGCGAGAGGGCCTCCTCCACCCTCCTGTCCACCTCATCCTTCGGTAGACGGAGGTTGGATGGCCCGTATGCGACGTCGGCCTCCACGGTCTGCCCGAAAATCTGGTCGTCCGGGTTCTGGAGGACAACAGACACCTTGGAGCGCAGCGCCCTCAGCGCCTTCCTCCTGTAGGAAAGGGGATCCCCGTCGAACAGCACCTTGCCGGCGGACGGCTCGAACACCCCGTTGAAGTGGTAGAACAGGGTGGACTTCCCGGCGCCGTTGGCTCCCAGGATCACCGTCTTCACACCCTTCCTTATCCTGATGTTCACGTCCTTCAGCGACGCCCTGTCGTTCCCGGAGTAGTAGAACGTCAGGTCCTGGGTCTCTATCGTGTCGGTCATCGGACCACCTCCGGCGCGCGGCCGAACCTGGAGAGCGATGATATCCTCCCCTTGACGTGCTCCACCAGCTCCTGGTCGCAGTACAGGACGGTGTCCCTGCCCTGCATGGCGCTGATGCTGCACCCCTCTACCGCGTTGAAGTAGATGTCCGCCCTCAACCCCTTCTCCCTGAAGAGCCTCCTGGTGCGGAAACCGTAGATACCGACGCACTCGCCCCTGTCGTCGACACCCTGGCAGCCATCCGGGATCCCCTCGACCCTGAGCCCCCCGAACCTCGCCTCGGGAGGGGACAGCTTCGCAAGCACCTGGCTATTAGTCCTCGGATACGGAGCCTCGGGCAGCCCGCGGATGCCCTCCAGCGAGCGGTTGATGGAGAATGTGTGCGGCAGCGTCAGACCAGCAAGCGCCACCTGGTCCCTGTCGGAGAAGAACGGCTCCGGGACCCCGGAATACACCAGGGTGCCGTGCCTCAGCACATGGATCTCCTCCGCCCAGGCATACGCCAGATCCACGTCGTGCGTCGATATGATGACGGTTGTCCCCGACAGGCACAGCTGGTCCACCAGCTCCATGACCTCCTGGGACATCTGCGGATCGAGGCCCGCCGTGGGCTCGTCCAGGATCAGGACCTTCGGCTCCATTGCCAGCGCCCCAGCGATCGCCACCCTCTTCCTCTGCCCGAAAGACAGCTGGGTCGTGGGGCGGTAGCGGTACTCCTCCATGCCCACCTTGAACAGGCTGTCACGGATCCTCCCCTCCACTATGTCCGGGTGGAGGTTCTGGTTCATCGGCCCGAACGCCACGTCCTCCTCCACCGTGGAGGAGAAGATCTGCTCGTCCGGGTTCTGCACCACCACGGAGATGTCCTCCCTCAGCTGGTAGAGGACCTCCTTGTCGTAGCAAAGGGGTATCCCCCTGTACAGGACCTCCCCGGACTTCGGCTTGAACACACCGTTGAAGTGGTAGAACAGGGTGGACTTCCCTGCGCCGTTGGCTCCCAGGATCACGGTGCGCACCCCCGGCCTTATGCCCAGGGAGACCCCCTTGAGTGACAACACTCCCCCTTCCTTCCTGTCGTAGCTGTAGGTGACGTCGCGCGCCTCCAGTATGTATTCGAAATCCATGTTCACACCCCGAACGCGATGCCGGCGAAGTCGATTGCACCCTCGGTCTGCATCCCCAGCAGGTATAGCAGCACGAACACCGCCGCCGCGAGCGCCACCCAGCCTATGCCCGCCTTCTTGGGGCGGTTCCATATCGGGAAGTAACCGCGGTACCCCCTGCACTCCAGGGACACCTGGGCCTTGTCCGCCATGTTCATCGACGACGTGAATATCCCCACCGCTATGGACGCCGTGGTGCTCATGGTCCTCCTGAAACCCGAGAACCCGATCCTGCTGCTGGCGGCGCTCCACATGGTGTCCAGCCTCTCCAGCAGGAGGAAGGCGTAGCGGTAGATCAGGACGACGATCTCGCAGATTTCGTCCGGGATCCTGATCTGCCTCAGGGCCTGGGCGAGGTGCGGGATGGGGGTAGAGGTGGCGAAGGCCATCATCACCGTGATTCCCGCAATCGCCCTGATCATGACAAGCCAGGCCTGGTTGAAGCTGTCTGCCGTCATGTACAAATCCATCCACAGGAAGTCGGCCTGCCAGATGCACGGCTGCGATGTGTCCCCGTTGATGGAGATGATGCCGCAGGCCACGATCAGGATGAGGATGGCCTCGGCGATGAACACGCCGAGGATGAAGGGGATCCTCATGTTCGTGGAGTACGCCATGAGGACCAGACCAAGGACCAGCACGGCGAGCGCCGTGATGACCGAATCGGTCATTATGTTCGCGATGAGCACGACGATGACCAGGAGCAGCTTCCCCAGCGGGGGCCAGTGGAGCATCCTGGAGCTGTACGCCAGCGCGTCCATCTGGATGTGCTCGGAGGTGCCCGATGCATTCCCCCTCGCCTTGACGCCATTCCTCCCGGCCACCGTCCCTCACCTGTAGTAGTACTTCTCGGCCTGGGGGGCCTCGGTCGAACCAACGGAGTCTCCGGACCTCTCGGTCTTACCGCCGTCGCCGCCCCCGTTGGACTTGGCGCGCTGTCCGCGGTACCATCCGATGAAGTACCCGATGATAATCGCGCCGATGGCGGCCTGCAGGGCGAAGAGCATGCTCTCCGTCTCGCCGGGCAGCTCGTAGTCTCCCCAGATCCCGCTCCACCATGGCACGTAGTCGTCTCCGACGATGCCTCCAGCGGCGTCGTCGGCACCGCCGAACTCGAACCCGACGGACGCCCCGTAGGCAAGGATGGCGACGACGACCACGGCGATGATGACGAATCCCGCCACGTAGATCCCCTTGGACCTCTTGGACGCCTTCTCCGTGACGGCGACTGCCTCCTTCCTGGGGTAGATGATCCCTCCCGCGGTCTCGAAGACCTCGGGCTTGTTGTTGAGCAGGTACTGGGCGAACATGTAGAACAGGATGCCCTCGATGATGGCCAGAGGGATCTGCGTGATTGCGAAGGTCGTGAGGAACTCCGCGTATCCTCCCCAGTTGAGGCCCATCTGGATGGAGGTGCAGACGTATGTGAGGAGATCGGCCACTATGGCGGCGCCCAGCATGCTCACGGGGATGCTGGCCCCTGCCTTCCTCATCACGTTCCAGATGAGGATCCCGCAGAACGGTCCGAAAATTCCCATAGAGAACACGTTGGCACCCAGGGTCGTGATTCCCCCGTGGGCCAGCAGGATCGCCTGGAAGATCAGGACGATCAACGCCAGGAACGAGGTGGCGCTCACACCATACAGGACAGCGGACAGCCCGGTACCGGTGGGATGGGAACTGCTTCCCGTGGCTGACGGCAGTTTCAGCGACGAAAGGAGGAATATGAACGCCCCGGAGAGGGCGACGGTCATCTTCTGCTCGGGATGCTCGCGCATCAGCTTGACGATGGCCCTGGCTCCCAGCACCACGAACGGTATAGCCAGGATGAACCAGACGGCACACCATATCGGATCTAGATATCCTTCCATTATGTGCATTTGTTTCACCGAATGATTTCGCCCGCATGACGGGCTGCCGCGGTCGATCCCGCTACCGATAGGAATTGGATGTAGAATCCAACTGACCGTATATATTGATTGGGATGACCCATCCAACTCAGAGGCACCCATCCAACCCTATTTCCTTGATCTCAGTAGGATTTTGGTGTAATTCCCTGGTTTTCGTAATCTGTAGTGGCTGGAAACGGTGATGGATTAGATCGCCATCGGCGATTAGATTACTATTTAAGGTACCCTACCCCCGTATTGTACTATGGACTTTAGATGTAAATGTCGGTAATTGTGCATCAGGGGGTATGGACACAAATTACAGTTTATAAGGAGGGATGCCGGCCCGAGGCCGGCTGTTTAAAAGGGAAGGGCTCAGCCCTTGTAGTAGATCATGGAGTTGCAAATCGTGGCGGCGATGTTGGAACCGCCCTTCCTGCCCTTGGGGACGATGTACGTCACATCCCTCTCCATGAGCATCTCCTTGGACTCCACCACGTTGACGAATCCGACGGGTGCGCCTATCACCAGCGCCGGCTTCACCTCACCGGAGTCGATGAGCTCGCACAGCCTCACCAGCGCGGTGGGGGCGTTGCCTATGGCGAAGATGACCGGATGGTCCCTCGCTATCTCCGCGCCCCTCTCCATGCAGACAGTGGCCCTGGTGCAGCCCCTCTCCTTGGCCTCCGCTACGACGTCGTCGTCGCTGATGAAGCAGTGCACCTGCCCTCCGTAGGCGGAGAGCTTCTTCTTGTTGATGCCTGCGGCGGCCATCTTGGTGTCGGTGACGATGTGGGCTCCTGCCCTGATGGCCTCAACGCCCTTCTGCGCCGCATCCTCCGAGAACACGAGGTTGTCGGCGTAGTCGAAGTCCGCCGACGTGTGGATGCACCTCTTCACTATGGAGAACTCGGGCTCCGGCCACGTGCGGCCGTTGAGCTCCGATGTGATGATCTGCATGCTGCGCTTCTCTATCTCTTCCGGTTTCACGAATTCCAATGCCACTCAATCACTTCCGACTCTGTATCCTCTGGGTGTGATCATCCTTCCGTTCGAGACGTAGGTCTGGGAGTTCCCTATTATCACGATGGAGAACATGTCCACCTCCGCCTTGTCCAGGTCCCCTAATGTGGTGACCTGCTTGCTCTCGTCCTCCCTGCCGGCGTTCCTGACGATGCCGACCGGGGTCTCCGGGGAGCGGTGCTTCAGCAGGATCGCGCGGGCGTCGTTGAGGTACTCCGTGCGGGTCTTGCTCTTGGGGTTGTACAGGCAGACGACGAAGTCGCCCTCGCCCGCGCACTCAACCCTCTTCATAATCAGTTCGATGGGGGTCATGAGGTCGGACAGGCTGATGATCGCGATGTCGTGCATCAGCGGCGCTCCCAGGACAGAAGCCGCTGTCGAAGCGGCGGTCATCCCGGGGACGGTGTCTATCTCGATGTCGGCGCCCATCTCGTCGGCCAGCTGGTAGACGATCCCAGCCATCCCGTATATGCCGGAGTCGCCGCTGGACACCATCGCCACGTCCTTCCCGGCCATGGCGTCCTCGATGGCCATCCTGCATCTCTCGACCTCCCTCATCATACCTGTGGCCTTGTACTCCTTGTCGGGGAATATGGGCTTCAGCATGTTGATGTACGTCGTGTAACCGGTGACGATGTCGGCGTCCTGGATGACCTGGGCGGCCTTGAAGGTCATGTGCTCCCTTCCGCCCGGCCCGAATCCGACCACGTGGAGTCTTCCCGCCATGCCATCACTCCTTGGCCTGACGGAACTCCGTCGTGAAGTGCTTGTCGTACAGCTTGGAGAGCTCATACTCGTCGCCGAGGAAGTCGCCCACCACGGTGAGAGCGGTCTTCTTGATGCCGGCGTCCTTCACCTTCTGGGCGATGTCCTGCAAGGTGCCGGTGACGATCTTCTGGTCGGGCCATGTGGCCTTGTACACCACCGCCACTGGGGTGGTGGGCTCGTACCCTCCGGCCTCCAGCTGCTCGACCATCTTGTCCATGAAGCCTATCGAGAGGAAGATGACCATGGAGGCGTGGTGCCTCGCCAGGTCCTCCAGCTTCTCCCCGGGCGGCATGGGGGTCCTGCCCTCCATTCTGGTGAGGATGACGGTCTGGCTCTTGCTTGGCATGGTGAACTCCTTCTTGAGCACCGCCGCGGTGCCCAGGAACGAGGACACCCCGGGGATGACCTCGTACTCAATGCCGAGTTCGTCCAGCCTGTCCATCTGCTCCCTGTGGGCACCGTAGATGGCGGGGTCGCCGGTGTGCACGCGGACGCACTTCTTCCCCTCCTTCTCCGCCGCCTCCATGACATCGATGACCTCGTCGAGGTCCATGAGGGCGCTGTTGTAGATCTTCGCCCCGTCCTTGTGGCCGGAGAGCACCTCCGGGTTCACCAGGGATCCGGCGTAGATGATCACGTCGGCCTCGTCTATCAGCCTCTTCCCCTTCAGCGTGAGCAGCTCGGGGTCCCCCGGACCCGCACCTATGAAATATATCATCCTTGGTCACCCCTTCTTCTTGATAATGACTGTCGTGAAGTAGCCGTACTCCCTGTCGCGGACCATCGGGCCCACGTACTCCCCCTCCATGCCCACGTTGCTGACGACCGTGGCGCGATCGAGAGGGATCCCCTTGGACTCCAGCATGTCGCAGAGCATGCCGATGGACTTGAACGCCTTCATCACCACGATGTTGTCGAAGTTGTCCACGGCCTCCTCCAACAGCCTGGAGTTCTCCTTGGCCACGGGGACGACCGCGAGACCCTCGTTGCCGATCATCAGCGGCACGCCGGCGAGTGCGGCACCGTGGCAGAACGAAGGTATGCCCGGAATCACCTCGGTGTCGTACCCGCGGGCGCGGATGTCCCTGTCGATGTACATGTACGTGCTGTAGACGCCCACGTCCCCCAGGGTCACCATGGCGATGTCCTCCCCGTTGTCCAGGAGCCTGCACATCTTGTCCATGTTCTCCGCCCTGCACCTCTCCCTGACGGAGTCGTCGGGGTCCATGCTGAACAGGAACTCCTCGATGCTCTTCTCGGATATGTCCACGTTCGGCTTGATGATGTCCAGCGCCACGCTGCCCTCCCCCGGCTTCTTCACCGGGAAGGCGATGACGCCGCAGGCGTCCAGGATCTCCTTGGCCCTGAGCGTGAGCAGTCCGGGCTCCCCCGGGCCCACGCCGATTCCGTACAGTTTTCCAGCCATTGTAGCGACTCCTAACTGCCTCTGCCATGGGGTCGGAGGTATTATAAGTTGGCGGATGCATCCAATGTACGTTTCAGGTACCCCTATGGGGTTCCACACGGACGGACCCACATGAACCCCGACAAGGATCTCTACGTATACGTGAACAACAGGAGGCTCAGACGTGGGCACACCACCGGCACCTGCGCCGCCGCTGCCTCCAAGGCCGCCGCGCTGGCGCTGCTGTCGGGGGAGGATGTTGGAGGCGTCACCATCCGCACCCCCAAGGGCATCGTGCTGGACCTCCCGGTGGAAGATCTCAACGTCGGTGAAGGCAGGGCGAGGTGCGCCGTCAGGAAGGACGGGGGCGACGACATAGACGCCACCCACGGAACGCTGGTCTACTCGGACATTATACTGACTGATTCAGGGATCGACATAGACGGGGGCGTCGGGGTCGGAAGGGTCACCCGCAAGGGCCTGGACCAGCCGCCCGGCAACGCCGCGATCAACCGCGTGCCCCGTTCCATGATCAAAGAAGCTTTGGAGGACGTGGCCTCATCCCTCGGATACATGGGAGGATTCTCCGTCACCATCTCCGTCCCCGAAGGGGAGAGGATAGCCGACAAGACGTTCAACCCCCGCCTGGGGATCGTCGGAGGCATCTCGATCCTGGGCACCAGCGGCATAGTGGAGCCAATGAGCGAGACAGCCCTGGTGGACACCATAGTCACCGAGATGAACGTGAGGGCGGCCGACGGAGACAAGGTCTTGTTGGTGGTCCCCGGCAACTACGGGCATGACTTCGCCGAGGGGATCCCCGGGATCGACCCGGACAGAGCGGTGAAGTGCAGCAACTTCGTAGGGGAGATGCTGGACCACGCCTGCGAACTAGGCGTTGACATAGTACTTGTATCCAACCTTGGCAAGATGGTCAAGCTCGCCGGAGGCATAATGAACACCCACTCCCGCAACGCCGACGCCAGGATGGAAATCCTCGCAGCCAACGCCGCCGTCGCCGGGGCGAGCCTGGATACCGTCAAAGAGATCATGGGCTGCATATCCACAGACGACGCCCTGGAGGTCATCGACCGGGAGCATCTGATCCCGGAGGTGTCCAGGCTGCTGATGGAGAAGGTGGAGTACCACATGAACCACCGCACCGGCGGCAGAATCAGGACCGGGGCTGTCATGTTCTCGTCGGTGTACGGTCTGCTTGGGAAGACGTCCCTGGCCGACGGGCTCCTGGAAGAGGTAAGGGGGCAGGTCCGTTGAGGATCAACGTGGTGGCGTTCTCAACCAACGGCTGCAGGACCGCCCAGAGGGTGGCCGAGGTCCTGAAGGATGAGGATGTGAGGCTCTACAGCAAGACATCCTCCGACAACCTCGGACTGGAACCCGTGGAGGGGTCCATGAGGGATTGGACCGGCAGGTCGTTCTCCGAATGCGACGCAATCGTCTTCGTCGGGGCAGTAGGGATAGCGGTGAGGTACATCGCCCCTTACGTCAAGAGCAAGGACTCCGACCCCGCCGTCGTCTGCATGGACGAGCTGGGGAGGTGGGCCATAGCGCTGCTCTCCGGTCACATCGGGGGATGCAACGCCTTCACCGAGAGGATCGCCGAGGGCACCGGGGCGGAGGCCATCATAACGACCGCCACGGACCTCAACGGGAGGTTCTCGGTGGACACCTTCGCCACTGTGAACGATCTGAGGATCATGTCCCTGAAGAAGGCCAAGGACGTATCGGCCAGGGTCCTGGACGGGAGGTTCGTCGGATTCAGCAGCAAGATCCCGGTGGAAGGCGAACTCTCCGCAGGCATCACGCCGGCTGATTCCGGAGAGTTCGGAGTATGCATATCCACCGACCCGCACTCGTCACCGTTCGACGTCACGCTCAACCTGGTCCCCATGGACATAGTCATCGGAGTGGGTTGCAGAAGGGGAACCGTTCCTGGAAAGATGGAACGTTTCGTCGACGATACCCTGGAATCTCTGGGCATCGCCAGGGAGAGGGTCGGATGCGTGGCCAGCATAGATCTGAAAAAGGATGAGGAGGCCATCCTGGCGCTGGCGAAGGGCCTCAGGGTCCCCGTTAGATTCTACTCTTCTGAGGAGCTGCTCTCGGTGGAGGGCGACTTCTCGTCATCACAGTTCGTCACATCGATCACAGGCGTGGACTGCGTCTGCGAGAGGGCCGCCGCGAAGGCGTCTGGCGGAAACGATTTCCTGCTCAGGAAGACGGCGGAGGACGGGATGACCGTGGCCGTCTGCTCCAGGGCGATCAGACCGAGGTTCTTGAAATGAAGGACGTTTTCATATTCTCAGGCACGACCGAAGGGAGGAGTCTGGCGCAGTGGCTGGCCTCCCGCGGGGTCATGGTCCATGTGAGGGTCGCCACCGACTACGGGGCCGAGGTCATGGCCCCCGACGAGAACATAGACGTGAAGGTGGGGAGCTGCGGAGGCGCCGATGGAATCGCATCCGTCATCTCCGAGAACATGTACGACATCGTCGTGGATGCGACGCACCCGTACGCGACGACGGTGTCCAAGCACATCCGTGAGGGATGCGAGAAGGCCGGCGCGGAGTACATCAGGCTGAGGCGCGACGACTCCAGGGTCTCCGACAAGGACATCGTCACCGTCGATTCCGTCTCCGACGCCGTCGACTACCTGATGGACAAGCCGGGGAAGATCCTGGCGGCCACCGGCTCCAAGGAGCTGGACCAGTACACCCGCATCCCCGATTACAGGGAGAGGGTGGTGGCCAGGGTGCTGTCCACCATGGAATCCATGAGGAGATGCGTGGAGCTCGGTTTCGAGGGAAGGAACCTCATATGCGCCCAGGGCCCGTTCAGCGAGGAGACCAACTACGCCACGCTGAAGCAGATCGATGCATCTTTCATAGTCACCAAGGACTCCGGGACAGTGGGAGGATACGAGGAGAAGGTCCGCGCCGCGAGAAGGGCCGGAGCAACCGTCGTCCTGGTCAGGAAGCCGGACGACTCCGGACACCCATACAGCGAGGTCGTGAGCATGCTGGAGGAGAGGCTGGGGCTGCCCAATGAGGAATCATCCCCCGCCCCCGAGGGCAGACGCTCGCTGACGCTGGTGGGCATCGGCATGGGTCCCGGGGACCTCACCCAGAGGGCAGCGGAGAAAGTTGCCGCCGCCGATCTCCTCATAGGAGCCAGGAGGATGCTGGACTCCGTGGACTCCCACGGCAGGGACGTGCTTTGCGAGTACCGCTCCGATTCGATCCTGAAACACCTGGACGAGCACCCGGAGTACCGCAGGGCCGTCGTGCTGCTCTCGGGCGACGTAGGGTTCTACAGCGGGGCCACCAAGCTCCTGGAGAAGGTGGACCGCGACAGGTTCGACGTTGATGTGGAACCGGGGATCTCCTCGTTGGTGCATCTGTGCGCCAAGGCGGGGACCACCTGGCAGGACGCCTATCTGACCAGTTCCCATGGCAGGGACTGCAACATCGTCGGCGCAGTAAGTACACACCCCAAGGTCTTCACACTCCTCTCCGGGGAGGACACCGTCCATGAGATGTGCAGGACGCTGATGGCCTACGGCCTATCCGATGTGGAGGTGACGGTGGGCCAGGACTTCGGTTACTCGACGGAGTCCGTCGTCACGGGAACCCCATCTGAGATGCTGGACAGGAGGTTCGGCGACCTGTGTGTCGCACTCATCGTCAACGATCAACCAGACACCCGCAACCCCATCGGTATCCCCGACGAGGAGTTCGTCCGCGGGGACGCCCCCATGACCAAGAGCGAAATCAGAGCATTATCGGTGGCGAAACTGAAACTCTCGCCCGACTCCGTCGTGTACGACGTGGGCGCCGGCACCGGCTCCGTCTCGGTGGAGATGGCCCTCGTGGCCAGGGAGGGGAAGGTGTTCGCCATCGAGAAGGAGGAGGCTGCGGCTGACCTCATTGAGATCAACAAGAAGAAGTTCAGAACACCGAATCTGGAGGTTGTTAGAGGGCTAGCCCCGGAGGCGCTGAAAGATCTTCCAGCACCCACCCATGCGTTCATAGGCGGATCCTCCGGCAACATGCTGGACATCGTCAGGTGCCTGATTTCCAAGAACCCCGACATCCGCATAGTGATCAACTCCGTGACGATAGAGACAATGGCGGAGACCGTGGAGGTCGTGAAGGAGCTGGGCCTCGTGGAGGAGGAGATCGTCAACATCTCCGTGGCCAGGTCCAAGCACCTGGGGAGGTACCACCTGATGTTCGGTCAGAACCCGGTGATGATCGCGGTGGTGAGGGGCAGATGAGGCTACCCCGTTTCATGATCGCCGCCCCGGCCAGCGGCTCAGGCAAGACGCTGGTGACCTGCGGGATCCTGCAGGCGCTGGTGAACAGGGGGATGAGGGTCGCATCCTTCAAGTGCGGCCCGGACTACATCGACCCCATGTTCCACTCCAGGGTCATCGGGGCGCGCTCCAAGAACCTGGACGCGTTCTTCGTAAATGATAACACTCTGAAGTACCTGTTCGGCAGGACCGCGGAGACCTGCGACATCTCCGTGGTGGAAGGTGTGATGGGGTTCTACGACGGGATCAGCATCGCCAGCACCGAGGCCAGCTCCCACGACGTGTCCAGGAAGCTTGACGCCCCGGTGGTGCTTCTGCTGAACTGCAGAGGCGCCAGCATGTCCGTGCTGCCCGTTCTGAAGGGGTTCCTGGAGTTCAGGGAGAACAACATCAAAGGCGTGATATTCAACAACATGTCCCAGAGGGTCTACGAGACGATAGCGCCGGAGGCGGAGAGGATGGGCGTGACCCCGATAGGGTACGTCCCCAAGGTCTCGGACCTGGTGCTGGAGAGCAGGCACCTGGGCCTCGTCCTCCCCTCGGAGATAGACGAGCTCAGGTCCAAGCTGAACAGGCTGGCCGAGGTCCTGGAGGAGTCACTCGACATCGACCTGCTGCTCAGGATCGCCGGCGACGCGCCGGGACTGGAGTACACCGCGCCGGAAGTCGGGAGGATAGAGGGGAAGGTGAGGATCGGCCTGGCCGACGACGACACCTTCTGCTTCACCTACGAGGATAACGTGGAGCTGCTGGAGAGGTGCGGGGCGGAGATCATCAGGTTCTCGCCCATGAACGACCCCCGTCTTCCGGACGTGGACGGGATAGTCCTCTCCGGAGGGTACCCAGAACTTCACTCCGAGGCGCTGGAGTCCAACGCATCGATGCTGGAGGACATAAGGGGGAAGGTCCTGGGAGGACTGCCCTGCGTGGCCGAGTGCGGGGGGTTCATGTACCTGCACGAGAGGATGGAGGGCTCCGACGGAAGGATGCACAGGATGTGCGGCGTGATCCAGGGGGAGGTCAGGAACACCGGGAGGCTCTCCAGGTTCGGCTATGTGACGCTCACCCCGTTGAGAGAGGACGGCATGATGCCCGGCACCGTTGTGAAGGGACACGAGTTCCACTACTGGGACAGCGACAACTGCGGTTCGGACTGGAGGGCGGTGAAGACCAACGGGAGGGAATACGAGTGCATGCACGACACCGGCACCCTGTTGGCCGGGTACCCTCACCTCTACTACTACTCGAACCCGGAATCGGCCCTGAGGTTCGTCGAGGCCTGCAGACGGCATTCGCTTTCCAGGTCGGAACGATGATTCCTTTCCCGACATCACCCAGGTTTTGCTGAAGTGTATGATGTAAACCACTTCTGAATAATTCCTGGATGAACCACATCCGCGAGACCCTTATTAAGAAGGTACAGGATAGCCGGGACGATCAAATGACCCTCAGGATCCACAACACCCTCACCAACTCCGACGAGGAGTTCAGGCCCATCGAACCAGGCAAGGTCAAGATGTACGTCTGCGGAGTCACCGTCTACGACGACATCCACATGGGGCACGCCCGCAGCATGATCGTCTTCGACATGGTGGCCCGCTACCTCCGCTACTCCGGATACGAGGTCACCCACGTCACGAACTTCACGGACGTGGACGACAAGATCATCAACCGCGCGGCCGAGGAGGGCGTGGACCCCCTGGAGCTCTCCGCCCGCTACATCGACCGCTACTTCGAGGACACTAAGAAGCTGGGCCTGAACCGCGCAGACTTCTACCCGAAGGCCAGCGAGTGCATCGGCGACATCATATCCATGGTCCAGAGGATCATCGACAACGGCTTCGCCTACGTGGCCGACGACGGCAGCGTCTACTTCGAGGTCGGGAAGGTGAAGGACTACGGGAGGCTCACCAACCAGAGCATCGACTCCCTCCGCTCCAGCGGCAGGATCGCCACGGACCCCTACAAGAGGGACCCCATGGACTTCGCGGTCTGGAAGGCGGCCAAGCCCGGCGAGATCTCCTGGGACTCCCCCTGGGGCAAGGGCAGGCCGGGATGGCATATCGAGTGCTCCGCCATGATCTACCGCTACCTCGGCGAGATGATCGACATCCACGGGGGCGGGAACGACCTGATCTTCCCCCACCACGAGAACGAGATCCTCCAGACCGAGGCCGTCACCGGTAAGCCACTGGCCAACTACTGGATGCACAACGGCATGCTCCAGGTCAAGGGGCACGGCATGAGCAAGGAGGAGAAGATGTCCAAGTCCCTGGGCAACTTCTTCACGGTCAAGGACGTCCTGGCGAAGTACTCCACGGGCACCGTCAGGTTCTACTTCCTCAACACCCACTACATGAGCCCCCTGGTCTACGGGGAGGACATGCTCCAGGAGGCGGAGGCGGCCCTGGGGAAGCTGGTGAACAACTACAGGGAGCTGCAGGCATACATCCGCACCGCACCCGAGGGGGCATGCGACGAGGCGACCATCGACTCATACAGGGCCAGGTTCAAGGAGGCCATGGACTCTGACTTCAACACCCGCGAAGCGATCGGGGTCATGTTCGAGATGGCCAGGGAGTCCAACATCGCCATGTCCTCAAGCTCCATGACGGTCACCACCGCCGAGGCGTGGATCTCCCTGCTCAGGGAGTTCGACACCGTTCTGGGCATACTCCCCGACGACGGCGAGACCGGCGAGGACCTCGACTCGGTCATGGGCATCCTGATCGACCTGCGCCAGGAGCTCAGGAAGCGCAAGATGTACGACCTCGCCGACATGATCCGCGACCGCGTCAAGGATGCGGGATTCTCCCTCGAGGACTCCTCGGAGGGGGCCAAATGGAAGAGGATCTGAGGAGGAAGGCCGTCCTCACGCTCGGAGGGGCGGTCTCCCTCCCCGAGGGCTACACCCTCCCGGTGAGGGTGTCGCATTCCACCGCGGGCCCCGGCGCCGGGTTCGGCTCCGCGGTCTTCGCCTTCGGCCGCTACCGCGTCAAGAAGTCGGTCACCTACGGGGAGGGCGAGTTCCAGCTCGTCGTCAACGAGAGGGGCGGCCTCTCCATGACCCGGAAGGGGAAGCCGTTCATCAGGAGGGTCAGGGTCGAGCCGGTGGTCCGCCACGCCCCCGGGCAGGCGTTCTTCAACCTCGGGGCCAGATGCATCTTCAACTGCGCATTCTGCACGTCGCCGCTCCTGGACCCGTCCCAGGACAAGCATCTCACCACCGAGAGGATAATGGAGATGCTGGACGAATCCATGAGGGAGCAGGAGGTAGCCGCGGTGAGCTTCACCAGCGGCGTGGTCGGCTCCGTCGACGAGACGGTGGACAGGTTCGTGGAGGCCGTCTCCGCCGTGCGCTCCAGATACCCGGACATGCCCATCGGCGTGGAGCCGTACGTCACCACCAGGGAGCACATCCAGAGGCTGAAGGACGCGGGGGCCGACGAGATAAAGCTCAACCTTGAGTCGGCCCGCAGGGACGTCTTCGAGAGGGCCTGCCCCGACCTGGACTACGACTCGGTGATGTCGCTGCTGAGGGACGCAGTGGACATATTCGGAAGGGGGAACGTGGTCTCCAACATCATCTACGGCATGGGGGAGACCGACGCCGACCTGGACGTCGTGATGGAAAGGCTCTGCCGGATCGGCGTGCTGCCGGGCCTGAGAGCCCTCAGGGTCAACGAGATGAACAGGCCCAGGCTCATCGCCGCGGGCGTCAGGTGGCAGAAGACCACCCCTCAGAGGGCCGTGGCCCTGGCGGGGATGCAGATGGCGGCCATGAAGCGCCACGGCCTCTCGACCGAGAGCTGCAGGACCATGTGCTTCAAATGTGGGTGCTGCGACATCGTCCCTTTCATCGACATCAGGGACGAGCGAGCGCTGACCGTCAGATCCTGAGCTCCAGCTCCTCTCCCCTCATGCGGGCCTCGGTGACCTCGGCCACCGTGGTGAAGTAGACGTCCGCCGAGGAGTTGAGGGCGGTCTCCAGGGAGTCCTGGATCACGCCGATGATGAACCCGATGGCCACCATCTGCATCGCGATGTCGTCGCCGATGCCGAGCATGGAGCATGCGAGCGGTATCAGGAGGAGCGAGCCCCCGCTGACCCCGGACGCCCCGCAGGCCGCGATGGTCGCGATGATGCAAAGCAGAAGGGCCATGGCGATGGGCACGTCCATGCCCAGCGTGAACGCGGCGCACAGGGTCATGACCGTGATGGTCACCGCCGCCCCGTTCATGTTGATGGTGGCACCCAGCGGGATGGACACCGAGTAGAAGCTCTTGCTGAGCCCTATCCTCTCGCACAGGCCCAGGTTGACCGGGATGTTGGCGGCGGAGCTCCTGGTGAAGAAGGCGGTCACGGCGCTGTCGCGCAGGCACCTGAAAACCAGCGGGTAGGGGTTCCTGCGCATCAGGAGCCCTCCGATGATCGGGTTGGTGATGAAGATGACTATGAGCATGCAGGCCACCAGGAGCACGATCAGCGCCCCGTACTCCACGAATATGTCCGCGCCGCTGGTGGACACCGTGTTGTATATGAGCCCCAGGATCCCGATGGGCGCGAACTCGATGATGATGCGGATCACCTTGGTCACGATCTCGCTGGCGTCGGAGACCAGTCTCTTGGTGCTCTCGCCCGCGACCCCCTTCATGATGATCCCGAACAGGGCGGCCCAGAAGAGTATGCTGAGGTAGTTGGCGTTGACTATCGCCGACACGGGATTGGTGAATATGCCCACGATGAGATTGCTGATCAGCGTCCACGTGTCGGTGACCGTGGGCTCCACGTCCCCGACACCGCTGAGCGTGACCGTCAGAGGGAACGCGTAGCTCATGAGGACGGCCACCGTGGCCGCGACGATGGTGCTCCCTACGTATAGGATCAGCACCAGCCTGAACTTGGACCCGATGCCGTGTCCGGACGCTGCAAGGGAGCTCATCACGAGCACGAAGACGAGTATCGGGGCGATCGCCCTGAGGGCGTCGACGAACACCGTCCCCAGTAGGCCTATGGGCTCTATCCCCGGCACCACCAGGGCCAGGACCGCACCTATGAGCAGCCCCGCCAGTATGCGGAAGATCAGATTGATGGACGTCCATCTCTCATAGACCTGCTTGAGCTCCATTGAGCCGACCAAGCCGTACCCGTATTTATTGGATTCTGATTCCGGCCTCGCCCGAGGCCGCCTTGAACTCGCCTATCGGGATCAGCCTGAACACCACGGTGTCCGCGTAGACCAGCGGGTCCGAGTGCCTGAAGAACACCACCCCGTCGCACTCCGCCCTGATCTCGTGCCTGACGCAGCCCTCGTAGGGGTCGATGACCCTTGCCAGCAGATCGCCGGCGACGACCTGGGACTCCACCTCGACCACCGGCTCGAATATCCCGGCCTCGGGCGTCTGCACGCTCACCAGATGGCCCTCGTCGATTACGTCCGGGATGTACCCGGCCTTGCCGTCGTACGAGACCGCGCCGATCCTGTTCAGGAACCTGGTCACGCTGTCCACCACCTTCATGGCGCTCCTGCGGTCGATCCTGGAGGTCTCCTGGGTGTACAGCGAGAACGCCTTGGTCTCCCAGATCTGCCAGTTGTAGTTCAGTATCCCGGAGTCGAACGGCACCGGGTCCACCAGGACGACGTAGGGCAGCGCGAACATCTTGGCGTCCTCCACGCTCTCGAACCCCGTCCTCATCATCCTGACATGGGGCGTGAACTGCCCCGGGGCGTGGTAGCTGGCGAACTGCACGCCGTACCTGTAGCCCATGAGCTCCCTGAACACCCCGTCGGCTATCCTCTGGGTGGTCTCCCCCAGGCCGTACCCGGGGAACATCCTGTTGATGTCCGAGTTGTCGGTGGGCCAGAACCTCTTGCCGATGTTCATCGAATAGGGGTTCACGCACGGGATCACCGTTATCGAGTGCCCCTCGTTGATCAGTCCCCTGGCCTCCAGCTGCTTCAGCCTGTCGACCAGCTGGGAGCAGCAGTAGAGCTGCTGAACCTCGTTCCCCCTCATGGACCCGACCACGCACATGGTCTTCTCCCCGGATCCGAACCTGAAGCCCGTGACGCGGAAGGAATCCCTGTACATCGATTCCAGCTCGTATATCGTGATCCTCTCCATGCCGTCACCCCTTCAGTATCCTCGCTATGAGCGACCCCTCGTCCACCACAGGGTACTCGCGCAGGGTGAACACCAGGCCGTCGCAGGGCGACTCCACCTTCACCAGCACGTCCCCGGTCAGCGGGCTCACTATGTCCCCCAGGTGGTCCCCCTCCCTGACATCGATCCAGTGGTCTATCCTGGGCACGAATATCCCGCCCTTGGCGGCGTTGATGTACTCCACCTTGCCGTCAACCGAGACTATCGGCTCCCTGACCTCCGGCACCGGGCCGTCCCACATGCCCAGATGGGCCATCAGCGATATTATGCCCCTGCTGAGCTGGTTGCCGTACTCGATGGTGAGCCTCATCCCCACGCCCATCTCCGCCACCAGGGTCTTCGTCCCGACGGCGTTCAGGGAGTACGCGAGCGTCGACTCCAGCACCGTGGCGGCGGAGTGCACCCATATGAAGTCCACGTTCATGTACCTCGCAAGCGGGACCAGCTCCTTCGCGGACAGCTCGTTGATCCTGATCTGGGGGATCTCCCTGAGGAAGATGTTGCTGGCGTGGATGTCGATGCACACATCCGCCCCGGCGATGTCGTCGAAGATCTCCGCTGCCACGTACTCGGGCATGGACCCGTCCCTCTTCCCGGGGAACGTGCGGTTCATGTCCAGGTCGAAGCCGGGTATCCCCCTGGTGATGGAATCGATCCCAAGCGGGTTCAGCGCCGGGTAGATGTCCACTATCCCCTTGAGGTGGCCCATGTTGGCCCTCAGGAACCTGGCCAGCTCGAAGCAGACCAGCTGCCCCTCCAGCTCGTCCCCGTGGGTGCCGGTGACGATGCATATCCTCTTGGCGTCATCCCCGATACCCTCCGGCGCGATCCTGTTCTTCACAACCCTGAGCTCCTCGTCCACCGGGAGCTTTATCGAAACGACCTTCTCGATCATCCGTTCACCCTCGCCGGGGCTCCACCAGGGCGTGGGCCTGCTGCATCGAGACCCCGCCCCCGTAGAACACCCCCCTGTTGATGCGGCAGTCGTCGTAGTCCCTGCCGTGCGAAATCTTGACGTGAGCCCCTCCAACCGATGAGTCGGCGGTGGGGTCCAGCCCGTACCACATCCCTTCGGACAGGACCTCCACCCAGGCGTGGCTCTCGCCCTCCCCCCTGGTGAGGCCTACGACGTAGCGGGCCGGTATCCCCCTGCACCTGAGCAGGGAGATGAGGATGTGGGCATAGTCCTGGCAGACCCCCTCCCCGCCGGACAGCGCCTGCTCGGCGGTGGTGGAGGCGTCGGTGACGCCCTTCGTGTAATGGAAAGATGAATGCAGCCTGTGCATCAGGCCGATCGCTTGGGAGAGGGGGTCGCAGTCGCACCTCGGGGCTGAGTCCAGGAACCCGATGATGAATGGCCCCGGGACCGTCTTGCCCGAATGCTGGCGGTAGATCATGGCGTCGTTCTCTGACGCTGGGCATTCCGGCACCGGCTCCTCCCCTCCTGACAGCTCCGCCTCACCTGAGACCGACACTGAGAACTGGCTATGTGTTTCCAATATGGTGCCCTCCACCAGCACGTTCCCGAACGAATCCATTGAACGTGAAAGCGATGTGATTGGCATCACGGCCACCCCCTCGGACAGAATCCTCTGCCTGAGGGTGTCCTGCGGCACGCATCTCAACGTGAACGAGTGCCTGCTCACGTCCCCGTCGAAGCCCAGTGCCAGCTGGTAAAGGAACCTGACCCTCGTCGTCATCAGCGCACCCCGGAACCACCCGATGCCCGCGATGTAGTTGAACCTGTCGTCACACGTCCACCATGGACTCGACCAGCTCTATCGCGTCCCTGTACGGGACCGGGTCCTGGGAGAGCATGGCGTTCAGCATCGGGATGGCGCCCTCGTCGTATTTCAGCCCCGTGCGGACGATCCTGTTCTGGAGCCTCCTCACCTCGAAGGCTATCCTGTCCGACGGCATGCCGAACCTGAGGTAGAGGTCGATCCTCTCGATCCTCCTGGCGGCCTTCACGATGCTCCTCTCGCTGTAGTCCACGACGCGGTCGTCCAGGCAGCCCCAGAACGCGAACAGGTCGTCGATCACGGTCTGCAGCCCGATCAGCGGGGCCCTGCCGATGGACGCCTTCCTCATGTCGTAGATCGCCAGCTGGATGTACGACAGCGTGTCCGAGCCGATGTCGTCCCTCAGGACCACCGCGTTGTCGTAGGCGCGGATCAGGTTGCTGATGATCGAGTCCGGGTTGGACTCGTCGAAGGGGTACCTGTGGAGGAAGTCCTCCTTGTCCGAGTAGACGTTGGGGATGCTCACCCTGCGGCAGTAGTCCGGATACGACACGGAGTCCTCGTCGATCATCCTGTCGTATCCCTTGAAGAACTCCATCACCGTGGTGTAGACCCTCTCCACGTACCTCCCGAGCCAGAACAGCTCGTTGGCCTTCTCTGTGGTTATGTTGCTCATCCTGATCACCTCGAGAGGACCCATGTGTCCTTGAATCCCCCGCCCTGCGACGAGTTCACTATGAACGAGTCGGGGTTCCTGGAGAACCTCGTCAGACCGCTCCTCCACACCATGGTCTCGTCGGCCGTGAGGACGAAGGCCCTGAGGTCCGCCTTCCTGAACACCCTCTTCCCGTCGTCCAGGATGTCCAGGTCCTTGAAGTCGATGACCTCCTGGGCGATGAACCTCCGGGGCTCCCTCTCGATCAGGTCGATGAGGGCCGCCTTCTGCTCCGGGTCCAGCTTGCTCCCGAAGACCACCCCGTACCCTCCGGCTTCCGCGACGTCCTTGATGACGAGCTTGTCGAAGTTCTCCAGCACATAGCGCCTGTCGCCCTCGTAGAACGGCAGGTAGGTCGGCGCGTTGTTCAGTATGGGCTCCTCGCCCAGGTAGTACCTTATCATCTTCGGCACGAAGTAGTAGATTCCCTTGTCGTCGGCGATGCCGTTTCCCGGCGCGTTGATCAGTGCCACGTTCCCCGCGCGGTATGCGGACATTATGTGGGGGACGCCGATCACCGAATCCTCCCTGAACACCATCGGGTCCAGGAAGTCGTCGGAGATCCTGCGGTAGACAGCCCCGACCCTCTGCCTGCCACCGTGGTAGTCTGTGTAGTACACGACGTTGTCCTCCACGGTGAGGTCCTGGCCGGTCACCAGCACGGCTCCGGTCCTCTCCGCCAGGTAGGAGTGCTCGAAGTAGGCGGCGTTGTAGCGGCCGGGGGTGAGGATGACGTTGATGCCCCCCGTGTTGACGTGGTCCATTGTCCTCTTCAGGAGGTCCGCGTAGTCGCGGTTGTCCTCCACGGGGTTGTGCTTGAACGTGTCCGGACTGGACATCCTGGTGAACTGCCTGGCTATCAGCGGATAGGAGGCGCCGGACGGCACCCTGAGGTTGTCCTCCAGCACGTACCAGGTGCCGTCCTTCGCCTGGACCAGGTCTATCCCCGAGATGTGGCTGTAGATGCCCTTCGGAGGCACCGTTCCCTCGCACTCTGCCAGATATCCGGAGGATGCGAACACGAACTCCTCCGGGACGACGCCGTCCCTCACGATGCGCTTCTCGCCGTAGATGTCCGCGAGGAAGCGGTTGAGAGCGTCCACCCTCTGCCTGAGGCCCCTCTCCAGGTAGTCGAACTCCGACTTGGTGATGACCCTGGGTATCGGGTCGAAGGGGAACAGCTGCTCCTTGAATGTGCCGTCCTTGTAGATGCCGAACTTGACGCCGTACCTGGCCAGGAGACTGTTGACCGTCTCTGTCTGCTTGAATAGGTCGTCCATTTGAATCACGCGCCGCCGGACAGTACGCCCGCGGTCGCGAATGGATTTGTAACTATAATATGTGTGGCACATGCCGTGAACAGCTCGAACGGCCGCCCCGGGAAGACCGAAACGATAACTACCGGCCGGACAATCGCGTGCCGGGACCCGACCGGATGATGATCTGACCAGGCTGACCCGTGATGAGCCCTATGAGTTCTGACGGGGGTCCCACTCACTGGCTCGAGTAGTCCGACATCCCCGTGTAGAGCAGGAAGTCCGACAGCTTCATGCCGTCCTGCCACCGCATTATGTAGTTCCCGCTCGACGAGACGTCCAGCTTCGGGAGCCGGCGGTAGAGCACCGAATGCCTGCCCCTGAACTCGTGGTCGCTCGGTATGGTGAACATCCTCCATGGGTCCCCGCGGAAAGACTTGAGCCTGTACGCGTATATCGGCACCAGGTGGGAGCGGTGGCACTCCCCAAGCATGGAATCGGCCTGCTCCACGAGCCTCTGGCTCTTGCTGAAGTGCATGACCGGGTCGGATGAGCTCTTGACCTCGATCGGGAACGAGAAGTCCCACCTGAGGGCCACCAGGTCGACCCCGAGCGATCCCGCCGCACGGATCACCAGGAACGGCTCCGTGAGCATGGTCTTGTACGCCGCGGTCTCCATGGCGTTGCAGGTCTTGACCATCCTCGCCACGGCCTTCGGCTCGCCGGACAGGAGGGCCTTGAGCTCGCGTTCGTAGGTGTCCCCGGGTGCTGTCATGATGCGATTCGATTGATGGTCTTGGTATTTAAGCGGAACCAGGGGTGGACCGAATGTGGCGAAAACCCCAGCAGACTGCGTTATTTAGATACAGAGACGCGAGACAGTTGATGGTTCAGAAGGATTCGAGTGGAGCCGCCTATGGGATTTGAACCCACGACCTGCTGATTACAAGTCAGCCGCTATACCTCTAAGCCAAGGCGGCACCATCCAGTCGTATCCTCCTCTCGTTTATATCGGTTTCCCTGAATTCAGCGGTTCTGGAACGTTTAAAGACCCCAAACCGACACTATTATATCAGACGACGCAATGGCGAGCGCATCCATATTACTCTTAATGGTGATTTAAATGGCAGACGCTAAGAAGATTGTCCGCATCGATTACAAAGCATACTTCGCAGACGCCGACAGGCTCTACGACACCACCATCGCCGACGCGGCCAAGGAGGCCGGCATCTTCGACGAGAAGTCCACCTACGCCCCCCTCCCCTACATCGTGGGATCCAAGACCCTCTACGAGGACCTGGACGCCGCCATCGCCAGCGCCGAGATCGGAAAGGAGGTCGAGGTCACCATCCCCTGCGAGAAGGCCGCCGGCGCCAGGAACCCCAGGCTCATCGAGCTCCACCCCATCAAGGAGTTCTACAAGAACGAGATCAACCCCTACCCCGGAATGCCCGTCTCCCTCGGGAACAAGAACGGTGTCGTCCTCTCCGTCGGAGCCGGACGCGTGAAGGTCGACTTCAACAGCCCCCTGGCCGGCCACGACCTCCTCTACAAGGTCACCGTCGTCGAGGAGGTCGCTGACCCCGTCGAGAAGGCCAAATGCATCATGGAGATGGACTTCGGCACCTCCGAGGGATTCGGATTCGGCATCATGGAGGACAAGGTCGTCATCACCGAGGCCGAGATCTGCAAGTTCCACGAGGGCTGGGCAGTTGCCAGGTACAAGCTCGTCTCCGACTTCCGCAACGTCTTCGGAGTCGACCGCATCGAGTTCGTGCAGGTGTGGGAGTCCGCCAAGAAGGACGCCCCCGCCGCAGAGTGATCCCAATCAACCTTACCGGGCTCCGGCCCGGATCTCTCCATTCTCAACGGTAATCGAAGGCGACGGTCACAGGCCCCTTCTCCATCGCCCCCGCCATGTCCGACTCGAACGCCTTCCTGTCAAGATCCCCGTGGACCGCGAACAGGACCCTTCTCAGACCCAGGGAATCCTCAGGCAGCGGCTCGTTCCCTCCGCTGGCGGTGTATGCCTCCAGAACGTTGGAGATGCGCTCCACCGCCTTCATGACGGACGACGGGACCCTTCCGTCGACCGGGTGCACGACGACGGTCAGATCGTCGGAGGCCAGGATGTTCGGGATGATCTCGGAGAAACGGTCCTCGATGTGGCATACGCCCTTTCTTTCGGTCAGGCACTTCACGCATCCGCGGCACCTGCGGATGCCGATGTACCCGAGGTCCACTGCATCCTCCTGCGGACAGTCCGAGAGAAGAATCCCCCTCATAGGATATCGATGCCCTGCCGCGTATTTGGACGTTACCCGACGCCTGCCGGGTGCGGCGGGGTCTGGCCCCGCCCACCCGTTCAGTCGAAAAATGCCAAGATCGAGTTCAACTCCCTGTTCGGGACGTTCCTGGACTCGCGCCTTCTGCTCCCGGTACTTGCCGGCCCCCTCGTGTCGACCAGGCGCTGCCTGGGCTTCGGGATTATCAGTGTCTGCTGGTAGTACGTCATCTTCCTCTCCTGCGGCCTTCGATGCCCGCGATGGATACATTGGCGGGAGAGTATAATTACTGCTAGATGTTATGTTTGTAATAAAAGTAATGATGGTAATATGAGCTACCTGTCTGACAGAGGGCGCGAGGCGGACCTGCAGGTATGCTCATGGACAGGCGATTGTCTGACAGGACTGAGGGGTTCAATCGAGATAGAATGTGTTGATGATGCTGAGCCCCTCTTCGGTCAGAACGTACTTGTTGACGAGGTCGTCCTTGCGGATCCACCCGTTCTTCGTCCACTTGGAGATGAAGTCCCTCTGATAGTAGACCGCCTCGGTCTGCTTCTGGTTCTCCTTCCTGCGGGGATCGTCCGACTCCGTATCCCTGAACCAGATCCCGGCCTCCTTCAAGGCGGGGATCATCCCACCGCTCGTTATGGACAGCTTCGACCTGGACCTTGAGTCCAGTATCCTGAGACCGCGGACCAGATGCTCCTCCGGGATCTCTATGTTGTACACGGGCACGACCCTCGGAGGGTATGTGGACTTGGTGAGACCGACCGGCTCCCCGTCCACGAAGTAGAGCTCCTCTATCCTCTCGCTGGGAACCGTGTACTCCTGGGTTCCGACCGAGAAGGGGACGGTGCCTGGGACCATCATCGAAGCCACTGCGGACGCGGCGGAATACTCCGGCGTCCCCGCGGATATGTTGACGTACACCTCGCACTCCCCCTCGCGGTTCTCCATCTGGATGATGGATAGGACCGTCCTGAGCATAACCGCGAAATCGCTGACCCTCTCGTTGTGGATCTCCACCTCGATCGGACGTGGCGACTCCTGCTCAAGCCTCTCACGGACCCTCCTGCAGAAGCTGTCGTAGGTCCTACCGCTGTCGGAACCCGGGTCCTTCAGATAGCGGATGATGTGCATCTTGTTGATCTCGTAGTAGAGCGCGGGCTCCACCACCTTCGATGTCTCGAAGGTCACACAAGCTACCATTATCCTCTTCTTGCGACCAGACGGCAAAGTACATCCCGATGGGAGGATGTGCTGTGGATATAAATAACTTCATTTTGTTATTTACATTTGTAGATATTGTAACGATTGAATCAAACATTACAACGAATAGTTTATCTATTGAATGTGGGATTTGGAACCAACGACTTCCCCCGAAGGTCGTCACCCGCTTCCGTCCCCGGTGGCACGATCCATCCTACTTATTCGCCGCCGGGGACGGAGCAAAACGTTTCGGTTCTGTGTGATAGATGCTCATAACATGTGCTTGTCCGAGTGTGCTGGTGAGCCGAAACCCTTAAATGCCAGGGGCCGATGGGGGATTTCGACGGACAGGTGGCCTAGTCTGGATATGGCAGCAGCCTCCTAAGCTGCAGGCCGGGGGTTCGAATCCCCTCCTGTTCGCCATTACTTTTACCCAGACATCGTTTTGGCAGAATCGAAGCGATTCTGTCAGAATGATGATTAAAGTGGCAAAGTTTCGGGTCGGCCCTCATCGACCGAACCCCCTGGGATGGGTTCAGACTAGACACCTCAGCTCGTCGAATGTCGGTACCGACGGATCCACCACCTGACATCAGAACCAATGGTCATCATCACATCGTCTTCAGATGCGGAGCGCATCACTCAACATCCTTTCTCCAGAGTCTGCGAGAAGTTATGATTCTGGCCTTCACACCAATCGAACAACTGACGTACCGAAGACTTATCTAGGCTGTGCGCATTGTGATAGTGTAAGAGGATGGCATCATGGCAACCGAATCATTCTACGAGGACATGGTGATCGACACACCAGAGGCTGCCGCCAACCTCAACGAGCTTGTCGAGAGCGGCGTTGTATGGGAGCGTGGCGACTCAGTCATAAAGTACGTCAGCGCCGACAGCGAAGTGGTCCGCAGACTGTTCGAGAAGTACTCGAAGAAGAAGTGATCCCCCTGATAGACGACAGATGATTCATCATCACCTCGCTATCCGAGGCTCTCGAGATCTACGGGGCCGAATGGACATCGGAAGTTCTGGGAACATTCAGGTCCGCGCACGACTCCGCCACGGAGGCGTTCCTCAAAGAGAAGGCCATCGACATGGAGTCAGGGACCTCTCGAGGATGTACCTTGCCATCGCCAAGGACGATGTCAGGATCCTGGGATACATCACACTCAGCATCAAGTGCATGAGGGTACCGGACGAGAACCTCCTGAGCGGTAAGACCAGGAAGAGCATGAACATCGACTCCAGGACGAACATCGTCCAGTCTTATCTTATCGGACAGCTCTCCCGTTCCGCGGATGCACCAAAGGGTCTCGGGAGCTACCTGCTGGACGTGGCCTTCGAGAAGCTCAATCAGGCCCGGGGAATCGTCGGATGCAGGGTCGTCCGTCTCGACTGCCACGACGAGCTGATCGAGTACTACAAGGCCCATGGGTTCAGGCTCATCACCACCAACGACGACAGGAGCCTCAACCAGATGATGGCGTTCGTCGTCCCCAGGAAGAAGGATGAGGATGTGGAGGGGAAGGTCGCCTGAGCGCCTTCAGAACGTTATCCCCATCATCCTCACCTTGACATCGAAGTCCTCGTCATCAATGATGACATCCTTGCAAACCATGCACACCAGGTATTCGAGGCAGGGTTCATCCATCACCGCATCATGAATCTCCCGAAGCTTCCTGTAGCGCTCCATCTCCATGGGACTCCACCCTCGTCCTGGCAGCTGAGATATCGTCAGATGCCGCGACATCCAATCAAATACCTAGGGGCCGGGAGCTGGGAAACACGCCGTTAGGCGAATGTTTTTTTATAAAGGGAAAATCCCCCCTGTCAATGCGGTCGAACGAGTACTATGTCGATAATCAGGCAGAGTATGAATCATCTGCAAGGAACTATCCCCGTAAATTCCCCATCGCCGTCAAATCCGCCAAAGGTCCGTGGATCGAGGATGTCGAGGGGAACAGATACCTAGACTTCCTGAACGGAGCTGGGACCCTCGCCCTCGGACACAACGACGACGAGATAAACGAGGCGATGGTCGACCTCATCCGGTCCGGCGCACCCCTCCACATGCTGGACGTACAGACCCCATTGAGGGACGAGTTCGTGAAGACCCTGCTCTCGATCCTCCCGGAGGAACTCGCGTCCCGTGCCAAGGTGCAGTTCTGCTCCCCCTCCGGCACCGACGCCACCGATGCGGCGATAAAGCTGTGCAAGACGACCACCGGGAGGAGCACCGTCATAGCATTCTCCGGGGGCTTCCACGGGATGGGGCACGGGCCAATGGCCCTCACGGGGAACCTCAAGGCCAAGAACCATGTCGCCAACATCATGCCCGGCGTCCAGTTCATGCCCTACCCATATTCCTACCGCTGCCCCATGGGGATCGGAGGCGAGGCGGGCACCAAGGCCTGCATCAACTACTTCGAGAGGCTTCTGAAGGACCCCGAGAGCGGGGTCACCAAACCCGCCGCGGTCATCCTCGAACCGATCCAGGGGGAGGGCGGGGTCGTGCCGGCACCGGCGGAGTTCCTACAGGCCGTGCGCAGGATCACGAAGGAACTCGGGATCCCCCTGATATGCGACGAGATCCAGTGCGGGATGGGACGTTCCGGAAAGGTCTTCGCCTTCGAGCATGCCGGTATCGTGCCGGACGTCATCCTGATCTCGAAGGCCATCGGCGGGTCGCAGCCGCTGTCCGTGGTGGTCTACGACAAGGCCCTGGACGCCTGGGGCCCCGGCGCCCATTCGGGGACCTTCCGCGGGAACCAACTGGCGATGGCCGCCGGGACCGTGGTCATGAGGAGGATCGGCAATCCCGAGTTCCTGGCCGAGGTGACCAGGAAGGGCGGGATGATGATGAACCGCCTCCTGAGGCTCAAGCAGGAGGTAACCATCATAGGGGACGTCCGCGGAAAGGGGCTCATGATCGGTGTGGAGTTCATCGACCCCAACGGCCCCACGGACCTCATGGGCGTACCGGAACCCAGCGATGAGATCGCCGCCCTCGTGCAGAGGAGATGCTTCGAGAACGGGCTCATCATGGAGAGGGGAGGACGCAACGGATCCGTCATGAGATGCCTCTGCGCCCTGAACATCTCCGATGCCGACATAGACACGGCGATGACGATATTCGAGAAGGTGGTGAGGGAGATTGATGAGGGATACCGCAACTGAGCCGCTGCTGCTCTCCGAGTCCAAGGACGTGCAGGAGAGGTTCGAGGCGATGATCCGCGAGACCCTCTCGTCCATCTTCCGCTCGTTCTCCGACGGGAGCGCGTTCTCCGGGATAGACCCGTACGACCTCAGGGAGGAGGTCGGCGGTCTCGGGTTCCTCCCCGAGCACGGGAGGGGGTTCGAGGCCGTGCTGAAGGACACCGAGGAGGTCATACTCCCGAACCTCCTGCGCACATGGTCCGTGGACTACATGCCGCATCTCCACTCGCCCGTTCTCACGGAGACCATCTGCTCGGAGCTCATCATATCCTGCTTCAACGACAGCATGGACAGCTGGGACCAGGGCCCCGCGGCCACGGAGCTGGAGGAGAGCATGGTCCACGGGCTCACGAAGCTGTTCGGCCTCCCGGAGGGGATGTCCGACGGCTGCTTCACCTCGGGAGGGTCCCAGTCGAACATAACGGCCCTCATGGCCGCCCGCGACTGGTACTGCCGCGAGAGACTCGGATGGGACGTCAGGACCGACGGGCTCCCTCCGGATTTCAGAAGGCTCCGCGTCTACACATCGGAGATCTCCCACTTCTCCATGGACAAGGCGAGCCACATCCTGGGGATGGGCTACGGGGCCGTCCGCAAGATCCCCGTCGACGACAGGTGCAGGGTCGACATCGCCGCGTTCGAGAGGATGCTCGAGGAGGACGTGGCGTCCGGGTTGCTCCCGTTCTGCGCGGTGGCAACCTTCGGTACCACCGACTTCGGCTCCGTCGACGATGCGAGGAGCATGAGGAGGATATGCGACCGCTACGGGATGCATCTCCACGGCGACGCCGCCTACGGCTCCGGACTCGTCATGAGCGAGAAGTACGGGGACAGGGTGTCCGCCATGTCGGTCTGCGACTCGATCACGGTCGACTTCCACAAGATGTTCCTGCTGCCCATCTCCTGCTCCGCCATCCTCGTCAGGGACGCGGAGCTGCTGAGGTGCTTCGAATTCCACGCCGACTACCTCAACCGCGTGGAGGACGAGGAGGACGGGTACATCAACCTCGTCGGCAAATCGATGCAGACCACGCGTCGCTTCGACGCCCTGAAGGTGTACATGGCGTTCCAGGTCAGGGGGAAGGATGGGTTCGGAAGGATCATCGACACCGCCGTGGAGAACGCCGCCTACCTCTACGGGAGGGTCTCGTCGGACGGGGACTTCATCGCCCCCGTGGAGCCGGAGATGTCCTCGGTGGTCTTCGCGCTGAATGGTGGCGACGAGCTGAACAAGATGGTCAGGCGCCGCCTCCTCGCGGAGGGGACGGTCATCGGCCAGACGGTCAAGGACGGCAGGGTGATGCTGAAGTTCACCCTCCTGAACCCCAACCTCACGCATGAGAAGATCGATGCCATAATCGACAGGATAAAGACGATAGGTGCCGGATCGGATCCGGCGCTCTGACTCCGGCATCCCGTCTGTCCGTCGGGGAGGACCTCCGGAGGTTCTGCCATCCGGCCGCAGACCGATCCGATGTCCCCCCCCCCCCGTGGGACTAGGGTCGGTCATGATCCAGTCGTAGCGGCGGATAACCTCCAGAGGGATGGCTTCAGAAGGGTCTTCTTCACGTCGCCACTGGGCATGGGCCCCACGGAGAACCTGGGAACCACAGCAGAACGCTAAACCACCCAGGAAGAAATAACCGACACATCGGCGGGGGAGTCTGGCTGTAATGATGGCGGAAACCCCTGAAACGTTTCAGACAACAATCCGACCGATTCCAGAGAGAAGAGGATGCCTACCATCTGCCGGAGACGTCCGATTCCATGGGTCGTACCTTCAGATCCGATTCCTTCGATAAACGACGACAGGGCATCATTAAATACGACGCGCCCGATGGTTCAATCACAGCGTAAGTCGTGGGACACTGGCTTTATGCCAGGCCCACGCATCTGTAAAGTCGTGGGACACTGGCTTTATGCCAGGCCCACGCAAACCTCATCTCTCCAATTTTCTGACGAACTTCCGGATTATGGAGAAATAGTCGTAGTCCTCCGCTCCCTTCTTCCCCTCGCGCCTGACGTTGAGCTCGTAACCCATCGAACCCGGGACGAAATCATTGGTCTGGAGCAGGAGCTGCCTCTCCGAATCCGCGGCTGGGTCTATGCAGCATATCCTTACCCTCGAGGTCGATGACTCGCGGCAGATCCTGGCTGCTTCCTCCTCCTTGAGCGCCGTGTGTTCATCGAAAATCACTCCGACCACGCCAGAGTTGTTCTTGGCCACCATCCCGATGAGCTCCTCGACGCTGCGGACATAGAGCGCATCCCCCGATTTCGGCCAGGACCTGTTCTTCCCGGAACCTTTGTCCGTATCTACCATGTATATTCTCGGACGGGTCGAAGCAATGTCCGACAGCACGCCGATCCTGACCTCCCTGGAAGACGATACGAACTTCAGCTCCCCCGTAGGCCCTGACTTCAGCACCCTCGTGTCCTTCGGATACTTCTCGGCGATCTTCCTGATTTCCCCCGGATCGCTGACCACCATTGCTGAGATGACGAAGTGCCGGCGTGTGCTGTCCTTCCCGAGATCCCCCGATTCGTCCACCAGTGCCATACTGTCCAGACTGATGAAGCGCCCATGATCGTCACGGGGCCATCTCCTGGCCTGTTCCGAACGTCTCAGATCCTTGCGACTGCGCCCACCCCCGTCATCGGTCATCGGAAATTAGCTGTCGCGCCCCTTCCTGATTAATCTGATCCGTAGAATCATGTTGAACCGTGACCGAGGCTACGCGCATGCTGGACTTGGACCGTTCTGCGCCCCTTGTGACAACGTTCCATTGGTCCCGGCATACTATTCCTGAGGGCTTCCACCGGTCCCGTCACCCGCCTGTGACGACCTCGACCGCCAGAGACCTACCGGAACCGAAAGGCCCGCAGCCCTGCACCGGAGCCAATCATGCACATGTCTGCTCCTGCGGTCCCGGATGTGCTGGAGAGGTCGGCATCCGCGCGTCTGGCACCGATGCACATTCATGTATCCCGATATCGGACTTTTAGGTCTTTAGTCTGTCTAATTTCATCAGGATAGGATGATGTAGAACAGTAAGTCTGTTCTCGGACACATGATATCATTCTACAACATTATGTTAGATATGTATTATATGGAACAGCAAGCCATCGTTCGCCGATACATCGGTATGATACAATGGAAAAGAAACAGCTAATGGCGGTGGCGATAGTCATTGTGCTGCTCTGCGTGGCAGGGACCGCATACGCCCTAACCCGCGACAACGGGGACGGACGCGAGACCCTGATCGTCGAGACCAGCCCGGACTTCGCACCGTTCGACTACACTCTGGGGGAGGAGTTCGTCGGCATAGACATGGACATAGTCCGCGCCGTCTGCGACGACATGGGCTACAATGTCCAGTTCAGGCAGAACACCTTCGACTCCATCCTCCTGTCGGTGCCCCAGGGCAAAGCGGACATAGGCGCATCCGGGTTCACGATAACCGAGGATAGAAGCAAGTCCGTCCTCTTCTCCGACCCGTATTTCGAGATCCACCAGGTGGTCGTCACACACGTCGACTCCGGCATAGAGACGTTCGAGGACGTCGTCAACAGCAGGATATCCGTGCAGAACGGGACCACCGGTGCCGACTACGCGGCCCAGATAAGCGTGGACGCAGGATCGAACGTCATCTACCAGGCGTCCTACCCCAGCGTCATCCTGGACCTGCTGAACAAGAAGGCCGACTGCGAGATAGTGGACGAGGCCGTCGGCATCTCCCAGGCGGTGGCCCACCCGGAGCTCAGGGTCCTGGACATCCTCACGGAGTCCCCGATCGAGCACTACGGGTTCATCTTCTCGAAGGACAACGCCGACCTCCAGCAGAGGTTCAACGAGTCCCTGGCCAAGCTCACCGAGAGCGGACTGGTCCAGGACATCATAGACCACTACGAGAGCAACGGATACTCTCCCGAAACCCCCTCGTACTTCTCCTACAGCGGCGAGCTGGTGGTGGAGACCAGCCCCGACTTCCCGCCGTTCGAGTACATGTACGGCATGGAGTACGCGGGCATCGACATGGACATCGTCAGGGCCATGTGCGATGACATGAACTACAGGCTGGAACTGAGGGACAACAACTTCGACTCCATCATCCTATCCGTGTCCCAGGGCAAGTGCGACATGGGCGCCTCCGGGTTCACGAAGACGGCGGAGAGGGAGGAGCAGGTCCTGTTCTCGGACCCGTACTACGCCATCAAGCAGGTGGTCGTCGTCAAGGAGGGGTCGGACATCCAGACCCTGGACGACGTCCGGGGCAAGACGATATCGGTCCAGACCGGGACCAGCGGGGCCGATTATGCCGAGTCCCTGAGCGGCGACATCATCTACCAGAAGGCCTACACGGAGGTCGTCCTGGACGTACTCACCGGGAAGGCCGACTGCGAGATCGTGGACAACACGGTCGCACAGGGGCAGGTCGCAAGGAACCCGGGGCTCAAGATCCTGGACATCACCGACGCCGAGACGGAGTACTACGGCTTCATCTTCTCCAAGGACAACCAGGAGCTCTGCGACAAGGTCAACGAGTGCCTGGCGAAGCTGACGGAGAACGGCACGATCGGCGCCATCACCAGCTATTACGCCGAGCATGAGTACGCCGAGATCCCGTCGTACTTCAGCACCCAGGAGATAGTGGAGGACACCGACGATGGCGACAAGGGGTTCTGGGGGGACCTGTGGGACAGGTTCTACAACGACTTCCTGAAGTTCGACAGATACCACTACATATTCGAGGGTCTGAAGAACACCCTCATCATCACAGCCGCCGCCCTGGTGATCGGACTGATCTTCGGAGCGATGATGGCGATAGTGAGGGGCATACACGACCAGACGGGGAAGCTCAAGATACTGAACGCGATATTCCGGGTGTACATCACCGTGATACGCGGGACACCGATGATGGTCCAGCTGCTGCTGATCTACTATGTGGTGTTCGCCTCCTCGGACGACTCGCTGCTGATAGCGTCGGTGGCGTTCGGACTGAACTCGGCGGCGTACGTGGCCGAGACGTTCAGGTCCGGAATCAACGCGGTCCCGAAGGGACAGATGGAGGCGTGCCGGAGCCTCGGCATGAGCAACTGGACGTCGATGAGGAAGGTCATCCTGCCCCAGGCGCTCAGGAACGTCACACCCGCGCTCGGGAACGAGGGGATCTCCCTGCTGAAGGAGACCTCCATAGCGGGTTACATCGGGATCATGGACCTCACCAGGGGAGCGGACATCATCAGGGGACAGACGTACGACGCGCTGTTCCCGATCATCGTGGCCGCCCTCATCTACCTGGCGATCGTCCTGATACTGCAGTACCTCATCAAGAGGATGGAGAGGAGGCTTAACAGTGCCTACTGACAGCGAAGTTCTGATAGAGATCAGGGACCTGTGCAAGTCGTTCGACGATCACGAGGTCCTGAAGGGCATAGACCTGGACGTCCACAGAGGGGAGGTGATATCCGTCATCGGCCCCTCCGGATGCGGGAAGTCCACATTCCTGAGGTCTATCAACCTGCTCGAGAGGCCCACCTCCGGACGGATAACCTTCGAGGGGATAGACATCCTCGACCCGGCCACCGACGTGGACCTGCTCCGCCGCAGGATCGGCATGGTGTTCCAGAGCTTCAACCTCTTCCCGCACAAGAGGGTGAGGGAGAACATCACCCTGGCCCCGGTCACCCTGGGCGTCATGACCCAGGAGGAGGCGGATGCCAAGGCCGACGAGCTCCTGACGAGGATCGGCCTCCTGGACAAGGCTGACCAGTACCCGTCGAGGCTCTCCGGAGGCCAGCAGCAGCGCGTCGCCATCGCCAGGGCGCTGGCGATGAACCCCGACGTGATGCTCTTCGACGAGCCCACATCGGCCCTGGACCCCGAGATGGTCGGGGAGGTCCTGAAGATCATCAAGGACCTGGCCGACTCCGGCATGACCATGATCGTGGTCACCCACGAGATGGGGTTCGCCAGGGAGATCTCCGACAGGGTGCTGTTCTTCAACGAGGGCGTGGTCGCCGAGGAGAACACCCCCGAGGAGCTGTTCGGCAACCCGAAGAACGAGCGTCTGAAGGATTTCCTCTCGAAGATACTCTGAGAAACGAGGAGGGGCGCTGAGCCCCTCCCACATTCCCTTATTTGAGATACGAAGATGGCACGGGGGACCCCGTGCCGTTTTGACATCAGCCCTTCAGGAATCCGATGAGCTGAGAGATGTTCTTCTTCCCGAAGGAGACGCGGTCCCCGTCGACCACTAGGCACGGGACGCTCATGACCCCGTACCTCTCCCTGAGGTCGGGGTAATGGCTGACGTCGTATACCTGGGCGGTGACATCAGCATTGAGCGAGGCGATCCTCTGGGCGGCGATCACCAGGTCCGGACACATGGTGCATGACAGCGACACCAGGATGGTCAGGTCGGTCCTTCCGAGGGCGGATATCTCGCCCATCACGGCGGGGTCGACGGACTGCCCCGGTCCGGACGCGTTGTAGAGTCCCAGGACGAACGAAGTGAACTCGTGTCCTCCAGGCACCCCGTGGAACGCCAGCCCTGTCCAGGTCCCGTCCTCCAGGCACACGCGGACGCATGGCCTGTGCTCCTCGTCCCTGTCCGTCACCCTCACCGAAAGCTTGTCGGTCAGGGCGGCCATCGCCTCCGTGTATCCCCTCAGCTCCTCCGACACCGGACCGTCGTCGAGGCTGAGCTCGAGCACCAGCGGACGCTGCATCCTCGAGAACACGGCGTTCAGCTGGTCCACGATGTCCGGAGTGAACGGCCCCTGGCCGGTTTCTAGACGCTCCTGTGTCTCAGGCTCGGCAGGTCTTGCCACCGGCGCCCTGGGGATGATGCCGGCCCTCTCATGGACGGCGGCTATGTGCCTCTCCAGCTCGGTAGCGGCAACAGCCCCGTCCGAGACCGCGGTCACGACCTGCCTCAGACTCTTGTCGCAGAGGTCGCCGGCGGCGAATATGCCGTCCACGTTGGTCCTCAGATCCCTGCCCGTGACCACGTAGCCGTGGTCGTCGATGTCGGCGATCCCACGGAGCAGATCTGAGGCTGGCTGGTACCCGGCGAACACGAACACCCCGACGCTCCCGCCGTCCGGCGCCGTGTACTCGACGACCTCGCCGGTCGTCTTGTCCTTGTAGCGTATGGACCGGAGGACGTCGTCGCCCCCGACCCCCTCGACGACGGTGTTGGTGAGCACCGTTATCTTGGGGTGGTTCCTGGCCTCCTCGGCCGCCGACCTGGCGCATTTGAAGTCGTCCCCGCGGATTAGTACGGTCACATGCGATGCGTACTTGGTCAGGAACACCGCCTCCTCGGCAGCGGCGAACCCGCCACCGATGACGAACACGGGCCTCCCGGCGAAGAACTCCCCGTCGCAGGTGGCGCAGTATGCCACCCCGCGACCGCGGAACTCCTCCTCGCCGGCGAACCCGACCATCCTCGGGCTGGCGCCTGTGGCCACCACGATACCGAGGCATCTCACGACGCCCCTGTCGGTACGCACCTGCTTGACGTCCCCCTCGGGGTCGATGGACTCCGCCGTGGCCATGAGGAACTCGGCACCGAAGGCCTCCGCCTGGCGACGCATCTCGTCTCCGAGACGGCTGCCGCTGACCCTGCCGGTGCCGGGGTAGTTCACGACCTCAGAGGTTATGGTGATCTGGCCGCCGAACTTCTCCCTCTCGACAACCAGGACCCTGAAGCGGGCCCTGGCGAGGTAGAGGGCGGCGGTGAGCCCGGCGGGGCCCCCGCCTATCACGACGGCGTCGTAGACGTCGTCCGTCAAAGCTGACCCACCAGGTCGAGGCTGGGCTTCAGGGTCTCCGCCCCGGGCTGCCACTTGGCGGGGCAGACCTCGTCCCCGTGCTCGGCAACGAACTGGAGCGCCTGGACCTTCCTCAGGAGCTCGTCGGCGTTGCGGCCCACGTTGCCGGCGTTGACCTCGTAGGCCACGATCCTTCCCTGGGGGTTGACCACGAATGTGCCCCTCTCGGCCAGTCCAGAGTCCTCGATGAGGACGTCGAAATCCTTGGAAAGGACGTGCGTGGGGTCCGCGAGCATGACGTAGTCGATCTTCTTGATGCGGTCGGAGGCGTCGTGCCAGGCCTTGTGGACGAAGTGCGTGTCGGTGGAGACCGAGTAGATCTCACATCCGATCTTCTTGAACTCGGGATACTTGTTCGCAAGGTCCTCCAGCTCGGTGGGGCATACGAACGTGAAGTCGGCCGGGTAGAAGAAGAACACAGACCATTTGCCGAGGACGTCCTTCTTGGACACCTCCTCGAACTTCCCGTTGTGGTACGCCTGCGCTTTGAACTCTCCGATCTCCTTGTTGATGAGGGACATTGTATCTCTCCTGGGACCCTCAGGGCCCCGGGAGGAGGGATTTCGGTTTATGATATTTAGGTATGATTAAAAAATGGATGAATTCTTAATGCCGTTAACAGACATCCGGGAGACGATGCCCGCCCCTCCCGGAGCGGGCGATCGAGGTCACTCGGAACCGATGGTCTCCTCGGCCGACTGGATGCACTTGGTCAGCACGGAGTACGCGTTGATCATGTCGCTCTCGCCGACGATGAAGATCGTGTCGGTGTGGCAGCTGACGGTCTCCTCGATATTGATGCCGGCGTCGGAAAGGTTGGTGATCAGGTATGCGATGACTCCGCTGGTGTCCACGATCTTCTCCGGCGACTTCACGGCTATCTCCACCAGGTTCTCCCTCACCTTGATCAGATTGAACCTCCCGACCGTGTCGATTATCCTCTCTTTGAGAAGCGTATCGGCGATTATCGTCACGGCAGAGGCGGACTGGACGCACTGCATGATACTGTTCTCGTTCCAGAGGTCCTTGAACAGGTTGTCCATCTTGTGGAGGACGGACCAGTCGTTCTTGGCGGTGACGATGCAGGTCTTGGTCCTCATCTCCAGCCTGCTGTCCTTGAGGATCCTGAGGATGCTGAGCTCATGGTCCGTCGTCACGGAGAGCTTGGAGGCATAACGGCGGCATGCGATCATCACAGCCTCCTCGTTGTCCACTCCGATGTCCTTCATGATCATCCTCGCCAGCGAGGAGTAGTTGATGAGTCCCTTCGCTACGCAATCCTTGATGCTGGGATGCGCATCGATGTACATCCTGGTCTTCTCCGCGAGGCTCTCCTTGATGACGCTCTTGGACATGGGCGTTGGATTACCTTACGGGTATATTATTATGTCTGATACCAAACACCTTTGAAGACCATTACCTCAAAATAAGACAGAATGTATCCCTTGATCAGAGGGGTTTCCTCTCTTGGGGATTAGCGTCCCCCCCCCCCAGTACCTCATCTTGGTGATCGTCTCGAAAGCGGTCTCACCGTATATGTCAGCACAGATCTTGTCGGCGAAAGCCTGGGTCACCGGAGCACCACCGACCATCACGACTGTGGACCCCCTGATCCTCCTAGAGTCCAGCTCGTCGATGACATCCTTCAGGGTCATCATGGTCGTGGTCATAAGCGACGACATGCCGAGGTACGTGGCCCCCTCCTCGACCTGCTTTACGAAGTCGTCCATCGGCACATCCCTCCCGAGGTCGTGGACCTCGTAGCCGCTCACGGTGAACAGCATGACGCAGATGTTCTTGCCTATGTCATGGACGTCGCCCTGAACGGTGCCGATCGCGACGACCTGGCCCTTCGGTTCGGAGGACTCCGACTTCTCGAGCATCGGCCTCAGGATCGACATGGCGCTCTGGATGCCGGCAGCCATGGCCAGCATCTGTGGGAGGAAGATCCTGCCCTTCTCGAACTGGATGCCGACATCGCACATGTCCTTCTGGATGGATTTGATGATCACCCTCACATCGATGCCCGCGCCGAGGCAGTCGTTGACCGCGGTCTCGATATCCGAGGCCTTACCGCCCATCAACGCCTTCTTCAGCTCTTTCAATTGCAGAGTGTGCTCTTCCATCTGGACCACTAATACTCCCAATAACACAATAGATATTTAAATTTGCGAAAATAGTAAATTACACAAATTTATTTAGAGTACAGTAACAAAATATTGGCATATACATCCATCATGTTCTGCATTACCAATGCTGTTCTGGAATGATCAACATGGATATTAACATGCTGGCATCAAAAAGTCATATTGCAATGTGACTATCGGCAATGGATAATTATTGATGTCATCTAATATCAGTTTCATTACATTGCAAATGCCGCGTAGAATCCAGATCGTGTAGAGCACTTAGAATATGGGAATCTAGGATGTGCAATAGAATCAGTAAGCGAACAAATGTGTAATTTTCAATATTCTTGGAATTATTCATAAACAAATCCACATGGTTAATGAGTAATTATCCATTCTTTAGTAAATTAATATATTAAGATTTCTATCGTTACATCCATTATTTTAATATTTTATTGGTATATTTTCTTTTTTTGTAAATTTTGATTATATTATGTCTGATTTGAAACGCATTGGCACTACCCTTTTAAAAATGATTCTCGGCGCTCTTCAAACAGTGACGAAAACACTGGAAATGGGAGATCGGAAGCTGGCCTCCAGTCTCTGAAACCCCGACACCCCGACCCCTCGGCATGATGGGGCCGGACGGTGCGTGATAAGATGTCGGAAGGAGATAGTAAGGGATTCGAACGGGTGTTGAACAGTTGGGACATCGTCGTGATAGCGATCGGGGCGATGATCGGATGGGGCTGGGTGATTTCCTCTGGAAGCTGGATCACCGCCGGCGGTGTCGGCGGTGCGGCCCTTGGTTTTGTAATAGGCGGCGTGATGGTCTTCTTCATCGGACTGACATACGCCGAACTCACATCGGCCATGCCTAAGTGCGGTGGCGAACACGTTTTCTCGATGAAGGCGATAGGTCCCAAGGCCTCATTCGTATGCACATGGGGCATCATCCTAGGATATGTCGGCGTCATATGCTTCGAATCATGCACGATACCGCTATGCATCTCGTACATCTTCCCCGAGTTCTTGCAGGGATACCTTTACACCATCGCCGGATTCGATGTGTACGCCACATGGGTCATCGCGGCAGCCCTCATCGCGGTCGTGATCACATACATCAACATCCGCGGAATCAAGTTGGCTGCGATCCTGCAGACGGTGATGACACTCATCATCTTCATCGTCGGCATATTCATGATTATTAGCGGAGTAATCATCGGGGATCCCTCCAACATGACCTCCCACATGTTCCTGGAGGGGGACACCTGGACCATGGTCTCCGGTGTGATGGCCGTCGCCATGCTGACGCCGTTCTTCTACATAGGATTCGACGTCATCCCCCAGGCGGCAGAGGAGATCAACGTCCCGTTCAAGAAGATCGGGAAGATCATGATATTCTCTATCGTAATGGCGATCGCGTTCTACGTGTTCGTCATCCTGGCCGTGGGCCTCCTGATGAGCCCGGACCAGATTGCTGGGTCGATGCAGGGGACCGGGCTCACGTCGGTGGATGCGATCAAGTTCGCGTTCAACAGCGACGCCCTGGCGAATGTGATCCTGATAGGCGGACTGTGCGGACTGATCACCTCTTGGAACTCCTTCCTGATCGGAGGGAGCAGGGCGATGTACGCAATGGCTGAATCGCACATGATCCCCCATGTCTTCGCCAAGATGCACAGCAAGTACCGCACCCCCATCTATGCACTGCTGCTCATCGGACTGCTGTCCATCGTGACCCCGATGTTCGGCAGGGAGATGCTCACCTGGGTGGTCAACGTTGCCAACATGGGATGCTGCCTCGCCTACTTCATCGTCGGCATATCGTTCCTGCTGCTCAGGAAGAAGTTCCCGGATATGGAGCGCCCCTACAAGGTCAGGAACGCAAGGCTGGTCGGCGCGCTCGCGATATGCATGTCAGGATTCATGATACTGATGTACCTCATACCCGGGACTGGGTCGACACTCGGATACCATGAGTGGATCATCCTCATCGGATGGTGGATACTGGGCATTGTGTTCGCCCTCTACAGCAAGGCGAAGTACGGACCCCTGTTCGGACGGTCCGACGACGGGACGAGGCCCTGCGACCAGGAGTGAAGATGGGCAGGAAGGAATCCATCCCCATATCCCGTCAGGTGCCCGAGTACCTGCTCCAGCTGACGATAATCGTCTACGAGTCCCAAAGCGTCAAATCCAAGAGCGACGCCAGGGTCTTGAGAAACCTCAGGTTCGTGAAATGCAGGTACGACGGCATGTCCGTCGCCGACTCCGCCGAGGCGATCGGCGTCACGCGCAAGACCGGATATCTCATCCAGGAGGCCTGGAACAAAGAGGGTGTGTCCGGAATCGTGCCGAAGTTCCCCGAGGGGCCCCGCCCCCGCCTCTCGGAGAGCGACATCGCCGAGATAGAGGAGTACCTGACCGACCATCCCATGGACGTCTCCGGACTGAAGGAGCACATCGCCAAGAGATACGGGGTGGAGTTCACCGAGAAGCACATCCGCAACCTCTTCATGGGACACGGCCTGAGATACGCCAGAGAGCTCAGGCGATGTCCCTCTCCCGGGGATCGTCCGGGAGTGCGTCCGTCGTGCTGAAACCATAGTAGCCGGAACCGAAGATGTTCACGTTCGCCTTCGGCGCAGGTATACCCAGCGAATCCAGGAGCCTGAAGCATTCGGGGGGGATCATCGACACCCTCCATGACGAATCCGCGTACTCGGACTTCACGGAATCCATGTACTGGAGCGCGACCTGGACCTGGGTGCCGTCCCCGGATTCCGACAGCCTCCTCTCGAGAACGTCCCACATGACCAGAGCCGAGAAACGGACGAGCATCCAGGCCATGAGGGCCATCCCGTTGCCGGAGTCCAGGTCCGCCGTCAGACGGGACCTCATGATGCCCTCCAGCCTCTGGGGGGCGTCCATGCACCGCCTGTACTCCATCGCGCCCTCCCAGTCGTTCATACGGTTGGCCAGTATCACGACGGATGCCCTCCTGTTCAATGCCGCCGTCAGACCCTTCCTCCTGACCCGGACGCGGAAGCGACCCCCCTCCGACTTGAAGTCCAGGTACCTGGAGAAGCCGCCTGCAACCTCCTCAAGATGGACCCTGGCCTCCGCCTCACCCATCTCCTCGAGCTCCGTGGCCATCCTCGTCAGAGCGGCATGAACCAGCTCCTTGCCGTCCTCGAAACCGCTGTCGTTGCGGGTGACCCATGCGGTGATGTAGGATGTGCGGGAATCCCCGTCGACATAGTTCTCGTCGATCAGAGCCAGGCCGTCCTCCGAATGGATAACCCGTCCCCTGACGCCCGCGTCGAGGCTGGATTCCGGCACCACGACCAGGCGGGCCTCCCTCACCGTGAACTCCTCTCCCAAGTACCGGGTCTGCAGACCGCGATCCTCCCGCGATATACTCGAGGTGAGACGCCTCACCATCGGAGCGTCCTCCTCGACAACGGCCAGGAACTGGACCTTCTCGTCCATCAGACGCCTCATCCCGGTCAGACCCCAACCGATGTCGAGGGTCGCGATGGTCTCCGATGCGTCCATCCTCGCGATACGGTTGGTTGCCATCATCACCTCGCGGTCATCGAGGCTGTCCCCCCTCGCCACCTCCATGTACACGGGCGTTCCGTCCACCCCGGTGGCCAGGACATAGCGGGGGCCGTCGTACCCGCCCATCCCTTCCTCCCCGGCATACATGCGGACCGTGCGGGTGGACAGGGCGACGCGAGGCGAGCGCTCGACGCGCTGCCTGAAGAACCTGGACATACGGACCTTATCCCGAGCCAAGGTGTTCGCCACCTTGGTCAGGGCCTCCATGGTGTACGTAGAGTTCAGGTTGAGAAGCTCCCGAGACATGTTCGACTCCAACTCCGCATCGAGGGAGTAACCAGGACCCCCGGCGAGCACAAGCGACATGGCTATGGCAAGGATGCAGTCCCCGTCTGAACCGAACGCTGCCCTTAGGTCCGAACGCAGACCGCATGACTCAGCCACAGAAAGGAGGACGTAGCACGAACCGAAGTCCTTGATGACCGGGTACTTGGATAGCAGTGGCATGCTGCGGCTCTTCGTCCTCTTCTCGATGAGCTCCCCCGTGACGTGATCTATCTTCCCGATGTACTCGGAGACCGTCCTCTTGCTGCGTGTCTCGGGATCGTAGACGGACGTGCTGCGGTACACGTACTTCCTGCCGTTCTTCTCCACGATGTAATTGCCGGCCAACGGTCACTCCCCTGTCTCATCCGACCCTGCCGATGTAGCGTGGCATCCACAGATATCGGTTTCGGAAAGGTTCGAAAAAATTAGTTAAAATGATTTATATAATTCGAATCAGCTAATCTGCCAGAAGGTGCCGTTGATGGAACTGGGACTCGGACTGGATACGGGAGGGACGTACACCGATGCGGTCATCATGGACCTGGAGAAGGGCAAGGTCCTCTCCAAATCCAAATCCATGACGACGAGAGACGACCTCACCATCGGCATCGAGAACGCGATGGACCTCCTCGACCAGGATCTGCTCAGGGATGTCGGCGTCGTGGCGCTATCGTCCACGCTTGCCACCAACTCCGTCGTAGAGGGGAAGGGGTGCCGCGTGGCACTCATAACCATCGGCAGCGACTACGACAACACGGTCCCTGCCGACTACAGCATCAGAATCAGCGGCGGACACGACATCCACGGCGAGCCCTTGGAGCCGCTGGGAGTCGTCGAGGCCGCAGAGTTCATGAAGTCCATCGCCGGGAAGGTCGAGGGGCTCTCGATCTCCGGATACCTGTCCGTCAGGAACCCGGAGCACGAGCTGACAATCAAGACCCTGGCAAGGGAGGCTTTGAACATACCGGTCGTCTGCGGTCACGAGCTGACGTCCGAGCTAGGCTTCAACGAACGCACGACCACGTGCGTAATGAACAGCAGGCTGATACCCATCATCGACGAGCTCATCCGCTCCGTCAGACGCGCACTTGACGAGCGCGACATCAAGGCCGCACTGATGATCTCACGCGGCGACGGCAGCATGATGAGGGACACCTTCGCCAGGGAGCGCCCGGTGGAGACCATCCTATCCGGCCCAGCGGCCAGCCTCATGGGGGCCATGTTCATGACCGGAATCAAGGACGCCATAGTGATGGACATGGGCGGCACGACCACCGACATCGGGATACTCAGGAACGGAAGACCCGGACTCGATCCCGAAGGAGCGGTCATCACCGGCAAGAGGACCAGGATCATGGCCGCTCGGGTGTACACATCCGGAATCGGCGGGGACAGCCGCATCGTCGCCAATAGGAGGGAGGTCGTCCTGACCCCCGAGAGGGTCGTGCCGCTCTGCGTCGCCGCGGTGAGGTGGCCGGATCTGCTGAACGACCTGGAGAGGGCCGCCAAGAAGCGCGCCGTCCCCATATCGAGACCGCTCAGCAGACCGGAATCCAACCTCCTGGACACCGAGTTCCTGTACACCGTGAAAATGCCGCCGGAGAACTACGGGTTCGGAGACCTGGACAGGTCGCTCCTGACCTTCTTGTCGGACAGGCCCCGCACGCTGAAGGTCGCTGCCTCGGAACTCAAGGTGAACACGTTCGACCTCAACGTCCAGAAGCTGGAGGAGCTGGGATTCGTACAGAGGATAGGGCTCACACCGACGGACATACTTCACGTTGCCGGAACGTTCACCGACTTCGACAGGACCGCCTCCGAGATGGGCGTGCGGTACCTGGCAGCACTGGCCGGCGTGACTGAAGAGGACTTCGTGAGGTCGGCCAAGTCCGCGATCCGCAACAAACTGTGCATGGAGCTCATGACGGCACTGATCACCGAGGACACGGGAGAACCGGACCTCGGAACGTCAGGAAGAGACCTGCTCATGAAGGCGATCACTGGAGGACACGGGAAGGACTTCGGTTGCTCGATCAGACTCGACAAGCCCATCATAGGCATAGGCGCGCCATCCGGCGTCTACATGAGATGGGTCGGAGACGCCCTTGGCACCGAAACCGTCATCCCGGAGGACTCGGATGTCGGCAACGCCATGGGTGCAATCTGCTCATCCATCTCCGAATCCATCAAATTCGTCATCAGACCCATGATCCCCATGAGGGATGACGCGCGTTACGAGGTGTTCTCCAAACTGGGGAGAGAGTGGTTCCTGACGGAAGAGGACGCCATAAAATCATGCGAGTCAAAGGGCAGGGGGTACGTCACCGACCTTGCCCTCAGAAACGATGCCGATGTCGTGGACGTAACCATGGATGTGTCCAGGAAGTCGTATATATACATTCCTGAGATGGGCAACCTCGACGAGATCACGATGGTCATCAATGCTGCCGGGAAACCGAAGATGTTCTCTGAATAATCTATACATTAGAGAGTTTAACATGTGTTTTCATGATAGTTTCATTAACAATTTTTCACAATCTAAACGTCGTTACTATTCGTGAAAACTGTTGGATGCATTCATATCCATCATTATTTTAACAAAATATCGACGAATGAGTCTTCTGTTTATCTGAAATTCCCTCAAATCTGGTAAATTTGATTTCCAAATCAAAGAAATTCACAACATTTCTCTCGAAATATGGTTGATTTTTGTTCTAAATAAAACAATTAAATTTTCTTAATCAATGAAAACTTTAATATATTTAATAAAAATATTTTAACCATACCCCAGGAGGGGGAGGAAAATGAAGAGACCAAAGCTAGAGATTCTTTCAAAGTCGGAGATCATCGACATCGATGCCGCAAGCAAAAGGGTACTCGAGGAAGTAGGACTGATGGTCAACCACGACAAGGCCAGGCAGATGTTCAAAGAGGCCGGGTGCGAGGTTGACGAGAAGACCAAAGTCGTCAAGATCCCCGAGTCTCTGGTCGTCGAGGCCATGTCGAGCACCCCGACCAACTACAAATACTACAGCCGTGACGGAAAGCACGACGTGACCCTCGTCGGAGACGGTTCCAAGACCCTTTTCGCGCCTCTCGGAATCGCCACCAACGTCACCGATTACGTTTCTCCCGGTGTCTTCAAGAAGAGGGCCTCCACACTCAAGGACCTCTACAACATGTCCAAGATCGTCGATGCATGCCCGAACATCGACCACATGATTCAGGGAATCTCGGCCATGGACCTCATGACCGTCAGCGACAAGAACCGCCGTGTTCGCGAGTTCGACGCCCTGCTGACCGGAACCTCCAAGCCCTTCATGTGGGACTCGGACTACAGGTACAACGAGGACTGCTTCAAGATCGAGGCGGCCTGCTACAGCGGTGACGAGGAGGAGGCCAGGAAGAAGCCGTTCTACATGAACGTCAGCTGCACCACCAGCCCCCTTCAGCTGGACTACGCCCTCTGCGACCTGTGCCTGACATCCGCCGAGTTCAACGTCCCGATGATGGTCATGACCATGGGAATGTGCGGTACCTCCGCTCCAATCCACATCGCTGGAACCCTGGTCGAGAACAACGCCGAGGTCCTGGGAGGACTCATCCTGTCCCAGCTCGCCAACAAGGGCGCTCCTAACCTCTACGGAAGCTGCACCACATCATTCGACTTCCACTGCAACAGCGCTCCCTGGGGAACCCCCGAGGGAAGCCTGATCAGCGCCTGCGTCGGACAGCTCGCCAACTACTACGGCGTCCCGTCCATCGTCATGGGTACCGCCTCCGACTCCAAGATGCCCGACATCCAGTGCGGACACGAGGAGACCATGAACATGATGCTGCCCACCCTCGCCGGTGCCACCAACCTCACCGGTGCCGGAATGATGGAGCTCGGAATGTCCCACTCCCTCGAGAAGATGGTCATCGACAACGACCTCTTCGGCGTCATGAACAGGATCATGGAGGGAGTCGAGGTCACCAAGGAGACCATGATGGTCGATGACATCATCGCAGTCGGTCCCTTCGGAGACTACGTCGCCCACCCGACCACCATCGAGAACTTCGGAATGATCAACCACTCCGACTGCCTCGACCACAACATGTACGATGAGTGGGTCGCCGGTGGCAGCAAGGCTGCCCTCGACCTCGCCCACGAGCGCGTCCTCGACATCATCGCCAACCACCAGGTCACCCCGATCGACAGCGATGTCCGCAAGTCCATCGACGGTATCATCAAGGAGGCCGACGCGAAGTACAAGGGATGAGTGATCCCCCTCCATTGCAGAGATGCAATGAGCTGATTGCTTCAACCACATTTTACTGCCGTCCCGCAAGGGGCGGCACATCACAAATCGTGAGTTGATACAAATGGACACAGTAGTTTTGATCCTTGATATCCTGGTGTGCATAGCCATTGCACTGGGTATCTACTACATGGTCAGGGATATGGTCCACCACAAGGACCAGACCATGGCCGAGCTCAAAGTCGGTGGATGGTCCAAGACCATCAAGACCATCATCATCTCCACAGTCTTCCTGTTCCTCGACATGTTCGGAATCGGTTCCTACGGACCCCACATGGCCTGCTGGAAGATCTTCAAGGTCACCCGTGACGAGTGGATCCCCGGAACCCTCAACGTGTGCATGCTGACTGCCACTCTCGTCGAGACCCTCTACCTGGTCAACAACGTCGACGTCGAGATGACCACCCTGATCCCCTGTATCATCGCCGCCACTCTCGGATCCTGGCTCGGAGGCGGAATCGTCGTCAAGCTGAACGTCAACAAGATCCGTCTCGCGGTCGGACTCGCTCTGGCCATCGTCGGTATCGTCCTCATCCTGCAGCTCACAGGCATCATGCCCACTGGAACCGAGGGAGAGGGAAGCCACGGACTCCAGGGAATCTCCCTCGTCATCATCGTCGCCATCAGCCTGCTGTTCGGTGCCCTGATGACCATCGGAATCGGAATCTACGCGCCCCTGCTGGCATGCGCCAGCCTGCTGGGAATGGACCCTCTGTACGCCACACCCATCATGCTCGGAACCTGCGCGTTCATCTGCCCCGCCGCAGCCATCCGCTTCGCCAAGGCCAGCTACGACTCTGACAAGCCCAAGTACGACAGGAAGATCGCCGTCGTCGTCACCCTGACCGGATGGATCGGACCCGTCATCGCGTCCAACGTCCTCCTGGCCCTCCCGACCACTGCTCTCAAGTGGATCGTCGTCTGCGTCATGTTCATCGTTTCCGCCATGATGCTCTACCAGTGGTACAACAAGTCCGCTGACGCCGTCGCCGAGAAGGAGGATGCTGAGCTCGCTTCGATAGAGTCGGAGCCCCAGCAATCCCAATGAAGGGCTGAATAAAAACTAACGATCAACCAAACCCCTTACCAAACCCCTTACCAACAAAAAGGTGAAGACTAAATGAGTCAGGAAGAAGTCAACAACAAAGCCAAACAGGCAGTGCTGAAGTACAA
>CAUFXM010000002.1 GCA_959597175.1 uncultured Methanomassiliicoccales archaeon
TTGGTTGTAGCAAACTCATATACACGGGCCACCGCTTAAATGCGGTCAGAATTTTACACATTTATCGAGCGTTCCATCATCGGTACTCGTCCATGTAGTTCTGTACTGCCTCCACGAGCCGTCCGATGTGGATCCCGTCCACGAAGGAGTGGTGGGCCTGCACAGAGAACGGCATGACGATGCGCCCGTCCCTCTCATGATATCTCCCCCAGTCGAACATGGGCGTCACGTTGTTCCCGAACCCGGGGTTGGTGTGGGAGATGTGGGTGTAGCTGAGCCACGGTATTGGGGCGAACTGGAAAACGTCGATCCCGGGAGCGCTCACGAAGTACTCCCTCTGCTCCCGGGCCGTCCTCGATGCCTCCTGGACGTACTCCCTCATGGAGTCCCTGAACGGTACGTTGACCATCTTGAACAGCTCCGTGTCACGATCCATGTAGGCGAAGGAGGTGTCTATCCTGTCGAACAGCACAACCCTCTCGCACATGAACCTGTAGCGGAACTCCTCGATGTCGTTCGCGCACCGGGACACCAGCCAGATCATGGACATCGTGAACGAGTACCCCTCGCTGCGCACTATCTCCAGGAAGTTGGTTACGTCCAGCTCCACGGTGATGCAGTACGAGGGTTCTACATAGTTCCTGAAAATCGCGCAGTGTTCCCTTCTGGGCCATGTGCTCTCATCTATCATCCTGTATGCGTTCATCCCTTCCCCAGGATGTCATCGGCGTGGGGGTTGAAAACCGTCACCCTCTCAGGCTGATCAGGATGCCTATCGCGGTCACTACGAACAGCACCGCCGCCACGCCCGCCCATCTCAGGTCCCTGTCGATGACCAGCACCGCGAAGGACACGATCACGCCCAGGAACGGGGAGATTATCAGCACCAGGACGCCGATGTAGAGCAGCCAGTCCGACCCGTCGGCCATGTACAGCGCCAGCCCGGCGATCATGAGGACCACGCCGGCCACGATGCCCACCCTCAGCATGTTCGCCGTGGACCTGTTCAGGTCGGGCCTCATATCACACCACCCGCCTGGAGCAGGACCAGCACCGCCATGACGAAGAGCACCACGGAGAAGTACTTCCTGAGGTGGCTGGATGGGATCCTCCTGGCGTAGTGCGCCCCCACGAGGGATCCGACGAACGCTCCGACGGCGACGCACGCGGCGCAGGGAAGGAGTGAGTCGATCCCGGCGTCCAGCATCAGCGACGGCATGGCGCTGTCCGTGAACGTGCCTGCGAAGAAGTAGGTGATGGCCCCCGAGAACGCGGTGATGCCGATCATGTAGCTGCTGGTGGAGCTGGCGGCCTTCATGGGCACGTGCATGTGGATGTTCATGAGCGGGACCTTGACAGCCCCGCCTCCGACGCCGGTCATGGACGAGAGCGCCCCTGCGACCGTGCACAGGGCCATCCCGCTCGGCACGTTCTGGATCTCGTAGCGGACCCTCTCCCCGACGGACTCGTCGTTGTACTCGAACGTGTACGGGGTCTCCTCCCCCGTGGCCGGTTCCACGGTCCTCTCCGGGTTCACGATCATGCGGATGCCGCTGTAAATGATGATGATTGAGAACAGCACCATGAGGACCACGGAGTCCAGGTACGTGGCCAGTATCGCGCCGGCTATGGCGCCTATGCAAGTGGTTATCTCCAGCAGCAGCCCGAGCCTGACGTTGGACAGTCCGCGGTAGACGAGCACGGTGGATGCGCCCACCGATCCAGCTATGATCCCGATGAGGCTGATCGCCACGGCGGCCGTCGGTTCCAGGCCGAAGACTAGCATGAGTATGGGGACGAAGATCACTCCGCCGCCAAGGCCGAACAGCGCGCCGAACAGCCCCGAGCAGAGGCCGAGCACCACGAGTCCGAGGAGGATGACGGCTATCTCCATGAGTGACGGTATCTGGCTCCCGTTTAAACCTCTGTCGTAGGAACCAATTAAAACGCTCATCGCGTGACGTCGGACATGGGCGTCTCGAGTACCCTGGACCGCTTCTTCGGCATCACCGAGCGCGGCTCCAGCATCAGCACCGAACTGAAGGGCGGGATCCTGATCTTCCTTTCGATGGCCTACATCATCGTGGTCAACCCGTCGATGATGGCGCAGGCGGGGATGGATCAGGACGCATGCTACACAGCCACGATCGTAATGTCAATCATCGGGACGCTGCTGATGGCACTCTACGCCAAGTACCCGGTGGCCCAGGCGCCGCTGATGGGTGTCAACGCGTTCTTCACATACACCATCGTCCTCGGTCTCGGGTATTCGTGGCAGGAGGCGCTCGTCGCCGTGCTGATCTCCGGCGTGGTGTTCTTCCTCATTGCCGTGAGCGGGGTGAGGAAGAGGGTCCTGGACCAGATACCGGCGGGCCTGAGGTACGGGATCACGGCCGGGATCGGATGCTTCATCGTCTTCATCGGTCTCCAGAACGCCGGGATAATCACTGACGCCTCGACACTTGTGGGCCTCGGGGACTTCTCCCAGCCGTCCGTCCTGCTCGCCCTGTTCTGCATCGTCCTCACCCTCTTCCTCTACGCCCGCAAGGTGTCCGGGGCCATCTTCTTCGGGATGATCGTCACCGCCATCGTCGGCATGGCGTTCTCCATCATATCCATCCCCGACAGTCTCGTGTCGCTGCCGACCGCCCCCGAGTTCGGGGCGTTCATGGACGGGCTGTCCTCCGACCTGCTCACGGTGGACTTCCTGATGGTGGTCATCTCGCTGACATTCGTGCAGTTCTTCGACAGCACCGGGACGCTCATGGCCACCGGCGAGAGGGCGGGGATACTGGACAAGGACGGGAACGTACAGTGCGAGAGGGCGCTGCTCGCCGATTCGGCCACGTCCGTCATCAGCGGCGTGGTGGGCGCCACGCCGACCGGCTCGTTCGCGGAGTCCACAGTGGGCATAGAGGCAGGTGCGAGGACGGGGCTGGCATCCCTGACGGTGGCGCTCCTGTTCTGTCTGGCGCTGTTCGTCGGCCCGGTGTTCTCGGTCATCGACTACAGCTGCACCGTCGGGGCCATGCTCCTGGTGGGTGCGGCGATGATCACACAGCTCAAGGGCGTGAAGTGGGACGACTGGCCGGTGGCGGTGGCTGTGCTGGGGACCATCCTGATGATGGTGCTAACCTACTCCATCACGGACGGCATCGTCTTCGGCATCATATTCTACAGCATATGCATGATCGGCGCCGGCCGCTGGAAGGAGGTCAGTCCGATCATCTACGTGTTGGCGGTGATCTCGGTGCTGTACCTGGTCGTGGTCGTGGGGTCGCTGTGACGTCATCATTATAAGAGCCGAGCCCATCGTCGTGGCGTGTCGATTCTGCTCGTGAGATACTCGGAGATAGGCCTGAAGAGCGCACCGGTCCGCAGGAGGTTCGAGAACCAGCTCAAGGACAACATCCTGACAATGCTGGCGGAGGACGGGGTTGAGGCCCTGGTCACCAAGAACGGGGCCAGGTACTACATCGAGGCCACCGACCCGGACGCCGCCGTGGCATCCGTCCGCAGGGTGTTCGGGGTGGGTTCCATCTCGGTCGCGGAGGAGTGCGCCTCATCCAGGCTGGAGGACGTCTGCGCCAAGGCCGCCGAGTACTCCAGGTCAAGGATATCCGCCGGGCAGAGCTTCGCCGTGAAGGCCCGCAGGGAGGGATCCCAGGGATACACGAGCATGGACGTGGGCAGGGAGGCAGGCTCCGCCATATTCATCGCCAACGAGGACAAGGGTGTGAAGGTGGATCTCACCGATCCGGACGTGGTCTTCTACGTGGAGGTGCGCGAGAACAGGGCCTTCGTGTTCGGCGAGTACGTCAGGTGCCACGCGGGGCTCCCGGTGGGGAGCCAGGGAAAGGTTCTGGCCAGGGTGGACGACGACCGCGGCATGGTGGCCGCCTGGCTCATGATGAAGCGCGGATGCAGGCTCACGGTGTCCGGCGATCCCGGGAGGATAGCGTTGCTCCGCAGGTACGACCCGCTCCTGAAGGAGGGCGACGGGAACCCCCACGCCCTCGGGTACGTGCTGGGGACGTCCCTGGACGGCCTCGACGGGGTGGACGTGACGCGGTACGACATGCCCGTCTACTTCCCGACGATAGGCATGACGGACGCCGAGGTGGAGGATGTCGCGGCGACTATCCGCGCCGGGATGTGACGCCGGAATCCCGAAAGTTTCTACCCCGGAATCACGAAAGTTTCTACCCCGGAATCCCGAAAGTTTTTGTCTGTTGAATGTCTATGCTGGGTCATGCCCTCGGAGTATGCCCCCCGCATCATAGACAAAATCCTGGAATCAGAGCTAAAGATCTCAGGAGCAGTCATTGTGGATGGCCCTCGCTGGTGTGGCAAGACCCGCACATCCGAGGAGCATTGCAGGAGTGCTTTCTACATCAAGGGGGCGTCTCAAATCAGCATGCTGAAGATCGCAATCGCGTCGAACCCCGATTTCATCCTCCAGGGGGATACGCCACGGCTGATCGACGAGTGGCAGAATCTCCCTGAGCTGTGGGACCTTCTGAAGTTCGAGGTCGATCACCGCCCGGAACAGGGGCAGTTTCTGCTCACAGGATCATCGAAGCCTCCCGAAGGCTCGGCAGTGCATTCCGGGGCCGGGCGCATATCGACCGTAAGCATGAGGACGATGAGCCTTTTCGAGTCTGGCGAGTCCAATGGCACGGTCTCCCTCAGGGGACTTTTCGACGGGGGATCGGTGGGGGCCGTCTCCGACCTAACCCTGGATGGAATCGCCTATGCGATTGTGCGCGGAGGGTGGCCGATCGCCGTGCTGGGGGATCCGGAGTCGGCATCGAAGTACGTGAGGCGTTACATCGAGTCCATAGTCAAACGTGACATGTCGGGCATCCTTTACGGCGAGATCCCCGATGATGACGATTCTTCCGAATACGACCATGAGGGCAAAGACAAGTCGGGTTCCAAGAAGCGCAGGCTCAACGCCATAAAGGTGACGAAGAGGCTCATAGCATCCATAGCGAGGAACCAGGGCATGACCACTCCTGTGACCACTCTCCTGAAGGATGTCAACGCCCAGGGCAAGATAGTCTCGGAGCCCACTCTCAGGAAGCACATATACGCTCTGGAAAGCCTGTTCATACTCGACAATGTGGAGGCCTGGAATCCACATCTGAGATCCAGGACGGCCCTGGTGTCGACGCCGAAATGGTATTTCACGGATCCATCCATCGCGGCGGATGCGCTCGGTAGCAGCGAGTTCCGCATGCTCAACGAAAGGGAGAGCATGGGCTTCCTGTTCGAATCCCTATGTCTGAGGGACATCAGGGTCTACTCGCAGGTCCTGGAAGGGGAGGTGAAATACATCCGCACCGAGGATAGTTTCGAAGTGGATTTCATCGTGGAGTTGCACGACGGGCGCTGGGGCGCGTTCGAGGTGAAGCTGGGGTCCGACGACTTCGACAAGGGCGCCGCCAACCTCCTGAAGCTCCGTGATTCCGTCATCGACCGGAGCAGGATGGGGGACCCATCGTTCCTCGCCATACTGACCGCGATGCCCATCGGCTACACGAGACCTGACGGTGTCCACATCGTGCCGATCGGATGTCTGAGGGATTGATGTAAAAAAAATCCCCGCCCCATGAGGGACGGGTAAGGGGTTTTCAGCCTACAGCTGAGATCACTTGATCCTTCTCTGGTTGGCCCTGACCGAAGGCCTGGCCTTCTCGGCACCCTTGCCGGTGTGCCTCATTCCGCGGCCCTTCTGGCCGGCGGAGGTCTTTCCGCGGTAGACGCGGTTCTTGTGGGCGTCGTCGCAGATCCAGTTAATCTTGGGGTCGGCCTTGATGACGGGGTGCGCGGGGTCCACGAGGATGACCTCGTACCACTCCTGCTGTCCGTCGGCTCCGACCCAGTAGGAGTTCAGGACCTCGAGGTTGGGGTACCTCTTGGCGGTCCTCTCCTCGGCCATCCTCTGGAGGGACTTGCCGACCGTGATCTGGTTGATTCCCTTCCTCTTGGCCCTCCTACCGGTGACGATGGCCCTCTTCTGGAAGGATCCCTTCCTGACCCTCGCCCTGACGACGACGTAGCCCTGCTTGGCCTTGTATCCGAGGGCCCTTGCCCTGTCGAGGCGGGTGGGCCTCTCGATGCGGCAGAAGTTCTCCTCCTTCCTCCATTTGATCCTGCGCTCGTAGTTGAGCTCCTTCACGTAGGATTTGGAGGGTACGTTCCAAGCGTCGGCGATGTAGCTGTACATGCTCTTCCCGTTGACCGGGCGTGTCTCCTGAGTCTCTTCGCTCATTTGTATCACCTTTACGGATTCACCTTGCGGCACATTTCCGTTCGCGGGACTAACCGTCCCACGGGATGGCGGAGTCCTAATCCGTATTTAAATGGTTCTCTGACCATCCCGACACCCATATCTACGCATCCGGGGATTCCCCGGCATGGACGAGGGGAGCGCGAAGGGTGCCGAGGCGGTCATAACATCCGTGGAGTTCCTGGGCAGGGATGCGGTGGTCAAGAGCAGGCCGCCCAAGACCTACAGGCTGCCGGAGCTTGACGCGCACATAAGATCCTCGCGCACCCGCAACGAGGCCCGCATCATGCATGAGGCCCGCCAGGCCGGCGTCAGGACCCCGTGCATCTACGACATCGACCTCAGGGAGTGCACCATCACGATGGAGCGCATCCGCGGGAGGATGGTGAAGGACGTCCTGGACTCGGACCCGTCGTCCGCGCCAGGGGTCTGCAGGGCGATCGGGGAGACCGTGGCCAGGCTCCATTCGGCCCGCATCTGCCACGGGGACCTGACGACGTCCAACATGATCCTCACGGATTCCGGGGACATCTGCCTGATAGACATGTCCATGGGATGCACCCGTGCCGAGACAGAGGACATCGGCGTCGACCTCAGGCTCCTGGAGAGGGCGTTCACATCCGCCCACACGGACCTCGGGGACGCATTCGATGGGCTGATGGAATCGTACTACTCGCTCATCCCGGATGCGAAGGCGGTCAGACGCAAGGTCGAGGAGATTAGGAACAGGGGCAGGTACACATGATGCTGAAGGTCATAACATCCAATCCGGGGAAGGTCGCAGAGTACGCCAGGGAGTTCTCCGAGCTGGGGATCGGCATGGAGCATCTCAGGCTGCCGTACGACGAGGTCCAGACCACGGACCTCGAGGAGGTGGTCTCCAAGGGCATGGATGCCATAGTCGCCCAGGGGGTGAGGGACTTCATCATCGACGACTCGGGTCTGTTCGTGGACGCGTTGAAGGGGTTCCCCGGAGTGTGGTCCGCGTATGCGCAGAAGACCATCGGGAACCGCGGCATACTCAGGCTCATGGAGGGCGTGGAGGACCGCGGAGCGGAGTTCCGCTGCTGCATAGGTTGCGACATAGGCGGCCAGCGCATCATCGTCACCGGCGTCTGCCGCGGAGTCATCACCGACTCGGAGAGGGGCGACGGAGGCTTCGGCTTCGACCCGATATTCTCGCATGACGGCGCATGCACGTTCGCGGAGGTCCCCATGGACGAGAAGAACTCCGTTTCCCACAGGGGCAACGCGGTCAGGCTTCTGATCGACGAGATGAGGGGACGTGGCATTGTCGGATGACGGGGGAGGGTCGCCCCTCCGCCCGGTCATCGGAAGAACGGGTGGAACCGGTTTCAGAGGATGTCCGAGAAGGGCGGGTTGCTGAACAGGATGCAGATACCCAGGGCCAGCATCAGGAACAGCAAGTAGTTGCCCAGCATGGACTTCATCTCGAGCATGTCGACCCTGAACTTCAGGAGCCCGAGTATCTTGGTGAGCAGGGCGCACACCGCGAAAGAGATGATCGTGGCAAGCCACCACATGTCCGAATGGTTGCATATGACGGCACCGATGATCCCGACAACCACGGCGAGCACGGTCACGACCATGAACACCTTGGTCATGTAGATGTCCTTCAGGATGAACTCCCTCTCGTTGAACTCGGTGGGAGTGAACTCGTATTCCTCCTGAGGCTCCTCGACTATCCGCCTCTTCTTCTTTGCCATCGCAACCGCATCCTGATTGTATTTAAAAAGGTTACTTGTTTCCCCTCATTCCTTCCCGAACTCCTTTCTGGAGTACTTCAGGGCCTCCACCACGGGCAGGGGCTGTCCCAGCAGGAACGTCTCCAGGGCGCCTCCCCCCGTGCTGACGTAGGAGAACCTGTCGGCGAGGTCGAACCTCTCCGCCGCTCCTCCGGTGTGCCCGCCGCCGATGACGGACTGGCCGCCGCTGTCGACCATGGCGGTCATTATCACGCGCGTGCCGGTCTCGAAGCCGTCCTTCTCGATCATGCCCGCGGGTCCGGACATGAAGCAGGTCTTCGACGACATGATGACCTTGCGGAACTTCTCCGCCGAGGCGTCGCCTATGTCCAGGGCCGGTTCGGCCGTGGGCAGGTCGCCGATGTTCACCGAGACCCTCCTGCCGTCCCTCTCTACGGCGACGTCCACGGGCAGGAGCACCTTCTGGCCGTAGCGGTCCAGGATGTCCTTGGCCGCCTGCATGTTCTCGGGGGTCAGCTCGTCCTCGAGGACTTTCCTGCTGGCCTCGCCGATGTCGACGCCCCTGGCGAGCAGGAACGCGTTCCCGGCCAGGCCGACCAGGATGACGCTGTCGGCCATGCCGCTCCCCAGCACGTGGTCGATCATCTCGGACGCATCGCCGAACTTGGCCCCTCCGAGGATGAAGACGCTGGGTCTGCGGGGGTTGCCGAAGATCGCGTTGAGCGCGAACAGCTCCTTCGCCATGAGCCTCCCGGACGCCGACGGTACCTTCACGGGGAACCCGACGAGGGAGCATTGGGACCTGTGGGACGCTCCGAACGCGTCGCAGACGTAGTAGTCGACGAGGGGCGCCAGCGTCTCCACTATCTCGCCCTCGGACTGTTTGAACATGTCCCCCTTGGCGGTCTCGCTGTCCAGCGACCTGACGTTACCTAGAAGGAGGACCTGACCCGGCTCCAGCGACCTGATGGCGTCCACGGCCCTGTCCCCGATGACGTCGTCCACGTACTTCACGGGCATACCCAGGTGCTTGGACAGGTGCTCGGCGTGCTGCTCCAGCGGGATGAAGTCCCAGCTCCCCTTGCGGCTCTGGTGCGCCAGCATGACCACCCTGGCCCTCTTGCCCACCAGCTCCCTCACGGTCGGGACGATCCTCCTGATCCTGGCATCGTTTACGATCTCCAGGCTCTCCTTGCTGAGTGGGCAGTTGATGTCCACCCTGAGCAGGACCGTCCTGTCCCTGAAGTCGAAGTCCTCCAGTGTGTTGAACTCCTTCGGCATGGTCTCAGTCCTTCTGAGGGATTCCGAGGGCCGCGTTGGTTATCCTCACGGACTCCGCAGGGTCCTGCACCATCTTGCACATGGATCTGATGCAGTCGATGTTCTCGGGTATGACGTCGGACTCCTGGTGGACGGCCTGGTAGAAGTAGAGGGTGTTGCCCACGACCTTGATCCCGTCCTCCCAGACGACGATCTCGTACATGTCGGAGCGGTCGCGGCCCATGTCCCTGGCCATCTCCATTATCTGTGCGGTGGTCTTGATCCCGTCCTTGCTGCTGACCAGCCTCACGCGGGGCGCGGACCTGAGGACCTCCACGACCTTATCGGTGGTGGTCTCCGTCGCGAGCTCGGCCACCACGGTGTGCACGTGCATCAGGGTGGTGGACGCCTTGACGGCCATGGTGCTGATGTCCAGCCAGGGCATGACGCTCTGCACGTCGGGGCCGTGGTGGGTGGGCAGCTTCACAGAGGGCTCCAGGCCGTTGATGGGCCCGTTCTTGCTGTCGCCGGGGTCGGCGGCACGGCGGACGATGGTCACGAACGCCTTCTTGATCCTGAACTCCCTGTCGATGGGGCAGAGGGTCCTAAGCAGACCGGTGGTGTTGCAGGAGACCACGCGGGACAGCTGCGCCCCCCAGGACTCCGCGTAGTTGGCGGTGGAGTTGAAGGAGATCCCGGTGAGGCCGTGGTCCTCCCCTCCCTGGAAGATGGCTTTCACGCCGGCGGCCCTGTACTGGTCCCTGTACATCTCGCCCACGTTCCCGGGCGTGCAGTCCACCACTATGTCCACCTTGCCGTACATGTCCTTCAGGGTCCCGGCTATCGGGACGCCGGCGTCGGCGAACGCCTGGACGCTCTCGTCCGGCACGTATATGTCGTAGCCCTTGTCCAGCGCGGCGCGGGCCTCGAAGTTGGGCCTGGTCTTCGTGACGCCGACGAGCTCCATGTCGTCCTGCTTCGCGACCGCTGAGGCCACCCTCTTTCCGATGGTACCGTATCCGTTGACTGCAACCCTGACTTTGGCCATGTTGTTCCCTGCGTCGAACATCCGCTACCCCTCTAATAAGGTTGTGGACGCATGAATCTTCATCAATAACGCTTATATCCAAGGAGCAGGATGGAAATCCGCTGAATTCAATGTCAGACAGTAATTCCGACGGATTTGGTGCGTAAGAATGGACAGTATGACCATAGTTTACGCATGTATAATTGTAGTATTGATCGTCTGTTCCGCGTTCTTCTCGCTCACCGAGACCGCCTTCACCGGCGCCAACCGCGTAAGGCTCAAGAAGATGGCCAACGACGGGAACGTCCGCGCCTCCAAGGCCCTGAGCATGCTGGAGGACTACGACAAGTTCCTAACGACGAACCTCATCGGCGTGAACGTCGTGAACATCGCGTCTAGCACGATTGCGACCGTGATGTTCGTGGCGCTGTTCGGCGACCTGGGGAGCATCGTGAACATCGTCGTGATGACCTTGGTGTCCCTCACGTTCTGCGAGATCATCCCGAAGTCGGTGGCCAAGAAGAGCCCCGAGAAGTGGTGCGTGAAGACCTGCAACATCTTCGCCGGCCTGATCAAGGTCCTGTCCCCGGTCTCCTGGCTGTTCACCAAGCTGACCAAGGCCATCGGGGAGGAGGAGAGCAGTGCCATGAGCGACGAGGAGCTGGAGGTCCTGATCGACGAGTGCGAGGACGACGGCGTCCTCAAGGACAGCGAGAGCGAGCTCATCAAGTCGGCCATCAGGTTCGACGACATCCAGGTAGGCGAGCTGTGCATACCCAGGATGGACATCACCGCGGTGTCGAAGGACGCGACCCCAGCGGAGCTGGCGGACGTGATCGCGGACTCAGGGTTCTCCAGGATTCCTGTGTACAGCGGCACCATCGACGACATCGTCGGCGTGGTCTACGCCAAGGACTACTTCGCAAGGGACCACAAGGGGCTGGCCTGCACCATCCAGGACCTGATGAGGCCCGTGAAGTACGTCCCGGAGTCCATGAAGGCCTCCGAGCTGCTGAACGACTTCCAGAGGACCAAGGTTCACATGGCCGTGGTCCTGGACTCCTACGGCGGGACGATCGGCATCGTCACTCTGGAGGATGTGCTGGAGGCCCTGGTCGGAGAGATCTGGGACGAGAGCGACGAGGTCCAGGAGGACATAGTGTCCAACGTGGACGGGTCCCTCACGGTGAAGGGCTCCGCCAGCATCTACGACGTGATGGACGTCCTCGGAAGGGACTTCAGTCTCGGCGGGTATGACGAGCAGACGGTAACGGGGTACGTGATGTACCGGACCGGCAGGTCCCCGCAGGTCGGGGACGAGGTCGAGTCCGACGGAGTGTTCCTGAAGGTCATGAGCGTCGACGGCCACAGGGTGAGGGAGTGCCGCGTTGTGGACCACCGCGCCCCTCCGGACGAGCAGGCCGAGTCATGAGAAAGGGGGCCCGACGAGGGGCCTTGAAAACATCCCGGGGTGGTCCGGTCGGAACGGATCACCCCTTCTTCTCCGACCTCCTCCTGAGCAGGTCCTTCACGCATCCGAACCAGACCATCCCGGCCAGTCCCACGAACATGAATGCCGTGGCGACGGCGCCCACGAAGGTCAGCTGGACATCGTACGGGGCCTCGAACTGCCTCTCGTACAGCGTGAGGAAGATGTGGTGCAGGTATCCGATCACTATCAGCGATATCGAGACTATCAGTCTCCTGTCGTCAGGTTCCATATCCCAAGTCCCCTGGCGCGGCCCCATCAGCACGGGCCGCCCTCCCGCCCATGGTGGTATATATATAGTCTCGAGCGAGAGGAGCATCCCGGGGATTGGAGCCCCTTTACATCCAGTCCCGCGCAGGACAACCATTATCGCCGTTCAGTCTTTGTCGGGGCTGAGGTATCGACATGAGAGGGACCAAAGCGCTCCTGACTATGCTTGAGGACAAGGGTGTCGACACTGTCTTCGGTTACCCCGGAGGCAGCATCATTTCCGTCTACGACGAGCTCATCGACTCGTCCATCAGGCATGTACTGGTAAGGCACGAGCAGTGCGCCGCCCACATGGCGGATGGATACGCCCGTGCCAAGAACCAGCCCGGGGTCTGCATGGCCACCAGCGGGCCTGGCGCCACCAACCTGGTCACCGGGATAGCCACGGCCTACGCCGACTCCTCGCCGGTCATAGCCCTGACGGGCCAGGTCGCCGCCGGTTCCTTGGGGCAGGGCGCCTTCCAGGAGGTGGACGCCTACAGCCTGCTTATGCCGATAACCAAGCACAGCTACAGGGTCCTGGACGTCAACAGGCTGCCCCACGCCGTCAGGGAGGCATGGGAGATATGCCAGATGGGCAGGAGGGGGCCGGTCCACATCGATCTGCCCATCGACCAGATGAACGCCGACATAGACGAGTCCCTGCTGGACGGGAGGTTCGGCGTCAAGCCGCTGACCGAGGACCTGTCCGGCATACACGAGGCGGTGGAGTGGATCAGGGACTGCAAGCGCCCGCTGATCCTCGTCGGCGGAGGCGCCATCGACGCGTCCCAGGAGGTCATGGAGCTGGCCCGCATCATGCGCGCCCCGGTGGTCAACACCCTGATGGGGATGGGCATCGTCCCCTCGTCGTACGAGCTGAACCTGGGCCCGCTGGGGCTCCACGGGAGGCTGTCGGCCCTGGAGATGTCCACCGAGGCAGACCTGATCATATCCATAGGCAGCAGGTTCTCCGACAGGACCTACAGTCCCCACGACAGGATGAGAGATCCGCAGGGCAGGGTCATCCACATCGACATCGACGCCACCGAGTTCAGCAAGCACAGGCACCGGTGCGTCAACCTGCAGGCCGACGCCAGGAAGGCGATCAGGGCGCTCATCTGCGCGCTCGGCGCGACCCCCGTCAGCTGGCCCCGGTGGACGGAGCACGCCCTGGAGGTCAGGAGGTCCCATGCCTGCGACGACGACAGGGGCGGGGTCCCGATCGCACCCCAGAAGGTCATGCACGAGATCAACAAGGTGCTGAACGACGACACGATCGTCACCACCGACGTGGGCCAGAACCAGATGTGGGCGATGCACTACCTGAACATCGAGCATCCGAGGCAGTTCCTGACGTCTGGCACCTTCGGGACCATGGGCTTCGGCCTGCCCTCCGCGATAGGTGCGAAGGCCGCGCTCCCCGAGAAGAGGGTCATGACGATCACCGGCGACGGCGGGCTCCAGATGGTCATCCAGGAGCTGGCCACATCGGTCGCGGAGGACCTGCCCGTGACCGTAGTCCTGCTGAACAACGGATGCCTGGGTATGATCAGGCAGATGCAGAAGCACTACTGGAACGAGCGCTACTCGGCAATGGTCCTGGGCGACGATCCCGACTTCGTCACCGTCGCAAAGGGATTCAGGTGCAACGGCATCCATGTGGAGAGGCCCGAGGAGATCGGCGACGCCCTGAGGCAGGCGCTGGACTCGGACGTCACCACCGTCGTCGAGATCATGGTCGACCCGGAGGCGGACATCCTGCCCATGCTGCCCATGGACCCCAGGATACCGATCGTCAGGGGCGACTGCCACTACTGACACAACGGGGCTCCGGCCCCGTTCCATCTTTCTTCCGCGCTGGCACATGCCCGCGCCCGACAGTATTAAAATGTTCATACGATAAGGATGCCCGAGGCATTACAGATGAAAGGCACGAAGGCACTGGTCACCATGCTCGAGAGGAAGGGTGTCGACACGCTCTTCGGATATCCGGGCGGGAGCGTCATCCCGATCTACGACGAGCTCTATGACGCGGACCTCAGGCACATCCTCGTGAGGCACGAGCAGTGCGCCGCCCATATGGCGGACGGCTATGCCAGGGCCTCCGGGAGACCCGGCGTCTGTCTGGCCACCAGCGGGCCTGGGGCCACCAACCTGATCACCGGCGTCGCCACGGCCTACGCGGACTCGGTGCCCATGATCGCCTTCACCGGACAGGTCGGCACGGGCTCCCTTGGGCTGGGGGCGTTCCAGGAGGTGGACGCATACAGTCTGATGATGCCGATCACAAAGCACAACTTCAGGGTCCTGGACGTCAACAGGCTGCCCCATGCCATAACCGAGGCCTGGGAGATCTGCCAGAGCGGACGTCCCGGGCCGGTCCACATCGACCTGCCCGTGGACCAGATGAACTCGTCTGTGGACGAAGGGATCCTGGACGAGGAGTACGGGATCAAGCCCCAGGCCGAGGACCTGTCCGACTTCGAGGAAGCCGTCCAGTGGATCAAAGCGGCGAACCGCCCCGTCATCCTGGTGGGAGGCGGCGCCGTCTGCGCGTACAGGGAGGTCATGGAGCTCTCCCAGCTCCTGCAGGCCCCCGTGGACACCACGCTGATGAGCATGGGGGTCGTCCCATCCACATACGACCTCTGCATGGGTCCCCTGGGCATGCACGGCAGGATGTCGGCGCTCCATGCGATGAACGAGGCAGACCTGATCATATCCATAGGTAGCAGGTTCTCCGACAGGACGTACAGCCAGAGGAGCCGCATGAAGAGTCCGGACGGGAAGGTCGTCCACATCGACCTGGATGCCAACGAGTTCAACAAGCACAAGCATCCCGCAGCGAACCTGCAGTGCGACTCCAGGAAGGCCGTCCGCATGCTCATCGAGGCCCTGAAGCCGTCCTACGTCCCGAAGGCCGGGTGGGCCGACCGGGCCAGGGCGTTCAAGTCCGCCTGCGCATGCGATCCAGATACCGGATGCACCCCGATCGTCCCGCAGAAGATCATGCACGAGATCAACAAGGTGCTGAACGACGACACGATCGTCACCACCGACGTTGGTCAGAACCAGATGTGGGCGATGCACTTCCTGGACATCGAGAAGCCCCGCAGGTTCCTGTCATCCGGCACGTTCGGTACGATGGGATACGGACTCCCCGCGGCGATAGGGGCCAAGGCGGCGAAGCCGGACATGGATGTGATGGCGATCACCGGCGACGGCGGGTTCCAGATGGTCATGCAGGAGGTCGCGACCTCCCTCGCGGAGGACCTCCCCGTGACGATAGTCCTCCTCAACAACGGCACCCTCGGCATGGTCAGGCAGTGGCAGAAGCTGTTCTGGAACGAGAGGTACTCCGCCACGACCCTGAACTGCGACCCGGACTTCGTGAAGATGGCGGAGGCCTTCGGAGCGAAGGGGATAAAGGTGGAGAAGCCGGGCGAGATCCAGGACGCGCTGAAGGAGGCCAGGGACTGCGGCAGGACCTGCATCGTGGACATCGCCGTGGACCCGGACGAGCATGTGCTCCCGATGATCCCCGCGGACCCCAAGGAGAACATCGTCATGGGGCGCTGCGGGTTCAGCATCTGAGTGGGTAACCCGGCAATCTCTTCACGTCATCCCTGAAGGGATCGGGGCGGTTGTGCACAGTTAAATCTCTGTGAATCGATGTGGATTCCATGAGGGACATCCCGATAGGCGTGCAGAGCTTCATCAAACTCCGCGAGATGGACCTCTGCTACATCGACAAGACACGTCTGATAGACGACATCCTGAATGACAGGGGGACAGAGGCGTTCCTGTACACCCGTCCGAGAAGGTTCGGTAAATCGCTGAACCTCTCCATGCTGGACGCGTATCTGAACATGCGTCATGCGGGTAACACATGGTTCGACGGGCTCGCTATATCGGATCTCCGTCCGGACGATCCGGTGAAGAACTCCCTCCCAGTTATCTACATCGACCTCAAGCGTGTCGGCGACACGGATTACGACGTATTCCTGGACAAGGTCCGTCTCAAGATGAGCGATCTGTACACGGGATTCAGATATCTCCTCGACTCGGACGCCATTCCGTCCAATTTCATAAAGAGGTTCCAGAGGATCCTCGACCAGGAGTCCAGCCTCCCAGAGCTCTCCAATGCAATCATGCACCTGAGCGTCATGCTGGAGATGCACCACGGGAAGAAGGTCGTCATACTGATCGACGAGTACGACGATCCTCTGAACAGCACCTACAGTACTCCTGTCCATGGTCGGGTGCTGGAGTTCGTGAAGGACATGTTGTCCTCCGCGCTCAAAGGGAACGATTCCCTCATGTTCGCCGTGATTACGGATGTCATGCAGATCTCCAAGGAGAGCATATTCTCCGGTCTGAACCATCTCATGGTCAACAACGTCTTCAGCACCGACTCCGACGAGATGTTCGGTTTCACGCCTAAGGAGGTGAAGGGCCTGTGCGCAGAGTACGGGCATCCGGAGAAGTTCGAGGAGGCCAGGGAATGGTACGACGGGTATCGTTTCGGGGATGCCGAGATATACAATCCCTGGAGCATCCTGAACTACGTCCACTATGGGTTCAAAGCCGAAGGGTACTGGGCCGGAACTAGCGGGAACTCGATAATCGACACCCTTCTGGACATGGCGGACGGTTCGGTCTACTCGGACCTGAGGGCTCTGGGCGAGGGGAAACCGGTCGTTAAGGACATTGACACCAGGATATCCTATGCCGACATGACATCGGTCAACGGGATATACTGCGTCATGGTGTTGTCAGGATATCTCAAAGCGGTCCCTGTGGACCACGGGTTCGCGCTCTCGATACCGAACACCGAGATGTTCGACGTTTTCGGGAAGATGGTCGCCGATAGGTTCGACGATTCATTGACGACGTCGATGAGGGCCTTCTGCAGGGCGGTCCTGACGGCGGACACTGAAGCGATGTCCGGACGTCTTACCGACATGATGGTGGACACACTCAGCTTCCGGGTTTTCGACCACGAGCATTCGTACCAGGCGTTCCTCGTCGGGATCCTGATGAATCTCGGCGGCCGCTACGAACTGTACGCCGATGGGGAAAGGGGAAAGGGTTACTTCGATATCCTACTGAGGGGCAGGGGACCGGATAGGCCCAATGTGCTGATCGAGCTAAAGCGCGTCCGCTCCAATGCGAGGGAGAAGACCATGGTAGATGCGGCGGTGGCGGCCATTGACCAGGTGCGCGACAGAGATTACTCCCACGGACTGACCGGCAGAACGCTCGTCTACGGAATCGCGTTCCGCGGTAAGGATGTGCGCATAGTATCCGAAGATGTCACGCAGTGACAATCTCTAGGATGCGATATTCCGCATGCCCGCAGGCCTTCCCCCATAAGTTATAGATAACACCCTCCTTGTTGCATCCTCCATGGATCTAGAGGATGCCGTGCTGGAGCGGATCGTGCCTTCGCCGGACACCGTCGTCTCCATCAGGGAGCGCGCGGCCAGGCTGAAGGCGATGGTCGAGGACTACATCGCAGCCCACGGCATAGAGGTCGAGGCCAGGTACGCCGGGTCGTTCTCGAAGGGGACGTTCCTGTCGAACCCGGACCTGGATCTGTTCCTGATGTTCCCGGAGTCCGTGTCGGAGGAGGATCTGAAGAGGATCGGCCTGCAGGCCGGCGAGGACATCCTCCACGGGATCAGGATGTACTCCGACCATCCGTACACCAGGGGGAACTTCGAGGGTCTGGACGTGGACATGGTCCCGTGCTACCATCTGAGCGATACGTCGCATCTGAAGAGCGCCGTGGACCGCACGCCGTTCCACACGGCGTTCATCATCTCGCATCTGGACGACGCCGGGAAGGACCAGGTCCGCCTGCTAAAGAAGTTCATGAAGGGCATCGGGGCGTACGGCGCGGAGCAGGACTCCCGCGGGTTCTCCGGATACCTGTGCGAGCTCCTGATCGTGAAGTTCGGGACCCTCAGGGGCCTCCTGGAGGCCGCGAGCCGCTGGAGGGAGGGGACGACCTTCCCCATCGAAGGCCCCGCCGGGCCGAGGATGGAGTCGGCGCTGGTGGTGTACGACCCGGTCGATCCGCGCAGGAACGTGGCGTCCGCCGTCCACGCGGATACGCTTGCGTTGTTCATCCACGCAGCCAGGGAGTACCTCCGCGAGCCCAGGATGGAGTTCTTCTTCCCGAACCCCCGCAGGCCGATGTCCAGGGAGGAGCTGGCCAAGCTGCTCGGTACGCACGGGTCCAGGCTGGTGTCCGTCTCGTTCTCCAGGCCGGAGGCCATCGAGGACAACCTGCAGTCCCAGCTATGGAAGACCCAGACCGCCCTGGGGAGGAGGCTGGACGAGCACGGGTTCGGCGTGCTCAGGGCCGTTCACTCCATGGATGATGAACGGATGGCCGTCGTGTTCGAACTCGAACGCGACACGCTCCCGAGGGTGCACAAGCACAGGGGGCCGCCTGTCTGGGCCAACCCCGGATCGTTCATGGACAAGTGGAGGGGGAGCGAATGCGGGGATCCGTTCATCGAGGACGGATGCTGGACCGTCGTGGCTCCCAGGCACTACATCACCGCCGTCGAGATGATCGAGGGGGAGGCCACCAGGCTCGGGGCCGGAAGGGAGCTGGACACAGGCACCATCGGTGTCATGGACAGCGACAGGTCCCTGGAGGATGCGGATCCGCTGCTGCTGACGTCGCTCCTGGACCCGAAGCTGCCGTGGGAGGTCTGAACAAACATTTTAAACGGAGTCCGCAATCGGCGGACCGGTGGGCCTGTGGGCTAGCTTGGTATACTTGTGGCTTTGGGAGCCATTGACCCCGGTTCAAATCCGGGCAGGCCCACTTCCTATATGGAATTACCACGGATAACGGAACGCGCCGGTGGATGAGGCCGGTCCGATCGATGTCGATGTCCTCATGCTAGCAATCCGTTTCAACGACCGGGCGTTTCAATCGATTCGCATTCATGCCTTACGAAGCGGTTCTGACAACATATTTCTATTATCGATTGTAATCGATTACATCATGTGGATCGTCTACGCGTTCCTCTCGGCGGTGTTCGCCGCCCTGACGTCCATATTCGCCAAGGTGGGGATACGCGACGTCGACTCCAATCTCGCCACGGCCCTGCGCACCATCGTGGTCCTCGCCATGGCATGGCTGATGGTCCTTTTGGTGGGGTCCTGGGACGGAATAGGCGACATATCCGGCCGGACTCTCGTCTTCCTCATCCTGTCCGGTCTGGCCACCGGCGCATCCTGGCTGTGCTACTTCCGCGCCATACAGCTCGGTAACGTCAACAAGGTGGCGCCCATCGACAAGAGCAGCACCATACTCACGATGATCCTGGCGTTCATCTTCCTGGGCGAGTCGTTCACACCCATCGCCGGTGTGGGGATGGTGGTGATGTTCGTCGGTACCATGCTGATGATCGAGAGGAAGGACGTGGATGAGACGAAGGAGACCCGCAGGTCATGGCTCGTCTACGCGACCCTGTCCGCGGTCTTCGCGGCTCTGACATCGATCCTGGGGAAGGTGGGGATCGAGGACGTGGAGTCCAATCTGGGCACCGCGATACGCACCATCGTGGTCCTGGTGATGGCATGGGCCATCGTCTTCATGCAGGGGACACAGGGGCAGGTACGCACCATCGGTAAGCGGAACGGGGGGTTCCTGGTCCTCTCCGGTCTGGCCACAGGCGCATCCTGGCTGTGTTTCTACAGGGCCCTTCAGGAGGGTCCCGCATCCCTGGTGGTGCCCATCGACAAGCTCAGCATCCTGTTCACCGTGGTGTTCGCGTTCCTGTTCCTGCATGAGGGCATGTCCCGTCGTTCATGGGTTGGTCTGGCCCTGCTGGTCATCGGGACATTGATGCTGTTGCTGTAATCGATTATATATTATACATATAATAATCAAATCATCTATATTTCATGAAATAGTTATCAATTTGAATACTCCATCAATAATGTTCTATTCGAACATAGATTTATGAAGGGTTTTTTCGGAACACGCCCGCATGAGTAGAAAACCGCTAAAGGATTTCCTCGTGGGCACACTCGTGGGCGCCATGTCCATGATGCCCGGGGCCAGCGGCGGGATCATCGCAGTCATATTCGGCATATACGAGAGGTTGATGTCAGACCTGGCCGACATAAGGCACAAGCTTCTGAAGGACCTCGGATTCATCATACCTGTGGGACTGGGGATCCTGGTGGGGCTCGTGGTGTGCGCTGTGGGCATAGACGCCCTGTTGCAGGACTGGGAGGTGCCGCTCATGTTCTTCTTTGCGGCCCTCATAGTCTTCCAGATCCCGGACCTGTACAGGCTCTGCAACGATTCGACCGACGATCCGCGTCCCACTTCCCGGAATGTGCTGGTATGCGTGGTCGGATTCCTGGTGATGCTGTCGTTCCTCTTCCTCGGATCCACGGACTCCGGGGTGTCCCTGGTCGAGCTGGACGCCATGGACGTCGTCCTGCTGTTCGTCATAGGGTTCATCGTGGCGCTGTCCAAGATAGTCCCCGGTCTCAGCGGGGCGGCAATCCTGCTTGCGATCGGCCTGTACACGCCGTTGATGGACCTGGTCGGAGGCATGGACTTCTCCATCATAATGGACAGGATCTCCGCGCTGATCCCGCTGGGCGTCGGTCTGGTGGTGGGCGTCCTGGTGCTGTCCAGGGTCGTGGACCATCTCATCAGGAGCTATCGCAGGTCCACGTACTACTGCATCATGGGCATAACCCTCGGTTCTGTGGTCACGGTCACGGTGCAGGCGATCCAGGGTGTGGACGGCACGGGCACCGTCATCGCGAGCGTGGTCTGCATCGTCATCGGTCTCCTGTTCGGATACCTCCTGAGCAGGGTATCAGCCAAGTACGCGGACGAGACCATCTCCGGGGAGCCCGGCAGAGAGGGATCCTCCTCGTCCTGACCCCAATGGGTGTGCCGGGATCCTGGCACATCCATCATTCCCACTTCCTACCATTTTTAAGTCACCAATCCTATGTACGTGGAGTCGCGACGTGCTGCACGGGTGCGACCCGAATGGAAGTGACGTCCATGAACCCCAGGGAGAACTTCGACAGGATCTACAGGTCCCTGATCCTAATGGACATGATAGACGTCGAGGCCATGGCGGATAAGAAGCTCTCCTATCGGGACATATTCTACCTGGACCTCATCATGCTCACCCCCGAGTGCACGGTGTCCAAGCTCTCCGAGGCGCTCAGGGTCTCCCCGCCGTCGGTGACGCGCAGGGTGAATTCGATGGAGGAGCGCGGCCTGGTCGTCAGGAAGAGGCAGGAGGGGGATGCCCGCTTCAAGACCATCGAGATATCCGACGAGTTCAGGAAGACGATGGACGATCCGGAGGGGCTGGTGGACAAGGTCTTCGCGAAGCTCCCGGAGGAGTACTCCGAAGAGGATGTGGAGCTCTTCTGCGACATGCTGGGGTTCATAGCCGACAATCTGGACACGAGCGTCTCCAGGCGCAGGCGGCGAAGCCGCATCGCGGGGATGGCCGAGGGGGTTTCGGTTCCGATCCGACAGAGCCAGATATCCGGCCGGACCCCACGTTCTTCGGCCCACCCCCTCTGAAACGCTCATAATCCCAACCTCCGTCGTGACGGCCATGGGGAGTGTCGAGACCATTCTGGACGTCATGCATGGTGCCGTGGCCGATATGGATTCCGCGCTCGGGGAGAGGGTCTCGGCCATGGTCCTGTCCGGGACGGCGACGCCTCCCCGCCGGGGCGTCAGGACGCAGGAGGACCCCCAGCACCTGACGTCCAGGGTCCTGGTCGGGCACATGGTCCGCGCCCTGGGGTACGTCGAGGTGACCAGCATACGCCGGGAGATGGAGCACGCGCCCGGGCTAATAATATCGATAGCCCCGGCCAACCACCCCCTTGCAGAGGCATCCTACACCCTCCTCGGCGCGATGCACGCGGAGGGCGTCGTCAGGGGGATGGCAACCGACGGCATGAGGTGGTTCCTCGCCGAGTCCGACGGGGGGAGGCCCAGGGTCGTGTGCATGGCCGACCTCAGGCCGTATTACGTGGAGGCTCTGGACCGCAGGAGGTTCAGGGTGGCCGTGGAGGAGGACCGCCGGGCGCTGGCCCTTTTCGCGCACCTGTTCTCCAAGGCCGAGCGACGGCTCACCTGGGTTGGCCGCAGGGGGGTCCGTCGGGGGAGCCCACCTGCATGTCCCCCACCACGGACGAGTAGAGGCGATACCCGCCGGCGAGGTGGCTGCACTCGTAGCCGTTCTGCGACAGTATCCTTCCGGCGATGTAGCTGCGGAGGGCGCTGTGGCATATCAGGCGTATGTGCTTGTCCTTCGGGATCTCGGCCATCCTCCCCCTTATGGAGTCGACAGGTATGTTGACCGCGCCCTCGATGTGCCCCCTGGCATACTCCATGGGCGATCTGACGTCCACGAAGAACGAGTTCGGGTCATCCATCAGGGAGCTCACATCATACCAGAAGAACTGAGAGATCCTGCCGGAGACCACGTTGTCTATGACGAATCCGGCCATGTTCACGGGATCCTTCGCGGACGAGTACGGAGGGGCGTACGCCAGGTCGAGCTCCTCCAGCAGCCTGTAGTCCCCTCCTGCGCGGATGGCGGTCGCGATGACGTCGATCCTCTTGTCCGATCCCTCGTATCCGACTATCTGCGCCCCCAGCACCCTCCCCGTCCCCTTCTCGAACAGGGTCTTCACGGACATGTTCCTGGCTCCAGGGTAGTACGTGGCGTGGGATGCCGAGTACGTGTACACCTTGTCGTAGTCGATGCCGGCGGCCTTCGCGGTCCTCTCGTTCAGGCCTGTCGTGGCCACGGTCATGTCGAACACCTTGATGACCGAGGACCCCTGGGAGCCGTGGTACTCGCTGAGGATCCCGCAGATGTTGTCGGCGGCTATCCTGCCCTGTCTGTTGGCAGGTCCGGCCAGGGATATCACCGCATCCGTCTGCGATACGAACTCCTTGACCTGCACTGCGTCGCCGACAGCATAGATCGACGGGTCTGATGTGCGCATGTGGCCGTCGACGATGATGGAGCCCTTGATCCCGGTCTCCAGACCGCAATCGGAGGCGAGGTGCGCATCAGGGATCACTCCGAGGGCCATCACTGCCATGTCCGCGTGCAGGGTCCGCCCGCTCCTCAGGGTCACCTCCAGCCCGTCGTCTGCCCGGAACCCGGTGACGGCGTCGGAGAGGACCAGGTCGATGCCGTTGGCCCTGATGCAGTGGTGGACGTCCGCGGCCATGTCGCGGTCCAGGGGAGGCAGCACATGGTCGGGGCGCTGGACCAGGGTCACCTTCACGCCCATGCGCACCAGGTTCTCCGCGACCTCCAGCCCAATGTACCCTCCACCGGCGACCACGGCGGCCTCCGGGTGCTGGGACTCTACGAATCTCCTCATCGACAGGGTGTCTTCTACCGTGCGCAGGGTCATGACCCGGGGGTCGTCCGTACCGGGGATGTCCGGCACCATGGCCTTGGCTCCCGGCGACAGTATCAGAACGTCGTAGGGCTCGTCGTACTCGGAGCCGTCGTCCAGGCGCCTGACTCTGACTCTCTTGGACCCGCGGTCTATGGACACGGCCTCGTTCCTCACGCGGACGTCCACATCGAAGCGGCTCCTGAACGACGCGGGGCTCTGGAGCGTCAGGTCCCCCTCGTCCTCTATCACCCCTCCGACGTAGTAGGGCAGTCCGCAGTTGGCGTACGAGACGTAGCCGGTGCGCTCCAGGACCACTATCTCAGCACTCTCGTCGAGCCTCCTGAGCCTGGCGGCGGCGGAGGCACCCCCGGCGACACCGCCGACGATTACAACCTTCATGAGAGGCGGAGGGCGTCGCGGGGTATTATATGTTAACGGAGTTAACTGGATTCCCCGCCGGTCTCCGACCACAGCCTGGCGCATCTGACGGCCCGTTCCCACCCGCGGATCAGTTCGTCACGGCGGGAACCGTCCATCGCGGGCACGAACCTGCGGTCGAGGGACCAGTTCCTGCGTATGTCGTCGCGGTCCGACCAGAACCCAACGGTCAGCCCGGCCATGTACGCCGCGCCGAGAGCCGTGGACTCTATGCATCTGGGCCTCTCCACATCCATGCCCGTGATGTCCGCTAGGAACTGGCACAGGAAGTCGTTGGCGCTGGCGCCCCCGTCCACCTTGATGGAGTGTATGCGGGTACCCGAGTCCGCCTCCATGGAGCGTATGACGTCGTTTGCCTGGAACGCTATGGACTCCAGTGCCGCACGTGCGATGTGGTTGCGGTTGGTCGCACGGGTTAGCCCCATGATCACGCCTCTGGCGTTCTGCACCCAATACGGTGCTCCCAGACCCACGAAGGCGGGCACCACGTAGCATCCGCCGGAATCGTCCACGGACTGCGCCATCCTCTCGGTCTCGGAGGACTCCTCCACGATCTGGAGCTCGTCCCTCAGCCATTGGACCGCGGCACCGGCGATGTACACCGAACCCTCCAGGGCGTACTCCGCCCTGTCGCCCGATGACCAGGCGACGGTGGTTAGCAGACCGTTGGATGTGACCATGGGCTTGTCCCCGAGGTTCATCAGCAGGAACCCGCCGGTGCCGAAGGTGATCTTCACGTCCCCCGGGTCCAGGCACGTCTGTCCGAACAGCGCGGCCTGCTGGTCGCCGATTGCCGATGCTATCGGCACCTCGACCCCCAGGGCGACGGGGTCGGTGAGCCCGAACACGTGTCCGGGCGGGAACGGCTCGGGGAGCATGGCATCCGGGATTCCCAGGACATCCAGGAGGAAGGGGTCCCAGCGCAGGTCGTGTATGTTGAACATCATGGTGCGGGACGCGTTGGACCAGTCGGTGGCATGGACCCTCCCGCCGGTGAGGTTCCAGACGATCCACGACTCCACCGTCCCGAACAAGGCCCTCCCCTCCTCGGCCATGGTGCGGGCTCCGGGCACGTTGTCCAGGATCCATGCCAGCTTGGTGCCGGAGAAGTATGCGTCCACCTGCAGGCCGGTCCTGGCGAGGACCTCCGTCCCGAGACCCTCCTCGGTGATGTGCTGGCACATGTCGAACGTCCTGCGGTCCTGCCAGACGATGGCGTTGCACAGGGGCTCCCCGGTGATGCGGTCCCACACGACCACGGTCTCCCTCTGGTTGGTGATCCCGACGGCGACGCACTCCGACGGGTCGATGCCGGGGCGGGAGAGGCATTCACGGGCGGTTTCCACGCACAGGTCCCGGATCTCCGAGGCGTTGTGCTCAACCATGCCGTCGCCGGGGTAGAACTGTGTCAGTGGCCTCTGGGAGACCCCGAGGACCTCCCCTCCGTGGCCGAACAGCATGCATCTCACGCTGGTGGTGCCAGCGTCGATGGACAGCACGAACCCCGTCATCGGATCATCCGTTGTAGACGTCGTCCAGGGTCCTGAGCACGACGCTGTGGTTCCCCTCGGCGATGTTCCTGATGTCCGGGTCGAAGCCAGACCCCGAGAACATGGCGTAGATCTTGTTGGATCCCTCGACCTTCTTGGCTCTCTCCATCAGGGCATCGAGGTCGGACCTGTTGAACGGATCCCCGAACAGTCTGCACCTGGCCACCATTATCCTCCGGACGTCGCCGACGTTCACGGATGCCACGAAGTCGATTATGGAGTCCTTGGAATCGTCCCTCTTGCGGAGCTTCCCCACGAAGGTGTAGTCGTAGTTGCAGGTGACGTAGTCCATGCAGACGGTCTTGAACCCCTTCTCCATGTAGGCGTCGATGTCCTTCCTGGCCATCCTGAACGCCTCGTCGGGGGATTCGAACTCCACCTGATGGGTGTATCTGTTCACCACCTCGCTGAAGAAGCGGATTATGTTGCTGTTTATCGTGTACACCGCCCTGCGGGATATCCCGGACGACACCTCCTTCTGGAGGAGGCTCTTGTGCTCCATGTCCTCCACCATCTTGGTGCAGAACGAGGTGCTGATGTCCGCCAGCGCCGCGATGTCCTTGATGCTCTCCGCCCCGGCCGACATGGCTGCCAGGATCTTCGTGCATGCGGGGCTCATGAGGGTCTCGGTCGCCACCAGGCTCTCGTTCTCCAGCGAGAACACCGACATGTGGTCGAAGAACTGGTCCCTGATGACGTCCATAGGCTTCCCCTGGAAGATCTTCTGGTACGCGGGCGTGCCCCCGACGATGCTGTAGGCCATGAGATGGTCCAGAGGCGTGTAGTCCGGATGGAAGCCCTTGCATTCCAGGTACGTCATCGGCTTCAGGTCGAGGGTGTAGTAGAACCTGCCGAAGATCGAGCTGTCGTTGTCGCATACCACCAGCATCATCCTGGTGGAGGCGATGTCGCGGTTCATGAACGACCTGAGGTATGAGTTGAACTCGGGGAAGTTCCCCACGAGGTCGGAGTAGCGGTCGATGATCACGACCACCTTCTTCCTGCCGCAGACGTCCTTCAGGACGGTGAACAGGTCCATGATGTCGTCAAGGCGGATCTCCCTGCCGGCGAATCTCGTGAGGGCCAGGTTGATCTCCCTGAGATTGTCCCTCTTGAGCCCGCTGACCCCGGTGAGGTATATGTGAGGCTTGTCGGATGCGAATCCACGGAGGAGCGCCGTCTTCCCCAGATGCCTGCGGCCACAGACCGCACAGGCGACAGGTGTCTTCTCGTAGATACCCTCAAGGTACTTCAGCTCCTCAGAGCGACCGACGCATCCATCCATGTTGCCGTCATCAGGTTGCGCTCTAGATATAGGTTGTCAAAGTTGCCGTCGTCCTCCCCGAGGGATCCGGTCGGCCGCCGTATTCTTCGGGCCGTCACGAAGGAAAAAACACGTTGACTTTAAATAATGGAAGCGACGCGCCGCTCAGAGGTAAGGTGTCGTCACATGAATGACATACTGTTCATGATGGTGTTCCCCTTCATAGCCGCCCTCCTGCTCCTGGTGGTGAACAACGACCGGGCGAGGGCTGTCATCGCGGAGGTGTCCGCCGCCATCATCATAGTCTCATCGGTCTGGGTGGCCTGGAGCTACCTGGGCGAACCCCAGACGTTCGAGATACACAGCGAGATAATAGACTACCTGATGTTCATCGCCGAGGCCATCCTGGCGATCATCATCATATACCTGGGTGTGAAGCACAGGAAGTACCCCTCATCGGTCCTCGGTCTCGTGCAGCTCTGCATGTCGGTCTACTTCGAGTTCTCACTCAAGCACGGGATCGAGGTGGAGAGGGCCCTGTACATCGACGACCTGTCCATCATAATGGTTCTGATCATCGGTGTGATCGGAAGCCTGATCTGCGTGTACGCCATCGGGTACATGCGCGACTTCCAACACCACCATGAGGGTGAGAAGGACCGTCGCAGATGGTTCTTCTTCCTGATGTACACGTTCCTCAGCGCGATGTTCGGCATCGTCCTGTCCAACGACCTGGTCTGGATGTTCTTCTTCTGGGAGATCACCACGCTATGCTCGTTCGCCCTCATCGGGTTCACGAAGACGGAGGAGGCGGTCAACAATTCGTTCAGGCAGCTGATGTTCAACCTCGTGGGAGGGATATGCTTCCTCGCCGCCCTGATGATCCTGGCCGGGCAGTACGGGATGCTTGACATGGGGTCCCTGCTCGCCAGCGACCCCGGGGAGAAGTACATCCTCCTGGCCGTCGGGCTCATCGCCGTGGCCGGTATGGTCAAGGCCGCCCAGATGCCCGTGCACACATGGCTTCTCGGTGCCATGGTCGCCCCCACGCCCACGTCCGCGCTGCTCCATTCGTCCACGATGGTTAAGGCGGGTGTGTTCGTCCTACTCAAGCTGTCTCCGTTGATGCTGACCGACGGCGACCCCAACCTTGTCGGCTACATGGTCATGACCGTGGGGGGCCTGACCTTCCTGCTGGCGTCCATGGCCGCCATCTCGCAGACCAACGCCAAGAGGGTGCTGGCCTACTCCACCATAGCCAATCTCGGACTGATCGTCGCGTGCGCGGGCATCGGCACGCCGGAGGCGGTCTGGGCCGGGATCATGCTCACCATCTTCCACGCGATCACCAAGTCCCTGCTGTTCCTCTGCGTCGGCACCGCGGAGCATCATATCGGCAGCAGGGACATCGAGGACATGGACGGGCTGTTCATCAGGATGCCCCGTCTGGCGATCATCATGATCGTCGGCATCGCCGCCATGTTCCTCGCCCCCTTCGGAATGCTGATCTCCAAGTGGGCCGCGCTCACGTCCTTCGTGGACAGCGAGTACGTGATCATCATCGCGTGCCTGGTGTTCGGCAGCGCGGTCACATCGTTCTACTGGACCAAGTGGATGGGCAAGCTGGCCGCCGTGGTCGTCCGCGGCGGGAGGTGCGAGGACACCGTCCACAGGCAGGAGTGGTTCGCATTCGGGGTCCTCGTGGCCCTGGTGGTCTTCGCGGTCATCGGCTACCCGCTGATCTCCGAGCACTTCGCCGTGCCCTGGCTCGAGCATGCGTTCGGTGTGTTCCACGAGGACCTGGTCCCGCTGCTGGGAACCAACAACATGTACATCGTGCTGATAATGCTCGTCGCGCTGATCCTGATCCCCCTGCCGTTCTTCGGCAGGACCAAGAGGAGGGTAGTCCCCAACTACCTGTCCGGGGTGGGGATCGACAACAACACCTACATCGGCTCCATGGGAGCCACGGTGGACGTCTCCCTCCGCAACTGGTACATGGAGGGGTGGTTCGGCGAGAAGCGCATCGGACGCATCGGCGAGATCCTGACCACGATCGTCATCGTGGCCATGGTGGCCCTCGTCGCCGCGGGGGTGACCATATGAGCGATCTGGAGCTCTTGGTAGTCGCGCTAGTCTATCTGATACTGGCACCCGTCGCCGGATGCATTCTGGCCGGGGTGGACAGGAAGCTGTCCGCAAGGATGCAGGGTCGCCGCGGCCCGCCCATCAGGCAGCCATACTACGACGTCAGGAAGTTCATGGAGAAGGAGCAGATCACCTCCAACGGGGTGCAGGACTTCTACGTGGCCTGCTACCTGCTGTTCGTGATCGTCACCGGGTGCCTGTTCTTCGCAGGACAGGACCTGCTGCTGGTGATCTTCACCCTCACGCTGGGCGAGACGTTCCTGATCCTGGCCGCCTACAGCTCCGGGTCCCCGTTCTCGCAGATCGGGGCGCAGAGGGAGCTCTACGTGGCCATGGCCTACGAGCCCATCATGCTCCTGATGGCCATAGCCTACTACCTGGTCTACGGCAGCTTCAGCGTCGACGCCATCGCGTCCGACAGCGAGTTCGCCGTGATCCCGATGATCGGGATCTTCATCGCGTTCGTGTACGCCCTGACCATGAAGCTGAGGAAGTCCCCCTTCGACCTGAGCATGTCCCACCATGCCCACCAGGACCTGGTGAGGGGAATGACCACGGAGTTCTCCGGCAGGACCCTCGCCATGCTCGAGGTGTCCCACTGGTACGAGAACATCATGCTCCTGGGCATGGTCGCGCTGTTCTTCGCGAACGGCGGCTGGGTCGGCTTCGTCGTCGGACTGGTCGTCGCGGTGCTGGCGTACATCCTGGAGGTGTACATCGACAACGGTTTCGCCAGGATGAAGTGGCAGACCGCCCTGAAGAGCGGGTGGGTCGTGGCCCTGGTCCTGGGAGTGGGGAACGTGCTGGTCCTCCTGCTGATCTGAGGTGCTCAAGATGACGTATGTGAAGAAATCACCGTGGCTACTGCACTACGACGCCTCCAGCTGCAACGGCTGCGACATCGAGGTGCTGGCCTGCCTCACCCCCGTCTACGACGTGGAGAGGTTCGGGATAATCAACACCGGCGACCCGAAGCAGGCGGACATCCTGCTGATAACCGGTGCGGTCAACGACCAGAACAAGGAGGTCGTGAAACAGCTCTACGAACAGATGCCGGAGCCCAACGTCGTGGTGGCCGTGGGCATCTGCGCCTGCTCGGGAGGGATCTTCAAGGACTGCTACAACATCCTCGGCGGGGTGGACACCGTGATCCCGGTGGACGTCTACGTGCCGGGGTGCGCCGCCAGGCCGGAGTCCATCATCGACGGCGTCGTGAAGGGGCTGGGCGTCCTGGAGGAGAAGAGGAACAGGATGGAGGCCAAAGCATGAGCCAGAACCAGGAGTTCATAGATCTGGCCCCCGGCGACGTGTACGCCACCGCCGAGGGCCTCCGCAGCGAGGGTTACCGCATGGTGCAGATCTGCGGGATAACAAAGGAGGGATGCACCGAGGTGCTGTACTCCTTCGACAAGGACCATGCGTTGAGGAATTACAGGGTGGACGTCCCCTTCGGGACCAGTGTGAGGAGCATCACGCCGCTGTGGTGGGCCGCCTTCGTGTACGAGAACGAGGTCCACGACCTGTTCGGCGTGGAGTTCACCGACAGCCAGCTGGACTACAAGGGCAACTTCTTCAGGATGTCCGTGAAGACCCCGTGGAAGGGCCCCGAGGCCAAGACAGAGGGGGGAGCCTGATGGGAAAGAGGACGATAGTCCCGTTCGGACCCCAGCACCCCGCCCTGCCCGAGCCGGTCCACCTGGACCTGGAGCTGGAGGACGAGACCGTCGTGCGCGCCATCCCCTCCATCGGGTACGTGCACAGGGGGCTGGAGAAGCTCTCCGAGAGGTACGACTACGATGCCATGACCTACGTCATGGAGAGGGTCTGCGGGATCTGCAGCTTCGGCCACGGCTGGGGCTACACAGCCGCAGTGGAGGGTTTGATGGGCGTGACCATCCCCGATAGGGCGGAGTACCTGAGGGTGGTCTTCCACGAGCTCTCCAGGGTCCACAGCCATCTGCTGTGGCTGGGCCTGCTGGCCGACGGCCTGGGATTCGACAGCCTGTTCATGCACTGCTGGAGGATCCGCGAGAAGGTCCTGAACGTGTTCGAGGAGGTCACCGGCGGGAGGGTCATCCTCTCCTACTGCAAGGTCGGAGGTGTCAAGAAGGACCTGACCCCCGAGATGGTGACCAAGGTGCTGGCGCTCTGCGACGACATCGAGGAGGACATGAAGAAGACAGGGTACGTGTTCATGAAGGACTCGTCGGTCAGGAACAGGCTGTGCGGTGTCGGGGTGCTGTCCAAGCAGGATGCCATCGACCTCTGCGCGGTCGGTCCCGTGGCCAGGGGGTCCGGCGTGGACAACGACGTCAGGTCCGCCAACAAGTCATACTTGGACCTGGGATTCAGGCCCGTTCTGTACGACGAGGGCGACTGCTGGTCCAGATGCATGGTGAGGGTGGACGAGGTCGTCCAGTCCCTCAACCTGATCAGGGCCGCCCTGAAGAGCCTGCCCGATGGGGACATCAGCGTCCCGGTGAAGGGGCCGGCACCAGTCGGCGACTTCGCCTTCAGGGTGGAGCAGCCCCGCGGTGAGGCCTTCTACTACGTGCAGGGGAACGGGACAAAGAATCTCAGCCGCGCCAGGGTGAGGACGCCCACGAACATCAACATACCCGCCATGGTCAGGACCCTGCAGGGATGCAACCTGCAGGACGTGTCGATGCTGGTCATCACCATAGACCCATGCATCAGCTGCACGGAGAGGTGATCCCATGGGCATACTGAAGTTCGGAGGCAAGCTTCTGTCCAACATGGTGCACAAGCCGGTTACGCTGAACTACCCGGCGGAGCCCAGGGAGTACACCGACAGGACCCGTGGTCATGTCGGGTTCGATCCGGAGAACTGCATCCTGTGCAACATCTGCGGGAAGAAGTGCCCAACCGACGCGATCCACATGGACAAGGCCGGGCGGACGCTCACGATCGACAGGATGCTCTGCATCCAGTGCGGCTACTGCGTGGACTCATGTCCCAAGAAATGTCTGACCATGGAGGCTGACTACACACAGCCTGACGTCTCCAAGACCAGGGATTCCTTCATCGTCCCGGAGAAGCCGAAGGATCCGCAGAAGGCCGGGGAGCAGTGAAACGGGGGCGGGACTCAATCCCGCCCCATAACCCATCAAACTTTTTAGGTTCTCCTAAAATATTTATATTCTTTTAGGCTACCCTAAAATCTGATGTCAAACATCGCAGTAGTATATTGGAGCGACACAGGGAACACCGAGGCCATGGCCAAGTACGTGGCCGAGGGCGTGCAGGCCGCGGGTGGGAACGCGGAGATCATCACCGCAGACTCCTTCGGACCCGCCGACGTGTCGAAGTATGACGCCATCGCGTTCGGATGTCCCGCGATGGGGGACGAGATCCTCGAGGAGGACATCTTCGAACCCATGTTCTCTGCGGTCGAGGGTTCCCTCTCAGGCAAGAGGGTGGGGATCTTCGGATCCTATGACTGGGGTGACGGCCAGTGGATGAGGGATTGGGCCGACAGGTGCAAGGCCGCCGGTGCGAACCTCGCCAACGAGGGTGTCATCGCCAACCTCGCTCCCAACGACGCGGAGGCTGAGGACTGCAGGAACTTGGGGAAGCTCATGTGTTCTTGAACAAACATCCCCGATGGGTTTCCGTCGGGGCCAAACCACAACCATCGAGTCCTATATTTTAGGAAGACCTAACATTTAAATATTCTTTAGGTATTCCTAAATCATGATGACAGTCAACACGGAGCTTCAGGTATCGGGGGGAATCGCACTGATCTTCTCCGAATCGGGATCCGTATGCGTCCCTCTCGCCAGAGGATATGACGGTGACTGCATGAACCCCGGGAGATGGATGGCCTCATGATGGATATCAGACGTCTTGCGAGGGGAGAGGGGGCGGTCAACGATATGTCGCCCCCGGATTCGACGAACGAGGAGATCGAGGAGGTGGACATAAGGAGACTGCGAGAACTTTGCCGATACTCACATCACTCGCACCCGGTCGGTCATTGCCGTAACCGATAGTATCACTGCGGCCGGGTGCACACTCCGTGTTCTCAAACTCGTCTGAAGTACAGCTCCGGACGTCTTTTGTCCAGGAAGTACAGGTCCCTCATGTTCTCATAGCCCTCAGCGCGTATGCGGTCCAGGGGCTCCGATGTCAGATCGGATGTGACCAGGCACTCCCCCGAGAAGTCCTCCGTCATGACGACTCCGCGCGGATCGAGGATCGACGCGCCTCCGCCCAGGGCGGTCCCCGTACCGGTATCCCCGAACGCGTTGCATGCCCCTACGTAGACGGTGTTGTCATAGGCTCTCGCCGGTAGGCACCTGTTCCACGACGACCTCCTGCGCTCCCCTCCGAGGCCGGATGCGAATGGCATCAGGACGATGTCCGCGCCCTTGAGTGCGTATGTGGTCGTGATCTCCGGGAAATGGGACTCCCAGCAGAGCTGTATCCCGATGACCGCCCTGGAGGTCCTGATGACGTCAAGGCTCTGTCCGGGGGTCATCACGGCCTCCTCCCTGTCGCCGAGATGGGTCTTGTCGTAGGTCCCGACGATCGCCCCGTCCTCGGCAACCGCCTGGCGGATGGTGCGTCCCTCTCCCACGAATCCGAAGCAGATGCACATCCCGGCATCCTCCGTGAACCCCAGCAGTCTGCGGATGGCGGGATGGTCCTCGCCCATCGTCAGTGATGCGCTCCCTGGCATGGAGTATCCCGTCAGGGAGAGCTCGGGGAAGCAGAGGATGTCCGTATCGGCGCGATGGGCCTCTTCGCACTGCTCCAGCATCCTCGACAGGTTGCGGTCGATATCCCCGACGCGGGAGTTGGTGCACGCCATCGATAGGCGGAGGTCCCTCAAGTCCTGTCCCCCATGATTCTAGCTGGTACGCCCGCGACCTTGGCTCCGGGCGGGACATCCCGGGTAACCACCGCTCCAGCACCCACGACCGCCCCGTCTCCGATGGTGATCCCGGGGAGGACTGTCGCTGATGCCCCGATCCATACATCGGAACCGATCCTGATCGGCCTGGCACATGTCGATGTGTGACGTCTCATCTCCGGGGGGAAGTCATGCCCGGGCGTAGCGATGCACACCTTGGGGCCTATCAGCGTGTAATCACCGATGAACACCTCGGCGCTGTCCAGGATGACGCAGTCGAAGTTGATGTGGACGTGGCGTCCGATGTGGATGTTCGTGCCGACATCGCACCAGAAAGATGGGTTGATCACGGTCTCCTCGTCCAGGTCCTGTCCGAACAGGTCCTCCAGGATCGCCTTCCTCTCGGTCCAGGGGGTGCACGGGGTGTTGAACCTCTCGCAGAGGCCGTGGGCGCGCTCCATGGCCGTAAGGAACAGGCCTATGTCCGGGTCGGTCTCGGAGGTGGTCATTCCCGCGCGTGCGCGCTCGTTGAAGTCCATATGGGAAGGGATGCCGAACGGATTGAAAACCGTTGACCGTCCGGCGTTTGTGGGTTTGGTCCGTCCCTCCCTGGGGAGGGACGGGGAGGGGATCACTCCCCATTCTCGATCTTTCTTTTGATGGCCTCGAACTCCTCGTCCTCCTCCGGCTTCTGGGCCTTGAAGACGATCCCGACTATGACCAGCAGGAGGATGATGACTCCTCCGGCGAGGAAGGAGAAGTCCACGCTGTTGCTGAACGAGGACATGATCTGAGGCGCGTAGATCGCGAATTCCGGATTGGCCAGCGCCTCAAGGACTCCTGTGTCGTGGGGGATCAGGTTGAAGATCTCTGCAGGCAGGGAACTCTGCAGCTCCCCGGTGAGGCGTCCGTTGATGATCATGGTGAAGATGGCGGTTCCCATTGTGGTACCGATGGACCTGATCAGGTTGACGGACGATGTGGTCATGCCCATCTCGGTGGGCTTGGAGCTGTTCTGGACCGCGGACATGACGACGGACATCATGCAACCGAGTCCAAGGCCGAGCACGAACGTTCCGATGAGGTACCTGGTCATGTACAGGTCCTGCAGGTGGTCTGCGTCCGAGCCCATGTCCACGATCATCTCGGGGGTGACGGTCATCCCTGACAGGTAGTACAGGCCGAGGAAGCAGAGGATCGGGCCCGCGATGAGCCAGACCTTGTACCCGGTCCTGTTGACCAGGGCTCCGGACGACAGCGACGTGATCATCATCCCTGCGACCATCGCCAGTGACCATATTCCCGCCTCGAGGGTCGTGAGCCCGAAGATCCCGACCGCCAGCATGTTGGTGAACATCATGGCCCCGATCATTCCGATTCCGAATATCGCCATGAATATGGCAGCCATGACGACCGTCTTGTTATGGATCAGATGCGGTGCCAGGATGGGGTCGATGGCCCTCCTCTCGATCATCACGAACAGGACGATGAGGATGACGGCGGCGATGATCATGGCGATCGTCTCGATGCTGGCCCATCCGAACTCGGTGCCTCCGAACTCGAAGAGGAGGATGACGTCAAGCAGGAGCAGGGTCAGGATAGCGATGCCCTTGTAGTCGATGTGCTTCTCATCCTCGCTTATCGGCGTGGGGAACTTCCTGATGGTGAGGACCAGGGCGATCAGCGCCAGAGGGATGTTGATGTAGAAGCACCAGTGCCAGCTGATGGCACCCTCGATGTAGCCTCCGAGAAGGGGGCCGATGCCGCTTCCGACACCGAAGATGGCTCCGAGGATACCCTGCATCCTCGCCCTCTCGCGGGGGGCGTAGAGGTCGGCGACCGCGGCGGTGGCGACCGGGATGAGGATACCTCCGCCGATACCCTGGACGGCACGGGAGGCGATGAACATGCCCATGGTGGAGGACAGTCCAGCGCAGACGGATCCCACGGCGAAGAGGCCGAGGCCTATCAGGAAGAGCGGTTTCCTCCCGTAGATGTCGGAGAGTTTTCCCGCGATGGGGATCATGATGGTCTCGCACAGAAGGTATGCCGTGACCATCCACGAGTACAGACTGAGGCCTCCGAGGTCCTCGGCCAGTCTCGTTCCGATGGTGCCCACGATGGTCCCGTCGAAACACGCGCCGAGCATGGCGACGCAGAGACCGATCATGATGGTGGTGCGCACCCTCGGATCGATGTTCTTGTATGTGATTTGTTCAGCTGCTATGGGAATCCCTCCCAGGATTCTTGACAGAACTACCCTTGAGCAGGATGTTGTATAAGTACATTCTGAATTGGCGATTCAACAAAACAAGGCAATTATCCTGTCATGTAATTGTCAAATCCCTCTTGAATCTGTATACTATATATAATGAGTCGAATCGAAACACGATGTGAGATGTAGACCAAGCATAGTTGACAATACAACTATGCATCTCATCCTTTGGACAGATTGTCCAGGATCTCGTTCACACGGCAGTCGAGCTTCCGCATTATAGTGTCCAGCATGAGCTTCTCCTCGTCGCTGAGCACCGAGAACAGGTCCCTGTCGATGAGTTCGAACATCATCTGGCTCATTGCGAATATGTCCCTTCCGGAATCGGTGAGCCGCAGGATGTGGGTCTTCCCGGAGCCGTCGTTTGTGACGAGTCCCATGTCTATGAGCTCGTGGACCATGTTGGAGATGTACGACTTGTCGAACAGGACCTCGTCGTTCAGGCCCCTCTGGGACGTCCCGTCCATAAGGCCGATGTTGTGTATGAGGAGGAGATGTGCCGGTTTCAGGCGCGTGTCCCTGAGGTACCGCTCCACGTACCCCTTGACGCACATGTTCATCTTCTTGGGGAACGTCATCACCAGGTCGATGCCGCATTTGTCTCCGTCCATTTCGACAGCCTCATATCGTGTATATCCCGAAGTACGAGAGCAGGCCCGATATAAGTATCAGGGTCATGAACACGGGGCACACGACCATGATCAGGGCGTTGTACACCGGTTTGAGCCTGAACCTCCCGGACAGCTCTATCTCCTCGACCACGAACCGCGTCTTGACGATATAACCCACTATGATGCAGGTGATGATCGCGACCACAGGCATCAGGACGGAGTTGGTGATGAAGTCGAAGAACTCCAGGAACGACATGCCCAGCGGCTGGATGCCCGACAGGGGGCCGAACCCCAGGCATGAGAGTATCCCCAGGCACAGTATCATCCCCAGGCACACCGCGCATGCGACCGAACGCCGCCATTGCCATCTGTCCTTGAATATGGACACGGCGGTCTCCGCCAGGGATATGGACGACGTCCAGGCGGCGAACATCGCGAGCAGGAAGAAGACGGCGCCGACTATGTGCCCGGCCGGCATGGATTCGAACACGAGCGGCATCGTCTCGAACATGAGGCCGAACCCGCTGGAGAGGCCGGGGCCGATGAACAGGACGACGGCCGGGACGATCATCAGGCCGGACAGGAAGGCCACGCAGGAGTCCATCAGGCATATCGTGTACGCCGATTTCTCTATGTCCACGTTCTTCCTCATGTAGGACCCGTATGTGATCATGATGCCCATCGCCAGCGACAGGGAGTAGAACAGCTGGCCCATGGCACCCAGGACGGTCTTCATCGAGAACTGGTCGAAGTCCGGTACGAGGTAGTACTGCAGGCCCTCGGAGATGCCGTCCAGGGTGAGGACGTACATGCATATCCCGACCAGCAGCACCAGGAGCGCCGGGAGCAGGATCTTGCTCATCCTCTCTACGCCCTTCTGGACCCCGAACGCCACGACCGCCACGGAGAGGACGGCGTAGATGACGAACCAGATCACCGGGCTGTCGAAAAGTCCGGGGAGCGATGCGGACGTGAAGTCGCCGAAGAACGACCCGTCCGAGAGCGTGGAACCCATCCCGGAGAGGTATTCGACGAAGTACTTGGTGACCCATCCCCCTATCACGCAGTAGTAGGGGACGATGATCAGCGGTATGATCGCGATCAGCCATCCGACGACCTTGTACTTCTCGCCCAGGTCCAGGAACGCATCGATGCAGGACTTTCCGGTGCGTCTCCCGATGGCTATCTCGGTGATCATCAGCGCCACCCCGAAGGTGACGACGAGGGCGAGGTAGGTTACGAGGAATGCCCCGCCTCCGTACTGCTCGGCGAGATAGGGGAAGCGCCACAGGTTCCCGAGGCCGACCGCAGAACCGGCGGCGGCGAGGATGAAACCAAGCCTCCCCGAGAAGCTGCCGCGCGAGGCAGCGTGCTCCATGCCGGATGCCAAAAAGTATTGGTTATTTATTGGTTGGGTCGAGCGGGCTGGGTTCAGATCGTGTACACGCCCATCCCGCCCAGTATCCCGACGACGAGGATCACCACGAGGATGACCGGGCATACATACTTGATCATGTACGGGTAGATCGTCTTGATCTTGAACTCGCAGCCCGAGGACTCCACCTCGTCGATGACGTATCTGGACTTCACCACGTATCCTATCAGGATGCATGTTATCAGCGCCACGATGGGCATCATGACCGAATTGGTGATGAAGTCGAAGAATTCCAGGAAGCTCATGCCGAACGGCGCCACGGCGCTCAGCGGTCCGAAGCCGAGGCAGGACAGCAGGCCCAGGGCGAGTATCCCTATCGACACTATGGCGCATGCGCGGACGCGGGTCAGGTGCCAATGGTCCCTCAGAACGGACACCACGGCCTCCATAAGGGCTATGGACGACGTCAGGGCGGCGAACATCGCGAGCAGGAAGAACGCGATTCCCACGACCTCCCCTCCGGGCATGGAGGAGAACACCTGTGGCATGGTGGTGAACAGGAGGCCGAACCCGCTGGTCATGTCCGTGCTCCCGGAGAACAGGACGAACGCCGGGACGATCATCAGGCCGGACAGGAAGGCCACCGTGGTATCCGTGAGGGCCACGGTGTATGCGGACTTCTCGATGTTGTCCTTCTTGCGCATGTACGAGCCGTAGGCGATGGTTATGCCCATGGCGATGGACAGGGAGTAGAACAGCTGGCTCACAGCCCCCGCGACGGTGGAGAAGGACAGCTTGTCGAAGTCGGGGACCAGATAGTAGCTGAGCCCCTCGGATATCCCGTCGATGGTCAGCATGTACACGCAGATGGCGATCAGCAGGACGAAGAGGGCGGGCATGAGGATCTTGCTCATCCTCTCGATGCCCTTCTCCACACCGAACACGACCACGACTATGGTCAGGAGCGCGTAGACGAGGAACCAGGGCAGCGGGCTGTCGAAGACCCCTCCGAGGTCCATGGAGATGAACTGGTCGAAGAATCCCGCACCAGCCAGATCGCCCCCCGCACCTACTGCGTAGTCGGCGAAGTACTTGGTGACCCATCCGCCTATCACGCAGTAGTAGGGGACGATGATCATGGGGACGAGCATCGCGATCCATCCGATGATCGGGTACTTGTCGCACAGGTCCATCAGGGCGTCGAAGCACGACTTGCCCGTGCGCCTCCCTATAGCCAGCTCGGTGATGACCATGACCACTCCGAACGTGACCACCAGTATGAGGTACACGAACAGGAATATCCCGCCTCCGTACTGCTCGGCGAGATAGGGGAAGCGCCACAGGTTCCCGAGGCCGACGGCGGCGCCGGCGGTGGCGAGGATGAAGCCAAGCCTTCCCGAGAAACCGCCGCGTTTTTCGACAGTCTCCATCGGGACGGTACCACGGCTCATTCAATATATGATACTTGGCGGTGCGGACGGGCGGCGGACGCCATCCGAACGCGTCGGGCACTCCCGCACGCACGTATGTGCGCTTAATCAAGTATAAATCGGATGTCACAGTACGCATCCACCATAGGTTGTGAAAACCATGCAGCTTTACCATGACAAAGACGCGGACCTGAATGTCCTCGAGGGAAAGAAAGTCGCCGTTCTCGGATACGGTTCCCAGGGAAGGCACCAGGCCCTGTGTTTCAACGACAGCGGGATCGACGTGACCGTCGGCGTCAGGAAGGACGGGAAGTCGTGGAACAAGGCGAAGGAGGACGGCCTGAAGGTCGCCGAGTTCGCCGATGCTGTCAAGGACGCCGATGTCGTCATGGTCCTCCTCCCCGACGAGATCCAGCCCGACATCTACAAGCAGTACATCGAGCCCAACCTCAAGAAGGGGGCGGCCCTGGAGTTCGCCCACGGGTTCGCCATCACATACAAGCTGATCCAGCCCCCGGAGGACGTCGACGTCATCATGATGGCCCCCAAGTCCCCCGGAGCGAAGGTCAGGGACGAGTTCGTCGGCGGATTCGGAGTCCCCGCCCTCATCTGCGTCTACCAGGACCACACCGGCAACGCCAAGAGCATCGCCCTCGCCCTGGCCAAGGGAATCGGGGCCACCCGCGCAGGAGTCTTCGAGACCACCTTCGACAACGAGACCTACACCGACCTCTTCGGCGAGCAGGCCGTCCTCTGCGGCGGTATGACCGCCATGATCAAGGCCGGGTTCGAGACCCTCACCCGCGCCGGCTACCCTCCGGAGATGGCCTACTTCGAGGTCCTCCATGAGACCAAGCTCATCGACGACCTGATCTACGCCGGCGGATTCGCCAAGATGTGGGACGGGGTCTCCAACACCGCCGAGTTCGGAGGGCTGACCAGGAGGGACAGGGTCATCACCGAGCAGTCCAAGGCCGGGATGCAGTCCATCCTGGACGACATCCACGACGGCACCTTCAAGAACGAGTGGAGGGCCGACTACGCCGACGGACTCAGGAAGCTGAAGGAGCTCGAGCAGGCCGACCTGACCCTCCAGCTCGAGGTCACCGGCAAGGAGATCCGCCAGCTCTTCGAGAGGAAGAACTGAAACCCAACGGGCCGGGTGGCGACTTGAGCGGGATGAAGGTCAGGACGAGGAACGGGGAGTTCCCCGCGGAGCTCGACGACTCGGACATCTCCAACGCCATCTGGCTCTCGCTCCCGCTCAGCATGGACATCAACATGCTGGGCGGGATGATCTACTGCGAGTGTCCCCTGGACGCGATCATGCCCAAGGAGGGCCGCGTCACCGTCCTGGATGTGGGGGACATCGCGTACTGGCCCGGTCCTGGGGCATTCTGCATATTCTACGGCCCCACCCCCCTGAGCGGGGAGGACGGCAGGCCCGTGGCGCCCTACCCCGTGATAAGGATCGGCAGGATGACCGGGGACTGCTCAGGGCTGGACGAGGCCGGCGACAGGCAGAAGCTCACCCTGGTCCCGCCGTTCTGAGCACCGGGCGCTACCATGGCATCCGACAAGGGCAACCTGCACGGGACGCCGCTGGATCCGGTTGCCGACGGCATCGTCGTCATCGCCGGGACCCCCTTCGTCGAGGAGGGGTCCGCCGCCTGGCTCCTCGGCACGGACATCCACACCCTCTCCGGGATCGTGGACGACCTGGTCGCGGATGGGTCCCTGATCCCCGGGGACGTCGTCCTCCGCACCACCGTCTCCGGGGACATGGTCAGCACCGTCCCGCACTACAGCCTCGCGGCGCTGATCGGCGCCGCCGCCGATGTCCGCACGCCCGAGTCCGAGGAGTTCAGGAAGAGGATGTCCGAGCTCGTCGAATCCGCGGTGTCCACGGTGTCATCGGCCTCGGAGATCGAGGGCGACGAGCTCGAATGACCTCATGCGTGCCTTATGCCTGTGTTAAGGGACATCTCCGAGTCGGTGGTGCACAGGTCGTCGAGCGACAGCTGGGACAGCTCGGTGTGACCGGACACCCTGAGGAACGTCCTGATCTCGTCCGCCACCGCGTTGAGGTAGTTTCCGACGCGCATCGCGCCCGCATCCTGGTCCAGTCTGGACTCCAGTTCGGGGTCCTGGGTCGCAATGCCCATCGGGCACTTCCCGGTGTTGCAGATCCTGTACCGCTGGCATCCGAGGGCCATCATCGCGGCGGATGCGATCGCCACCGCGTCCGCTCCCATAGCGAGGGCCTTGATGTAATCCCCGCTGGTGCGCAGCCCGCCGGTGATGACCAGCTCCTGGTCCATGTCGTGGGCGTCCATGTACCTCCTGGCTCTGGACAGGGCGTAGACCGTGGGGACGGATGCCGAGTCCTTCAGGAACCCGGGGGATGACCCAGTGGCACCGCCCCTGCCGTCGATGGTGATGAAGTCGCATCCGGAATGGGAGATGAACCCCAGGTCGTCCTCGATGTGCCCTGCGGCGATCTTGACCCCGATGGGGAGGCCGTTCGACCTCCTGCGGAGGGTGTCCACCAGGTCCCTCAGGTCTTCGGGCGTGTCGATACCGGGGAATCTGGACGGGCTCTGGATGTCCTCTCCCCTGCGCTTGCCCCTCATGGCGGCGATGATGTCGGTGACCTTCTCCCCGGGAAGGTGCCCTCCCATGCCTGGTTTGGTGCCCTGCCCTATCTTGATCTCCACCGCGCCGGAGTGCTCCAGCGTGACCAGGTCGTAGCTGTAGCCATTGGGCACGTACTCGAAGATGTAGTTCCTGGCCGAGACCATCTCGTCCCACAGCGCGCCTCCCTCGCCGCTGCACATGGCGGTGCCCGCCATGGCGCTCCCCTTGGACAGTGCAATCTTTGCCCTGCCTGAGAGGGCCCCGAAACTCATGTGGCTGATGTAGACCGGCATCTCCAGGACCATCGGACGCCTCGCGCGCCTGCCGATCACCGTGCGTATGTTCACATCCGCGTCGGTGTCCAGCGGCGGATGCGCCAGCTGACCGCCGAGAAAGAGGATGTCGTCGAAGTTCGGCACGGGCATCATTGTGTCCATGGCGCTGTCCGGGCTCCTCCCGGTGAGGGCCATCGAGTGGATGGTGTCCATGACCCCTCCATCGTGCCTGACAAGGTTGGCGGGGACGTCGATGGATCCCTCGGCCACCGGCTCGGGTGCCGACACGGTCGTCTGTATGGGTTCGGACGTCCGGGCGGGGGCATCCTCCCCGACCAGCACGAACGCCGATTTCGGGGAGTGGCAAAGCGGACACACCCAGTCGTCCGGGAGGTCATCGAACCTCACGCCCTCGTCTTCCTCATCGTATATCTCGCCGCAGACCGAGCACCTGTAGACTGCCATGTGGTTCCGTACGCGTTACGCGGTTAAAAGGGACGGGTGCTCAATCATCCGAGCCGTCACCGCGCCTGTCACCCACCAGGGCCGACTGGGCCCTATACACAGCACGTGCCATCCGAGGCACCAGACGCGTCGTGGCGCGTTCGACGGTCTGCATCCGGACGAACTCCAGCACCGAGCAAAGGGCGAAGATCCCAAGCATGCAGGCCAGCACGTACGGGACCAGGTCCGGAGACCCGTAGTGCGAGCCCATGTCGAGGGATTGGAAGATCCAGTGCCTCATCTGCGTATGCTCTTGGATCAGGTACACGCCGAACGTGGTGGATGCAATTACGTTGATCCAGCGGATGCGTCCAAGGTCCAGTCTCCTGAAGGTCAGGAATGTGAGCGTCGCCACGAGCACCACAATGATGCTCCTGTCCTCTCCCCAGACCATGGTGGATTCGAACGGCCGGAGGCCGCCGACTGGGCCGGACAGGTCTATGTCGGCTATCAGCAGCGCCATCAGCCCGATCGATGCCAGCGTCAGCATCCCGTAGTGTCCGGCGCTCTTATCGAACGATTCGGGGTGCAGGCCGATGTAGGCCCCAACGACGTACATCGCCAGGAACATTATGATCTGGCTCCCGTACATGCCGCTGTGGGTGAATGGGGGTATCACGAACCATACGAACAGCATCATGACGATCAGGGTCAGATGCTCGCGCCTGTCCAGTCCATTGAGCAGTCTGTTCACGAACGGGACGAACGGCAGGAAGATGAGGTAGGCCGAGGCGAACCACCAGGTCCCGGAGATCACAGGCAGGAGCTGGGACGTCCACTCTATCGAGTCCGCCGGGACATCTCCGAACACGATGAAGATGACGTTGAAGATCACGGATGTCGTGAACACCTGGAGCCAGAGCTTCAACAGCTTCGGAACGACCGGGCCCTTCGAGCTCACCATGAAGTAGCCGGTGATCAGAACGAAGATCCACACGCCTATCTTCCCGAAATGATAGATGAACTGGATGAAGAACGGGTCCGGCGCGAGTTCGAATGTATGGTCCAGCCCGTACGGCCAGCCGCCGTAGAGGGCGATGTGGTGCAGGATGACCATCATCATCGCGACTATCCTGAGCACCTCGAAGTTGGAATCCCTCTCCCTGCGCTTGGTCCCGGATCCCCTTCCGTTCCCTGCCTGATACCATCTCACGCCTATCGATTAAGTGTACGTGATATTAATAGGAGCTATGTGTACGACCGAGGCCCGTCCGAGGGGCCGCGGTTCCGGCACAGGCGTGTCCGACAGAACGCTGCCGTTCGGGGGCATGTGGCCCGTCGGGACGGTCCCCCGACGGGCCTTGGGGTCAGTTGCCGACCAGTTCCGTCCCGGAGAAGCTCATCGTAGGGACGGTCACGACGCCCATCTGCCTGAGGTCGTTGCCGATCATCTCGATGTTCTTCACGGCCTCCAGCATGTTGCCCATGAGCAGGGCGTTGTTGACCGTGTCCACGACCTCGCCCTTCCTGATGATGTATCCGCACCTGACGTTCAGACCGAACCTGCCGGTCATCTCGTCGGCCTCCGGCCAGGCGAACCTCTCCACGAATATCCCGTCGTCCGTCTGGGCGACGATGTCCTCCGGCGTGTATCTGCCAGGTTTCACGGTGGCGTTGAGGGCCTTGATCACAGGGGTGCGTTCGTATGCGCCCATCGCCTCCACGCTGGACCTGCGCATTCCGTTGCCGGTGCTGTCGCCGCAGAAGGAGTCCCTCAGGAACGACCTCAGGACGCCGCCCTCCACGATGGTCCTCCTCTCGGCAGGGGTGCCCTCGTCGTCGAAGACGCAGGACAGTGGAGCGGGCACCGTGGGGTCGTCCACTACGGTGAGCTGCTCCGACGCGACCTCCTTCCCCAGGGAGTCCTTCCACATACTGGTGCCGTACTTCACGTTCTCCCCGTTGACGGCGGAGATGACGGAGGAGTTCATCATGTCTCCCAGCTGTCCGGGCGGGAGGATCATGGTGAGCCTCCTGCTTCCTCTGAACTCGTGGCTGGACGCCGCCGCCCTCGCCTGCCTGGCCAGGGACTCCCCGATCCCGGGCAGGTCGATGTCCAGGTGGGTGCCGTGGAACGTCTCCATCCCCTCTCCGGGGTGGTCCCCCACGGTCATGGACGTGAAGTGCCCGTAGACCAGGGTGCTCCTGTGGTCGCAGTCCACGCCGTTCCCGTTCATCACCCTGCAGTCGTTGGTGGACACCCTGATCTGGGCCCTGGGTATGTTCACGGGGCAGCTGTCGATCAGGACCTTTGCCATCTCCCTCAGGTCCTCGGGGGTGATGTCCTCCACCCTCCTGTCCCAGACGTCCGGTGCGGCTATTCTCGCGCTCCCGGGCTGGGAGTAGCCCTTGAAGTCGGGGCTCTCGGGGGAGCGGCGGAGGACCGACTCCGCCATGGACACGCACCTGCCCACGGATCCGTCCCCGTCGAGGGTGACCGAGGCCTTGCCCTGCCTCCCCCCGTCGGCGACCCTCACCATGAGTCCCTCGTCCAGCTTGGTCTCTATGTTGCTTATCTTCGAATCGTCGATGTAGACGGTGTTTATCACCGCGCGGGACACGTAGGCCTCGGCCTGTCCGTAGTCCCTGACGGCCTCCATGGCCTTCTCAGCGTAGTATCCGATGTCGCTCACTGTCCTCCCCCCACGATCATCCTGGCGCGCATGTACGGTCCCCCGGACGACACGCGGACCCAGTCCTCGATGCCCTTGCCGCACATCCCGCCGTCCAGCACGACCTCCTTGGAGAGGGCGTCCGCCGACGAGAGGATGTCCACAGACTTCCCGGTGAGGGTGAACGACTGCAGCGGCTTCACGATCTCGCCGTTCCTGATCAGGAAGCCCCTGAGGCACTTGGCCTCGAAGCATCCCCCGACGGGGTCCTCCATGCCGTTGACCATCTTGTCGCAGAGGATGCCGTCCTTTGTGTCCGCTATGATCTCGTCCCTGTCCCACTCGCCGGGCCCGAAGTATGTGTTGGTCATCCTGACCCAGACCCTCTTCCCGTGGTTCTCCGCCCTGCCGTTGCCGGTAGGCCTGCATCCCAGCTGGGAGGCGGTCTCCAGGCTGTGCATGTACCCTTTGTACACTCCGTCCTCTATGATGGTGGTGCACGAGGAGGGCGTGCCCTCGTCGTCGAACGGTACCGAGCCATGGGCACCGCGGACGGTGCCGTTGTCGTACATTGTGATGATGTCGGAGGCCACCTTCCTCCCGACGGCGCCGGTGAGGAACGACCTCCTTTTGGTGATCTCGTCGCCCTCGGAGGCGTGGCCCATGGCCTCATGTGCCAGCAGGCCGGAGACCATGGGGTCGGAGATGACGGTCAGGTTCCCGGACGGGGCCCTGTCCGCCTTCAGCGTCTCGATGGCCTCCCTCGCCGTGACTCTGCCCAGCTCCTCCAGGTCCGCATCCCTGACGATCTCGTATCCGAGGGTGCTGTCGGGGCCGTCGTAGTAGCGTTCCATCCTCTGACCCTCGGCGGCCACGGACATGGCCCTGCACAGGGTGCGGACCTCCTCCCAGCTCAGGTCGGATCCAGCGGAGTTCACCAGGGCGTTGGTCTTGACCTCCTCCGAGTAGGACCCGACGCTGTTGATGATCCTGTCGTCGATCCTCTGGGCGCGGTCCAGGTCCTGGGCCGCGGCTATCTTCTCGTCCAGCTCCACGGAGTCCGGATGTACCCTCACATCGGCTCTGCGGTGCTCCCTCACGGTCGCCGGTTCCAGCGGCAGGTCGGACTTCCTCTCCCCGGAGGCGTTCCTGACGGCCTGCTCCGCGGCCCTCATGACATCCTCCCTGTCGAAGGAGGTGGAGGTCCCGTATCCCCACCTGCCTCCGGCCCAGGCCCTGAGGCAGACACCGCCGGTGCTCTTCTGCACCAGCTGGCGGATGTTCCCGTTCATGGAGCTGACTCCCACCACCCTCACGGTCTGGGACCTGGCGTCGGAGAACTCGGCGCCCATGTCGCTCATCCTCTCCACGGCCCCGTGGAGGATGTCCTGGGCGTCCTCCGCCCTCATCATGACCGCCTGCATCATACCACCGTGAAGGAGTGGTCGAAGGACGTGAGCACTTCGCATCCGTCCTCGGTTATCAGGCAGGTGTCCTCGATCCTTATCCCTCCGACCCCTGGGATGTAGATCCCTGGCTCGGCGGACACCACGTTCCCCGCCTTCAGGATCTGCTCTGACTTGGAGTACACGGAGATGGGCTGGTGCACGTCCATTCCGATGCCGTGGCCGAAGGTGTGGATGAACCTGCCCTTGAACTCCGAGTTGTCGATGATCTCCCTGGCGGCGATGTCCGCGTTCTTGGCCGGCGCCCCGGCCCTGTACTCCGCGATGCCGGCCCTCTGGGCCTCCAGAACGACCTCGTAGGCCCTCTCCAGGATCTCCGGGGGCCTCCCCAGGAACACGGTGCGGGTCATGTCGGAGCAGTACCTGTCGTACTTGGTGCCGAAGTCGAAGAGGGCGGTGTCGCCCTGCTTCAGGCGGTAGTCGCAGGGCATGTGGTGCGGCTGCGAGGAGTAGGGTCCGAACGCCGCGATTGTGTCGAATGCGTTGCCCGTGCCCCCCAGCTCCCTCATGCGGGCGTCCATCCTGGCGGCGACCTCCTTCTCGGAGACACTCTCGGACAGCATGTCCGGGATCTCCCCGGCGACCACGGACGAGATCCTGCAGGCCTCCCTGGTGGCCGCGATCTCCCTCTCGTCCTTCACGTTGATCGTCTCGGCTATCGCCTTGCTTGCGTTGGCCACCTCTATGCCCTCCGCTGTCCTCCTCACGTAGTCCACTGCGGCGTACGTGGCGGAGTTCACGTTGAAACCGACCTTGGTGCACCCCTTCAGGGCATCCTTGATGAACGCGTCGCGCTCGGCGCGGTCGTGGTACACGCGAACGTCTCCCGCTCCCTCGCGGGCGCCCTCCTCCTCGAGGATGCTGACTATCACGTCCAGGTTCCCGTCCGGTCTGACGATGGCGAAGGATCCCTCGAATGTCCCCGATTTCTGCTCTGTGAGGTACCAGAACGTGGAGTCGAGGAAGGGCTCGCCGTCGTTGGCGATGACGACCGCCTCGATGCCCTCCGCGTTGGCGTTTGAGATGAGCCTTTCGGCCCTGGTTTTAGGCATGCCTGGACATTATTGGCGGAGATATAATGCGATGTCGATGCAACCTTCGGGGATGTATCGATTTTATCGTCCCATGCGGATTAGGATTCGGGGTTCGGTATGGCGGCCACCGCCGAGAGGTGGTCGGCGCTGAACGGGACGGCCATCAGGCCCGAGGATATACGCTGTTTCGGGTTCAGAGGGGACGGACCGAGGCCGGAGTATTGTGAGAACCACTGCAGGGTGCGTAAATGCGCATCGGAGAGGGGTCTCGAAGCCTGCGGCGATTGCCTGGAGATGGATGGTTGCCCCTGGATGGGGGCGATAATAACCAGCACCCCCCCCCAGGTCCTCGAGAACCTGAAAGGTTGAGTAATAAAAGGGGTCGGTACCGGGAGGTGCCCCGGGACCGACGCAATCAGGGTCAGATGCCGATCCACTCGTTCCTGACGATCCTCTTCAGTGCGGAGATCGCGGACATCGCTGCAAGGTATGATGTCTTGGGGTTGTCGGGGGACGGGACGTTGTATGTGTGGCATGTCATCTCGCCGAACTCGCCCTTCACCCTGAGCTCGTGGGAGTTGCTGTGGCTCTCGGGATCCAGGACGATTGTGACCTTTGTCCTGTCGAAACCCACGCCGAGCAGCGCAACCGTTGCGGCGACGTTGATGTTCCTGGGAAACAGTTTGACGGCCTCCCTTGCGGTGCCGGAGTAGATGGTGGTGCGTTCGGCGATGCTGTCCACGTCGATGCCCTTCTCGATGATCCAGTCCACCCCCTCCAGGCTCTTCGGACCCTTTGTGGTGATGAGCTCGACCTCGTCCAGCTCCCCGACCGCGGACGAGCGGAGCCCGTCGGTTCCGCACACCGCTCCCGAGGGGATGAAGATCTTGGCCTCGGACTGGGCCGCCTTCTCCTTGACGCTCTCCCTGAACCCGTCGTCCACCAGCGCTCCGACGGACATGATCATTATGTCCACACCCCTGGCGACCACCTTGGGCACGATGCTCTTCGCCGCGTTCTGGGAGGCGGCCTCGACGACCAGGTCGCTGTGGTAGAGCTCCTCCTCGATGTCGGTGATGACGATTGCTTTGTTCAGCTCGGACGCCAGCCTCTCGGCCCTGGGCGCGTCCTCATCCATGAGGTATATCCTCTTGACCTCCGCCATCTCATCGGCGGCCTTTGCGAGTTTGGACCCTATGGATCCGCACCCCACGATCGTTATGCGCATGCTACCGCCGATGCAGGGGATAGGTATATAGGGTTTACCTAAAAGTGGGGTTCCGGCAGCGGATTCTGCGAGCCTTCGTCGCATCCGCTACGAAAAACGTTGGGGGTCTGACGGATTCCGAATGTCCGTCAGACCCAGGCGCATCACCCTTTCCTTCCGAGCATCTCCTCCATGTCCGTCTCCGGGTCGGAGATCGGATGGATGTCGAAGTTCTCGACCAGCACCTTCAGCACTCCCGGGGACACGAATGCCGGCAGGCTGGGTCCCAGGTAGATGCCCCTGACGCCCAGGTGGAGCAGGGTCAGGAGTATGCATACGGCCTTCTGCTCGTACCAGGACAGGACCATGCTCAGGGGAAGGTCGTTGACCCCGCATCCGAAAGCGTCGGCGAGGGCGACGGCCACCTGGATCGCCCCGTAGGCGTCGTTGCACTGTCCCATGTCCAGCAGGCGCGGGATGCCGCCGATGTCCCCCAGGGCCAGGTCGTTGAACCTGAACTTCCCGCAGGCAAGGGTCAGGACCACCGAATCGGACGGTGTCCTCTGGACGAACTCCCTGAAGTAGCTCCTGCCGGGCTTGGCTCCATCGCATCCTCCAACCAGGAAGAAGTGGCCGATTGCACCGGACTTGACGCCATCCACGATGGCGCCCGCGTTGGCAAGGACGGCCTCCCTTCCGAAGCCGGTGGTGTAGACCACCTTCCCGGACACGCTCTCGCGGAACCCACCCGTCGCCAGCGCCCTCTCGATGAGGGGGGTGAAGTCTCCGTCGGCGATGTGGACGGTGCCCGGATGGGCTACGGGGCCCGATGTGAACACGTTCCCGATGTAGCCGTCCTTCGGGGGCATCAGGCAGTTGGTGGTGAACAGGACGGGGACGTCGATGCCGTCCATCTCGGTCCTCTGGTTCTGCCAGGCGGTGCCGTAGTGCCCCTTCAGATGCCTGTATTTGGAGAGTTCGGGGTATGCGTGGGCGGGGAGCATCTCCCCGTGGGTGTATATGCTGATGCCCTTCCCCTCGGTCTGCTCAAGGAGATTCTTTAGATCCTTCAGATCATGGCCGGAGACGATGATGGCGGGTCCCTTGACGATGTCGGTGGACACCTGGACCGGGGCGGGGATGCCGAAGCACTCGCGGTTCGCCTCGTCCAGGATCCTCATGCACTCCAGATTCGACTCCCCCACCTCCATGGCCATGGCCAGGAGCATGCCGGCATCAGAATCGGAGTCCAGCATGGCGAGTCCCCTGTAGATTGTTCCCATGACTCTCTCGCTGGTCCTCCCGAGTATGGCGGCATGGTACGCGTACGCGGCCATGCCGCGTATCCCGAAGAGAATCAGGGACTTCAGGGACCTGACGTCATCCTGGGCGTTCCACAGCCTCCCCAGGTCCATGGGTTCTGCGCCTCCGGAGAGCCTCTCGACCTCTTCGGTCTGGCACTCGATGTCCTCGGGATCGAAGTCCACGTTGGTCAGTGTCGAGAACAGTGCCCTGAGGACCGTCATGTCGCCGTCGGGGCCCAGGTCCCCGACCGCGGGGGAGCGTGCCAGACCAACCAGGGCGCCAGTGAGACTGTCCTGGAGGTCCGAGACCCGGGCGGTCTTCCCACAGACCCCGGTCATTCCTCTGCAGCCCGTCCCTCCGGCGGTCTGCTCGCACTGGTAGCAGAACATCTTGATTTCGGATTCCATCTCTTCAGCCTCCGTCGATTGATTTCTGCCGTCATCAAGATGGTGTGGTTAATATAACAGAAACGTTGTTTTTACAACTGATATCCATGAGAGGGAAGGCCATCGTCCTGAGGAACACGGGATTGTTCGAGGGCATAGAGGACGGGGAGATGGATGCCATGCTGAAGTGCCTGGGGGCGTTCTCGCGCGTATACGCCAAGGACGAGTTCCTGTTCCGTCGCGGGGATCGTACCGACTGTCTCGGTGTGGTGCTGAGGGGGAACGTGAGGGAGGTCAGGGAGGACTGGTGGGGGAACCGCACGGTCCTCGCCGAACACGGTCCGGAGGGGACGATCTGCACCGAATACGCCTGCACCTCCGGCATACTGGACGTCAGCATCGTGGCGACGGAGGTAACGGAGGTCATGTACCTGGATGTGGCAAGGGTGGCCAACGTATGCTCGTCCTCATGCCAGTTCCACAACCGTCTGATTAAGAACCTGATGAGGTGTCTCGCCGGGGCGTCGCTCGGCATGAACCGCAGGCTGGACCAGCTGGCCAAGAGGTCCACAAGGGAGAAGATCTGCGCGTTCCTCTCGGACCAGGCCCGCCAGGCAGGGTCCAACGAGTTCATGATAGGGATGAACCGCCAGGAGATGGCGGACTACCTCGGTGTCGACCGCAGCGCCATGTCCACCGAGTTGGGGAAGCTCCAGAGGGACGGCATCATAGAGTTCAGGAGGAACCATTTCATCCTGAAGCGATCGGAGACGTCCCTCCCACTCCGCCGAGAACTCATCCAGGAACGAGACCATGAAGTCATGGCGATGCTCCGCCATGCGTCTCGCCGTCGGGGTGTTCATCATGTCCCTGAGAAGCAGGAGCTTCTCGTGGAAGTGGTTCACTGTCGTGCCCTCGTTCCTTCTGTACGCGTCGTCGTCCATACCGAGGTTCGGGCCCTCCCCCGGGACGTGCATGGGGCGGCCCCTGCTCCCTCCGTAGGCGAACGCCCTGGCTATGCCGACGGCGCCGATGGCGTCCAGCCTGTCTGCGTCCTGGACGATCATCCCCTCGAGGGAATCGGGGGTGACCGAGTCGGTCCCCCTGAACGAGACCTGGTCTATGATCCCCATGATCCTCTCCTGCACTCCCATGTCTATCCTCTCCGAATCCATGAAGCGCCTGGCGTTGGCGTGGCCGTTGTCGCCGAACAGCTTCCTGTCGTCCGCGTCATGGAGCAGCGCCGCCAGTCTGACCACCTCCATGTCCCCTCCCTCCCGGAGGCAGATGGCCATCGCCAGGTCGTGGACCCTGACGGTGTGCCAGATGTCGTGGCCGCCGCTGTCCCCCTCGAAGAGTCCGGCCACGAATTCCCTTGCGCGTGAGTAGACCGATCCGTCCATGGGAGGGTGACGGCCTGCCCGGATATCATCCCTGCGACCGCCAACGTATTATCAGTGCCGGGGGATAACCGGTCATGGACAGGTACGTTCTCGTGGATCACACCGCCGACATGATGGTCAGGGCGTTCGGCGACACCCTTGAGGAGTGCTTCGCCAACGCGGGTTACGCGTTATTCGACCAGACCGTCGATCTGTCCAACGTGGGCACGTCGGAGGAGACGGAGTTCCGCGTCACCGGGATCGACGATGAGGACAGGCTATACTCTTTCCTCTCGGAGCTGCTGTTCATCGAGGACTGCGACAACTTGATCCTGAAGGAGTTCGAGGTGTCTTTCGAGGGCGACGACGTGGTGTGTCGTGCCAGAGGCGAGAGGCTGGACCGTTCCAGGCACAGGGTCAGGTCGGAGGTGAAGGCGGTGACGTACCATATGATGGAGGTCGACCGCGGGACCCCTGCGGTGACCGTTCTTTTCGATGTGTGACGTGACCCGTGCCTCCGTCCCGGTGACGCCGGTGGCCGGACGCATCGAAACGTCAACCGGCGTCCGGGAATGTACGGGCCCCAGCGGGGATGCGAAGCAGATCGACGGATGATGCATGTTGAAGCAGTCCGAGCGTCGTGCAGGTCACTTTCCCCTCACAGAGTCCAGTATGTACTCCGCATACCTTTTCGCCACATTGATCCCGGTGACCTTCTCGAACGTCGAAAAGAACGCATTCGAGTTGACTTCGCAGACATAGTATGTATCGTCAGGACCGAACAACAGGTCTATTCCGCAATAGTCCAGCTTCAGCGTCCTGGTCACGTTCAGAGCGATATCCCTTATCTCATCGTCGACCGGAAACAACAGGCCCTCCCCACCATTGCCGATGTTCGAGCGGAAATCGTTCTCCGACGAACGCAGCATCGCTCCGATCACCTGGTCCCCGATGACTATCACGCGGACATCCTTCCCGTAGCTCGTATCGATGTACTCTTGGAACAGATGTTCCACGCATTTGAGTCTCTCCATGATGTCCAGGAGCTCATTCCGGTTCGAGATCAGGTGCACCCCCTTGCCGAGGGAACCGTAGCACTCCTTCACCACGAGAGGGTATGACAGCTCCGACTCTATCCTCTCGACGGTTTCGTCCTTGATCCTTTCTTCGGGAGCATAGCATAGGAGCCCCGGCATCGTTTTCGGAATCCTGACCCCCGAGCCCGCGAGCTCGTAGTACGTCATCATCTTGTCGTCACAGGCCATGATCCCATCGTATGGGTTGAACAGCGGCACACCCAGCTTCGACAGGCCCCGGAGGGTGTATTTGTCCTTGTCCAGGTAAACGATGAAATCGTAATCCGCGCAGGAACAGCAGATGCGATCCCCGTCTATCATCGTGAGGAACGAGTCGTTGTGGATGATGTCCGCCGCCACGCCCTTCCTCTCGAACTCCTCTTTAAGCCTACGGGGCTGATACAAAGCGTCGGCATTGGTGGAGTATGCGTTGATTATTATTGCTCCCCTCATCACTTCACACCTGCGATAGCCACGAATGTCTCGTCCACATACAAGTCTCTGACGTTCGGACCCTCTTCGCTGAACGACGGCGATCAATCGTGAAGGGTTCTCATCCGGGATCCTCTAAAGATCCCAGGAAACCCGGATGCCGTCTATGCGAGGACAGCTGACTGGGATGCGATCCCCAGAACGGTCGCTCGTATCGCAGATGATGCACACAACGTCACGTCCCGTTCCCGAGCCAACATAATATTAAGGGAATGACATGCCCGCTTATGCTCAAACTAGGCTGGTTCTCCACCGGGAGGGGACCGGGGTCCCGCAACCTGCTCAAGGCCATAACGGACGGGAAGGAGCGGGGCGAACTCGACATCGAGATATCTTTCGTGTTCTGCAACTGGGACAACACCGAGGAGGACAACCCGAAAAGGGAGCAGAGGCAGCTGTTCTTCGACATGGTGAGGGGTTACGGCATCCCGCTGGTGACGCTTTCGTGGAAGAAGTTCAAACCGGAGCTCTGGAGCGAGGACCAGACCGCCTGGAGGGATGAGTACGGGAGGGAGCTCAGGAGGCTCACGTCGGAATACCCGTTCGACCTCGGAATCCTGGCGGGATACATGATGTGGATGGACGACGAGACCTGCAGGGAGTACGACATGCTCAATCTCCACCCGGCGCTGCCGGACGGCCCGAAGGGGACCTGGCAGGAGGTCATCTGGCAGCTCATCTCGGAGGGCGCCGACCGCCAGGGCGTGATGATGCACATGTGCACCGAGGAGTGGGACCGCGGGGCGGCCGTGACGTACTGCGGGTTCCCCATCCGCGGAGGGGACTACGACGCCCTCTGGGCCGGGATGGGCGAGAAGCTCCGCACATCGACCCTGGACGAGGTCAAGGCCCGCGAGGGCACGGACGAGCCGCTCTTCAAGAGGATCCGCGAGGACGGGGCCAAGCGCGAGCTCCCGCTGATCGTCGCCACCGTCGGCGCCTTCGCCGAGGGCAGGGTGAGGATCGAGGGCAAGAGGCTATACGCCGGAGACGAGCCCCTGGACGGTCCGTACGACCTGTCCGAGAGGGTGGACGCGCGCCTGGGGTGATCCGATGCCCGGGGAGTTCGATCCGGTGGAGGAGCTGGGACTGTTCCCAGACAGGATATTCGTGTGCAACTGCCGCGGGTTCCTGACGATGAACAACTACATGCGCGACCTGTGCGCCAGGTTCATCCGCAACGGTGCGCACTTCTACGACGTGCTCGTCAGGTACGACGAGCTCACCGCCTACGTCCTGGGCAGGGAGGAGGCCACCGCAGGGAACAGCCTGAAATGGGCCGTGCCCTTCCTGAAGGCCAACGGGGCCACCGACCATCTTGTCAACAGGTTCGGCCGCGAGGACATGAGGCTCATGCCGGGGGCGGGGGAGGCCATACGCTACATCTCCAACCTGATGCCGTCGTTCATCAGCACCTCGATCTTCGAGCACGGGATGATGGAGGTGAACCAGGAGCTCGGAATGCCGCTTTGCGACACGGCCTGCTCGAGGATGGAGCTCGACCAGGTCCAGTTCGGCAGGGCGGAGGCCCGCAAGCTGAGGGAGATGGCCGAGGAGATATCCTCCCTGAGGATCCCGAGGCTGGAGTACGAGCTCAACGTCCCCATGGAGGTGGACCCGTCGGACGTGAAGATCATCAGGACCCTGGACTCCATACTCCAGGACAGGATCCCGGAGATGGCCGCCATGAGCCTCATGGAGTCGGTCGTGCCGATGACCTCCCACAAGAAGGCATACCAGCTGCTGGACATCAGGCGCCAGACCAACATCGACCTCGATTCGACCTTCTACATGGGCGGCGACAACACGGACTTCCAGGCCCTGGATCTGGTCAGGGACAGCGGAGGGGTCGCCGTGTCGTTCAACGGGACCGATTTCGCCGTGAGGGGCAGCACGGTCGCCATCATGTCCAAGGACGCCACGGTGGGCGCGGTGTTCGCGGAGCAGTTCTACAACCGCGGGATAGAGGCTGTGCTCCAGCTCGCCAACAACTGGGACAGGAAGTACCTGAAGAGCGAGGACTTCCCGGACGAGAACCTGGTGGCCAGGATGCTGCAGGCCCATCCCAGGAAGCTGCCGGAGGTCTTCGTGGTGGACCGCAAGAACGTGGATGAGGTCGCCGAGAAGAGCGCGGCGTATCGCAAGAAGCTACTGGGGGTCTGAGGGCGGTATGGTGCTCTGGCCGGGATTCGAACCCGGGTGTCGGCCTCGAAAGGGCCGAATGATTGGCCGCTACACTACCAGAGCGTACCCAGTCCCATCGCGACCTTATTTATAACGGTTGCGAGACCGTCTCCGCCGGAGGGCACGGTCGCCCCCGCACGGTCCTACGAAGAACCTTTTTATACCGTTCCCTTAATCGCGTCACATTCGGAGTGAGAAATATGGCCGATAACGCACCGCTGGAAAGTCCGGATGAGGACGTAACACGTGTACGTCTTCCCAATATCAAGGAAGCGGAGATGTTCGGGATAGCGGACCAGCTGCTCGGCGCCTCCAAGATCAAGGTCATGTGCGAGGACGGGGTGTCCCGCGTTGGCCGCATACCCGGGAAGATCAAGAAGAGGATGTGGATAAGGGAGGGGGACCTCCTGATCATCTCCGTCTGGGACTTCCAGCCCGACAAATGCGACATCAGGTTCAGGTACACCAAGACCCAGGCCGTCAACCTCAGCAAGAGGGGCAAGGTCCCGAAGAACCTGGACATATTCTGAAGAAGGGAGCCGCATGTCCTCCTATGAGGAGGCGTACGCATACCTCGAGAGGCATGTGGACGCCCTTAAGACCAACCGCACCGGAGACGAGAGGCAGACCGATGCGGAGGTCTTCGACAAGAAGACCCTTCTGACGATCTACGACATGATGACCTCGGGGTACATCGACCAGGTGCACTACCCCATATCGACAGGGAAGGAGGGCAACGTCTTCTACGCCACCGACGAGGACGGTGACGGGATGGCCCTCAAGATCTTCCGCACCTCCACGTCCACGTTCAAGAGGGTGTCCAAGTACGTGGAGGGCGATCCCAGGTTCAGAGGGGTCACCGGCAACAGGTGGAAGATGATCTACGCCTGGGTGAACAAGGAGTTCAGGAACCTGATGAGGTACAGCGAGGCCGGGATCCCGGTGCCAGAGCCCATAACGTTCGCCCATAACTGCCTGCTCATGGAGTACATCGGCGACGAGACAGGGCCCGCCCCCCAGCTCAAGGATGTGGTCCTGGACGACCCCACGGAGACCTACGACGAGGTGATATCCTTCATCATAGACGGATGGCAGGACGCCCATCTGGTCCACGGGGACCTGAGCGAGTACAACATCCTGATGTGGGAGGGCCAGCCGATCATGATAGACGTGGGCCAGGCGATGACCGCCGACCATTACAACTCCAAGGAGCTGCTCGAGAGGGACATCCGCAACATCAACGCCTTCTTCAGGAGGAGGGAAGCCGACGTCATAGACGACAAGGTCGTGTACGAGGAGGCCCTCAGCGGGAAGGACGACGAAGAGGAGGACGAGGAATGAGATCGATTAGGGTCCCGGCGGACAGGGTCGGGACGCTCATAGGCAAGAATGGAGAGACGAAGAAGACCCTCCAGAGCATCTCGGGGATCAAGCTGGAGATCGACACCGAGGAGGGGGAGGTCATCATCCACGACGACGTGGAGCTGGAGGACCCCACCATGGCCCTCAAGATCATGGACGTCGTGAGGGCGGTCGGCAGGGGGTTCAACCCGGACAAGGCCATGAGGCTGTTCGACGACGACGAGTACCTGGAGGTCGTCGACCTGAAGGAGTTCGTCGGGGACAGGACCAACCAGGTCACCAGGATCAGGGGAAGGCTAATCGGGAAGGACGGGAAGACCCGCAGGATCATCGAGGACCTCACCGGATGCGACATGGTGATCTACGGGAACACCGTCGCTCTGATCGGGAACTCAATCAGCCTCCCGGTGGCCAAGCATGCGGTGGAGCTCATCCTCCAGGGAAGCGAGCACGCCACCGTGTACCACTACCTGGAGAGCCAGCGCCCGAGGCTCAGGATAGCCGAGATGGGCTTCGATCTGTGAGGCGGTCCCATGGAGGAGTGGATCCACGAGAACTTCGACAAGGCCCGCGCGCTGGCCGAGACCGGTCTGTGCGACCACTGTCTGGGCCGTATGTTCGGGAAGATAGGCACCGGCATGACCAACGACCTCAGGGGCCGCATGATACGCGAGGCCCTGGCTGAAGAGGGCATCGACGCCCCCGCCGACGAGTTCTGCCCGCTTTGCGAGAACGTCTTCGACCTGCTGGACAGGTTCGCCGAGGCCGCGGCCGACGCGATCAACCCCATCGAGTCGGACAATTTCCTCATAGGCACCAGGGTGGAGCCGGAGATCGCGAAGAGGGAGAAGGAGATCTGGGAGGAGTACGGCCTGGACCAGGCGGAGCCGATAAAGGCGGAGCTCAACAGGGAGATCGGGAAGCTGGCGCTGCCGATGATCCACCGTCCTGTGGAGTTCAGGAACCCGCAGGTGGTGGCGTGCGTGGACACGCGCTTCGCCGACGTCGCCGTGGACATATCCCCGATATTCATCGCAGGGCGCTACAACAAGTTCAGCCGCGAGATCCCGCAGACCATCTGGCCGTGCAGGGTGTGCCACGGGAAGGGGTGCGACCACTGTCATGGCAAGGGCAAGATGTATGAAACATCGGTTCAGGAGATCATAGGGGATGTCGCCCTGGAGATGACCGGGGGGACGGAGCACTTCTTCCACGGGATGGGCAGGGAGGACATAGACGCCCGCATGCTGGGGGACGGCAGGCCGTTCGTCCTCGAGATAAGCAACCCGAGGGTCAGGAGGATAGATCTGGATGAGCTCAAGGAGAGGGCCGACAACGACCTTGCCGCTTTCCAGGACCTGCACTATGTCCAGCGCGAGGCTGTGGAGAGGTACAAGGAGGCGGCTGCCGACAAGGTGTACCGCGTCCACGTCCTAGCAGATGGTAAAGTTAATAAAGAGGCAGTAGTTGAGGTTGCCTTATCGTTCAAGGACGCCAATATAGATCAGAGGACTCCACGCCGTGTCGAGCACAGAAGGGCCGACCTGGTTAGGAAGAGGAGGATCCACTGGGTCGAGGCGGACGCGATAACCGACGACTCGTTCGACCTCGAGTTGGAGACCGACTCGGGTACGTACGTGAAGGAGTTCGTGTCCGGGGACGACGGCAGGAGCACGCCCAGCTTCTCGGAGAGGCTGGGGGTTCAGTGCCGCGTCGAGACTCTCGACGTGTTGGCGATCAACTATCACGAACCATGAGGGATTAAAATGCAGAGATCCAGAGGCACAAGGACGAAGACCCGCAATGTCCTGAAGAAGAAGATCAGGGCACGCGGACTGTCCCCCATCACCAAGGGGCTCCAGACATTCGAGGCCGGCGAGAAGGTCAACATCGTCATCGACCCCAGCATCCACAAGGGGATGCCCTTCTCCAGGTTCCACGGGCTGACCGGTGTGGTCATCGGTGCCAGGGGAAGCGCGTACGAGGTCAGCGTCAAGGACGGCAACAAGACCAAGATCGTCGTCGCCCGTCCCGAGCACCTCGTCAGGAACGTCAACTGAAGCCGAAGGTGAACGGACATGTCTGAGCAGTACGTAACGGTCGCAGAAGTGAGGGACCTCCTCATGGCGGAAGCGGAGAAGAGGGGATCTGAGAGCCTGCTCGCCTCGCAGAAGCACGCGCTCGAGCATGCTCAGACCGTCTGCAGCATCTCCCTCGAACAGGCGCAGGCGATCATCGACGAGGTCGGTCAGATAGACGTCGTCAGTGATTCCGTCGCCTACAAAATCGCGGACATCCTCCCGAGGCATCCGGAGGATGTCCGTGCGATCTTCTCCAAGGAGAGGGTGACCCTGGAACAGGGCACCATCGAGCAGATAATCGCCATCGTGGACAAGCACGTCCCCCGTGACTGAGGTCCTCCCATGGAAGATTACGCTTACATCCTTGATTATTTGGCACAGGGGACCTCCGGCGGCAGCTTCTCGAGGAGGGAGCCCGTGTGCTACGCGATCGGCGACGAGGAGTTCAAGCTCTTCGAGCTGGTCCCCAAGGCAGGGGCGCAGGTGGAGATCGGTGTCAGGACCTACATAGGGAAGGACACCCCCGAGGTCAAGAGGGACATCATAGACCACGTGAAGAGGCGCATAAACTACAACGACCTCACCAACAACGCCCAGGCGGAGTTGGAGTACGCGGTCACGGATATCGTGATGTCCAAGCAGCTCAGGTTCATCCGTTTCTTCAACGAGGCGGAGGGCATCAGCATGCGCAAGCACATGCTGGAGGAGCTCCCGGGACTGGGGAAGAAGTCCATGATGGCCATCCTCGAGGAGAGGAAGAAAGGCAACTTCAAGGACTTCTCCGACCTGGCCGAGAGGACGGGTGTGAAGAACCCGGAGAAGCTGATCGTCGCGCGCATCGTCCTCGAGATCTCCGATCCCGAGAGGAAGCGCTACCTCTTCGTATCGAGATGACCGACACCGGCCGTTTGATCGCCGAGACAGGCGTCGTCCCCAAGAAGAGCAAGGGTCAGAACTTCCTGACCGACGGAAGGGTCGCCGACAGGCACGTCTCCTATGCCGGCATCCGCGAAGGGGACAGGGTCCTGGAGGTGGGGCCGGGCCTCGGTATACTCACCGAGAGGCTCCTCGGTCAGCCATGCAGGCTCACGTGCATCGAGCTGGACGACACGCTCGCCGGATACATCTCCGAGACCTACGGCGACCGGCTGGAGCTGGTCCACGGCGACGCTGTGAAGGTGCCCTTCCCGGAGTTCGACGTCTTCGTCAGCAACCTCCCGTACAGCGTCTCGACGCCCATAATCTTCAAGCTCCTGGAGCATCCGTTCCGCACCGCCGTGGTGATGGTCCAGAAGGAGTTCGCCGACCGCATGGTGGCGGACGTCGGGAGCCCGGACTACTCCAGGCTCACCGTCAATCTTTTCTACCGCGCTGACTGCGAGATCATGGAGACCGTGCCGGCATCGAGGTTCAACCCCAGGCCCAAGGTGGACTCCGCCATAGTAAGGATAACCCCCCGGAAGGCCCCGTTCGACGTCCTGGACGAGAGGACATTCCTCAGGGTGACCGAGGTCACGTTCAACCATCGCAGGAAGAAGATCGGCACATCCCTCAAGGCGGCGGGCCTCGTCCGTCCGGGGGACGACGTACCCTATCTGGACGAGAGGGTGGAGAACCTCCGTCCGGCGGAGATCGGGGAGGTCGCAGACGCCGTCTTCAGGAACCGCCGCTGATCACATCGTCTTTCTTCGTCGCATCCACGATCCCGGCCGCTCGCCAACGTTGATATACAACATGTTGTATAATCGCCTCTCGGAACTCATATGGCAAGATTCGAGAAGGGTCTGGTAAGACGTTACGTCGTGTTCTTCATCGACCTGTTCGTCCTCTCGTTGGGGATAGCGGCCATCACGAAGGCGTCCCTGGGGACCTCGCCCATAACATCGATCCCGTACAGCCTGTCGATGATATTCACATCCCTCACGCTGGGGAACTTCACGATACTGTACAGCTTCCTCCTGGTCTTCATACAGTTCCTGCTTCTGGGCAAGAAGGCCAACAAGTTCAATCTCCTGGAGCAGGTCATCGTCTCCGTGTTCTTCGGGTACTTCGTGGACATAGGGATGTTCATACTGAACGACCTAGCGCCGGAGGAGTACGTGTCCAGGCTGGTCTGTGTGGTCCTCGGCTGCTGCGCGCTGGCGTTCGGCGTGTACATACAGATAGTCGCCAACCTGGTGATCATACCCGGGGACGGTCTTGCGTACACCCTCACCATGAAGGTGCGCAAGCCGTACAACCGCGTCCGCGTGACCCAGGACATGAGCATGGTGGTCATCGCGGCCGTCATCGGGCTGGTGGGCCTCGGCACCCTCGGAGGCGTCCGCGAGGGGACAATCATCAGCGCCATCCTGGTGGGGAACATCGCCAACCTGTTCCTCAAGCATCTTGATCCCGTGACGGACTTCCTCATACCGGGCCGGAGTGCCACCATCCACATGGCCAGGGACAAGGGCAAGGGGAACGACGTGACCGAGGACGTGGAAGGGAAGGCATCGTCATGACCGACCCTTGCAGCGAGAGGGGCCTGACCATCGTCAGGAGGATACAGCGCATCGGAAATAGGCTGATCCATCAGAGGGACGACGATCTGAAGGCGCTGGACCTGACGTCGAACCAGTCCGCCATAATACTGTTCGTGGCCAGGAACCCGGGGTGCCAGATCAACGACGTCCGCGACCATCTGGAGGTGACCCACCAGGCGGCCTGCGGATTGGTGGACCGCATGAGGTCCAAGGGGATACTGGACGTCAGGGTCTCGGACGAGGACGCCCGGGCAAAGCGCGTATCGCTCACGGAGGAGGGGAGGCGTCTGCACGAGGAGATCGTCAAGGTCGGAGGAGGCAGGGGGATGGGCATCCTCCGCGGGATGACCGACGAAGAGGTGGACGAGCTCTGCAGGCTCCTGGACAGGATCGAGGAGAACATGGGCAGATGAATCGGAACAAGTCCCCTCGGCATGAATATAATTAATGCCAGGATTCGATATCCTCGGTCGATTCCATGCAGATAGGCATCGTAGGGAAGCCGAACGTCGGCAAATCCACATTCTTCGGGGCGGCCACGATGGCGCCCGTCGAGATAGCCAACTACCCTTTCACCACCATCGAGCCCAACAAGGGTGTCGCTTATGTGCGCACCCCCTGCCCCTGCAGGGAGCTGGGCGTCACGTGCACGCCGCACAACTCCTTATGCGTCAACGGGACCAGGATGGTCCCGGTGGAGCTCCTGGACGTGGCCGGGCTGGTCCCGGATGCCTGGGAGGGCAAGGGCCTGGGCAACAAGTTTCTGGACGATCTCAGGCAGGCGGACGCGCTCATCAACGTGGTGGACGTCAGCGGGTCCACCGACATCGAGGGTAACCCTGTGGACGTGGGCTCCCACGATCCGACCGAGGACATCCTGTTCCTCAGGAGGGAGATAGAGTGCTGGATGAGGGAGATCATCAAGAACGGGTTCTCCAAGATAGCCAGGCAGGCCAAGATGCAGGGCAGCAAGCCCGAGGCGATTCTGGCGGAGAGGCTCCAGGGACTGAAGGTCACCGAGGCGCAGATCAAGGAGGCGCTGAAGGTGGTGCCCCTCCCCGACGACCCCACCAAATGGGACGACGACCTCCTCCTCAGGCTCTGCGGGGAGATCAGAGCGCAGTCGAAGCCGATGATCGCCGCCATGAACAAGGCCGATATCGCCCCGCCAGGAAACATCGAGAAGGTCAGGGCGGTTAACGACATGTGCGTCCCGACAATGGCCGAGACCGAGCTTGCCCTGAAGAAGGCGGCCAACGGCGGATTGGTGGAGTACACGCCCGGAGACGAGACGTTCACGATCAAGGAGGGTGCCAAGGTCAGCGACGGTCAGAGGAAGGCCCTGGAGTACATGGCCGAGAAGATGGCGGCCAACGGCGGGACCGGGGTGCAGAGGTGCATCGAGGATGCCGCGTTCAGGATGCTGGATCTCATCGCGGTCTATCCCGTGGAGGACGAGAACAAGTACACCGACCATTTCGGCAGGGTGCTTCCCGACGCTTTCCTGGTGCCCCGGGGATCCACGGCCCGCGACCTCGCCTACAGGGTCCACAGCGACCTGGGCGACAAGTTCATCCGCGCGGTGAACGCGAAGACCAAGCGCACCGTCGGAGCGGATTACGAGCTCCAGGATGGGGACGTCATCAGGATCGTGGCGAACAAGTGATCCGATGGGGACATGGGACGTCAGACTGATCAGCGCCTCCTACACCACGGAGGGCGACGAACCCGTCATCGAGTTCTACGGCAAGACCCGTGACAAGCAGTCGGTGGTCATCCTGCATCGCGGGTTCCATCCGTACGTTTTCGCGGTGTCACCGACCGACGAGCTGGTCGCTCAGCTGACCGGGGACCCGGAGGTGGTCTCGCTGGACCGTGACACGTTACTCTACAGGTCCCGTGAGGCCGAGGTCCTGAAGGTCACCATCCGCAGCCCCTGGAAGGTCTCGGAGTTCAGGAACAGGATCCGGCGGGCGGGCTCCGATGTCCTGGCCTCGGACATCCAGTTCGACCTTCGCTACATCTACGACACGGACATGGGGTCCTGCATCCGTGTGACAGGGGATCCGGTGGAAAACCGGTGGTGCACCGACCTGGCCATAGAGATGGGGTCGTTCGAGAACATAGACCCGTTCGATCCAGGCCTCAGGATACTCTCGTTCGACATAGAGAACAGCGTCGAGCACGAGTTCCTGTACTGCATATGCGCAGTGGTGTGGGAGGACGGGGGGATCAGGCGCTGCGATCCGATCCATGGGGCCGAGAGGGACATCATCCAGGGGTTCTCCGACCTCATACGCAGGGAGGATCCCGACGTCATAACGGGGTACAACATCGACAACTACGACATCCGCAAGATCTCCGAGAGGGCCAAGGCCAACCGCATGAAGGACGCGCTGCCGTGGGGACGCGACGGCGGTCAGCCGAGGGTCCACAGCGAGAGGTTCTGGAGGGTCAAGGGGAGGCTCATATGCGATGCCTGGTGGGCGGCGAAGAGGGAGATCCGCCCCAAGCAGGAGACGCTGAACGCGGTCTCCATGCAGCTCCTGGGGGAGGGCAAGATGGATGTGGACCCCAAGCACATGGATGCGGAGTGGGCCGAGAACAGCGGGAGGGTCATGGAGTACTGCACCAGGGACGCCGAGCTGGCGCTGCGCATCCTGCTGGAGGTCGGCACGTTGAGGAAGGGGATGGACCTCGCGGCGGTGTCCAAGCTGCCGGTGGAGGATGTCCTCACCTCGGGGTCGTCACAGCTGGCGGACTCGCTGCTGATCCGCGCGGCGGACCGCGGGAAGATCGCCGTCCCCAACATGGGCCGCGCCGTTGCGTCGGAGCAGATCGAGGGCGGTTACGTGCACACCATGACCCCCGGGCTGTACCACTGGGTCTGCGTCCTGGACTTCAAATCGATGTACCCGTCGCTGATCATCGCCAAGAACATCTGCTTCACCACCCTGTCCCCTGACGGGGAGATCGTCGCTCCGTCCGGGACCAGGTTCATGTCCAAGGAGAGGAGGGTCGGACTCCTCCCGACGATCCTGTCCAACCTGATGGACCAGAGGGACGACATCAAGAGGAGGATGAAGGCGACGTCCGATCAGCACGAGCATCAGTACCTGGACGGCCTCCAGGCCGCGGTGAAGGTGCTGATGAACACGTTCTACGGGGTGTTCGCCTCTTCGTTCTACAGGTTCACCGACAAGAGCATCGGGGCGGCCATCACGTCCTTCGCCAGAGCGAACGTGAAGGGCATCATCGACGAGGTGGAATCCGAGGGCATCCACGCGATCTACTCCGACACCGATTCGGTGTTCATGCAGTCCCCGGAGCACAACCTGGACGGCTCAGTGGAGTTCGGCAACCGCATGGCGGAGAAGTACTCCCGCGACGGAGGGACGCTGGAGTTCGAGAAGATCCTGGAACCCATGTTCACCCACGGCATGAAGAAGAGGTACGTGGGGAGGGTGGTCTGGCCGGAGCCCCAGGAGGAGCTGCTGGTAAGGGGATACGAGATCCGCCGTTCGGATTCCTTCGATCTGCAGAGCAGGCTTCTGACCGAGCTGTTCGACAAAATCCTGGACGAGAGGAACGACGAGGCGCTGGCGCTGGTGAAGTCGACGGTCCAGGAGGTCCTGGCGGGGAAGGTTGATCCATCCGAGCTGGTGATATCACGCACCTGCAAGGGGCTGGACGCCTACGAGAACCCTGACAGGATGGCCAACGTCCAGGCCGCGAAGAAGCTGATCCAGATGGGCTACGACTTCATCCCCGGGATGAAGGTGTCGTGGATCGTCACCGATGGGAACTCCGCGCCCCAGAAGGTGGAGCCGTACGTGAGCGGCGTCCCGTTTACCGCGAAGCCCGACTACAGGTACTACGCGGAGCGCATAGCGCAGACGGCGTCCAGGATAACGGAGGTCCTGGGGTGGACGGAGAAGGACCTGATGATGGGGAGCCAGCAGGCCACCTTGTTCGGAGGGGCGTTCGACAAGCCGGATGACGGGAAGAGGAGGCCCATGGAGCCCCCCAAGCCCAAGCCGAAGGTGAGGCGCCTGGACGATTTCTTCCGACGGTGATAGTGTCAGCGGGCTTCCAGGTTCATCAGGTACGTCTCACCCCAGTCATGCATGGCGTCGATCACCGGGCGCATGGATTCCCCGAGTTCGGTGAGGGAGTACACAACCGGAGGGTTGATTCCCTCGCCGACCTCCCTCAGGATTATCCCATCCCTCTCAAGACCGCGCAGGGATTCCGTCAGCACCTTTGAGCTGATACCGGGAATCGTCCTCTTGAAATCCGAGAACCGATTGGGCTCTCTCAGGAGGTTCCTCAGGATCAGCATCTTCCATTTGCTGTCAATGAGATTGATCATGGTGGCAACCGGGCAAACGGGGGTCTGGGGTTTCTCCTGTTCGATGCGGATCCTATCACCATGCTCACATCGGGGTGTGCGTATTTCAATTGTGAAGGGGGTTACCGTTCGGTTACTCCTTGGTTGAAATATGGATTGCAGGTTCTACCATACGCCCCATCACCATCGTGTAGGGGGCGGAGTGATAGAATGAGCAGACTCGAATCTTTCGCGACTTGGAACGGCAAGACATCCAGTGCCTGCGGGGCATCATGCGGGGCTGGGGACAAGAAGGCCGCAGCATGCGGATCATCCTGTGGTGCAGGGGACAAGAAGTCCTGTGCCTGCGGGTCCAGCTGAGCATACCCGGTCCGGCTCTGCCGGACCAAAACCAATTCACCGACCATGTCACCCTACTTCTCTTTCCAGTGGCACATAACTGAGGACTGCGATCAGCGCTGCAAGCACTGCTACATCTTCACAGTGCGGGATCGCACCGTCTTGGAGAGCATGACATACGATAGGATGGTCGAGGTCCTGGACGGTTGCATGTCCATGTGCAGGGAGCTGGGACGCACGCCGTACTTCTACATCACCGGAGGGGACCCGATCCTTAATCCGGACTTCTGGCGGTTGGCGGAACTCCTCCGCGACAGGTCCCTGGAGTTCGCCGTGATGGGGAACCCGTACCATCTCACGGATGAGGTCTGCCGGAGGCTGAAGGCCTGCGGATGCGAGAAGTACCAAGTTTCCATCGACGGTATGAGGGAGACCCATGACGCAATTCGTCGCCCCGGATCGTTCGATGAGACGTTGGAGGCGATTCCCTGGATAAGGTCCGCAGGGATCCGCTGTGCCGTGATGACCACGGTGTCTAGGGCCAATGCTTCGGAACTTCCAGGCATCATAGATACAGTCGTGGATCACGATGTGGACGTTTTCGCTTTCGCCCGCTATTGTCCCGGCGACGGGGATTTCGGAGGCGAGGCTCTGACCCCGGGGGAATACAGGGATCTTCTCGAGGCATGCTGGCGCAAGTTCCAGGAGTACGAAGGTAGCGGGACGGTGTTCAATCTCAAGGACCACCTCTGGACGCCCTTCCTGTACGAGAATGGCCTGTTCAGACCGGACGACTATCCAGATGACGGGCTGATCTACGATGGATGCAATTGTGGCGCGAACCATCTGACCATCCTGCCCAACGGGGACGTCTACGCGTGCAGGCGTATGGACAGCAAGGTAGGCAACGTCTTCGAGGAGAGTATCTCAGACATATTCCTGGGTGACCGGGAGGATGCGTACAGGGACGTCGGTGCGCTGGAGAAATGCTCCCGTTGCAGGCTGCTGAGGTTCTGCAGAGGATGCCCTGCTGTGGCCGAGGCGTGTACAGGGAACAGGCTAGCAGCCGATCCGCAGTGCTGGGTTGATGTGACATCGGATCTGTACCGTGTCGGAGGGTTCCGATGACCGTTGGGACGATGCGTGCTGTCCGTATCGACAGCGTCACACCTGCTGAGGATGTCCGCATCTCGGAAGTTGGGATCCCACAGGTCATGCCCGGATGGGTGCTGGTCAGAGTGAGGGCGTTCGGGATGAACCATTCCGAATCCCTTCTCCGTCTGTCCGAGATAACCGAAGGCTACATCTCGAAGCCAGTGATCCCGGGGATAGAGTGTGTCGGGGAGGTCGTCGATCCATCCGACACCGATCTGGTCACAGGTCAGAGGATAATTGCGATGATGGGCGGGATGGGCCGTTCATTCGACGGGAGCTATGCCGAATATGCCCTGCTGCCAAGGAATCATGTGTTTCCAGTGGACACGGGGATGTGCTGGAGGCAGCTGGCGGCGGTGCCGGAAACATACTACACCGCATGTGGGTCGCTCTTCCAGTCGCTCAGGCTGGATCCCTCGGACACGCTGCTGGTCCGGGGTGCGACATGCGCACTCGGGTATGCTTCTGTCGATCTTGCGAAGGAGCTCGGGTGCCGCGTGGTCGCCACCACCCATAGGGAGTCGAAGATGGGCCTGGTTCCCAATGCGGACCTCATGGTCCTGGATGACGGGGCCATCGGAGGGAAGCTGGACGGGATAACGAAGGCCCTGGATCTGGTGGGTCCCGCGACCCTCCGGGACACACTCCGCTGCATGGAGCCTGGAGGGGTCGTATGCGACACAGGCATCCTGGGAGGGGTTTTCCTGCTGGACGGTTTCGATCCGATAAAGGACATACCGAACGGGGTTTACCTGACGGGGTTCTACAGCAACAGCCCCAGCCAGACGGATGTGGATGGCATGATGGGATTCATCGAGGAACACAGGATGTCCCCTCGCATCGGTGCGGTTTTCCAATTCTCGGACATAGGGGATGCCTGCGCGGCACTGGACCATGGGACGGTGAACGGGAAGATAGTGGTGGAGATGGACCGATGGACTACATGGACATCCAGAGAATGAGACGGACCGTCCGGAGGTACAGCGACGTTCCCGTGGAACCGGACAAGATCAGTAGGATCCTGGAGGCGGGTCGCTGGTCGCCGACCGCAGTCAATGCGCAACCCCAGCGTATCGTTGTGGTCGACAGCGGCGAACATCTCGGGAAGGTGGAGGAGTGCTGCACGTTCGGACGCAGGGAGGAGTACCGCTCTCTGGCTGAGGAGTGCGACGCGGGCGATCGCAACAGGTTCTACTACGAGGCACCGACGGTCCTTGTGGTCTGCTATGACGAGTCGGCATGTTGGCACCATCCCGAGACCGGGGAGTCCAGCGGTCGCACCGATGCTACGATCGTCGCGGTGAACATGATGATGGAGGCCGTAAGTCTGGGTCTTGGAACCGCATGGGTGAGCTACTTCGACGCCGGAAAGATGAGGGAGGCATTCGTGCTGCCGGAGACATGGATCCCGGTGTGCCTTCTCCATATAGGATATCCTGCCGATGACGACGTCCCCAACAGGATGTCCGGGAACCGCCGTCCGCTGTCGGAGACATGTTTCCGCAACGGATGCTCAGAATCCTGGAACCGATCAGCTCCCCCAGTACAGCTCCACCCACTGGTTGGCCCCCTGGAGCATGTACTCGACGCCAAGCGCTGCAAGCAGGAGCCCCACGATCTTCGATGTGATGTTGAGGGCGTTGAACCCGACGATGCGGACGATCGCCGGCGCCAGGCGCAGCAGTGCCCATGTGGCAACCAGCGCTACGATCCCCGACAGTATGACCTCCGGGTAGCCGTACTGCTGCGAGAACAGGATCGCGGCGGTGATCACCCCGGGGCCGGTCATTATCGGCGTGGCGACGATGATCCAGGGAGCGTCCTTCTCGTCCTTGACGTTGTTGAGCCTGAGTCCGAACACCAGCTCCACCGCCATCAGTATCAGGATGATCCCTCCGGCGACCCTGAAGCTCTCCATCGTTACCCCGAACAGGGACATCAACGGGGAGCCTATGAATATGAACACGAACAGCAGGACCCCGGCGACGAGGACCGCCTTGTTGGCGTAGCTCCGGATGGTCTTCTCATCCGCGCCACCGGTTATGGAGAGGAACGTGGGGATGCTGGAGAACGGGTTCATGACCAGGAAGATGGACAATGCCACCGAAGCGATCACAGCGAGGTCCGTGCTATCACCAGAGGGAGGATGGCCGGAGGAGCCATAAAAGTATGGAGGCTGTTGCTCGGCACAGCTCATATAGGTGTTGCGATTCGGAGGGACAGGAAGGCCTTACCCTTGACACCGAAGCAGTGGCTCCCGCTCATCGCGCTCGTTATATGCGTGTTCATCGTGAACATGTCGGAGTTCGTGCCAATAGGCCTCCTCACGGACATAGCCGTCGATTTCGGGACGTCGGAGTCCACAGCAGGCCTCCTGATATCCGTATACGCCTGGGCGGTCGCGATACTGTCGCTGCCGATAATGCTCATTCTGAGGAAGATGGAGTTCCGCAGGATGCTGCTGATGTGCATCGCACTGTTCGCGTTCTTCCAGGTGCTCTCAGGTGTGTCCAACAGCTACGGCATGCTGATGGTCTCCCGCATAGGGGTCGCGGTGGCCCATTCGATATTCTGGTCCATAGCCACTCCGCTTGCGGTGAGGGTGGTGCCCCAGGAGCTCCAGAAACTGGCGATCAGCGCCGTGGCGACAGGCACGTCCATCGCGATGATCATCGGCCTGCCGCTCGGGAGGGTCATCGGGCTCGCCCTGGGATGGAGGATGACCTTCGTGGTCATCGCCGTGGTCTCGGTGATCGCGCTCATCCTGCTGGTGCTGGTGTTCCCCAGGTTGGAGAACCCGGGCACGTTCACGCTGAAGCGTCTGCCGGACCTGTTCCGCAACAAGGTCCTTGTTGGGATCTACGTGATGCTGGCCATCTACGTCACCGGCTACTACACCGGATACAGCTACATCGAGCCGTTCCTGTACCAGATCGCCGGGTTCTCCGACACGATGGTGACAGTGGCGCTCACAGTGTTCGGACTGGCAGGGATAGTTGGGAGCGTGCTGTTCACGAAGTTCTACGACCGGACAAGGTTCAGGTTCATGATGGCGTCGCTCCTCGGCTCGACGGTCTGCCTCCTGCTGCTCAGGCCGTCGGCGGTGACGCTCTTCGCGGTGCTGGCGGTGTGCGCTCTGTGGGGGCTGTTCGCCACCTCGTTCAACGTTACGTTCCAGAACGAGACCATGCGCGCCTCGCCGTCGGATGCCACGGCGATATCCATGTCCCTGTTCTCCGGCATATTCAACGTGGGGATAGCCATGGGGTCGATCATCGGAGGGGTGGTCACGGACTCGGCATCGGTGGGGGACATCGGCATGGTGGGCGCGGCATTCGTCATCGCGGCGGCGATAATCACCGCGTTCTATGTTATCCCGAAGCTGAGGGACAGGGATTCTGAACAGAAGGTGTTCGACGTCTGACGATGACGTTTTGGCTACGTTCAGAGCTCCCTGTACGTCGCCTGTCGAAGAACGGCATCCCAAAATCATTTTAGACCTCTGGAACGCTCTCAGTTGTATGAAGTACACAATCACGGGCGACAACCTCCAGTTCGTGAATGTCGAGCTGCAGCCCGGCGAGGAGTTCAACTCCGTTGCGGGTGCGATGGCGTACATGAGCGGCAACATGAGGATGGAGTCCAAGATGGAGGGCGGATTCATGGCCGGCCTCAAGCGCTCCCTGTCGGGTGCGTCACTCTTCCTGTTGAGGTACACTCCTCAGGGAGGGGTGGGGACCGTGGGCCTCGCCGGAAAGGCGCCGGGGAAGATCCTCGACCTGGACATAGGTGCCGGCTCATGGATAGTGCAGAAGACCGGGTACCTCGGTTCCGAGACGTCGGTCAACCTGGACATGGCATTCCAGAAGAAGCTGGGGTCCATGATGTTCGGAGGGGAGGGTTTGATCCTCCAGAGGCTGTCCGGATTCGGGCGCGCGTTCATCCACGCCTGCGGGGACCTGAACGTGGTGGAGCTGAAGGCGGGGGAGCAGTACAAGGTGTCCTCATCCAACGCGGTGGCGTGGGAGGACACCGTGTCCTACGACATCTCCTCGGTCGGCGGCATCAAGACCGCACTGTTCAGCGGCGAGGGGCTGTTCGTGACCACGCTCACCGGTCCGGGGAAGATCGTCATCCAGTCCATGACGCTGGGCGACCTGGCCATGGCATTGTATCCGTACATGCCGCAGTCCAGCAGCTGAGGTGAGGACATGTCCGGAGCAACAAACGAGAGGAAGGCCGGAACAGGCAAGTCGGGTCTGGGGCTCATAGCCATAGCTGTGGTGGTCGTAGTGGTCATCATCGCGGCGGCATGGGCGCTGATGCAACCCGGCGTGCTGGAGAACGTCGTATACATCCTGGCGATCGTGTTGGTGGCTATAATCGTCATCGCCATAGTCGCCTATGCGGCGTACGCGCTCATCGCCATACCCATGTACATGGTGAAGGGCGAGACCTACCAGGAGAACGTGGACTACAACCTCGATGACGTCAAACCCGTCGAGGGCAAGGAGGACAAGAACGAGGAGCGCTGACCTCCGTCGAAACCCCTTCCCAACAAATTTATCGGGCCCTGCGGTTGACGGCGCATGTCGGACAGATTCTCCGGATGCGCGCTGTGCGGGGCCCCTCTGGTCTATCGCGAGGAGAGCAGGCCCATGGTCTGCAACGTTTGCGGCGGGACGTTCCCAAGCAGCGCGGAGTGCGCCAACGGCCACTACGTCTGCGACGAATGCCATTCCAAGGGCTCCACGGCCCTTTTCAAACCCTGGTGCCTGGAATCTTCGGAGAAGGACCCGATCGTCCTGGCGGAGGGCATGATGCGCATGCAGGGCGTTCACATGCACGGCCCGGAACATCATGTGCTGGTCGGATCCGCGTTGCTCACATCGTACCGCAACTGCGGCGGGGATGTGGACCTCCCCGCGGCTCTGGAGGAGATGCTCCGCAGGGGGTCGCAGGTCCCGGGAGGGGTCTGCGGGCTATGGGGGTCATGCGGGGCGGCCGTCAGCTGCGGCATGGCATACAGCATCATCACCGGGTCCACCCCGCTCTCGGGGGAGTCCTGGGGCAGGTGCAACATCATGACATCAAGATGCCTGGAGGCCATAGGCTCGTTGGGAGGGCCGAGATGCTGCAAGAGGGACGCGTTCACCGCTCTGAGGGCCGCGTCAGCGTACATCTCGGAGACGCTGGACGTGGACATCCCGACGGGAGAGGTCGTGTGCTCATTCTCGTCCGGGAATCCCCAGTGCATCGGACGCAGATGCCCCTACAACAGAGCCGATCCGGCGCTGGAACCGAAATGATATATCGGCTTACGGAATCCACCGGCCGTGGACAGGATACCTTTCGGATGCGCCAACCTCGACCGTCTCCTGGGGGGCGGGATCGAGGCGGGCAGCGTCACGCTCTTCTATGGAGAGGCCGGGGCCGGCAAGACCAACGTGTGCCTTCAGATTGCACGCAACATCGCCTGCTCCGGGAAGAGGGTGGCCTACATAGACACGGAGGGTCTGTCCGCCGACAGGCTTCAGCAGGTGTTCGAGGGCCAGGAGGACAGCATCAGGAACCTCCTGATATTCCAGGTCCACAGCTTCGAGGAGCAGTCCGACCGCATCGACAAGGTCGAGAAGCTGGCGGCGGTAGGGTCCATATCTCTGGTGGTGATCGACTCGCTCACCATGTTCTACCGTCTGAACCACGACGATGCCCGCGCCAGGAACGAGTTCATCAGGCAGACCGAGGTGCTGCTCAACACCGCCCGGAAGTACGAGATCGCCATTCTTGCGACGTCCCAGGTCTACTCCAACATGTCCACCGGGGGCGTGGAGTTCCTCGGAGGGCATGCGCTCCATCACAACGCCAAGACGATCATCCGTCTGGATAAGAGATCAGACGGGAGGCGCGAGGCGGTCATCATGAAGCACAGGAGCCTTCCCGAGGGGAGAAGGGCCAGGTACAGGATCGTCCAGACGGGGATCGAGGACGATTGACCTCGCCATTGGACGATGACGGAAAAGGAAGGGCCCCCTGCCGGGGGCCCGTAAGTCGGGTTTCAGACCTCTCTGTCGATGGCGTAGTTCGCCAGTGCGATCATGAACTCCTTCTCCTCGGTCTCGGGGAGGAACTGGATCTTGGAGATGGCGAGGTCCACCTTCTTCCTGGCCAGGTCGAGGCCGTACCTGATGGATCCGGCCTCCTCCATGATGTCCTTGGCGCGGGCGCACTGCTCGTCGGTGGCCTTCAGGTTGCCGAGGACCGATTTGAACTCCTCGAGCTCGGCGGGGTCCTTGATGTTGTGCAGGGCGTGGATGACCATGCAGGTGCACTTGCCCTTGCGGATGTCGTTTCCCACAGACTTCCCGGTCTTGGAGGGGTCCCCTGCCACTCCGAGGTAGTCATCGAACAGCTGGAATCCGAGTCCCAGCTCGATGGCGTACTCGTTGATCGCTTTGACCGTCTTCTCGTCGGCGCCTCCGACGATCGCCCCTCCTGCCGCCGCCGCGGCGAAGAGCACGCTGGTCTTCAGCTTGATGGTCTCGAGGTACACCTCCTCCGTGACCAGCTGCCCCTCGTTGTTGACATCCATCTGCTGGCCGCGAGCCAGGTCCCACACGGCCTGGCTGACGTACCTCAGGGCGTCCCTCATCCTCTCGGCGGGAACGTCCAGGTCGCAGATGATCTGGAACGCCTTGGCGAACAGGGCGTCCCCCGCGAGGATGGCGGTGGGCATCCCGTAGCCCACATGGATGGTGGGCATGCCCCTGCGGACCTCGTCACCGTCCATGAGGTCGTCGTGGATCAGCGTGAAGTTGTGGATGTACTCGACGGCGACCGCCAGGGGCACGGCCTTGCTCCTGTCGCCTCCGACGGCGCCGCAGCAGGCGACCGCCATTGCCGGGCGCATCCTCTTGCCTCCGGCATAGGGGTACTGCCTGGAGGACTCCATGAGGTTGCTGGGTTCTTCGTCCCCAATGTAGCTCTTAATCGGTCCGTCGAGCTCGGCGGACATCTTCTTCAGATACTCTTTAGCATCGATCATAGTGCATCAATCCATTGTCTGGTCTGGCCTAGGACAACGTGCCTGGCCTTGGACAGGGCCGCGAGGTCCGCTGACCCCGTGAGGAGCATGGCGGCCCTGAGCTCCTCTCTTATAATCGTTAGTTTTTCAGCGACGGCCTTGGCGGATTCCTGGGCCTCCCTAAGCACGGCGTTCGCGACGCCTGCGCAGGTGGCGCCCATGGCGATCCCCGCGGCCACATGGACCCCGTCCAGGATCCCTCCCGAGGCGATGATCGGCAGGCCGCATCCGCAGGCCTCGTGGACAGAGACCGGGCTCGGTATCCCCCAGTCGAAGAAGGTCTCGCCCATGCCCGTCCTGACGTCGTCGCCGACCTTCATCGCCCTGTAGAGCTCGACGGCCGAGAAGCTGGTCCCGCCCATGCCGGCGATGTCGATCCCGCGGATCCCGATGCCCTTGAGCCTGTCCGCTACGTCCTTGGATATGCCGGCTCCGGTCTCCTTGACCATTATGGGGTACTCGCGCGACAGGTCCCTGATGGCGTCCCTGACCCCTTTGGCGTTCGTGTCGCCCTCGGGTTGCACCACCTCCTGGAGGTAGTTCAGATGTATCGCGACGATGTCCGCGTCGATGAGGTCCTTCGCCTGACCGACCATCTCTGCGCTGAACAGGTCCTTGCTCTTCTGAGGGACCAGCTGGGGCGCCCCGACGTTGCCGATGACCAGCGGCACGTCGAACTCCCTGATGACCGAGTAGCTCTCGGGACAGGTGCCCGTGACCCCCGCCCTCTCGCTCCCGACGCCCATGCCGATGCCCAGTTCCGCGCATGCCTCGGCGATGTTGGAGTTGATCTTCGTAGCTCCGGGGAACCCTCCGGTGATGGCTGTGACGATCAGCGGGAATTCGAGCCTCTTCCCGAAGAGCCAGCATGTGGTGTCGATATCGTCGGCATCGATCTCGGGCAGAGCGTTGTGGACGAACCTGATGTCGTCCCAGTAGCAGTATCCCGGGGCGGTCCTCTCGTTCACGCAGATGTCGATGTGGTCCGCCTTCCTCTCCTTGATCTGTGTCATGTGAATCACATCCTGGCGACTGTGCATGGGACGTCCTCGCCTCTCAGCAGGGACAGGAGCCTCCCGGGGACCGTGCCGTTCACGAGGACGCACTCCCTGCCCTCCCCGCACATGCGCAGCATGGCCTCCATCTTGTTGCGGACCCCTCCGGTGACGTCGTCCACATCGGACACGGAGGACACGCTATCCAATGTCTCCGGTGTGACGGTGGGGATGAGCTCCGCGTCGGGGTTCGTCTTCGGGTTGGCCGTGTACAGTCCGTCTATATCCGATACGAAGACCACGCCGTCGGGTCTGAATATCCTCGCCATGGCCTCCATGAGCTGGTCGCCGGAGCATATCCCGAACCCCCGCCTGCGATCCATGACCACATCGCCGAACATGACCGGCATGATGCCCATGTGGGCGAGGGCGCGTATCGCCTCGTCGTCGTTGACGACTAGTTCGCCGTCGTCCATGACGAAGCAGCTGCCTGCGGGCACGGATGCGGCGGGGATTCCGTTCTCGATGAGGGTCTGGGTCATGAGAAGACCCAGCTCCATGGCATCGTGATGGACCTGTGCCGCCGCCGGGACCTGACCGTAGTCGATCAGACCGTCCTGGATGGAGTACCTCTTCGCGAGCACGTGGCCGAACGATCCGGCGCCGTGGACGATCATCACGGACCTTCCGGACTCCGCGATCTCGCGGCAGAGTCTGCTGGTCTGCTCCCGGTTGAACTTCTTGTACTGGGACTTGTCCGTGATGACGCTCCCACCCAGCTTGATCAGTATCATCGCTGGATGATACTCGTTCAGATATAAATGAGCCAGCCATGACGAAGTGCGGCCTCTCGGCCACGAGATGAGATGAAGAAGTGGCTGACAGCGTGTCTGAGTTCCCGTACGCTTGCGCAATACAGTACAGACAGATACGCGGGCGGACTTTACTTCCGGGTTCGGGATGGGACCGGGTGTGACCCCGCCGCTATGGCCGTCATACCGAAACATGGGATATCCAAGAACTATATAATGGTTTCTATAGAATCCGGATTCGGTCGATCCGAAGGCGGATTCATCAGAACATTCGCTCATCTCCGATTGTTCCGAAGGCGGAGGTTGCCCCCGGCAGGGAAGAGAAGTTGTCCGCCCCGGGGATGATTGTGGAGGAGTGCATGCCGGGCATGTAATCCGTCGCCATCCCGGAACCATGGTGGACGCGACCGTCGTCATGGTCATGGTCGGGAGGTCATGGGGAAGCATTACTCCTGAATTCCGTTTATATGGCGGCAGACCCATCCAGACACGGGGATGAGACATGGCAGCAGCCAAGAAGTCAGAAGAGGGATCAGAGCAGAAGCAGGAGTCGTCCGAGGCGCCGGCGAAGAAGAACGGTGCGTACTTCGTGTCACCGCATCCGGACGGCGGCTGGCAGGTAAAGAAGGCCAATGCCCAGAAGGCTCTGAAGAAGTTCAAGACCAAGGCCGAGGCGGAGGCGTATGCGAAGCAGGTCGCCGCCAACCAGGGGACCAGCGTGGTCAGGCAGAAAAAGGACGGGAAGATCCAGAAGAAGAAGTGAGGGGGGGGGGGGTCATCCCCTCCCCGATCAGTTGAACGTGGTCGCGTCGCTGTCGAGGACCTCGTTCCAGAGCCTCAGGGTCTCCTGGGCGTCCTCCTCGTCCATTATCTGGATCGCGAATCCCGCATGGACCACGGCCCAGTCTCCGACGTTGGCGTCCACCATGGACAGGTTCGCCTTCCTGGTGACCCCGCCGAAGTCGACGTCGCCCATGTCGCCGTCTATGCTAACGATCTTACCCGGTACAGCTAGACACATCGATATCACTCCGACATTATCTTGATGATGGCTTCGGCGGGCTGTCCGTCCGCCGCCTCCAGCGCCGCGACCGCCTTGGCCGCGTCGCATCCGGTCTGGGACATCACGAGATCGACGTCCTCCTGAGGGAACGACACGGTCGCCTCGCCGGACGATCCGAGCGCACGCTCCTCCTCGTCACCGACGACCTGGTAGCTCTTGCTGCCTCCCATCTCCACGCAGACGACCTCCGCGTTCCTGATGACGATCTCCCTGTCCTTGGTCCTGATGACGACCTCGGTGACACCCTCGACGGCATTCTGCTTGATGCCCATCTTCTTCATCGCCTGCTTCATCTGGCGGTCGTTCATCCTCATTCCGGCCATGGAACCTCGAACCTCCTTCTCCTTATTTAAGTCAGTGATTGAACCACCGCATCTTTCAGTGCCTTTAGAACGTCCTCTGCGAGGTCGGGGTTCTGCACCCCGCCCTGGGCGAAGTCCTGCTTGCCCCCTCCGCGCCCTCCGAAGCCCTTCAGGACCTCCGGCAGCACCTTCCTGCAGTCCACGGCGGGGTTCCCGGACGCCAGCATCACGGACAGGGTGTCGGTGACCCCGACTATGACGGCCACGCCCCCTTTCGACTTCACGGATTCCGCCGCGTCGGTCAGGGCGGCACGGTCGCTGCCGGGCAGCACGGCGCATAGGACGGGGGTGCCTTCCACGTCCTCCGGGGACAGGTTGGAGGCCAGGTCCCTGGTCGCCTTCTTCAGTAGCCTGGTGTCCAGGTCCAGCTCGCGCCTCATGTTTGCCACCGCTCTCGGGGAGTCCTCGATCTTGCAGCCGATCTCGTCCACGACCTCCAGGGCCGTCGTCGCCAGCTCCATCGCCGCGTCCTTGGCGGCCTGGCCCACCTTGAAGTGGATGGCGACGCCGTCCTTCCCGGCGGAGACCTTCCTGTCGACGATGAGCATCTCCAGCTCGGACGTCTCCATCACATGCACCCCGCTGCAGGCGGACAGGTCGATGTCGCCTATCGCCACCACAGAGATCTCCTCGTCCTCGGGGATGCGGTCCAGCTTGATCCTCACCTTCTCCAGGTCCGGGTCGTCCCTGTCCATGATGCTCTTCGTCACGCTCAGGTTGTCGACGATCGCCTGGTTGGCGAACCTCTGGGCGGCCCTGATCTGCTCCCACGACAGGTCGTGGTTGACGATGACGTACTTGCTCTCGGGGGAGATCATGATCTTGGTGATGGTCAGGTCGGGGCACTGCCTCTTCAGGGAGCAGAACAGGAGGTGCTCCCCGGTGTGGCCCTGCATGAGGTCGTAGCGCCTGTCCCAGTCCACGCTGCACCAGACCCTCTCCCCGGGCTTCAGGTCGTTGCCGGGGACGACATGGACTATGTCCCCAGCTTTGTTGTAATGGGCTTCCGTCACCGGGTTGCCGCGGATGCTGCCCGTGTCGCAGACCTGCCCTCCTCCCCCGGGATAGAAGGCGGTGCTGTCCAGGACGACCTCGTCGCCGTCCACGGACACAACGTTCGCCTCGAACTCGAACCCGTAGCCGTCGTGTCTGAAGATCTCGTCTGTCATCGTATCATCTGGCTCTCCGACCATCTCTGATAACCTTAATAAACATAGTCGGGGATTTGTGAAGGCACGGGATACAGATGTCGCTCTCCGACTACGACGAACTGGACAAACGTATAATCGAACTCATGTGCAGGTCCAGCCAGGGCTCGTACAGGCAGTTGGCGAAGCAGCTGGACGTCCATCCCACGACGCTCATCCAGAGGGTTAAGAATCTGGAGGCCAAGGGAGTCATCCAGGGCTACCGCGCCAGCGTCGACTACATGAAGCTTGGATTCGAGTACATGGGTCTGGTCAGCGTCATGGCCGACAACGTTGCAACCGTGCAGGCGGAGATAGCCAAGATCCCCCAGGTGATATCCGTATTCGACGTCACCGGCGAGAGCGACTGCGTGGCATGGATCGCATGCCTGGACAGGGACGAGTTCTCCGACGTGGTCAAGGAGATCAACGCGGTACCGGATGTCAAGAAGACCATAACCTCGGTGATCCTGAAGATCCAGAAGGACCCGTTCTCGTACATCCCGCCGATCCTGGGCGAGAAGTGATCTCACACCGGGCCGACGAACTCCCTGAGGCTCCTGATCCTGTATCCGAGCACGTCCATCAGCGCCTCGGTTCTCTCGGGTGTGATGCGCGACCCATCCATGGACAGTATCCTCTCGGCGACGTCCAGTGAGTCCTCCAGGGCGTCGAAGTCTATCCAGGAGGTGTCCCTCACCAGGAGGAGCTCGTCCGAGAACGTCCTCCCGAACGGTTTGCATCCGGGTTCCGTCTCCGGCCTTATGATCTCCGTGGGCAGGTCGCCGAGTAGCGATGTGCCGGTGTCGTAGATGGGTGCCGCGCCTAGCCATTCGAGACTCCTCGCATCGCGGACGATGCCGAAGTTGTTCAGATGACGATCCACATTTACCATGATGTAGTCGGTAACGATCATTCTGTCCAGAGCGGGGGTGATGTCCAGTCCATGCTCGCGGCAGCATCCAACATAGTGGTCGTACAGAGTGGAGTCGTTCGGTTTCTTCCGTGTCCGGTTCACATAGTGCGCGGCGATCAGCTCCGTGTTGCCACCTATGAAGTCTTCGCACATGCTGCAGGGGTCCCCATCGACCCATACCATCTCGTAACCGACGTGATCGACCCCCTGGCTCTCCATGATCGCGGACGCTATCGCCTCGTTGAACGGCTCCTGCATGAAATAGCCGGTTCCGGATTTGAGCAGACAGCGCTTTCCGTCCACGATCTTCCATCTCTTCCTCAGGTTTCCGTCAGAGGTGTTGTCCGGGGATGACAGGTTCAACCGACCTCCCTCTACGACGGTGCCGAACAGTATGTCCCCGACATCTTCGCTGAATTCATTGTCGAAGAAGTTCACGTCCCGCCAGCCTATGTCCGATCCGAGCGGTCTTATCCAATATTGGTCCGAAAGACTCTAACCCATCGATCTTGTGAGGAGGACGCCAGTATCCGGTATGCCGAGAGTCTCCAGCAGGTGGTGCACGCCCGAACGTGTGGCCGGGATGGAGCGCCCTAGCCACCAGTCACGCAGTGCGGGTGTGTCGGCAGAGCCGTTCTCCAGGACCGTTCCGAGCGGCATGTGCCGTGCATCGATGGGCCGTTGGACCCCTTTTATGCATCCGCTGTCATCGGAGATGTCCAGTATCGCGACTTCCCTGTCCAGGTGCATGAGCGTGTACTTCATTCCCGTTCGGGATCGGGTACGCACTGGATGTTAAAAACGGATTCGCAACCGTCCCCCGATGGATCCTCCGATGAGCCGCTCGTACGGCAGGCATATCCCGCGCATGTCCGCACGCGTGCGCACCCCTTATATAGGGAACGCATAATCGCAACTCCATCAGAGAGGAACTTCCATGAGAAGAACAAACACCTGCGGCGAGCTGAGGTCATCGGACCTCGGCAAGGAGGTATGCCTCCAGGGCTGGGTCAGATTTTCCAGGGACCATGGAGGGGTCGCGTTCATCGACCTCGCGGACAGGTACGGCATCACACAGGTCGTGTTCGACCCGGAGGACCTGCCGGAGGGCAAGGACGCCGCTGCGCTCGATGCGGTCATGAGGACGTTCACCCGCGAGTCATGCGTCCAGGTCAACGGGATAGTCAGGAAGAGGGTCGAGGGCACCGAGGATGCCAGGAACCCCACCGGAGAGATCGAGGTCCTCATCACGGACGCCGAGCTGCTTAACAGGTCCGCCGTCCCTCCGTTCGAGCTGGGGGACCAGAAGGAGGGCGTGCTCCCGGACGAGGACATCAGGATGAGGTACAGGTACCTGGACCTCAGGAGGACCGAGATGGTCCAGTCGATGGTCTTCAGGAGCAAGCTGGTGCACCTCGCCAGGCAGTACCTGGAGCAGAACGGGTTTCTCGAGATCGAGACCCCCATGCTGGGCAGGTCCACCCCCGAGGGGGCCAGGGACTACATCGTCCCGTCCAGGGTCCATCCCGGCACGTTCTACGCGCTCCCGCAGAGCCCCCAGCTGTTCAAGCAGATGCTGATGGTCGCCAGCATGGACCGCTACTACCAGGTGGCCAGGTGCTTCCGCGACGAGGACTCCAGGAAGGACAGGCAGCCCGAGTTCACCCAGCTGGACATGGAGATGTCCTTCGTGGACATGAAGGACATCCAGGATATGATCGAGGGCATGATGTCCTACATCTGGAAGGGCCTGTACAACGAGGATCTGCAGACTCCGTTCCCCCACATCGCCTACCGCGATGCCATGGAGAGGTTCGGATCGGACAAGCCGGACATGAGGTACGGCCTGGAGTTCGTGAAGCTGACCGACGTGGTGAAGGACGCCCCTTACAAGATCTTCCAGAACGTCATCGCCGAGGGCGGCATCGTCGCAGGCATGAACCTGAAGAAGGATGTAGCGGGCGACAGGATCGGCAGGAACGACAGGGACAGGTACATCCACTACGCCAAGAAGGTCGGCCTGGGAGGGCTCACCTGGATGTGGGTGGAGAACGGGAAGCTGGAGTCGAACATCACGAAGTACTTCACCCCCGAGATCCTGGAGAACATCAAGACCACGATGGGCGCGGAGGAGGGCGACGTGCTCTTCCTCATCGCCGGACCCTGGAAGGCCACCTACGAGGGCGGAGGGTTCGTCAGGAAGAAGATCGCCGAGGACCTGGGCCTGATCCCCGAGGACAAGTTCCAGTTCTTCTGGATGGACGAGTGCCCCATGTTCGAGATCGACCCCGTGTCCGGGAAGTACGACGCGTTCCACCATCCGTTCGTTCTGCCGCAGAACGACCTGGACGACGACTACGTCGGAGGGGCGTGCTTCGACCTCTGTCTGAACGGCAACGAGCTCGGGTCCGGCTCCCTCCGTATCCACAACGCCGACCTCCAGAGGGCGGTGTTCCACAAGCTCGGCCTGGACGACGAGAGGATCGAGGAGAACTTCGGCTTCTTCGTGGAGGCCCTCAGCTACGGGGCGCCTCCCCACGGCGGCATCGCCATTGGGGTGGACAGGCTGTGCGCCATTCTGCTCCAGAAGGACACCATCAGGGAGGTCATCGCCTTCCCCAAGAACAAGCGCGCGGTGTCCCTGCTGGACGGCTCCCCCGAGAAGGTGGACGACTCCAAGCTGGAGGAGCTCCAGATCATCTCCCTGGCGGGGGACATCGACTTCTCCGACGTGGACGAGCTCGCCCCGGACGAGTGAAAACGAGGGGTTCAAGCCCCTCTTTCCCCTTTCCTCATCGGCGTGGTGGGCCGAGATGAAGCAGTATATGGGCGCGTGAGTCGAAACGTCACGTCACGTCCACGGTGTGCAAGTCATCAGCGGATCCTCCACACGACCTCCACCGTCTCCGTGAAACTGACGTCCTGGGGGTCGATGTCGGGTTCGATAGCATCGCCTACGGCCATGGAGGAGCAGAGGCACATCTCCTCGGTCCCGTTATGCCCCATCCAGGGGGCGGACCCGTAGGACACGTCCATGACGCAGTCCAGTCCGATCCCGAGGGCCGAGGCCAGTATCTCCGCCTTCCTCCTGGCGTCCTCGGCGGCCAGTCCAAGAGCCTCTCTCCTGCTGCCCTCCGGGTCGCTGCTGGCGAAGCCGATCGTAACATCGGGCTTGCAAGGCGCCTTGAGCACCGTCGTGAGCATCCTCCCCAGAGTCTCGTTGTCGGTGGGGAACTCGAACACGAGCACGTCCCTGTACTCGAAGCCCTGGCGTACTCTCTTCGTCCTCTGCCTGCCCTCGTGGTCCTCATAGGGCACATCCTCGTAGTGGGGCTCCACCTTCTGGGACTCAGTACGCAGGCCGTCCCTGTCTAGTCCGACGGACCCCAGTCTGTCCCTCATATCCCTGTGGTTCTCCGCGCATCTGTGGATCGCCCCTTCGTACTCCATGTCTGTCCCGTTGACCGTCATGCGGATGCGGGTGACGTCTGCCTTGGCGCTCACGGTTGCCGTCCCCGTGACCCTGATCATCCTGTCCGTGCCGTTCATTGCGATCCTGGATGCCTATTTGCCTTCCAGGTATTATTACCTTACACTGTAATTCCTGTAATGATTGTATCAATTGTTTTAGGAATACCTAAAAATTAAATATCGCGTGGTCGTTCAAGTGTCAGTGACATTGTGCCGGTCGCCGGCACGCCGGGCCGAGAGTACGCCGGCCCGGCACAGAATTCACAGAAGGAGGGATGGAGATGATCGTCGGAGCCAAAGTGATGAAGGAAGCGAAGAAGGCAAAGAAGTCGGAATGAGTTTTCGGGACGGGGGTCTCCCCTCAGTCCCTTATCATCTTGCAGAGGATGTCGGCAACCCCCGGTTCGAGACCGATCTCGGTGGCGTACCTTATCGACACAGTCCTGCCGCCCATCTCCAGTTCGCGCTCGCGTTCTCCCTTCTGAAGCCCGAGCTTCTCCGGGATCTCGACCGCCGAGTGGTTGCCGGACGACACGAACAGCGGGATGGCCAGGATGTCGTCGTAGTCCTTGTTCAGCAGGTCGATGAGCGTCGTCTCCACGTTGGGCTGGCACATCTCGTCGTAGCACGGGAACGCATCGAAGCCGAACTCCCTGACTATCCCGGTGTTGAACTCCACCGCACTATGGTTTTCGCCGTCCTCCGACCCGTGGCCGATGAGCATGACCGCAGTCCTCCCGGGCTCCGCCCCGTTGCGGCTCAGCATCGTCCCGATCACGCCCCTGATGTGAGGGTCGGTCCCGAAGGGCTTGGTGATTCTGATCCTCACCCTCCTGCCGTCGACGTCGATGGAGCCGAACCTCTCTCCCTCGTCCAGTCCGACCTTCTTCGGTACTATGTTCTCGGAGAAGAAACTGGATGCGAAGAAGAGCGGGATCACCACGATCTCGTCGGTGTTCCCTCTGGCCAGGAAGCTCAATGTCTCCTTCACCTCTGCGTCGCCGCAGTCTTTGTAGAGGTACCTAACCCTTGTTCCGAGCATAGCCTCCACCCTCTGTGCCTGTAGTTCGGCGGCGTCGTTGCCCCTCTCCTCCGACCCGTGCGATATTATCAGAACGGTCTTCATCGACTCACATCCCTGTCCGGACCTCGCCGGACAATTATTGTTCGGAATGCCTAAACAGTATATTAGGTCTACTTAAAATAAATCAGGAATGACTGAAAATAATGGGCAGGGAATTTGGAAACGGAACGGTGTGGTAAAAATGGGAAGGGGTTTCCGCCGTCTCGGACGGAGATGGCGGTGGCAGTCTCACATCCTGGATTCGATGCGCCTCTTGACGGCCTCAACGACCTCCGCCGATGAGTACTGGCCGCCGGTGCTCTTCATCACCAGCCCGATGATCTTGTTGGCCGCCTTCTCGTTCTTCTGATAGTCGGAGACCACCGACGGGTTCTCGTCTATGAATCCGTCGATCACCTTGTCCAGGTCGCCGGACGCGCCCTTGACTGATTCGGGGTCCTCCCCGGTCATCAGGCACTTGATCTCTATCCCGCACTCGGTGTCGGTGATCTCGCCGGCCTCGAACCTGTCCACGATCCCGTTCACGAGGGAGACGTCGGCGCGGCTCGATTCCAGCGATTTCCAGTTGGAGCTCACGGGGCCGGCGACCCATCTGACGGCGCTCTGGGTGCCGTGTTTGGTCGCGACCTCCTCGAACAGCTCCGCCAGGCCGACGGAGGTGGTCACCAGCTGCTTGGCCATCCTCTGGTCGATGCCGTACTGCTGTGACATCCTGGCGACCATCTTCTGGGGGCTCTCCCTTATCTTTATCGACTGGGCCATCTCCCTTATGTGGTACACGCCAAGGTCCGGCTCATCGATGTACCCGTAGTCGGCCTCGAACTCCTTCTTCCTGACGGATATTGTGACTCCGCGCTCCTCGTCGAACCTGCGGGTCTCCCTGTCCACCTTTCCGCCGGCTTTCAGTATCTTCGTCTGTCTGATGACCTCATAAGTTAGTGCCTTCTCCACGTTCTTCAGGCCGGTGACGTTCTTGACCTCGACCCTCTCCTTGCCGACGGAGATGTTGCAGTCGCACCTGATGCTCCTCTCGCCGTCTCCGGGGATGTCGATGACGTGCCTGATGTCCTGTATCAGCGCGCCCAGGAACTCCCTGGCCTCGGCAGGGGTCTTCAGATCCGGCTCGGTGACGATCTCCGCCAGCGGGATCCCGGAGCGGTTGTAGTCCACCAGGGAGGACAGGTCCCCCACCCTCTTGGTCTTCCCGGGGTCCTCCTCCACGTGGATCCTGGTGATCCTGATCGGCTTGTCGCCGAGGTAGTACACGCCTCCCTCCCCGATGGGGTTGTCGTACTGGGTGATCTGCACGCTCTTGGACATGTCCGGGTAGAAGTAGGTCTTCCTGGAGAACCAGGCCGTGTCCGCGACCTTGCATCCCAGCATCTTGGCAAGCATGATCCCGTACTCCAGCACCTTCCTGTTGAGCACCGGCCTGGACCCCGGCATGCCGAGGCAGGTGGGGCAGACGTGGGTGTTCGGCCCGGGTGCCTCGGTGGTGGGGCAGGAGCAGAACATCTTCGACTTCGTGGGGAGCTGCACGTGTATCTCCAATCCGATCTTCACGATACCACCTCCGGTCTCACCATGTCGAACTCCTTCTCCCACGTCTCCGCCATGGTGAAGAGGACGTCCTCATCCCAGTGGTCGGCCACGAACTGCATGCCGACCGGCATCCCGTTCTCGTCGTATCCGCAGGGCACCGACATGTGCGGAGTGCCTGCCAGGTTCGCGGGCACGGTGAGGTAGTCGGCCTTGTACGAGTCCAGGGCTGACATCCTGGAGATGTCATCGAACCTGGGTGCGGTGAAGGGCATGGTCGGTGCGAGCACGGCGTCGTGGTCCTTCAGCACCCTCTTGTAGTCGTCGATGACGACCTGCCTGACCTGCCTGGCCTTGGAGTAGTACCTGTCGCTGTACCCGGCCATCCTGGTGTAGGTCCCGAGCAGAATCCTCCTCTTGGCCTCGTCTCCGAAGTACCTGGAGCGGACGTCGGAGAAGTAGTCGTCGAACTTCAGGGATAGGTCCCCGTCCTGGCGGCCGTACCTCATGCCCACGTACCTGGCCAGGTTGGTGGACGCCTCCGATGTCGCTAGGACGTAGTATGCGGGCATGGCGTACTTCAGCGAGGGCATTTCCACGTACTCCACGTCCACGCCGATTCTCCTCAGCTCCTCGAGGGCCTTGTCGAACGCCGCCTCGACGGATTTGGACAGACCCTCCACGCCCTCCCTGGGGACGGCGACCGATCCCATCTTCCTGTGGGCCTCCGAGAGCTCGGGCTGCACGCAGGACGTGGGATCCTTCTCGTCCTTACCGGCTATGACCCCGATGTACTTCCTCAGGTCTCCAGCCTTCGCGGAGAGGATACCGATCTTGTCCAGTGAGTTCCCGTAGTCGATGAGCCCGTACCTGGAAACGCGGCCGTAGGTCGGCGCTATCCCGTACACCCCGCAGAAGCTTGCGGGGCAGCAGATCGACCCCCCGGTGGACACCCCGAGCGACACGTGGTCCTCGATGACCGCCGCTGCGCAGGCCGATCCCCCGGAGGAGCCCCCGCAGGCCCTCTCCAGATCGTACGGGTTCCTGGGTATCTCGAATCCGGAGTTGGCGGAGAACGTTCCGAACCCGAACTCGTCCATGTTGGTCTTCCCGATGAGTTTCCCGCCTGCTTCACGCATCTTCGCGATGGCGGTGGCGTCGAAGGGAGGGTGGTACCCTTCCAGGATTCTCGATCCGGCACAGGTCTCCATGTCCTTGGACGTGAGGTTGTCCTTGGCGGAGAACAGGAAGGTGGAGTCGCCGGGTTCGGTGTCCTCGGTCATGGCGTGGAACATGCCGTAGCGGCCGTTGATCTCCCGGAGCTTGGCGAGTATCGATCCCATGGTCATGACAGCCTCGGCCCCCTGACGTACCTCTCGTAGGTGTCCATGTCCCTCAGCAGGATGTCCGGATCGATCTCCATGCGGGGCTCGTCGTCCCTCAGGACGTCCGCGACTTCCACGGGGTTTATCCCTCTCTCGTCGGATCCCGGAGCCTCGTCCAGGAGTTCGAAGTAGGTGAGGATCTCCTCAAGATCCCTCCCGTACCTCTGGATCTCGTCCTCGGTGAGCCTGATGTGCGCCGTGCGGGCGACCCTCTCAACGGTTTCTCTGTCCATCGTCAAGACCTTCACGGATGCGATGGCGGTTGCTTTCTTAACGGTTGCGCGGGTGCGCGCGACTAAGGCAGGCACGAATGACCATTGGGTACATCGCGTGGGGGAGCGGAGCGGTTCGTGAGCGGTACCAGCGAATGGACCGGCAATCTCTTCGACTTCTATCAGGAAGTCAATAGCAGGTCGTTCGTGAAGTCGCCGAAGCCGTTCAAACTGGATGGAGCTGCAAGGGTGGACGATAACGAATTCATCAAGGCGGTGAGGGAACTGGTCATCAACGGGATTATACATGCCGACTATTACCTTTCCACAGAGGTCAGGGTTCTGCTGTATCCGGACCGTTTGGTCGTTGAGAATCCGGGAACGTTCAGGGCGTCGATAGCCAAGGCGGAGAGGGGAGGTCTGAGCGATCCACGCAACAAGGCATTGATGAAGACGTTTCGTCTGATCGGTGCAGTGGAAAACAGCGGTCAGGGGATCAAGCGCATCAGGGATACATGCAGGGACCTGGGTCTTCCGGAGCCGACGTTCATCGAGGACACTGACCCGCCCCGGGTGATATCAACGATGCCGATATGGGACGACAGGGAAGCATTATCCGACAGGGAGTCCAAGGTTCTAGAGATATTGTCCAGGAGAGGTACCGAGACAACTGCAGAGATCGGTGCAGAGTTAGGCATATCCCAGAGTACTGCCGGCAGGACGATAAAAGGGCTGAGGGCAGGGGCATAGTCAAACGCGAAGGGGATAGGCGCGGAGGGAAATGGACAGTACTCGGGAAACCGTGAGCAATCGCCTGTACAGAATCAGCCCGTACAGGGTGAGGTGGTCGTCCCTGAACGAGAAACCCTCCCCCAGCGTGGCCAGGTATCCGCCCAGGTCGACACCGAGCGCCGAGACCGACGGAATCAGCATCTCCGGGAACCTGCAGGGCTCCGGGTACGCGCACACGCCGCAGTAGGAGCAGCCCCCATCGGCGAACCCGGCGCAGTCGATCCCGGAGGACCTGAGCCTGATCACAGCAGTGCGGACCGCATCCTGCATCTCCTTGCCGTATCCCTTCACCCTGTCCGTGTCCTTGGGATCCACCTCGAACGTCCTCTTCAGGACGATGGTCCGGTCGAAACTGCCCGTCAGAGAGTCCATATGGGCGGTGTGGCCGGGCGGGCAGCCCCAGTTCGTCCCGTAGGACCCGCAGAGGTTCTGGGAGCACAGCTTCAGGCATTCGTCCACCGTGTCCGGATCGTATGCTGGCACATCGCCTTCCAGTACCTCGTACCCTTCGAAATCCGGATCACCCGAGATGAGCTCCCTGACATCCATGGATGGGAATCTGTTCAGCCCCGTTTATAATTGTTTTCAGAAGGCTTTTTATCGCCTATATAGGACTGACCCGGCATGGCAGAGGCTACACCCGAGAAGAAGATCGCCAACGCGATGAAGGCGATGGACGAGGGCGATTTCAAGAAGGCGTACACGGCCTTCAAGAAGCTGGCGGCCGAATTCCCGGACGAGCCGGACGTATGGTACTACAAGGCGGAGTGCGGCAACTACGCGTCGGGGATGTTCGGAGCCAAGGTCGACACGCAGGAGATCATGGACGCGTACAAGAAGGCCATGGAGCTGGACGGGGAGCGCGTGGACTACTACCAGTCATACGGACAGTTCTGCATATCCGTGAACAAGTATGACGAGGCCGAGAAGGCGTACTGCGAGGCGGCGGAGATGGACGAATCCATGTCAGCATCCCTGTACTCCGAGTTCGCCATCGAGTACTACAACAACGTGATGGCCACGTACGGTGAGATCATGGAGGATCCCAAGGCCCGCGCCCCCTATGGCAAGAAGGCCCTGGAGTACATGCTCAAGGCCCTCGACATGACCCCCGAGGAAGCGAAGTCGCTTCTCTGAAATCCCTTCGATTCTTTGCTAGATGTTTGTCTAATGCCGGCCCCCCAGGGGGCCGGTTGCTTCCACATTTTCAGTCATTTGAATAGTCTCTTTCACTCTTAGTGTTAGACATTCGTCTATTTATTATTATATTTTTGAAAATACATCTAGATATTGATGAACTACTCATCTAAATGATTTAATTATCTTGTTATGAATAGATAATATTGAAATACTATGTACAAATGTACAGCCAAAATCAATTATCTTAGATGAATGAGGTAAGAAGATGAGATTCGGAAGTAAGATCGCGTGTGCGTTCGGGGCAGTGGCCATCTGTGCCGTCGTCCTCTCGCTGGTCTCCGGGGACTCTGCGTCCGCCGCGGAGATCGGCGAGAACCCCGCTGACTACGCGAACATCACGTGGGTGGCCATTTGCACCATCCTCGTCTTCATCATGACTCCCGGCGTCGCCCTGTTCTACGGCGGCATGCTGAGGAAGCAGAGCATGACATCGATCATCGCGCAGACCCTCCTGTCCATGGCCGTCATGGGCATATCATGGGTCGTCGTCGGCTACTCCCTGGCGTTCTCCGACGGGAACGCGTTCATCGGGGGGCTCGACAACTTCCTGCTCAGCGAGGTGTCCGCCACGGAGATCGCCGAGGGCAGCACCATCCCCGACATGGAGTTCATGCTGTTCCAGATGGTGTTTGCCATGATCACCGCGGGAATCGTCCTGGGCGCATGTGCCGAGCGCATCAAGTACACGGCCATCACCTGGTTCCTTGCTCTCTGGTCCATTCTGGTCTACGCTCCAATGGCCCACATGGTCTGGGGCGGCGGGTTCCTGGCAAACCTGCCGTTCGATCTGCTCACCGTGGACTTCGCCGGCGGGACCGTCGTCCACATCTGCGCCGGTGCTACCGGACTTGCCCTGGCCGTATACCTGGGCAAGAGGGGGTCCAGGGTGTCCAAGAGGTCCCACAGCATTCCGATGGCCTTCATCGGATGCTTCCTCCTCTGGTTCGGATGGTTTGGATTCAACGGCGGATCCGGGCTCGCCGCAGACGGCGTCGCCATCAACGCGATGGTGGTGTCCCAGATCTCCGCCGTGTGTGCAATGGCCGCATGGGCGGTCGTCCAGTATCTGCACGTCGGTCGCGTTGGGGTTCTGGGGCTCATCGCCGGAGCCATCGCAGGATTGGTTGCGATAACACCTGCAGCTGGAACCGTCACTCCAGTGGATTCGATCGTCATCGGTGTTGTCGGTGGTATCGTCTGTTACTTCGGTGTGATCTTCATGAGGAAGAAGTCAGGGATCGACGATGCCCTGGACGTAATGGGGGTGCACGGAATCGGCGGGATATGGGGTGCCATCGCCACAGGCCTGCTGTCCAACGAGGCCGCCGGTGGTCTTCTGTACTCCGGCGACTGGCACCTGATCGTGGGTCAGCTGGTGGCCATCGTGTTCACACTCGTGTTCTGCTTCGTGGTGTCCTACATCATCATCTGGGTCATTGGAAAGCTGATGAAGGACGTCCGTGTCTTGGAGGATGAGGAGGCCATCGGACAGGACCTTGTCGAGCACGGGGAGCCGGCGTACTACATGTGAGGTGGTATCGTGAAGATGGTAATGGCGATAATAAGGCCGGAGAGGCTCGACTGCGTCAAGAGCGCGCTCGGGGAGGCCGGCATCACGGGACTGACCATAACCCATGTCACCGGACGCGGTGAGCAGATGGGACTGAAGTTCACCACCAGGGTCGGCGAGTTCATCGTCGACGAGCTGGAGAAGGTGAAGATCGAGACGGTCGTCGAAGACGGATGCGTAGAGAAGGTCATAGGGGTCATCAAGGAATCCGCCAGGACCGGGAATCCCGGAGACGGCAGGATATTCGTGATCCCGGTGGAGCAGTCTCTGAAGATCCGTGTGGACTGATGTCCTGCGGACGAGGATCAAACCGTTTCCCGCCCCCATCCTCCTGGGGCGGCCCCAGCGGGGGCCATGCCCGGGATGACGACGCCTCGGACTCGGCCGTCCGGTGGGGGTCCAAACGCATTTTTTCGATCCGAATCGAGAGGGATGTGGGCCAGGGACGGTACGCTGTGCGATGCCGCTCCTGTTCTGCCCGTCCCTCATTGGAGGAACTGGAATGACGGATGAGAGCATCCTGGGGGACCTGAAGAGGTCCGTGGAGACATGGGACATCGAGCTGGCAGAGGCTTCCGCGAAGGCTGCCATGGAGGCCGGCATGGATGTCGGGACGATCATAAGCGACGGTCTCGGGAAGGGCATGGAGACCATCGGCGGCAGATTCGACAGGGCGGAGGTCTATCTCCCCCAGGTCGTGGCGGCCTCTCGGGCGATGGAGGTCGCGTTGCGGGTCCTGGAACCTGCGATGCGCGATGGGGACAGGGCCCTCCGGGGCACCGTCATCTTCGGAACGGTCCACGGGGACATCCATCAGATCGGGAAGAACGTCTGCTGCGCCATGTTGAAGGGTGCAGGGTACAACGTGATCGATATAGGGCAGGATGTGCCCGCCGCGGAATTCCTGGAGGCGGCCGACCGGAACCGTGCGACGGTCGTCGCCGGATCCGCCCTTATGACCACGACGCTCGAGGCCCAGAGGGATGTGGTCAGGTACTTCCGGGAGATGGGTGCGCCGTACAAGACCATCTTCGGCGGCGCCCCCTGCTCCCAGGAGTGGTGTGACGAGATCGGTGCCGACGGGTACTCCAGGACGGCCAACGAGATCATAGGGCTTGTCGACAGGCTGATGGCCTGAGATTCTTCCAAACCTCAATCAAACCGGCAGGTGTCTACCGCCATTCCTTTTTTCTGCACATCTGTCGGGCAGTCCTCTCATATGCACATCAATATTGTATCAATTTGTTCAATTTAATAGATATACATCTGATAGATTGAAATATGATTAGACAAATGACTAATCAATCCCAGTGAAGGGATACAAATGATTGGAGTGTGCTAAGTGTTGTTGATAAAGAAGGCCGCACTCGGGCTGATGGCGCTGCTCTGCATGACAGTGTTCATCCTCCCCGAGGCGTCCGCGGCGCTGGACACCGAGACGGTGAGTGAGACGTCCTCGGTGTTCATGTTCATGTGCATACTGCTCGTCTTCATCATGGCTCCCGCCATCGCCATGTTCTACGGCGGAATGCTGAGGAAGCAGAGCATGACCTCAATGATGGCCCAGTGCATCGGTGTCATGGCGGTCGTCGGCATAATCTGGTGGGCTGTCGGATACTCCCTCGCCCTCTCGGGAGACGGGATATTCATCGGCGATCTGGAAAACGCGTTCGGGAACGGGCTGTCGATTTCCGAGGGCAACGGAAACATCCCGATGGTCGAGTTCATGATCTTCCAGGGGATGTTCGCAATCGTGACGTCCTGCATCGTGTTCGGCGCCACGGCGGAGAGGGTCAGATACCCTGTGATCCTCCTCTTCCTCGCCATATGGTCGATACTCGTCTACGCCCCCATGGCACACATGGTCTGGGGCGGAGGGCTTCTGTCCGGATGGCTCGAGGAGATCGGCCTTCCCGCTCAGGACTTCGCAGGAGGTACCGTGGTCCACATGTGCTCCGGTATATCCGGTGTCGCCGCTGCGGTCGCCATCGGCAGGAGGAGCAAGAGGATCTCCACCGGAAGGTCCCACAACGTCCCGCTGATGTTCATCGGATGCATGCTGCTGTGGGTCGGTTGGTTCGGGTTCAACTGCGGGTCCGAGGGAGGATTCGACGAGATCGTGGTCCTCGCAGCCGTCAACACCCTGCTGGCCTCCTGTGCCTCCGTGATCGTGTGGATCGTTGTGCAGTACCTGCACGTGGGCCGTGTGAACGTCACCGGTCTGTGCGCCGGAGTCCTCGCAGGACTGGTCGGCATCACGCCCGGATGTGGTTTCGTGGATTCTTGGGCGGCAGTGGTCATCGGTGCCGTGGCGGCGGTCATCTGCTACTTCGGCATCATATTCATGCGTCACAAGTCCGGTGTGGACGATGCCCTGGACGTCATGGGAGTGCACGGTATCGGCGGAATCTGGGGCGCCATCGCGGTTGGGATCTTCTCGGTCGCCGAGTACAGCTGGGTCGGTACCGGAGGACTGATCGAGGGCAATGTCGATATGCTCGCAGGCATGCTGATCAACGTCGTGTTCACCCTGGTCTACTGCTTCGCGGTGTCCTTCGTCATAATGAAGGCCATCGACCTGGTCCTGAAGAAGGCCACCGGCAAGGGAGCCGCCCTGTCCGAGGAGGAGCAGATGGTCGGTGCCGACATCATCGAGCACGGAGAGCAGTCCTACCTGATGTGAGGCGATCCTGATGAAGATGGTAATGGCGATAATAAGGCCTGAGAGGCTGCAGTGCGTGAAGGATGCGCTATCCGAGGCCGGTTACAACGGTCTTACGATAACCCATGTCACCGGACGCGGCGAGCAGATGGGACTGAAGTTCACCACCAGGGTCGGCGAGTTCGTCGTCGACGAGCTGGAGAAGGTGAAGATCGAGACCGTGGTCGAGGATGACAGCGTGGAGGAGGTCATCGGGGTGATCAGGTCGAAGGCAAGGACCGGCAACCCCGGCGACGGGAGGATATTCGTGATCCCCGTGGAGGAGTCTCTGAAGATCAGGATCGAATGATCGGACGCAACCACCCAAACCCATTCCGCCCCCGAGAGGGGGCGTGAAGCATCCGCCGACGGGAATTATCAATCGTAGAAGGGGATGGTGCGATTGCCGGGAATCGAACCCGGGTCAGAAGCTTGGGAAGCTCCCGTCCTAACCGCTGGACTACAATCGCGATGCAACCGCCAATGCGGTTTTCCTATTTAAGGGGAATTGCTCATCCATCGGGTTTTTATATAATCGTTCGATTCGAGCATTGCGGGCCCGTGGTCTAGGGGTTATGACGTCGCCCTTACAAGGCGAAGGTCGCCGGTTCAAATCCGGCCGGGCCCACCACATACAAATCCGATTCCCGGCGCGATCGTGCGCGCGACATTCGTATTTTCAGCAAGATTTATATATGAGAGTGTAATGGTTGGATTATACATCCATCGACCGGCAGAGATAGGGTTCTTTCGTTTCCTCCCCTGCCTTGACGGTCGATGGGGTGCCCATCACAGTTTTAAAATACATGATTGGTATCGAGGGTACCAACGGACTCGTGGTCTAGGGGTTATGACGTCGCCTTCACACGGCGGAGGTCGCCGGTTCAAATCCGGCCGGGTCCACCATGTTTCTCCCATCCTTCTATTGTCGGCTCGGCTCATCTCTGGATGCTACCGGAACGGTGGTTGGATGATTGCATCCAGCCACGGTACTCCTGGGTAGGTCGGAACCGGTTAAATCCCTACGAGGGTTCGCCACGCTCATGACCTGTGCCTTCTGCCACTGCGAGATCCCGGACACCCAGCCCTTCAACTTCTGTCCCACCTGCGGACAGACGATAATGGCCGTGCAGGATCCGATCGGCGGCAGGAAGCCGTTCTGATCCATCCAAGGAGATTTTCGGTGACGACGCACCAAACCTCTATGAAACATCAATCGTACCGAGGGAAACGCCTTAACCGTGTCCGTCGTTCGTGGGTCCATCATGGCAGACTATCCAGATTTGCAGACCACCGATGAGGGCAGGGAGTTCGAGAAGGCGATCGACCAGTTCCTCTCTGGTGAGAAGAGGGACTACCCCAGCTATTACGGCGGGATGAAGGTGGCATCCGGTACGGAGTTCGTGATCCACAGCCCCATCGACGAGACCATCCGCTACGGCATCTTCCAGGAACCCGAGGAGGGGATAATGGAGGCCGCCGTAGAGGCAACGAAGAAGGCCTTCGACTCATGGTCGGCGGTCCCCGTGGAGGAGCGCGCGGCATATTTCTCCAAGTACCTGGCTCTCCTGAAGGCCCGTCGCCTGTATTACGCGGCAATGGTCACGGTCAGCACCGGGATGGTCCGCCAGGACGCGCTCAGCGAGGTGGATGCGCTCATCTCGGCGATAGAGGGCATACTGGAGGATGCGAAGGGATACAGGGGTAGGCCGCTGGGGGTATGGGCCGTCATATCGGCCCACAACTCGCCCATGGCGTCGCCCATCGCCTTCGCCGTTGCTGCGCTGGTTGCGGGGAACACCGTCGTCATGAATCCTGCCAACACATGCCCCATGCCCGTGTACTCGTTCTACGAGGCGATGGAGAGGTACGGCCTCCCCGGAGGGGTGCTCGCTCTCGTTGTGGACAGAAAGGAGCAGTCCACCGAGAACCTGGCAAACGACATGCGCGTTCTCGGTATCGCCGCCTCGGGTTCGGGGGACAGACTGGAGGACCTGATGTTCCTCCAGGTGGACGACGAGCTGAGGTTCATCAATGACATCAAGGGGATGAACCCCGCGATAGTCTACAGGCCGTCGGACATGAAGGCGACAGCGAGGATGGTGGTGGATTCGGCGTTCTCCTACAGCGGTCAGCGTCTCTACTCATGCTCCAAGGTCATCGTCACCGCCGATGAACAGAAACGTTTCATGGAGGCCGTCTCCGAGGTCATGAAGGATCTCCGCGTAGGCGATCCGGTGGACGACGTCACATTCACGGGCCCGATCATCAGCGATGCGGCCGCCAGGAGGTTCCAGGACATCGTCACGGAGAACCTGGCATATGTGGTGGCTAAGGCTCCGGCCCCCATGGACGTGCCGATGAGTGCGTACGTGACCCCAGTGGTCGTGTCCGGACTCGATGAGGAGAACGATCTGAGCTACATGGACTCCGGCCTGCCGATCCTCAACATCAAGGTGGTGGAGTCCCTGGACAAGGCGTTCGAGGAGATCGAGGACACGGAGTGCGGGCTGTCCGCAGGGATATTCACGAAGGACCCCAAGGTGATCGATAGGTTCAGGTCCGAGGTGGATGTGCCCTCAAGATACATCAACGAGAGCAGCCGTGTCCTGATGCCCGCCGCTACGGCGAAGCTCGGGAACTTCTGCAGCTGATCATGCCAGCCTGACCTCCTTGGCCATCCCCTTGAGGGACTTGGCCATGGAGGTCAAATCGCTTTTCCTATAGGGTCTGCAGCTTTCGGGGGATTCCACTCTCCTGAGAGTTATAGCACGGGCTCCCCTCAGGGTCTCGGCGATGTCCTCAAGCGTCGCCGTGTCAACCAGGGACGGGTCCATCATTATCTCAGCTGAGAACCTGCAGTCGCCGGACGTCGCGATCGCCACGGATTCGGTCTGGCTCCTGGTGAGCTTCCTGTCGAAGACGAACAGGACATGGTCGGCGTATCCTGCGCCGATGAGGTCGTCCAGGGCAGCCGGGACCGTTCCGGGCGTGCGGAGGGCCGTGTCCATCAGCGGAGGACGGATGTTCCTGATCGTCCTGTGGATGCCGTCCAGACCGAGGACGTCGCCGTTGCGGCATGTGAACATCACGGCATCGATGGAGTCCCTGTCGCCGTGGACGGTGTTAGCCACCTCGGCCTCGCTGACCCCGTGCCCGTCGCCGGATGAGAGCTCCACCACGGACAGGTACTCCCCGGGAAAAGTGGTGGTATCTATCCTGCGGAATCCCGAGATGTACATCTGTCGATAACAAGGTGTTCTAAGTACATAATACTTAGTTACCATCCTGCGGACCGGATCGCTGCACGGAGTCCATCAGCGCATCCAGGACCAGACATCCCTCGGGGTCGAGGTCGTCGAGGACGACAATGTCGCCGTACCTCATCACAGAGACGGATGCCACCGCCAGGGCGTACTCGCCGGACCATGTCCTGGTCATAAGGGGGTACGACGCCTGGCGGACCGCATGCTCATCTGCGAGACGATGGATGTCCGTGTTGGTCTCCAGGCACGATTTCATGTTGGGGGTGTCCGGAGCCAGGACGACGGTCGAGGCGCCATGGCCCTCTGCCATCTCCACGTTGTCCATAAGTGATTGGACGTCTACGCCCGTGACCGCGACCGGGCATCCTGATATGCCGGACAGAACCGAGGTCTCGGCTGTGCGGTCAGGATCGGTGATGAGCAACAGCGGCCTCCTGTCCGGCACCGCGGACAGGGCTGTCGCGAGGCACGCAGGGTCCCGGGATTCCAGGATAAGCCCCAGTCCGGAGGCGGCGGCCATGGTGACGGCTTCGGCGAACACAGTCGGATCGACGGAGTCGTTCCTCACGCACACGAACCTCAGATGCCAGCAGGACTCGGCGAGTCCGGACACCAGGGCGATGCGCTCCTCCATCGGGATGAACGGGAGGTCGCTCATGCTGAGGGCGAACGACGCCCCATCCCCCCTGACATCGATGCCGTCTATCTCGTATGCCATGATATCACAGATCCGCAAGCTCCTCGCCGTAGACGCGGGTCATGTCCGCGGCCCCCGGTCCCCTGACCATGACGATGTCCGCGCCGGCGAGCATCGCGGCGAGGGCGGTCTCCGCCTCCCACATCGATGCGGCACGTGCATCCGGGAAACCGCGGTTCCAGCATCCGGTCACGTCCGCCAGGATCGGGTGTCCCAGCTCCGCGACTCCTGAAAGCGCCCGTTCCCTGATCTCTCTGGCGAGGCGGACGCCGGTTCCGAGCCCCTCCCCCGGACCATCGAAGCCGATCCCGATGACGGTGCGCGATCCTGCGCCGAGGCAGAGGTCCGAGATCTCGTCCGCAGACCGTCCGGGGATGAGCACGGCATGGTCCCCGACCGGTCCCGTGTAAGGCGAGTCCCTTCCGATCAGGATCATCGTCCCCGCATCCCCGAACCCGGAGAGTTCCTCGAGGACGGTGTGGTCGGCGGTCACCGCGACGGGTATCCTGCAACGGGATGCGATCCTCCTGACGAGCGACGCGTCCTCCCCGCGGAGGTCCACCCAGACACCGTCGGCACCCAGCTCTCTCCACATGACCGCCCATTCGCAGGGGTCGGACTGCCTTCCGGAGAACATCCCTGCCGCCAGCGCCGGGTAACATCCAAGGTCGTCCGTCACCTGTCCGAACACCAGGGGCCTCCTGCGCCTGGCCCCGTCCAGGGAGAGGAATGGGAGGCTGCGGGAGCCTCCTGCGACGTACTCCCCGAGGCCTAGCGGCAGCTCCTGCAACGGCTCCACGGGTTGATGTGATGTGCGGGGGAGCCTCATGTCAGCTCAGTTCCGTGAGCTCCTTCACGAGGAAGATCCCGTTCAGTCCGTCCATGGCCTTCGGCATGGAGTCGCAGATCTCCCTGAACGACTTGTCGCTCTTGCCGATGTCCATGACCAGCTCCAGGTACATGGTCTCGTAGCAGATCTTCACCTTGCTGAACACGGATATGAGGTTCACGTTCCAGTCCGCGATGACGCTCAGGGCCTGGGTTATGCTGCCGGGGCAGTCCGGGATCTCCATACCCACCTTGACCAGGCGGGTGTCCGGTTTGAAGAAGGTGATGGACAGGATCCATGAGTCCGCATCCATCGTGATCAGGACGTTCTTTCCGTCGATGTCCCTGAGGATGTCTCCGTACTGGTCCGCCACGTCGAAGCATCCGTTCACCACGTTGGACGGGTACCCCCTGCGGATCTCGGTCTTCCCGTTCGCGTTGGCACCCTTGAACAGCCTGCCGATCTCTGCCGGCTTGAAGTCTATCCTCCTGATCTTGGATACGGACGGGTCGTTCCTCGCCTTCAGGGACTCGAACTCCTCCCTGAGGATGTCCCCCTCCCCTGCGAAGTTCATGTCCGCCATGAGCTTCCAGACGATGACGGTGTCCGATATCCCGTTGAGCGAGGCGGAGTTGAGGATGTTGATCTCCTTGGACGCCAGGAAGCTGGCGGCCTGCGCGCTCGACCCGGGCACGTCGTCCAGGTACATCGTGATGTGGGTCAGGGTACGGTAGTTCTCCTGGGGGAACACGGACAGTATGATCTCATAGTCCTTTGGACCCGCAGGGGGATGCCTGAACAGGGTGCTGTAGACGCACCCGCCGTCCACCAGGCCCATGGTGTCGGACATCCAGCTGTCCACCTTGATCGACGACCCGTTGACTTTAGCGAACTCCCAGATCTTCATGTGAGCACTGTCCGTCCCATGACGCTGGACTCTCAAAAACCTTTGCGGTCGAAGAGGTTCTTGGGGGATGTCAGCGGCTGGGTCCAGAGGGGGTCGTCCTCCAGGCGTTCGAGGTCCAGTGCCAGGTTGGCGAGGCTCCCGCCGTAGGACGGGTCGGAGGCTATGCGCCTGACGGTCTCCGAATCGCGCCCGGAGCGCATCTCCAGGCCGGACATCCTCAGAGCGGAGTCCATCAGGTCCGCCGCCTCGTTCAGCAGCCTCTCGGCCTCCCTGAGCATCGCCGCCCTCTCTCCCCTGTCCATGTCATCTCCTCTCGATCGAGTACCTGGCCGGTCTGGAGCACCCTCCGCGGGCGGCGTAGCCGCAGACCTTGCATCTGCGCATGAGCTCGACGGTCTCGCCGTCCAGGGTCCTGTTCCTCACGGACAGGAGTATGGACCCGCACACCGGGCACCACTTGCCGGCCGGCCTCCCGGCATCGGCATAGCTTATGGTCAGTCTGAAGAGCTGTCTGGATATGCCTATCCTGCGGATCCTCTCCGCACCAACCCTGTAGTCGGTGTCGGTGCACAGGAGCTCCGCGGAGACCGCTTCGCACAGCTCCCTCTGCGAGCGCATGTGGGGGGTGCGGGACAGGACGTTCTCGATGGCCTTCGCCACCTCGTCCTCCGAGGGGATCCTGTAGGTCATGCAACCCAATCATGTTCTGCGTATATAGGGGGAACCTCGGTCCGACGGATCCATGATGGCGGACAGCATCCTTCCGTCGGGGACCCTCCCGCACGACCTGAGATACGCGTCCACCATGTCTCCCATGGCCTCGCATCTAGCGAACCCGTTGTCGCCGCGGAGGGGTCCAAACTTTAAAGGGTCCGAGCATACGGGACGACAGGCGGGTGTGGCCGAGCTGGCCAAAGGCGCGGGACTTAAGATCCCGTCCTTAGTGGTTCAAGGGTTCGAATCCCTTCGCCCGCACCTTCTCATCCTGTCCAGACCGTATCCGTCGTCGAATATGTTGCATTCGACGCACTTCTCATAGGGGATTGTTTAGTTCCGAGTGATTCTGGGAACTCATTCGGACACGTGGTGCAGATTTAGGCAGTCAACGTCGCTCATCCTTGGGCAGAACATCCCGCGCTCTTCGAACAAAATGGGGCCGAGGTGGATCCTACTGAAGCGTCCGTACAAGGGCTGGATTTGTTTTCGCCGATGGAGCGTATCATCATCGGCGATGATCCGCAGAGGATCGTACGGATTCTGTCTTCTCCGGTGTGCAGTCAATGAGTACTGGAAGTCATCCGATTCGGTATCATCTATGCATCTTAGGAACAGGTTGTGTTTGCCCTTGAAGAAATGTTTCAGCAGTACGTCTTCCCAATGTATTTGTCCGTGGATTAGGAATGCGCTTGGTTCTTCGAACAACGATTCAAGGATGGATAGTCTTCTTTCGCGCCCGACGAAGTCGTTCTGGATGGCTACCACGTCATATTTGTGAATGTTACATAGAAAATAATCACTGGCATTCTTTGGGCACGAGATGCCGTGTCGGAGTTCTTAAACGGGTCTCTCACACGCATGTTGGCGCGCAATCACGATATACTTCCAATAAGTAGGAATTCTCATGTCAGCAAATCCGACGAGTTCAAGGTGCAGCTGCTCGAGACGTTCGCGTCGCTCATCACCGCGGCGTTCGGTCTGGTCGCCGCACTGGCATGGAACGACACGATCAAGGCCGCCATCGCGGCGGTGTTCGGAACCGAGGACGATCTCATAGGGATGTTCGTCTACGCGATCATCATCACCGTCCTTGCGGTGATAATGACCCTCCTCATCTCCAGGTCCCTGTCCAAGGCCAAGAAGGCCCTGCACCTGGTCAAGGAAGAGGAGAAGGAGTGATCCTTCGAAAACCGGCCTGACCCGCGGGTCAGGCCTCCTTACCGTTCTTGTCATCCACCTCGACCACCACCCTCTTTATGTGGCCGACGGTGAGCCTGTCCAGCGGGTTCGGCTCGAACCTGGATGCGGTGTAGCTCACGAGGTTGCTCCCGGTGAGCTCCACGCTGGATGCCCCGGAGCGCACGTAGAACGTCTCCTGCTTACCCTCCCTCAGGAACACGGGCCTGGGGCTGGGGTCGCACCTCACCCTGATCACAATCTTTCCGTCGAAGTCCACCATGTTGAACGATATGTAGTGGAGGTACCCGTTGCCGATCTGGCTCGCTATCAGGTTGGTCAGGTGGAGATTCATCTTGTCCTTGTTCTCGAAGCTGTGGAGATCCGCCCCGCACACATCGCCGTTGTCCGAGACGCCTATCATCAGCGTCCCTCCGTCGGTGTTGAGGAAGGCCACCAGCGTCTTGAGCACCGCCTTCTCCATCCTCTTGTCCACCTCTCCCGTCTGGAGGTTTGTCCTAAGCGTGGACTTGAACTCCAGGGTGTCGGACTCGCCAGCGGACACCGTGTCGAGGATGTCCTTCCTCTCCCTGTCGTCTATGCCGAGGGTGACGGCGTTCTCCTCCAGGAACGAGTCCAAGGTGTACCTGAACAGGCGCCTCCTGCTGTCCAGGAAGTACAGTCCGCAGACGATCGCGCTTCCGATGACCACCATCAGGCACTCCAGCATGAAGGCGTCCAGGTACACCGGCTCGATCCTGTCCCACTGGATGGAGGTCCAGTACTGGATCATCCTCATGAACATGTAGATGGCAAGGGACACCGCCATGGTCACGGCGGCGACCATGATCGTGTTCTCGTTCCTGACCCCCGGCATGGACCTGAGCAGCATGTACACGGAGATCAGGCCCAGGAGGCCCAGGTTCACGCCCATGAGTATGCCGGATATCACCGCGACGATGTCGCCCTCGAGGAGCTGCCTGACGGCTATGGTGACGTAGAACGTGGCTATCATCAGGATGATCAGGGCGGGCGGGATGTGGACGAACCTGCGGTCTGAGATGATCGTCAGTCCCATGATGACGATGATGGGGACGGTGAGAACGAGATCGCCCGTCTCGCCGTAGAAAAGTCCCAAGAAGGCCACTGCCAACGTGGCTAGGAACATCAGTCCGTATAGGAACCTTGCCGCCTTCTTCAGGCGTTTCCTGGTCACCGAGGGGGCTATGGCGGCATCCGGGCGCTCTTCCATGCGAACCAATCTTGCACATAAGATAAAAACATGTTTGGAGAAGCATCGCCGTTCACCAATCCTTTAAATAATGTCGGGCGTTTCGACGCTTCAACGGAGTAATAATCGTGCCTGGTGAAGTGAAGAAGAACAAGGTCGTCGTCAACCGCCCGCAGTCCGGATCGGGCCAGTACAACGACCGCGGTGCCAAGAAGAACAAGCAGCAGAGGACCAAGGAGTCCACGAAGAGGCAGGCGATGCTGAACACCCACAGGATCAACCCGTTCAAGTACGACATGAACGAGATCCTCGACGCCTCCTCGATGGACCCGGCGAAGGCCTCCTCGTTCCTGGCATCCGTCATCGCCAAGGCATCGCGCGTCTCCACCAAGGATGCGAAGGACTTCGTCAAGACGTTCCTGGATGCCGGGGACCTGACGAAGGACGAGCACGACAAGATCTGCAAACTGCTGGACCGTTACAGCAGGTGGCGCTGAAAGCGAGGTTTTTCTCATGAGGTCCGCCGAACTCAGGGACGGCAGGGTCTTCGTCCTGCGTCTGGAGGAAGGCGAGGTCCTGCACGAGTCCATTGAACAGTTCTGCAAGGAGAACGGCATCAGCAACGCGACCGTCACCGCGGTCGGCGGGGTCGACGCCGGCTCCATGTACGTATCAGGGCCGGAAGTGCCCGTGGGGGACACGATCCACCCCATAATCTGCACCGTGGATGCTCCCAGCGAGCTCACAGGCACAGGCACGGTGTTCCCCGATGAGGACGGGAACCCGGTGATGCACATGCACGGCTCCATCGGCAGGGAGGGGGTCTCCCACACCGGTTGCTTCCGCGTGAAGGTCGTGGTGTGGCTGGTGATGGAGGTGGTCATCCGCGAGATGGTCGGCTCCGGTCCGGTCAGGAGGGTCTCCGACTCCAGGATCGACGCGAAGCTCCTGGAGGTCGAACGATGGCGACCGAGGAGGTCCTTCGCAAGACCCTCCGCAACGCGGATGGCAAACCCTTCGCCAAGTACAAGGGCATAGAGAACTTCTTCACCACCCCTTGGTTCGAGCTGCTGGTGGACGAGGTCCAGAACGACCGCGCAGGCCACAGTCGCATGAGGGTCAGGGTCCCGATGAAGCGGGCAGGGTTCCCGGAGGACACGTTCTCCACCCCATCCCGGGCCGTCGCCCTCAGGGACCTCATAGCCAGGCGCTTCTGGGAATCGGCCAGGACCCACGCCCGCTCCCCGATACCGAAGACCGACGGAGGGGTCGTGTACATGCCCCGTCCCGGCCAGGAGGTCCTGGAGCGCGGCAGCGTCATGGTGACAGAGCATTACGTCGAGGCTTCTTTCACCGCGGACCTCCCCTCGTCCGGAGGGAAGGTCAACGCCCAGGCCACCGAGGAGCTCATCTTCGGAAGGATCAACACCATCGTCTCGGAGTCGATGCTCTATTCCTCGTACAAGCCCTCCAAGCTATATGCCCACATCCAGACCGCGGAGAACGCCGACTCGATAAGGTCCAGGCTCCCGGAGCTGGGCCTTGCGGCGTTCGTCGCGGTCGGCTCCATCCTTCCCAGAAGGGATGACGACCTCGCTCCGATGGTGGACGCCGTCCCGTTCGACTGCGATGACTCCCTCAAGGTGACCGTGGATGTGCCCAACGGGGAACCGATCACGGGCATGGGGATTCCGAGGGGATTCACCGTCATCGCCGGACGCAGCAGGTCCGGCAAGTCCGTGCTGGCGGATGCGGTCTTCGCAGGCATCCACGATCACATCCCGGGAGACGGGAGGGAGTACGTGGTCTCCGACCCCGATGCCTGCTACGTGATGGGAGAGGCGGGGCGTCCGTCCGACGCCGTGGACGTGTCCATGTTCCTCCCGCCCACCTCCGAGTTCCAGGACACCGTCAGGCTCCAGGCCGCCGCTGTCCCGTCCCCGGTGTCGGGCATCGTCGCGGTCTCCGAGGCCGTAGAGATGGGTTGCGGTCTGATCGTCGCGGACGAGGAGTACCTGGACCCCTGCGTCGTCAGGAGGGGGTTCCTCGCCGACGACGACCCGCTGGTCCCACTGTCCGAGATGGGCCGCTCCATGGGTTCGCAGGGGGTGTCCCTGCTGATGGTCTCCGGCGACCGTTCCGCGGCGGAGTTGGCCGACCGCGTTGTAGTGATGGACGGATTCAGGGCCAAGGCAGCGGAGGTCCCCCGCAGCGACTCTTCCGCTAAGTACCGCAGACCGGCGACCCGCTATCCCGTGTCGAAGAATATGGTGTTCGAGAAGGGAAGGAAGGAGGTCAGCACCTCGTCCCAGGGAATACGGACGGTGGAGATCGGAGAGTACAGGGTGAACGTGCCGGTGGCAGGATTCTTCGACACAGCCCAGACCCGTGCGGCGGCGGACGCCGTGGCGGTGGCCAGGGAACTGATGGACGGATCCCGCACGATGGCCGAGGTCTGCAGGGCCGCAGTGGAAGCCGTGATGTCGTACGACCCGGATAACGGCGGCACCATGCACAGGGCGAGGCCCAGGGCGATGGATGTCGCGGCGGTGCTGAACCGCCATCCTCAGATGCTCTGCATACAGAGGGCCGAGTGATCAACGGCGGTTGTTGCCGTAGCAGTCCTGCCAGTGGTTGAAGACCTTATCCGCGTACTGGGACATGTGGACCTGGTCCTCTTTGCTGTCCGGCACGATGAATCCCTTGATCGGATACTCCGAGTCGCAGTAGGGGCACCTCACATACGGGCAGTTCTGGCTCGCCTGGGGGCACGCTTTGCATGCGACGGCTCTGGACTGGAAGAGGCTGAACTCGCGTCCGCAGTTGGGACAGAGGAACCTCCTCGCCGCGATCTTGAGGTCCTTGTTGATGCCCGCGGCCCTCTCCTCGGGGGTGAGCCACATGGGTGCTCTGGGGGATATTGGGGTGTTGTAGGATGGTCTGTCCCCGTAATCCATGGTCAGACCCCCTTAGCGGCCTTGACAACGGCCTTCAGCTTGGCGTCGTCGTCGCACTGCTCGATGAGCGTCCCGGTGACGATTATGTCAGCGCCCGCCTTCCTGGCGGCCTCGGCGGCCTCGGGGGTCCTGATCCCACCTCCGACGATGAGGGGTATGGAGACGGAACCCTTCACGGCGGCCACCATCTCCGGCGGAACAGGGCGGTCGGCTCCGGATCCGGCCTCCAGATAGACCATCTCCATGCCGTACATCTCGCAGGCGATGGCGTAGGCGACGGCCTTCTCGACCTCGTCGTGCCTTATCGGTTTCGCCTTGCCGACCTCTCCTACCTTCATCCCGGGCTCGACGATGATGTAGCCCATCGGTATGGTCTCGATCCCCAGCTTCTTGATGAACGGGGCGGCGTAGACCTGTGCGCCCATCAGCCACTTGACATCGGTGCTGTTCATCATGCTCATGAAGAGGAGGGCGTCGACATCCGCGGACAGGGCCTCAGCGCTACCGGGGAAGTGTATGGTCGGAAGGCCCGAGGCCTCCTTGATCGCCTTGGCGGTGTCGGAGAGGTTCTGGGTGGTCACCCCGGTAGACCCGCCTATGAACACGGCGTCCGTGCCAGCCTCCTTCATGCGCTTCGCCAGTTCTCCGGCGTGCGATGCTGGCTGTTTGTCCGGATCGATGAGGGCCACATGTAGGGTGCCCTCGGAGATCCTGTCGAGGAGGTACTGCATAACCGTCATTTCCGATCACCGATACGGGGCCCTCATGGTCGCAGAGGGCGTGTTCCCGGATCCCGTAGGGACCCGATTCCGATGCTATATTGGCTCTCTATAAAAAGAATTATGTCGGTGGGGGAGAGGCGGCCCCAGGTTCCTGCGCAAGCGTCCGTGACGCCTAAAAAGGAGGACCCCCATCGCGGTGAAGATGTTTCGCCTGTCGACAGACTCCTCAGAGGACGTCCCGGTGGAGGACTGGGACGAGATAGGCCGTGCCTTGGCCGGGGTGACCTCGGGTGGGACGGAGTTCGTGGTCCTGTCGAAGGGCGAGGACGAATTCATCCAGACGTCCATATGGAACAGCGGCGTGGTGCTCAGACCGAGCTACATCGCAGAGATAAGCACCGAAGGCCGTTTCTACAGGATGAAGACCAAGGACTTCAACACCATATACAGCGCTTTCCGCGCATATTATGACGGATGGGATCCAGTGGTCACGAAATGGGAGGACGTGACCGACGAGTTCACGGATTCCTGAAGACGTGGTAGTGTCTGGACAGAGATCCGTGGACCCTCTGGAGGTAGACCGATTCCAGATCCATTCCCGGGTACTCGACGGGGTGAGGGAGAACGACTCCTGCCCGGGCCCCGTGCTTCAGGGACTTGGGGATGGCCTCGCCGGCCCTGGCGTATATGCGATCGATGTCCTCGCCGCCCGTCTTCGTGGACCTCCCATAGGGAGGATCGGTGCAGATCGCGTCGACTTCGGGAAACCTCTCCCCGATGTCGCCGATGTCGATGGTCTCGAAATCCGCCAGTTCCAGACCGTAGAAGTCCATGTTCTCGCGACAGCCGATGACCATGTCCTCATCGAAATCGGATGCCACGGCCCTCATCCCCATCTCGGCGGCTTCGATGACTATCCCTCCGGTCCCGCAGAACGGGTCCAGGACGGTGCCTCCGCGCTTGACCCCCGTGAGGTTGATCAGCGCCCTTGCGTACTTGGGATGCAGGGAAATGGGGGAGAAGAACGGTCTCTCCCCGACCTTGCGCTTCTCCAGCAGGTCCGTATCCGTGGTCCTCTGCTCCACATAGATGTGGACGGCGTCGCACATCTGCATCCTCACGATGAAATCCGGCTCCCTCAGGTTCACGTCGTTGTGCTTGGAGAGGATGGCCCCGACCTTCCTTACCAGGCCCTGGGAGTCCACGTCCTTCATCATCCCCTCGAACCTCTTCCCGCGGACGGCGAAAGTCCCCTCGGGAAGGACCGCCTCCTCAAGTCCGGAGACGTCGTCGGGAGTGTATGTTCCCAGGTACCTGCCCATGCTGTGGGTGAGGGCGATGCGGTCGGCGACGGGGTCCAGGTACCTCTCATCGAAGGATGCCACCATGTAGCCGGGGCCGATCCTGACGATGTCGAACGAGTCTGTCTCGGCCTCGAGGCATCTGATGGCCTCGGCCAGAGGCATATCTTTCGACTCTCCTGAAAGTTCGAAGAAGAATTGGGGGGTCACGCCCCCGGTTAGGTTTCAATCCTTTATGCCGTCTTCGGTGACCATGAACACGGCCTCCCCCTCGGGCAGGTTGGGGGAGTCGATGAGCCTGGCGATCCTCTTGCCGGCCTTCCCCTTCCTCAGATAGATGCGGAATGTGGCGGTGTGTCCCACAATGTGGCCTCCGATGGGCCGGGTCGGGTCTCCGAAGAACGCGTCGGGTTTTGCGGCGACCTGGTTGGTTACCGCGATGACGGCATTGTTGACCGTGGCGAAGTTCAGGAGGTCGTGCATGTGGCGGTTGAGGATCTGCTGCCTTTCGGCGAGCGCTCCCCTGCCGACGTATTCGGCCCTGAAATGCGATGTCAGCGAATCGACGATCAGGAGCCTGACCTTGGTCGTCTGGGCCAGTTCCATCGCCTTGTCCACCAGGAGCACCTGGTGCTGCGAGTTGAACGCCCTGGCCACGTGGATCCTTCTCAGGACCTCGTCCGGGTCTGCTCCCAGGTAGGTGGCCATCTGGATGATTCTCTCGGGTCTGAAGGTGTTCTCCGAATCGATGATAATGACGTCCGAGTCGAGCCCTCCCCTCTCCTCGGGCAGTGTAGCGTTCACGGCCAGTTGGAAGCAGACCTGGGTCTTGCAGCTTCCGAACTCCCCGAAGAACTCCACGATGGACTGGCTTTCAAGCCCTCCAGCGAGGAGTTCGTCGAACGCCTTGGATCCAGTGGTGAGTTTTGTGACGGTCTTGCGTCTCTCCAGGATGTCCTCTCCTGTCTCGAAGCCGCCTATGTCCGCACAGAGCTTGGCACCCTCGATGATGTCCATTGCCTTCTTCTCCCCTATCTCGCAGGTCTCTGCGAGCTCCTTGGGGGAAGCGACTGCAATGGCCATCAACTCGTTGTATCCTGCTTCACGGAGTTTTTCTGCTATGGCTGGTCCTACTCCTGGTATGTCTTCAAGGGTTTTGTTGACCATTGGGGTTCCTCCGACGAACCATCTCCGATGGAGTATTTAATCGGAATCGGGGGTGGGCCGAATAAGCCGAAAACCCTTCGTCGAAGTCGCTGTCCCCGCTCGGTGCATAATGTTGATGCTGGCACTGTCCGAGGTATCAGGAAGCCATTGTCCATTTGACTACAATGGAAACATGGGTTTCCGAAAAGTGTCAGCGATGGTATGTGCAATATGTTGTTTGCAACAGGTTGTTCGGTCCTCCGCCTGTCCGATCGTTCCGTCGCATCCCCGGGTCGCCCCGTGCGGCAACCGTGCGTGCACACCATCATCGTAAGTATGTCGGGGGGGGGCGGATGGCCGTGAATGCGGTCGATCCGATTGCGCAGAATGCTTGTCGTTCCGGATCGACGATGGATCTGGAAAAAGGGGAAAGGGCCGCCCGGACGGGCGGCGTTTGGATCACTGGTACGAGCCGCGCTCCATCCTCTCCAGGGCGACCTTGATCCTCTCCACGGGCTCGGTGACAGTCATCCTGATGTATCCCTTCGCGGACTCGCCGAAGCCGGATCCGGGAGTGACGATGACACCGAGGTCGATCATCTTCTGGGTGAACTCGCTGTCGTCCATCCCGCAGTTGAACCAGACGTAGAACGTCCCCTTGGGCATGACGACGTCGTAGCCCAGCTTCCTGAGGCCCTCGACCAGGACCTTCCTCCTTTCGGCGTACACGGCCATGTTGTCCGCGATGGCCTTGGGTAGCTTGCCGTCGTCGCCGTACATCTCCAGCGCCTTGATCCCGGCCTTCTGGATGAAGATGGGTGCGCCGGAGTCGGTCTGGCCCTTGCACTTGGTCAGCCCGGCGATGAGGTCGGGGTGTCCGACGGCGTATCCCAGTCTGAACCCGGTCATGTTGAACGTCTTGGAGAACGAACCGAACTCGATGGCGTCAGGTCCGACCTGCAGCACCGACGGTGCCTGGTAGCCGTCGTAGCACATCTCGGAGTACGCGGCGTCGAAGCACAGGATGGTCCCGTTCTCCTGGCACCAGCTGTAGACCCTCTTGAGGTACTCCAGGTCGCAGGTGGCGCCTGTAGGGTTGTTGGGGTAGTTCAGGTACAGCATCCTGGCGCCCCTGGGGCACTCGTCCACGTCCAGGAGCCAGTCCTTCTCCGCCCTCAGGGGGATCTTCACGCACTTGGCCTCGTTGAATATCGTGGCGGCTCCTGAGTACACGGGGTACCCGGGGGAGGGGGCGATGATCGTCTCGCCTCCGTTCACGAAGGCCTGGGCGATGTTGAAGATCGCCTCCTTGGAGCCGATGGTTATGCACACCTGGGTATTTGGGTCAATGTCGAGGTCGTACCTCTTCTTGTACCATGCCGCCACCGCCCTCCTCAGGTCCTTCTCGCCCTGGGAGGAGGAGTACTTCTGGTTCTCGTTGATCCCGACCTGCGCCTTCAGCTCCTCGACGATGGGGTCGGGGGTGGGGAGGTCCGGGTCCCCTATGCCGAAGTCGATCATGTCCCATCCGGCGGCCCTCTTCTCCGCGGAGAGCTTCTCCAGCCTCACGAAGAGGTAGGGGGGTATCTGTTTCAGTCTGTCAGCCTGTTCGAAAGTGGTCATCATATCATCTCCGTGTCGCCCTCGAAGACCAGTTCCGCCGGTCCCTCCATGAGGACGTATCTCAGGTCCCTGTCGACGGTTATCTTCAGCCATCCGCCGGGCAGGTGGACGTCCACCGGCTCCCCGAAGGGGACCAGCCCGTTCAGCGCCGCGGCGGTGGTGCTGGCGCAGGCGCCGGTCCCGCAGGCCAGCGTCCACGCGGCTCCGCGCTCGTACACGCGGATGAATATCTTGCCGTCCTCCACCCTGCAGAACTCCACGTTGGTCTTGCGGGGGAAGAACGGGTGGCACTCGAGGACGGGCCCCAGCCTGTCGATCGTGGCGTCGTCCATCTCCGTGAACGTTATGAAGTGCGGGTTGCCCATGGAGACGGCGTTGGCTCTGAATGAGACGCCGTCGACCTCGAAGGGCTGGTCTATGAACCTCCCGTCGTGGTCCACCGGCACCATCCTGCCGTCCAGTATGGGCGCGCCCATGTCGATCCTCACCGTGGAGACCTCCCCGTCCACCAGGGACACTGTGGCCTCCAGGTCGCCCGCGAGTGTGTGGATGGTGAACACGTCCCTGTCCACCAGGCCCTTGTCGCGGGCGTACTTCGCGACGCACCTGATGCCGTTGCCGCACATCTCCGCCTCGCTGCCGTCGGCGTTGATGATGCGCATGGTCAGGTCGGTGCCCTCGCCGGGCAGCACGTACAGCACCCCGTCGGCCCCGATCCCGAAGTGGCGGTCGCAGGCCATCTCGCACCATCCAGGATCGACCACAGCGTCGCCGGCGGTGCCGTCGATCAGGACGAAGTCGTTACCAAGACCCTGGTACTTCCAGAACCTCATCTCAGGAGCCTCTCGGGTATGATCTGGTGCCTCCACTGCTCCTCCTCCGTCTCGGCCTCGCGGATGAGCTCCGCCTTGCCGTCGTTGACGAGGACCTCTGCGCAGAGGGGCCGGGAGTTGTAGTTGCTGCTCATGGAGAAGCCGTACGCACCGGCGTTGTATACGGCCACGATATCGCCCTCCACCGGGTCCGGGAGGACTCTGTCGTGGGCGAGATAGTCGCCGGACTCGCATATCGGGCCGACGACGTCGTACTTGTCCGTGCATGCCTTGCCGAACTTGTTGGCGAGGGCGACGTAGTGGTACGAGTCGTACATCGCGGGCCTGATCAGGGTGTTGAATCCGGCGTCGCATCCCACGTACTTCTTAGTCCCAGCGTCCTTGACGTCGTTCACCCTGGTCAGGAGCACGGTCGTGTCGCATACGATGTATCTGCCCGGCTCGAGGATCAGCGTCCTGATGTCGGTCTCCTCCTCGATCATGGCCGTGAGGTTGGATGCCAGCTCCTCCACGTCCATCTCCTCCTCCTGGGGCTTGTACGGGACCCCGATCCCTCCCCCCATGTCGATGAACTCGAGGTCGATGCCTATGCTCTGGATCTCGTTCACGAGCTCGATGAGCACCTCCATCATGTCCATGAATGGCTGCACCGTCTGCCCTCCGGAGCCTATGTGCGCATGTATCCCCTTGACGTTGAACCCGAGGTCCTTGGCCCTGGCGTAGGTGTTGATGACCTCGTCCAGCGGGATGCCGAACTTCGCCCCCTTGGATCCGGTGATGACCTTGGCGCTGTGCCCGGACCCGACGCCCGGGGTCACCCTGAACGACACGTCCGTGCAGGGTGCGATCTTCGCCAGCCTCTCCATCTCCGACACGGAGTCCAGGTTGATCATCACTCCGAGGTCGGACACCGCCTTGAGCTCCGCGTCGCTGACGTTCACCCCGGTATACATGATCCTGTCGGGGGTGTATCCGGCCTTCAGGCAGCTCTTCACCTCGCCGATGGAGACGGCGTCTATCCCCGAGCCCTCCTGCTCGAGGACCTTCAGTATGGCGAGGTTGGTGTTGGCCTTGCAGGCGTAGTGGATCCTCGTGTCCATGAACCTGGAGAACGCGCCGTAGATCCTGCGGTAGTTCTCCCTGAGCCTCTGCTCGTCGGTTACGTACACAGGCGTCCCGAACTCGTCGGCGATCTCCACGGCGGACTTGCCGCCGATCATCATCACGCCGTCCCTACCCTCGAACTCCCTCATCATTGGACATCACCGATGTACTTGTCATGCAGTATCTTCACCACTTCAACCACCTTGTTCATGGGCACCACGAAGTTGAGCGAGACGTCCGAGGCCCCCTCGGAGATCATCTCCACGTTGGCCTCCGCCTCCTTCACCGCCGAGAATATGTCCCCGGAGACGCCGCACTTGTCAAGCAGGTTGTCCCCCACGGCGCAGATCAGGGCCACGTTGTTCTTCACGTCGATCCTCTCTATGTCCCCTCCGCTGAGGCCGTTCAACTGTCTCAGGGTGAGCTTGACGTCGTTGTTGTGCACCAGGAAGGCCACCGTGGACAGGGACGTGGATATCGAGTAGATTATGACGTTGATCTCCGCGATCTTGTCTATGATCCTGGCCACCATCGCGGGCCTGTAGGCGATCTCGGCGGAGCTTATCGTTATGATGGAGAGGTCCGTCTTAGCCGCCACGGACCTGAGCAGCTCGTTCTTCGACTTCCTCAGATGGTGGATCAGGGTTCCCGGTTCCTGGGGCTTGAACGAGTTCTTCACCTTCAGCGGGATGTGCTTCAGCCTCACCGGCTCGATGGTCCTGGGGTGGAGCACCTTGGCGCCGAAGTACGCGAGCTCCGCCGCCTCTCCGAAGTTCATCTCGTCGATCTTCACGGCGTCGGGGATTATCCTGGGGTCTGCGGACATGAATCCGTCCACATCCGTCCAGATCTCGAGCATGTCGGCGTCGATGGCGTTCGCCACAACGGCCGCGGAGTAGTCGGAGCCCCCCCTTCCGAAGGTCAGGGGCCTGCCCGCGGAGTTGATGCCGTAGAACCCGGTGATGATGGGGATGACGCCCATGGCCAGGATCGGCCTGACCCTCATGGTCATGCCGGTGGCGGTGTTCAGCAGGTCGGCGGATCCCGACATGGGCTGGCCCACGGCCACGATGCCCGCATCCTCGGAGGTCATAGCAACCGACCTGACCCCCATGGACCTGAGCAGGAACGCCAGTATCAGGGATGAGAACCTCTCGCCCTGGGAGACGACGGAGTCGGCGTAGAACGGGTCCGCCCTGTCTGCGGTGATGGCCTTCCTGAGGCCGGCCATCCTGGACTCGAACTCCGTCCTGAACTCCTCCATGATGTCGCCGTCGAACAACTGGGCTGCTGTTGCCAGGTGCTTCTGCGCGAACTGGTCGAGCACACCCTCGACATCGCACTGCGGGTTGTCCACCACGCTGACGAGGTAGTTCGTTATGCCGGACATCGCGGAAACCACGACGACCTTCTCCCCCTCCTTGTCGGAGATTATCCCTGCGACCCTCTTCAGGGCCTCGGCGGAGCCCACGCTGGTGCCGCCGAACTTCATGACCGTTATCATTCGTATCCCTCTGTTGCCCGTCCGGCGATCCATCCGGGGTTCATGCTATCCCCAGGTCGCGGAGTATGGGTTCGAGCGTCGCTCTGCCGCTTTCGGACAGGGGTGTGAGCGGGAGCCTGGGGGATCCGTTCCCGTATCCCATCATGCCCATGACGTGCTTGATGGGGATGGGGTTGGACTCGCAGAACAGCGCCCCGAACAGCGGCAGGAGCTTGTTGTGGATGCTCTTGGCGATGTCGAACTTGCCGGATTGGGCGCTCTTGACCATCTCCGACACCAGGCCGGGACAGCAGTTGGATGTGACGGATATGACGCCGTCCGCACCCATCGCCATGAGGGCCAGGGTGATGCCGTCGTCGCCGCTGATGACCTCGAAGCCCTCCGGTCTCCTGGCGATGATGTTCTGGATCTGGGACATGTTGCCGCTGGCCTCCTTCACGCCCACGATGCCGTCCAGCTCGGCCATCCTGAGCATCGTGTCCGCGGTGATGTTGGACCCCGTCCTCCCGGGGATGTTGTAGACCACGATGGGGATGTCGACGGCCTCCTCGATGGTCCTGTAGTGCTGGAATATGCCCTCCTGGGTGGGCTTGACGTAGTAGGGGGAGATGGAGAGTATCCCGTCCGCGCCCAGGTCCTCGGCGTCCCTGCTGAGCTGCACGGCCTCCGCGGTGCAGTTGCTGCCGGCACCCGCCAGGACCTTGGCCTTCCTGGCCTCGTCCCTGACGATCTCGATGACCCTCAGGTGCTCCTCATGGCTGAGCATGGCCGACTCGCCGGTGGAGCCGCAGGGCACCAGGGTGTCCACCCTGTTGTCCTCCTGGAAGTTCACCAGCCTCCTGAGCGAGTCCTCGTCAATCTTGCCGTCCCTCGTGAACGGCGTAATCAGTGCCGTTCCTGTTCCTGCGAACATTTCATGCCTCCCCGAAGTGCTCCTTGAGTATCAGGCGGGTCCTCGTGCTGAGGATGTTGTCGTACCTCCTGACCCTCTCTATGATGTCGTTGAGATGCTGCGAGGACTCCACATCCACGATGGCGATGATGTCCTGGTCTCCGGTGACCTCGAACACCTCGGTCACTCCGTCGTAGCTTGCCAGCTCCTTGGCTATGTCCTGGGTGTCGGTGTTCACATCGATCCTGATCTCGACCAGCGCCTTCACGTTGCGCGAGCTGGTCTTTATGGTGAACCCGCGGATGATTCCCTCCTCGGTCATCCTGTGCACCCTGCTGCGGACCGTGCCCTCCGAGACACCAAGTTGGTTGGCGATCTCGACGAAGGGGCGTCTGGAGTCTTTCTTCATAATCTCTATTATCCTCTTGTCAAGTTCGTCCATGCAAAACCCCCGCACTCTCGGTGTGCTGGCATTCTGATAGTATTATATAAACTGTGGGAAAACGTCGTGTCACAACGGATTCCATAGGTTTTCATGGTGTAAAATGGGGAAATGGTTTCAGTCTCCTGCGGAATCCGCAGGAAACAGGATCATGCCTCGGGGGACTCGTCGTCGGGTCTGCGCTTGCCGTCGCAGTCGCTGAGGATGTCCAGCTGGAGTCTGTTGTAGGGTATCTCGATGTCGTTGTCCAGGAACAGCTTGTAGATGATCTCCCTGATCTGTCCGGCGTAGTGGGCGCTGTTGTCGTAGTCGTCCACGTAGCAGGCAAGGCGGTACTCGATCCCGGAGTCCAGGAAGTTCGTGAGCCTGGTGCTCGGGGGGATCACGGTCTTGTCCTTGATCACGTGTGGGTGCATGTTGGCCGCCTTGATCATAAGCTCCTTGGCCAGGGTCAGGTTGGCGTCGTACGCCACGGAGACGTAGATGTAGATCCTGGTGTTGGGGTTGCCCTTGGTGTAGTTGATCATCGTCGCCGCCGTCACGACGTTGTTGGGCATGGTGATGATCTGGTCCTTGTCCCAGCTCTGGAACTCCGTGTACATGATCTTGACCTTGTGGACTATGTACGTCGTGCCGTTGATGCTCACGAAGTCGCCCTTCTTGAACGGGCGTGTGGACAGCAGGACGATGCCGCTGAAGAACTGGCTGATGATCTCCTGGGCGCCGAACGTGATTCCCAATGTTATCACTCCTGCGCTCACCATGATGCCGGCCAGGTCCACGCCGTACGCCGCGAGGATCACCGTCGCGGCAACCACGCAGATCACGAGCTTCCCGATCATCTTGAAGAGCGGGATGAGGGAGGAGTCGATCCCGTCCACGTCCAGGCCCTCGTCCACCCCCTTGATGATCTTGGTGATGAGGAACACGTAGATCTGCCAGGACAGGACCGCACCGATGATCACGTACAGCACGGTGGAGAACCTTGCCACGGCGCTCATGACCTCTGCGTTCGCCCCCACGATGTTAAGGCACTCGTTGACGGCGATGACCAGCATGAGGACCGAGATGGTCTTGGTGAGGGCGTTGGTGATCTTCTTCCTCTCCAACGGGTCACCCTTGTTCTTGAACAGCTTGAGGATGAACGGGATGAACAGCTCACAGACGATGATGGATGCAAGGATCCACAGGACCAGCGTGGCTAGGGCGGTGAACCATGTGTCGTTCAGAGGAGCGGGGAGTGTGTTGGGGACCAGTCCGAAGAACTTGTTGTAGGCGCCCTCGGACGTGAACACCGATGTGATGTGCCCGGTCACCGGGATCTCGACCACCGTCACCTCGCCCGTCTCGATCGTTGTGAACTGCAGCGATATGGAGCCGGAGAAGTCCTGGGTGTCCGCCAGTTCGCTGGACGTCAGCGTCACCCTTATCACCGCCAGGTCGCGGTACTCGGAGTCGTTAGTCGGATAGATCAGGTTGCTGGCCGACCCGTTGACGGTTATCGTGGACGTCGACGAGATGGCGTCGGTGTCGATGTCGCTCACCTTGAGGCTCATGCGGTTCTCGGTCAGGTTGGTGACGTAGACCTCCACGGTGGTGGATCCGTTGCTGTCGAGGTCGAAGCTGATTCCGTCCCCGCCTCCCTGAACCGTAACGTCCACCTTGCCATCGGTTTCGACCGTTCCAGTGGCATCGCCGTCGTCCGAAGCGATGAGGGGCACGGCGATGGTCAGCAGGACGGACACAAGCAGGATGGCTGTCAGTTTCCTCGCGTCCATGCCATCCGCAGATTCATACTCTATTTAAAGTCACCATAGGGCGCGCTCGTATTCACCGAACAATCAGGTTTTAGATGTATCTAACTTAATGTACAGCATCCGGGCTATAAACGGTGGAGGTGTGTGGACGGTATGGACGACCACATCATCCCATGGGCCGTGTTCCCGCTGGTTATCATGGTCTACGCGTCGGCCTGCGACGTCAGGACAAGGGAGGTCCCCGATGCATGCTGGGCCCTGGTATGTGCGGGAGGGTCCGCGCCCCTGGTGCTGTGTTGTCCCGGCCCGGGGTCCCCGTTCTATCTAGCAGGTTGCATCCTGCTCGCGTCTTACATGCTCTCGCCGAGGCTGGTGGGGGTCGTGGGGGCCAGTGTCTTCGTGGCTTCCGTGATGATGTTCGTAACAGGCTATGTTCTCGATCCTGGCGGTCGTCTGGTGACGGCTGGACTTGCCGTACCTGCGATGTTTCTGCTGTTCCTGGGGATGTACAAGGTTGGGCTGCTGGCGGGAGGGGCGGATGCGAAGTGCCTGATGTCCATTGCGATGGCACTTCCCCTATATCCGGATGCGAGTCCCCTTCTGGTGTGGCAACCGGCGTATCCCGGTGCTTATGTGATCAATCCATCCGTCTCCATCCTCGTTCTGGCGCTCGTGCTCACACTGGTCGGGGGCCTGCGGATCCTGGTCAGGAACGTCCGCGACCGCAATTTCGGAAGGGGGATGCTGAGTTCGTACAGGATGGACGTGGATGATGTGGGAGATGCGTTCGTATGGCCTGTGGAGAGGGTCGTGGACGGTCATCTCGTGCGGACCGGGCCGTGCAGCAGCGATGAAGTGCAAGGGGTGCTGGACGGTCTGAGGTCAGCCGGGGTCCGTGAGGTGAGGGTCACTCCGATGGTGCCATTCGTTCTCCCGCTGACGGTGGCGGCCGTTCTCACGGTGGTGTTCGGAAGCCCCCTGTCGGTCATCTGACTATGCCGATGCGCCGTCCGCAGCAAGAGCATCTGTCGCCGTCCATGCCCACGACATCCACCAGGTACCCTAGGCGCCTGATGAGGGTGGCCCCGCATTCCGGGCAGTAGGTGTCGGCCGCGCCCTCGGTGACCACGTTCCCTGCGTAGACGAAGTGCAGCCCGCATCCCATCCCGATCTCCCTGCATCTGAGCACGGTCTCCACTGGGGTCCACTGGACATCGGTCATCTCGTTGTCGGGGTGGAAACGGGTGAAGTGGACGGGTATGTCGGGGTCCAGCTCGTCCCTGACCCATTCGCAGAAACCGTGGACCTCCTCCTCTGTGTCGTTGTATCCGGGTATCACCAGGTACGTGAGCTCCAGGTGGACGCCCTCCGCGTGGACCGTCTTGACCGTGCGGAGCACGTCGTCCAGGTGGGCTCCGCAGACCTCCATGTAGAAGGGGTCGGAGAATCCCTTCACATCGATGTTCATGGCAGAGGCGATCCCGCATAACTCCCTCAGGGGCTTCTCGCAGACCAGGCCGTTGGTGACCAGCACGACATCGAGCCCTGGGTCAGCCGCCTTCACATCGCGGATGTACTCGTACCATATCATCGGCTCATTGTAGGTGAAGGCGATGGTGTCCTGCCCCTCGGCCCTGCAGAGTGCCGCCAGCTCCTCCGGGGACTCGTAGGTGGTGCGCTTCTTGCCCAGCGAGAGCATCGATATGGAGTAGTTCTGGCAGTGACGGCATCTCATGTTGCATCCGACGCTTCCCACAGAGAAGCACCTGGACCGGGGCTTGTAGTGGTAGAGGGGCTTCTTCTCGATGGGGTCCACGCACAGGGAGGAGACCTTCCCGTACGAGTACGCGACCAGCATGTCCTCGTCACCGCGGCGGGATCCGCATCTGCCGTACCCGCCGACGGGTATCCTGCACCCGTGGGGGCACAGGCCGCATACGTAGGCGTCACCCTCGCGTTCGTAGAAGGCCGACTCGACGCGCTCGGTACTCGCCATAGGGGATCACCGTCCTGGACCCGTTTTGTATAAGATGGGGTGCGCCGGAGTCGTTGACCATGCCGATGATGGAGAACTCCACCTCCGCGTCGTATAGCCTGTCCAGCCTGTCCCTGTCCGCGGTGAATACCAGCTCGTACTCCCCGCCCCATCCCAGGAGCAGGTCGGGCACGGGCTTCCCTGACAGCTCGGACATCTCGTCCACCCACGCCCCCTTCGGGATGAAGTCCAGTTCCACGTCCATGCCAACGCCGGAGGATTCGCAGAGGGTGTTCAGCGCCGTTCCCAGGCCGTCGGACAGGTCCATGCACGATGTCACCGCGCCCGAGGATGCCATGGAGATCCCCTCGGGGACCTTCGGGATGGGGACGTAGAGCGAGTCCCTGGCCTCCGGCGCCTCCACGCCGTTCTCGATCGCGATGAACGCCGCTGCCGGTGACCCGAGGGGTCCGGTGACCGCGACGACGTCCCCCGGTCTCGCCCCGGAGCGGAGCATCGGCGGTCTGCCGTCCATGGTTCCGAAGGCGGTGCCGCACACGATCCCGGGCCCGTTCTTCGTGTCTCCTCCGGCTATGCCGGTGCCGCAGTACTCGCAGCACTGGTCTATGCCGCTCATGATGTCGTATGCCGCCTGCGCCTCCAGTTCCGGAGGGAGGGCGAGCGCCGCCACGAACCCTGTGGGTCTGGCACCCATCGCGGCGAGGTCGCTGAAGCTGACCGCCGCCGAGTACCAGCCGAACTGCTCGTAGGTCATGCCGGCAGGGAAGTGCCTGTCGAAGGTGACCATGTCGGTGGTGACAACGGTGCCGTCCAGCAGTACCGCGGCATCGTCCCCGGGGCCGACCGAGCCCTCCGGTCTGATGAAGCTGCGGAAGTCCCTGATGAGCTGCCTCTCGCCCACGTCTCCTATTCTGGACATCGACGGTCTATCGGTCTGGGCCATCTTAATAGGTGGCCCCCGACCATATATACACTCTTTATAGAGCGTTCGGAGGTAAGTCGGGAACGATTATAACTGGCAGGGGGATTGGAAGCCGCATGGCCAAGACGATCACAGTCACAGGAATCGGACACTCGACGGCGGCTCCGGACGCCGTCATCATCACCGGCGAGTTCTCCGGGACGTTCCTCCAGTACGAGGATGCGGTGCGCGCCTCGGCGAACGCGGTCACCGCCCTGAGGAAGGTAATCGGTGAGGCCGGATTCGACATGGACGATCTGAAGACCACTCGTATCTCCGTGGACCCGGTCTACAGGAACGTTGACAACGACGTGAGGTTCCACGGCTACAGGTTCGTCCACGGGGTGTCCATACAGGTGGACACCGCCGACGACGGGGTCGGGAAGATCCTCGGGGCCATGGTGTCCTGCCAGGGTGCGCCCGAGTTCAGGATGAGGCACATCGTCAGCGACCCCTCCGAGGCGGAGTCCGAGGCGAGGAAGGACGCCGTGAGGGACGCCAAGCGCAAGGCCAAGGAACTGGCGGACGCAGCCGGACTGAGGCTCGGGGAGATGACATCCATCACGTACGGCTGCTCCGAACCTGTGGCCATGCCGATGATGCGCGCCTCCATCGCGGTGGACATGGTCCCGGCGGACATCGAGTTCACCGACCAGGTCACCATCCAGTGGGACCTCTTCTGACCGGCAGACCCAATCACGGGGCTACGTAGCCCCTTCCCATGTTCCAGTGGAAACGGTGGGGGGTATGCCGTTGCTCAGGGGGACGAGTCCGGGATCCATTCGCCCTCGAACGTCTCGGCGTCCGAGACGAGAAGCTCGTCGCCCACATCCAGGGTCATGAGGTCATGACCTGCGATGGTCCTGACGCCGGTGGCGTCCCCCACCATCTTAGCTTCCTTCTCCGGTCCGCGCCTCAGTATCACGACGCCCAGATGGATGAATATGGCCAGTTCCGGTCTCACCCTCTCGAGGAACGGGATGGCGTCGTCGGTGCACATGTGGTAGTTGATCCTGTTGCCTGACGGTGTGGTGATTGGCAGCATCACAACCCTGGAGCCGACGTACTGGTCGGCGATGTCGTCCGAGTAGGAGGTGTCGCTCACATAGGACACGATGCCGTGGCCGGTGTGGAATCTGAACCCCACGTTGGTGGGGTCGCTGTGGTCTGCCCTGCAGATGTCCACCCTCATGCCATCGACGTCCAGCACGTCCCCGGGTTTGAACTCGGTCACCGATGAGACGATCCCCTGGTGGTAGGATGAGATGCACGGCCCCAGGTTCCCGTTCCCGCTGATCACGGACTTGGACCCGTAGAGATGGCCCTTCTTCTCCCATCCCCCTCTGGACATTCCTTCAAGCACCGACTCCGCGTCGGAGTAGTGGTCCGGATGGCAATGGGAGATGATGAGGGACTCAGTCCTGGTGAGGTCGTACCTGATCCTGTGCATCTGGGTCAGCGCCCCCGGTCCCGGGTCCACATGCAGGAACCTCCCGTCGTGCTCGATGAGCATGCCGCCGGTGGAACGGACCTGGTACATGGTGGTGTGCCTGCCGCCGCCGGTGCCCAGGAATGTTATACGGAAGCCCATGGACCTCAGAAGGCCGAGCCAGTATATACCGAGGACGTCCGGTCCGCCGGATTCTCCGACCGGGGCGGAGAAACCGTTATCTCCGTCGTTCCGGATGATGTGTCCATGATAACAGCGATCCGCAACGCATGGATAGTGACCCAGGACGAATCACGCCGCATCCTGAGAGGGGACGTGGTCGTCGACGGCGAGAGGATCGTCTCGGTGGGCCCGGAGTACAACGGCACCGCCGACGTTGAGATAGACGCAACCGGCGACATCGTGATGCCCGGCATGATCAACACCCACACCCATGTTGCCATGTCCGTGATGAAGGGGGTCGTCGACGACCTTACCTTCCCGGACTTCCTGGACAAGGTGTTCAGGATCGATTCGGACAGGACCGACGAGGACCTGGCCCTGGGGACCAAGCTGGGCTGCATGGAGATGATGCGTGGCGGAACCACCACGTTCATGGACCTGTACTACTCGGAGGACGTGATCGCCAAGGCCACCCAGGAGGCGGGCATCAGAGGGGTCCTCTGCTGGTGCGTCCTGGACGAGGACAAGACCACCCAGAAGGGCAGCCCCCTCCAGAACTGCAAGGATTTCCACGCCAGGTTCAAGGGCGAGCGCAAGATCGTCCCGGGTGTCGGGCTGCAGGGCGTCTACGTGTGCGGGGAGGAGACCTGCGTCGGGGCGAAGGAGTTCTCCGACGAGGTCGGTGCGCCCATGAACTTCCATCTCTCCGAGACCCGCGGGGAGGTCAACGACCACAAGAGGAAGACGGGCATGCGCCCCGCCGAGTGGCTCTCGAACATCGGGGTGCTGGGGCCCAGAGGCGTGGCCGCCCACTCCGCCTGGCTGACGCTGAGGGAGGTCAGGCTGATGGGGGAGGCAGGCATGTCCATCTCGTCCTGTCCCGTATCCAACATGAAGCTCGCCACAGGAGGGGTGGCTCCCGTCCCGGAGTTCCAGAAGTACGGGGTGAACGTGTCCATAGGTACGGACGGCAACACCACCAACAACACCCTGGACATGTTCTCGGAGATGAAGATTCTGGGACTGCTACAGAAGTCCAGCAGGTGGGACCCCACCGTCGCAACCGCGCAGGAGCTCCTGGACTTCGCCACGATCAACGGTGCGAAGGCAGTGGGCATGCAGGATTCCATCGGGTCCATCGAGCCCGGGAAGTACGCCGACATCGTCATCCTGGACGGAAAGGCCCCCAACCTGAGGCCGCTGGTGCCCGAGAACATCGTGGCGAACATCGTCTACTCGGGGAACAGCCTGAACGTCAAGACCGTCCTCTGCCAGGGAGACACCGTCGTCAGGGACGGCGAGATCGCCACCCTGGACACCGAGGACGTCCTGACAGGAGCCGAGGATGCATGGCGCTCCCTCTGCATGAGATGAGCCGATGAGGGCGGTCTTCAGGGAACCCGATTGGGAGTCGCTCGCCGACAGGGGCCTCATGGCTGTGGATATGCACTTCCACACCGACTGCTCGGACTCGTTCACCCATGTGGACTCGGCGATAGAGCTGGCCAGGGAGCGGAGCGTGGGGCTGGCGATCACCGACCACAATCTGATCACCTCCCTGGTGAGGATAAAGGGGCGGGACCTCGACGTCCCCGTGGTGCCGGGCATGGAGGTGAGTACCTCCGACGGCCCCCACATCCTAGTGTACTTCTACGACCAGAACGACCTGGAGCGCTTCTGGTACCGCTGCATCCGTCCGAGGCTCCAGGAGTGCCCCTGGCTCGCCCTAAGGGACTGCCCGACGGAGAAGCTCCTTGACATGCTCGACAGGGAGAACTGTGTGGTCTCCGGTGCGCATCCTATGGGGTACCTAGGTTCGAACAAGGGTGTGGAGGTCTGCATCCGTAAGGGATATCTGGATGAAGGCGTCGCACGTCGTCTGGACGCCTACGAGGTGATATGCAGTGGGATGACCCGCGATTCGAACCTGGAGTCGCTGGCATCCGCCCGCAGGTACGGGATAGGATTCACCGGAGGCACGGACGGCCATATGCTCTCGGAGCTCGGGCGTGTCGTCACGGTCTCGGATGCCGGGGATGTGGATCGTTTCCTGGACGATGTGCGCGCCCATCGCGTCGATGTTATCGGGACGGAGAAGTCCGTGGGGAACAAGGTGGTCATGGCATCCGCATCGCTCACCCGCTTCATCATGCATTCGCCGTCCAGTCTGAAGGTCCAGACATTCCAAGCCGCGAAGTCCGCCGACCGCGGTGCCAGGAAGGCCGCCTACACGGTGAGGGACAGGACCTACGACCTGAAGGACACTGTCACCGGCGCGGCCTCGGAACTTGAGACGCGTCTCCGCGAGATCGGGAAGCGCTGACTCACTCATCGTCATTGTCCTGGTGGGTGTCGGGTTCATCGTGCCTGCCGGCTCTTCTCGCGCGCCCGAAGTAGAACACCAGCATTAGGGCGGCGGCTATCGCCAGCACGATGAGGTGCTGCCACCAGCCCATGTAGTTGGGCACCACTATGATGATCACGGCGTCGATTAGCAGCACCATCAGGTAGGTGTTGATGTTGAGGAACTTCTGATAGATCGCCCCGGGCTCGTCGGTCTTGCCCTCTCTCTTGGCGATATGGCGTGCACCCGTGATGATCATCTCGTCCAGGAACTTGACGTTGTTCACCAGATGGTAGATGGGTATCGACAACACGAGGAAGTTGACCACCAGTATCACTATCCCCCAGATTAGGGTGTCACCGCCGAAGCTGTCCACCAGCCATCCCACCGCCGGCTCGATGCCGAAGTAGAACACGATCTCGATGATGACGATGAGCAGGATGTTGATGTACGAGTGCGTCATGCTCCTGTGGAACGTCTTCTGGGAGCGCTTGGATGTGGCGGATATGCGGTCGTACATCCCGTCCCTGGCGCTGTTGAGGCTGCAGCACGCGTTGTAGATGGGCTTCGGGCACCTCATCACGCTCTTGTCCCATACCGGTGCGGCGTACTTGGTGATGAATGGCAGCAGTATCATGGACACCAGCGCCGCTCCGACGACCGACGTGTAGAACGCGTCGTCGACAGCGTTGTACTGATACGCCTCGGAGGCGATGATGAACGCGAATTCTCCCATGGCGACAAGGCCGGTGGCCGACAGGAACCCGTTGCGGGCGCTCTCGCCGCCCACCCAGTAGGCCAGGAACACCGTGGACACCTTGAGCACGGCGAATATGATGTAGATTATCAGCACCATGCCGATGTTGTCCACCAGCGAGTTGACCGACACGTGCATCCCGATTTCTATGAAGAAGACAGCCATGAACAGGTCCTTCATGGGCTCCACCTTGTGGTTGATCTCCTTGCTCTTCCTGCTCGCCGCTATCATCATACCCATCAGGAACGCGCCGATGGCCATGGACAGCCCGATGTAGATGGAGAGCAGGGCCATGGTGAACGCCAGGCCTACCGAGAACACCGTGAGGACCTCATCGGATACGTTGTCCGACACCCAGTTGATCATCCGTGGAATCAGTCTCAGACCGACGAGCAGGCTGACGGCCATGAACACGATGATGCTGATGAACATCACGATGATCTCGTTGACGTTCATGGTGGACCCTGCGATCAGGGGTGTGATCATGGACAGGATGATGACCTGTCCGATGTCCTCCATGATAGTTATGAGGACGAGCATCTCGATGTGTTCCTTGTCCAGACGGTTCTGCGATTTCAGGACGGCCATGACAACGGCTGTGCTGGAACCCGAGATGATCGCTCCCAGGCAGATGCACTGGACCATGTTGAATCCCAGGAGCATGCCTGCAGCGGCTCCTCCTAGGACCATGAGGGGCAGTTGTATCACTGCTACCTCGATGGCGAACAGACCCTGCTTGCGGATCTTCTTCAGGTTGATCTCCAACCCTATGCAGAACATCAGCATGACCAGTCCGATGTCCGACAGGATCTCGATAACATCCAGGCTGTCCTGGCTGACGTCGATCAGATTGAAGATGATGATCCCGGCGACGATGTATCCTATGAGGGGCGGGAGCTTGATCTTGTTGAAGACTATCGAACAAACTGCTGCCAGCAGGATGAACATCGCCAATGTCGTCAGCAGCACAGTCTCATCCAATAGCCCACCCGCGTGATTAACCGCGTTTATGCTTATATTTCTATTGGAACTGGTTTCGCGACCTCGGAAGGATGCCGCATTCGGGCCATGTGGCACATCGACGAAGGGGCCATCCCTGCCATGTCTGCAAGGTGCGGACGGCCGGTTTCAGCAGCAGATAACCGATAAATACGCACATTACGCTGCTCGCTCTTCCTCATCCTCCACATACTCGAGTATGTCGCCGGGCTGGCAGTCCAGCGCCCTGCAGATGCCGTTAAGCGTCGAGAACCTGATTGCATGGATCTTCCCGGTCTTTATGTTCGAGAGGTTGACGTTGGAGATGCCCACCCTCTGGGCGAGTTCGTTCAGGGAGATCTTCCTGTCGGCCATCACCCTGTCGAGCCTGAGCACTATTGCCATCCACCCACCTCACAGAGTCTCGTCGGACTCCTTCTGGAGCCAGCATCCGTAGTCGAAGATCAGCGCGAGCATGTAGAACACGGCCGCCATTATCATCCCGGAGAGCAGAAGGACGACGATCTCGAACGGGGATGTCCCGTCGACGATGATGTACCCTAGGGCGATGATGACGAAAGGCATTATCAGATAGGCGACGGAAATCGTCTCAAGGCGTTTCACGTTCTTCCTGGTGAACGGACTGTACTCCCGACTGATCGCACGTGCCACGTTCGCCAGCATCAGCAGCACGACCGCCACGAGGAGCAGCATTACCACCACGCAGGCGATGACTGCCACCATTTGGTCGCTGGCCATGATGTCCTCGCTGATCGATCCCGGGTCGTTGACCTCGACCCAAAGCCCCACGATAAGCAGGACGGACAGGGCGATCACCGCCAGTGTGAGCAGACCCATGACGACGAACACGCACCTGCTGAGCATCTTCAGTCTTCCGAGGTCGTTATCCACCGTCTTCCACCATTATATGCCATGAGGTATCAATATTTAATGATAGTCGCACTTATTTTATCGAGATTCATATGAAATTAAATGAATATCATTAAATAACTCCCATCCATACCATTGCCGGAGAGAAATCTCCGCGGAGGGATCACATGGCATTCAATCCGATAGAGCTGGTCGGTCTCCGTAAGGAGTACGGCTCCTTCGTCGCGGTGGACGACCTCAGTCTGGGGGTGAAGCGGAACAGCTTCACCGGGCTGCTGGGTCCGAACGGCGCGGGGAAGAGCACCACGCTCAAGATACTGACGAACCTCATCCGTCCAACCTCAGGGAACGCGTTCATCAACAATGTGGATGTGACGTCCGATCCGAAGGGCGCCCTGACGGGTGTGGGGACGGTGATCGAGACGCCGGAGTTCTACGGATACCTGACGCCCAGGGAGACGTTCCGCTACATCGGCGGGGTCATCGGTTTGAACCCGGAGACGGTGTCCAGCCAGACGGACGAGATCCTGGAGAAGGTCAAGATGACGCAGTGGGCGGACAAGAAGCTGTCTACGTTCTCCAAGGGGATGAGGCAGAGGATCGCCCTGGGACAGGCGTTGCTGGGGGAGCCCAGCGTGATCATCCTCGACGAGCCCACCTCGGGATTGGATCCGAGGGGCATGGCAGAGATAAGGGAGGTGCTCAAGAACCTCCGCAACGACACCAACGATCTGACGATCGTGATGTCGTCGCACATCCTCCACGAGGTCGAGGACCTGTGCGAAAGGGTCGCGATGGTGAACCGGGGGAGGCTCCTCCTGAACGATGACATATCGGCGGTCACAGCGATCTCCGGGATCGAGAACATGGTCATCAGGACCGAGACGGTGCCGACACAGGAGATGGTCGAGCGGGTCGGTTCCATACCGTTCGTGGTCTCCGCCGAACGCAGCGGGAACGAGATCTACCTGAAGTACGATGTGTCCAAGGGCGGACGCTCGCAGCTGTTCACCCAGGTCGCCGGCCTCGGCATCGGAGTCTACAGCCTAACCGAGGGGGACAGCCTGGAGGCGAAGTATCTGGACCTCATCAAGGATTCGAGGTGATGGGATGGGATTCATGATGCTGACCGCAGACGACATCCGCCAGTCGGGCGTCGTGGCGATGAACGAGATCCGCAAGTTCATGAGCGCCAGGAAGTTCAGGCTCTACATCGGTCTGGTCGTCCTCATCGTCGCGCTCATCACCGTGCTGCCGTACATAGTGGGGGACGGGCTCTCGGGATCGTCCGGATCCGTGTTCTCGTCGTACATCGGCTACGCGTCCTTCCTAGTGATGCTCGGTGCAACCCTGTTCGCGTCCTACACGATAGTCTCCGAGTTCGAGGAGAGGACCGCCTTGATCCTCTTCACAAGGCCGATACGCCGCTCGTCCATATTCATCGGGAAGCTGGTGGCCTGCTACGTCTTGGTCGCGGCGGTCATGATGGTCTATTACGCCGCGGCGCTCCTGGTATCCCTGGCAGTCGGGGGAACGTTGGTCACGTCTTTCCTCCCGTCGATCGCCATGTGCCTGCTGTTCGTGTTCGCTGCCAGCGGAGTCGCGATGCTGGTCAGCTCCCTGTTCAAGAAGGGCGGGACGGCGGCGGTGATCACGTTCATCGTCATACTCCTGCTGCTCCCCGTGATCTCGGCTGTGCTCTCCACAGCAGGCATAGACACGTGGTTCATGCTCGATTCGGCCATGGGGTCGATAACCACTTCGATCCCGGAGTACGTGGAGCAGTCCAATCAGGCGCTCACGGACCTCGGGGAGGCCCTGGGGATCACGATATCCCCAGACATGCTCGTCCAGGCGGCGGACTGTCTCAGGTCCGGAGCGGTCATGCTGGCATGGGGCCTGGTAACCTTGGTCCTCTCCTTCCTGGCGTTCGCCAGGAGGGAGTTCTGAAACACTCTCAATGGCGGTCCGGCAGCTCACCAGGCCGGACAGCCACCCCTTAATTCAACGCTCAAATGAAGTCGGAGATATAGGGGATCTCGTGGATTATCACCTCGTCCAGGGCCTCGATGGCCTCCGGTGTGCCCTCGATCCTCTCGAGTCCGTGGAGGTGGGTGGCGGGCATGTATCCAAGGAGCAGGGTGCTGAGGGTGTTGATGCTCATCTTCAGCGTGTAGTCGGCGGGCCGGTCCGTGACGATGGTCCTTCCCTCGTGGAACAGGACGTTGAAGCTGCGGTTGTTCCATTCCAGGAACGGGTCGCTGATCTCCAGGCGGAAGCACACGTCCGCTTCCAGGGGATCGCAGCGGTACCTCATGAAGAACGCCTCCACGTCGACGATCCTGCCCATGACGTAGGGCTTGATCATCTCGGTGATGTTGCCGTCCTCCAGGTCGAAGGCCATGAGCTCGTCGTGGTAGGTGTTGCCGCGTACCTCGTCGATCATGGAGTAGTGGGCGCTGATGTACTCCCACAGGCCCTTCTTCGCCTCCCTGTTGAGGTAGATCATCTCCTTGATGTACATGACGTCCTCCTTGATCAGGTACACCATGTATCCCAGCGGCCGGTCCTCTGTGCTGTAGTAGACGGCGACGTTGGTGTCATCCTCGTCCCATCTCCAGTACTCCTCCCACGCGGATGAGTTCCTGAGGAGGCAGCCGTGTGTGACCAGGGCGAACCTCATGTGCAGGTTCATGAAGTCGTTGTTGTTCCAGTCGACCCTCCTGACGTATCCGGGAGCCTCCCTCTCGCGCTTGGGGACAATCTGGCTGTCCTTCACCTTGTACGAGATCTTGTTCGATATGATCTCCCATCCGAACTTCCTGTACAGGGGAATGGAGTACGGGAACAGCAGTGCCAGGGACTGTCCCTTCTCCCTCATGCGGACCAGGCTCCTGTGCATCAGGCGGCGCATGATCCCGCGTCCGGAGTACTCGGGGTACGTGGTGACGCTCGTGATGTAGCCTATCGGGTAGATCTCGCCGTGGATGTTCATCTGCAGGGGGTACACGGCGAACTGGGAGACCAGCTGGTCCCCGTCGTAGCATCCCAGGATGTCGGCCCTCTCCAGGATCGGGAACTTCGACTGCTTGATGTCATCGTCCCGCCATCCGGCCCTCATCAGCTGCTGCTCGGTAACCTGGAACGCGTAGCGGAGGAGTGCGTTGTACTGGTCCAGGTCGTCCGTCGTGAGATCGCGTATGATGAGTTCCGGGTCGTTCTCCATGACATTCACCACCCTTTCGAGTGGATGCCAATGGATATAATGGTTCCCTGGGTCCGCATCGTCGGCGCATCATGGCCGCGGATAGGACGACCAACCCTACGCTGTCGAAGTTGTGGGGGCGGTAGGCGTTACCTTTGAACGATATGCAGCCACCGTCCGCAGTGTAGATGTCGAGGATCCATCTGGCCCTTCCGCGGTCGCCCGGCCTCGCGTAGCTACCTCCCCATGCGTACACGTGGTTGTTGAGGAGGCCGTTCACGAGGGTCATGGTTCCCGCATGGCTGAGACGGGAGGTCACAGGTTTGAACGCCGATGCGCCGGACGGCTTCACGGCCACGCCCTCCTCGCTCAGGACGAGGTCGTAGCCGGTGGCCTTGCCGTCGTTCCCGCGGGTTCCGAAGACCACCCTCACGGCGCGGTACATGTCGTTCGCGACGGAGCACATTGAGCCGTACTCCTCGGTCGGGGCGTAGGTCTCCCCGCGACCCCTGAGCTCCTGGATGGCGGCATCGAGTCTCGCGTTCCACATGGCCTGGTTGTTGATCCTGGACTGGACCCGCGCCTTGTACGATTTGTCCGGGTCGAGCGATTCCGGGGACGTCGCCAGCGAGTACAGTTCGGCGGACACCCTCACGAAGCTCTCCTCGAGTCTGGAGATCTCCCCGCGGAGCGCATCCGCGTCCATGGTCCCGAGCTTCTTCCGGTATTTCTCAAGGGTTGTTTCCGATGCCATCGGACTCTGCGAATCCCGTCGACGTTTAACATGGTTGCGGAAGCTCAGTCGTCCCAGCTGGACACGCCCGACGTGTCGGACAGGCAGCTCTTGCTGAACACGGGATCCTCTATGCCCTCGGCCTTCTGGCGCCTGTAGTCCCTGTAGGCCTCGATTCCGTGCTTCGCCAGCCTCAGCATTATGTATGCGCTGAAGAACGAGCACAGCGCCAGCAGTATGTCCATGACCACCGTGAGGGCGTCGGAAGCGAAGAAGCACGACAGGAACACCACGGCAAGCAGCAGCCCCTTCATGGCCAGCGACGCCAGCTTGGAGTCGCGGATCAGCATCAGGTTGCCCTCCCCGATGACCACGTCCGATATCAGGCAGGTGAACGCGAACACGAACATGAAGACAGCGATGATGTACGGGGCCGCGCCTCCGAGGGTGTCGACGAAGATGTTCTGGAGGAGGGGAATGGAGTCTCTGCCCACGCTCTCGTAGCCCTGGTAGATGGTGTCGAAGTCTGCGAACGAGAGGACCACGAGGGCGGTCATCGTGCAGACGAGTGTGTCGATGAGGACTCCGAATGCCTGGGTGTACCCCTGGGAGACCGGATGCTTGACGTCCGCCATGGCGGAGAGGTTGGTGATCGTTCCTATGCCTGCTTCGTTGGACCAGACGCTCCTCATCATGCCGGCGATGATTATGGCGGAGCCGAAACCTCCGCCGAGGACGGCGGGGAGGGAGAAGGCGTACTCGAAAATCATCCCGAAGGCGTTCAGGACCCCTCCGTTGCTGAGGATGATGGATATGATGCAGATCGCGAACCATCCCAGGGCCATCACGGGGACGATCTTCACCGAGAGGTCGGCTATCCTGTACACTCCTCCGATGAGGATGAGACCGGTGACGGCGGTGAGTACGATGGCGAAGACCAGGTGTGTCCACTCGTAGTCGAACGCCCCTTGGACCGCCTCCGACATGCTGATGACCTCTCCGGAGATGAATCCGACTAGGTACATCATGATCATGACGAACGCGGCGATCATCCCGAGCCTCCTCATACCGAGGCCGTGAAGCAGCGTGTATGCGGGGCCTCCGCGGAACCCGCCGTTCTCGTTCGGGACCTTGTAGATCTGTCCGATGGTCGTCTCGAGGAAGCTGGTGGCCATCCCTATCCCAGCGAAGATCCACATCCAGAACACGGCACCCGGCCCTCCGACCACTATCGCCATGATCGGTCCGGTGATGTTCCCTACGCCGATCCTGGAGCCCATGCTCATGCAGAATACCTGGAATGGGGTCAGTTTCCCCTCCTCATGGTCCTTGTCCTTGCGGAAGGTCACCCTGACCATCTCCCCGAGATGTCTCACCTGGAGCCCCTTGAGGCGGATCGTGGCGTAGAGTCCCATGACCACGACCAGCACGAATGCTATGTTCCAGATATTGTCGCTAATTGTCTCGAGGATAACCATCAGGCTCAATGGATCACAGGCCTCGCCACAGCGTACTAATATTTACCAACGACCCTCGTCGGGGTCCTTTGGGGGAGCGGTTCCCAGGGCATGGACGCGCTCGCCCCCTTTGAGGGCGCGTATCCCCTCGAGGATGTCCACCATCGAGTCCCAGTCGTCGATCCCGGTTGCCAGTCTGAGCCTGTGCTCCCTGCATCTCCGGCACCCTGCTATGAAACGGGGGGCTATGCTGCGCATCTTCCTCGCGGCGACTTCCGGCCCCTTCTCTTCGAACACGCCCTCGGCGAGCTTCAGGCACCAGTCGATCTGCTTGGACACGGTGGGGTTCGGAAGGCGCATGCCGGTCCTCAGGAGCTCGTCCGTCTGCGTCAGCAGGTACGGGTTCCCGACCCCTCCCCTGGCGACCATCACCGCCGTGGCGCCGGTGATCCCGATGGCGCTTCTGGCGTCGTCCGGCGTGTATATGTTCCCGGAGATGATCAACGGGACGGACATCTCGCCTTGGAGGTCTGACGCCATCTCGTGGTGGGGGGAGCCAGAGTAGCGCTCCTTGACGGTCCGGGTGTGCAGGGACACCGCATCGACGTCCGCGGACTCCAATTCCGAGATGACCTCCCTGAAGCTCAGGTCATCCATGCTGTGCCCCAGGCGGATCTTCGCTGTGACGGGGACGTCGACGCGCCTTTTCACGGCGCGGACCATGTCGCCGCACCTGTGCGGGTCGGACATCATCGCGGATCCGGCGCCTGTGCGTACGACCTTCTCGACCGGGCAGGCCATGTTCAGGTCGATGAAGTCTATCCGGGGATTAATCCTAAGGGCCTCCTCGGCAGCGAGGGCCACCCTCCTCGGGTCGTCACCGAACAGCTGCAGCCCGGTGTACGGGAGCCTTCCGAAGGACAGGTACTCGTCCCTGCAGGATGCGTTGTTCAGGACGGCGCTGTCCGAGGTCATCTCGGTCATGCACACCGATGCTCCGAACGGTACCATGAACTCCCTGTAGCTCCTGAACGTGTACCCAGCCATGGGTGCCAGGACAACCCTGCCGTCGATGCGGAGGTCACCTATCCTCCACGTCGGAATCCCCTCCGTGGCGCGAGCGGTATTCGTCAATCCGGTCGTTCACGCGCTGATAGACCCTCTTCAGGGCCTCCTCCTCCTCGGGAGTGATCCCGTAGTAAAGGTATTCGAGGCATTCCTGGGCGCACCTGATGACCAGCTCCTTCGCCCTCACCCCCTCCTCGGTAAGGCGGATGCCGCATCCCCTCCCGCCCACGTAGCCCTCAACAAGGCCGAGGTCGGCCATCTGCCTGACGATCCTGGTAGTCAGCGCCTTGGTGACGCCGACCCTCGCCGTGAGCTCCTTGTTCGTGATGCAGGAATCGCCGTCCAGTTCGATGATGAACATGCCCATCGACGAGGAGATTCCGGTGCCGGCGAGCTTCTCGTTCATCATCGAGTCGATGAACTTCTTCACTTCCGTGGGTTTCTTGAGGTCCCTGAAATCGATGGGCGTCATGCGGGCGGGTGGTTCTCATTGGATGGTAAAAAGGGTTTCCCCCGCTGTGGCGGGGGTGGATGCTCATCCCTCGGTCTGCTCGGCGGGCCTGACCCTGAAGACGAGCCCGACGATCACCAGGAGCAGGAGCAGCACGCCTCCGATCAGGAACGCCATGTCGACGCTGTTGGCGAAGGCGGTGAGCATGTCGTTCACATAGGGTGCATACATCTCGAACCCGGGTGTGCCCGCCTGAACGGCCGCGACGATGTCCAGGATCCCGGTGTCGTGGGGAACGGCTTCGAAGATCTCCGTCGGCAGCAGGGTCTCGAGCTCTCCTGTGATTGCCGCGGTGATGATCATCGCGAAGATCGCGGTGCCCATGGTGGATCCGATGGATCTGATGAGGTTGACGGAGGATGTGGTCATACCCATCTCGGACGGTTTGGAGCTGTTCTGTACGGCGGTCATGATCACGGACGAGAGGCATCCCAGACCCAGTCCCAGCACGAATGTGCTCAGGCAGTAGAACGAGATCTCCGTCCCCAGTCCCATGGTGGACATCATGTACAGGCCGATGAAGCAGAGGATCGGCCCCGCTACCAGCCAGACCCTGTAACCGGTGCGGTTCACCATGTGCCCGCTGACCGGCGATGTGATCATCATCCCGATGACCATGGCCAACGAGTAGAATCCCGCCTCCAGGGTGGACAGTCCGAAGATGTAGATGGCGAACATCGACGCGTAGGTCATGGCGCCCATCATCCCGATGCCGTAGATCAGCATGAAGATTGCCGCTTTCACGACCACCCTGTTCTTCAGGAGGTGCGGTGCCAGAACCGGGTCCCTGGCCCTCCTCTCCTGGCGGATGAACAGTGCCAGCAGCACGACCGCCAGGACGATCATGACCATGCTTGTGGCGCTGACCCATTCGAAGCTCTTGCCACCCAGTTCGATGAACAGCAGAACGTCCAGGAGCAGCAGCGACAGCAGGCATATCCCTTTGGTGTCGACCACGTGCTCGGATCCCTCCAGGGGCTGGGGGAACTCCTTCACGGTCAGCAGGATGCTCACGATTGCCAGGGGCACGTTGATGTAGAATACCCAGTGCCAGGAGATGGCCTCGGTGATGTATCCACCGATGAGGGGGCCGATGCCGCTTCCGATGCCGAACAGCGCGCCCATGAGGCCCTGCATACGGGCCCTGTCGCGGAGAGGGTAGAAGTCTGCCACTGCAGCGGTTGCCACTGGGATCAGGATCCCACCGCCGAACCCCTGGATGGCGCGGCATACGATGAGCATCTCCATGTTCATGGACAGTCCGGCCAGGATGGATCCGACGATGAACAGCCCCAGTCCCAGGAGGAAGAGCGGCTTCCTCCCGTACACATCCGAGAGCTTCCCCGCGATGGGGATCATGATCGTCTCGCACAGGAGATATGCTGTGACCATCCAGGAATAGAGGTCGGATCCGTTCAGGTCCGCCGCGATGACGGGTCCGCACGTCCCGACGATGGTCCCGTCGAAGCAGGCGATCAGCATCGCGAGGAAGATGCCGACCATGGTGATGTTGCGGGTACGGGGGTCTATGTTCCTCCAGGTTACCCGCTCTTGGGTGTTTTCTGTCATCGAGTTTACATGTAAACGATGGTGTATATAAGGTTTACATGTAAACCTAATTCATTGACCGAAAGGGGGCGCGATGCGTCCAGCGTTAAGCTCCTTTAAATATGCGCACGCGTTACATTAAACGACGTGCGCGCGCCCGAGGAGTGAAGGGACCTCGGCCAGCGACCGGACAAGCGCGTCGATGGGATGCAGGGGCTCTCGCCCCAGAGGTGTAACGTTTGCATTTGAAAGCGGTCGAGATGGAGAATTTCAAATCCTTCGGCGGGAAGCTGACAGTCCCGCTCATGGAGGGGTACACAGCCGTCACGGGGCCGAACGGCTCTGGGAAGTCGAACATAACGGACGCGATACTCTTCGTTCTGGGTCCCAAGAGCTCCAAGGCAGTGCGCGCAGGGAAGCTCACCGACCTCATCTTCGACGGCGGGAAATCCAAGGGGAAGGCCTCCTTCACCAGGGTCTCCCTCGTCTTCGACAACACGGACCGTCTCATGCCCTGGGACGATGACACCGTGAGGCTCACCAGGCACGTCAAGCTGTCCGACAACGGTACCGACTACAGTTCATACTTCTTCGTCAACGACCGCAAGTCGACGATGACCGAGTTCGACGCCCTGCTCACCAAAGCGAGGATCAGCGCAGACGGCTACAACCTCGTGCAGCAGGGGGACGTCACGCGCATCGTCCAGATGGGGTCGATGGAGAGGAGGCGCATCATCGACGCCATATCCGGCATCGCCAGCTTCGACGCGGACATCGACAAGGCCCGCATCGAGAGGCAGGAGGCAGAGACCAACCTGGACAGGATCGGCATAGTCGTGGAGGAGCTCAACCACCAGGTCGAGAAGCTGGCCAGGGAGAGGCAGGATGCGGAGGAGTACCTCAGGGCACAGAGCGCCCTCGAGATGGCAAGGGCCCAGCACTCCCACAGGAGGCTCCAGATGGAAACGTCCAAACTCGAGGGGGTGGCCGCGCAGATGACGCGCCTCGAGGAGCGCATAGGTTCCGACAGGGAGGTCAAGGCCGATCTGGGAAGGCAGCTCACGGATAAGGAGGCCGCCATCGCCAGGAAGGAGGAAGAGATCGCCTCGAAGATAGGTCCGGAGTACAGGGACCTGAAGGCGAAGATCGAGCAGGCCAAGATAGACCTGGCCACGCGCAGGGACCGCATGGAGTCGGCGCAGGCGGACATGGAGGAGCAGGAAGACTTCAAGAGGAGTTTCGAGGAGTCCATGTCCAGGAACGATGCAGAGGTCGTCATCCTGAGGCAGACACGCGAGGACCTGTTGGCCAGACTGGAGGGTGCGGAGTCTCAGATGGAGGCGGCCAGGAAGGAGGAGGCGGAGATCTCGGAGGCAATCGCCAGCACGGGAGGGGAGCAGAAGGAGCTCCAGGCAAGGCTGGACGCCGTCGAGAGGGACTTTGACACATGTTCCGCCGAACTCAGGTCCGCACAGGGAAGGCTAGCCAAGGCAGAGGCGTCCTCGGAGGAGGCGCACACCGCGTTCGCGAACCTGGACGAGAGGATCCAGAGCATAGATTTCGAGATCAAAGATGCAAAGTGGAGCCTGGAGCAGATGAAGGCCGAGGCAGGTCCAAGCACCGAGGACTTCGGGAACAGGATCCTGGACGCCAAGCGCAGGGAGGCCGAGCTGGAGCGTCAGGAGGCCGAGCTCAACTCCGCCTACAGGAGGATAGACGCCGAGTACAACTCTCTGCAGGCCGAGAAGAAGGTCTCCGAGAGGATGAACCGGGGCAGCGCCGCAGTGGAGGCGATACTGTCCCTGAGGAACCGCGGGGAGATGCGCGGCATACACGGGACCATCCAGGAGCTCGCGACCGTGGACAAGGGCTTCGAGACCGCGCTGTCCGTGGCGGCGGGCAGCAAGATGATGGCCGTAGTGGTCGACGACGACCAGGTGGCCGCCGACGCCATAGCCTACCTCAAGAGGGAGAAGCTCGGCAGGGTCACGTTCCTCCCGCTGACGAAGATGATGGGAGGCAAGCCGAGGGCCAAGGCGATCATGAGCCTGAAGGACACGGAGGGCTACGCGATAGACCTCATCGATTTCGATCAGAAGTACTACAACGCGTTCTGGTACGTCCTGGGGGACACCCTCGTCGTGAGGGACATGGACGCCGCCCGCAGGATAATGGGCGGGATCAGGATCGTCACCCAGAGCGGAGAGCTCATAGAGGCGTCGGGGGCCATGGTGGGAGGGAATCTGAGCCAGCAGAACATGCTGAGGTTCGGAGCGGCCTCCGAGGACAAGCTCGCGGATGCCGGGGAGAGACTGAGGAAGGCCGGGGAGGCCCTCGAGGATGTTCGCTCCAGGCTCAGACAGGTCCGTGACGAGATCCGCTCGATCGACGACGAGATGCGCAGGACCACTGCCGATGGTATGGAGCAGAGGGAGCAGATGGCGCAGCTGAAGGGGAGGGTCTCGGAGCTCGAGAAGACCCGCTCGTCGGCATCCCAGCAGATGAAGGATGCGAGGCAGAGGCTCGCCGAGGCAGATGGCGAGCTGGAGGCGTCCAGGACGCTCTTCGGAGAGGTCTCCGGCAGGCTGTCCGGGCTCACAGAACAGCGCAACTCCATCAAGGCCCGCATGGCGGAGATAGCTCCCGCGGACCTGCAGAACAGGATACAGGCGGTGAGGGACCGCATCTACAGGCTGAAGGAGTCCGTGTCGGACTGCAGGCTCCAGATCGGCGGGATAGACACGGAGGTGGCCGGGTACGGCAAGCAGAACGAGTCCCTGCAGATACAGCTGGACTCCGTCAACCGCGCCATCGCCGACGACGTCAGGATGGTGGAGGAGAACTCCGCCCTCATGGAGAGGGCCAAGGTGGACCTGGAGGCGCTCCGCTCCATCGAGGCGGATATGGAGGGCGGGATAGAGGATCTGCGCAACCAGAAGGACGCCCTGGTGGCGGACAAGTACCGTCTCGACTCGGAGATAAGGGAGAAGGCCAAGGACATCGAGAACTCCGCCGCGGCTCTGGAGTCTTTCAGGGCCCAGTCCCTGCAGCTCCGCCAGTCCGTGTCCGAACTGGAGGCGGAGGTGGCGGCGATAGAGATCGAGGTGGAGCAGCCCATACCCTCCGAGGAGGAGATAAGGCGCAACATCAGGGCCCAGGAGTCCATCATGGCCAAGCTGGGCAACGTCAACCTGAGGGCGATCCAGGAGTACGACGAGAGGAAGGCCCGTCTGGACGGTCTCAACGCGGAGGTGGACAGCCTGAACCGCCACATAAAGGAGCTCACCGACCTTATGGGATCCCTTGCATCGAAGAAGAAGGGGCTGTTCATGCGCTCCTACGATGCGGTCAACGAGAACTTCAAGGCAATATACGCCCAGCTGTCGGGAGGCGGAGAGGCGTTCATGGGGTTGGAGGACGAGGACGATCCGTTCTCCGGAGGCCTCATGATCAACGCCAAGCCCAGGAACGGGAAGCTCCTGAGGCTCGAGGCGCTGTCGGGAGGGGAGAAGTCCCTGACGGCATTATCCTTCATATTCGCGATCCAGGAGCACCAGCCGTCCCCGTTCTACGTTCTGGACGAGGTGGACATGTTCCTGGACTCGATCAACGCCGAGATGGTGGCCCGCAGGGTCAAGGAGAGCTCGGCTAAGGCTCAGTTCATACAGGTGTCCCTGAGGAAGGTCACGCTCGCGATGGCGGACCATCTCATAGGGGTCACCAGGCCGCCCAGCGGAATCAGCAGGGTCATAATGCAGCCCGACCTGGCTGAGGTCTCCCGTTACGAGGAGGAGGCCGTCAGGAGGCAGGAGGAGGCGATTTGATGGATGGGAACACAAGGATGGAGGAACTGGAGCAGCATCTGCTGTTCCACAGGGCGCTGGCGGACGACAACGAGTCCCTCAGGCGCATCGGAGGGTACATGGACATCCTCTCCCGGGCAGAGTCCGGCGAGAGGCTCCAGGACCCGGTGGACGAATCGATACGCGCAGTGTTCAGCCTGGTGCTGGAGAACGGTATCGACCCCTGGGAGATCGACCTGTCGGAGTTCGCAAGGATGTACCAGGCGAAGGTGTCCGCGGACAGCTTCGACATGATAGTGGCCGGAAAGCTCCTGCTGATGGCATGGAGGATCCTGAGGATGCAGTCCGAGTCCACCAGGGAGAGGAGCGAGCCTCCGGCGGAGCCCGTTCTCGAGGAGGTGGACGACTTCTTCTTCGACGACGAGCCGATGATCGTGCCGGAGGTCTCCCTGCGGGAGGCGTACGTGAGGGAGCCGGTGAGGCCGGTGACGATGTACGAGCTCATCGACGCCTTCGAGGACGCGAGGCGCGAGATAGAGATCCAGCGCGAGAGGGAGAGAGTCCGGGCCGAGCTCAGGGCGAAGGAGCCCAAGAGGTTCGAGAACAAGGCCCACGAGGAGGACGACGAGCAGGACATCGAGGCGGTCTGGAGGAGGATCGAGAAGCTGGGGACTGGACAGATCAGCATACGCGACCTGTACACCGGCAGCCTGGATGAGAACCTCACCGTGTTCGTCTCGGTGCTCCATCTCGTCAGGGATGGCAAGCTGGCGGTCTGGCAGGACGACCTCCCGACCGGGGAGATCTGGATCGAGATCAAGACGGATTGGACCTCCGGCACGCTGGAGGACACCCCGGGGGACAGGATCCCCGAGGCGGTGATGCGAGTTGGACCCTAAGCGCGCTGCGGAGGCCGCCCTTTTCTCCAGCGCGGACGGTCTGAGGATATCCGAGATCGCGGAGCGCACCGGGATCCCGGAGGAGGAGGTCCGCACCGCGGTGATGGACCTCAGAAAGGAGTATGATGAGAGGGACTCCGCCATAGTGATCTCCAAGGCGGGCAACCGGTTCAGGATGGTCCTGCGCCCGGAGTACACAGACTTCACGGGGAGGTTCGCCAGGGCCGAGATGCCCAGCGGGGTCATGAGGACGCTCTCGACCATCGCGTACAACCAGCCGGTGCTCCAGTCGGAGCTCCTGAAGGCCAGGGGCCCCAGGACCTACGACGACGTGAGGAGGCTCATAGAGCTCGGGTTCGTGTCCGGGAAGAGGTCCGGGCAGACGCTGGAGCTCACGACCACCCCGAAGTTCTCCGAATACTTCGGGATAGGGTCCACCAGGAAATCGGACATCCGGGCGTGGATAGAGTCGCAGGCAAGCAACATGTCGGGGCAGCAGGGCTGACCCCGTCTCCATATAGTACATAGCAGTAGACAATCTATATAACGTGAGAACGGCTCCACTGAGCCGATACATATGGTGATGCCGACTGCCATGCTCGAGAAGTCCCTGGACCGGCGCGTGTCGCTGCTCCTGAAGGACGGCAGGTCCCTCGAGGGGAAGCTCACTGGCTTCGACGAGTACATGAACATGGTCCTGGAGGACACCGTGGAATCGGACTCCGAAGGGGTCGAGGGCAGGCGTCTGGGCACCGCCATCATCCGCGGGAACAACGTGGTGAGCATCACGACGCTCTGAACGGACGGTGTGCCAGTTGTCCCTTCTGAAACGGATAGACGAGCTCTCCGGGAGCTCCAGGGTGCGCAGGTCCTGGTTCGTCTTCGCCTGCGCGGTGTTCATCATAGTCATCGTCATCCCGTCCATCTTCGTCGTCACCAACCTGTTCACGGACTGGGACCTCGTGGACCTGGTCCTGAACAACGACGGCATCCGCGACACGGTGCTAAGCGCCGTGGCCAACTCGTTCAGCATAGCGTTCATCGTCACGGTGATCGACATCATCGTCGGTCTGCCGATGGCATGGATCATGGTCCGCAAGGACTTCAAGGGGAAGAAGTGGCTGGACACGCTACTGGACTTGCCCCTGGCGTTCCCCACCGCTGTGCTCGGGATATCCGTCGTGATGTTCTGGATCTCCCCCGACGGGATAGACATTCCCGGGCTGGGGATCACCATGTCGCCGTACATGATGGTCATCCTCCTCCACATACTGTTCACATACCCGTACATGGTCCGCTCCCTGTCCGCGATACTGGAGCAGATAGAGCCCAACTTCGAGACCGCGGCGATGACCCTCGGCGCGTCCAAGTGGACGGCGTTCAGGACGATCACCCTGCCGCTGTTCCGCGCCGGCCTGGCCACCGGGTTCATCCTGTGCTTCGCCAGGTCGCTGTCGGAGACAGGGGGAACGTACATAGCGCTGACCATGATGGGAGTCGAGTCCACTTTCTTCACAGGCCCGTCCTTCATCAGCTGGCTCAAGAGCGACACCAGCGTGTACACCTCGGATGAGATGATGGGGGCCCAGATCCTGATATCCGTCATCATGATCGTGCTGGCGCTGATACTCCTGGTGGTCGTGAGGAAGGCGATAGCCGGGTTCCACTTCCCGATGAAGAAGGTCTGGCCGGACCTGGGGAGGAAGCTCAGCAGGGGTGCTCTCCCGAAGACCAAGGATGTGCTGACCATCGCGTTCCTGGTCGTCGTCGTGCTGCTCCCCGCATTCTACATATTCCTGTACCTGACGCAGCCGGTCCCGGACATGGACTACGGCATGCTGCTGTCGTCGATCGGCACATCGTTCCTGGTGGCTGGCGTAGCCGTGGCGGTGGACATCGTCATCGGCGTCCCGATGGCGATGTACATAGCCAGGCACAAGCGGAGCAAGCTCGGGCAGACGCTAGACGGGCTGGTCAACGTCCCACTGATCATACCCACCACGGCCCTGGGATTCTCCCTGGCGCTGTTCTGGGGCAGCTTCGGCCTCAGCGACTCCTTCGCTCTGCTCCTGGTGGTTCTGGGGCACATCTCGTTCACGTACCCGCTGGTGGTCAGGAACCTGATAGGGGCGATAGAGGAGGTCGACCCCGCATACGAGGAGGTGGCGATGACGCTGGGAGCCAAGCCTTTCCAGGCCTTCAGGAAGGTCCTGTTCCCGATAGTCAAGTCGGCGGTCATCGCCGGAGGGATACTGGCGTTCACCAGGAGCCTCGGGGAGACCGGGGCGACCACGGCGATCAGCGACACCGTGAACACGGTGCCGATATACATCACGCACCTGGTCCAGGACGGGGCGTACACGGAGGCTGCCATGTGCTCCATAGTGCTGATCGCGATATGCTTCATCATAATGATGGCCCTGAGGGTCGTCACCAGCAGGGGGTCGAAGCGCGATGCCTGAGATAGTCCTGCAGGATCTGAGGAAGGAGTTCGACGGCGTAGTCGCCGCGGACGGGCTGTCACTCACGATAAGCGACGGGGAGTACGTGTGCATACTTGGGCCGACCGGTGCCGGGAAGACCACGTGCATGAGGATGATATGCGGCCTGACCGCGCCCGACTCCGGGAGGGTGCTCATGGACGGCAGGGACGTCACAGACGACTCCGTCGACTCCAGGAACGCCACCATGCTGTCCCAGACGTACGCGCTCTTCCCTCACATGAACGTCTACGAGAACGTGATGTTCGCTCCCCGCATAAAGGAATGGCCGGAGGACAACTCCAGGCAGATCGTGAGGAGCATGCTCCACATGGTCCATCTGGAGCAGAAGGCCGAGTGGAAGCCCGGGGAGCTCTCCGGGGGGCAGCAGCAGCGCATCGCACTGGCGCGCGCCCTGGCCTCCGGGTCGAAGGTGCTCCTGCTGGACGAGCCCCTCAGGGCCCTGGACGCCAGACTCAGGATCAACCTCCGCAAGGAGCTCAGGTCCATGGCCAAGGAGATGGGGCTCACCTGCGTCCACGTCACCCACGACCAGGATGAGGCCCTGGAGATGGCGGACCGGATCGCCGTCATCCGCAAGGGGAGGATTATCCAATTCGGGACGCCCAGGGAGGTCTTCGAGAACCCCTCCACGCCGTTCGTGGCCAACTTCGTGGGCCGTTCCAACGTGATCACCGGCAGGGTCGTCTCCACCGGGGACGTCACCGTGGTCGAGACGGACTCCGGGGCAAGGTTCCCCGCAAGGGCGTCGGAGCTCTCCGCGGGGGACGAGGCGGTCCTCACCGTGAAGGTCGGTTTCACCAGGATGACAAAGATGCAGGAGGGGCATCCCGAGGTCGTCTGCACGGGCGTCGTGGAGAGGATGCTCTACGAGGGCGTGACGGTCACGGCAGAGGTCATGGTGGAGGGAGTGGGGCTGATATCCGCCAAGCTCCCCAACAGGAAGTACGACGATTATGCGGCCGGCGAGACCGTCGGTCTGTACTGGGCGCCGGGCAAGGCGTCCGTTTTCCCGATGCCTCCCGGAGGGATCGAGGAGGAGATGAGGCTGGATTGACATGGCGAGGATAAAGCTCGAGAGGATCTCGATGAGGTTCGGCGACTTCTACGCCGTGAGGGACATCAGCCTGGACATCAACAACGGCGAGTACGTCACGGTCCTGGGTCCGTCCGGGTGCGGGAAGACGACGCTGATCAAGGTGATATCCGGCATATGGAAGCCCACCGAGGGGAAGGTCTACGTGGACGGTATGGACGTGACCAACATCCCGATGGAGGACAGGGACGTGGGGTACGTGTTCCAGAACATCGCCCTGTTCCCGCATATGAGCCTGAGGGACAACGTGGCGTACAGCCCGAGGGTGAAGGACCAGGGAGAGGAGGCGATGGATTCGCTCTCCAGGGAGTATCTGGAGCTGGTGGGCATGATGTCGCGCGCGGGCATGTTCCCGGACGAGATCTCCGGGGGGGAGCAGCAGAAGGTGGCGATCGCCCGCGCCCTGGCGTCGGGATCCAAGATGCTGATGCTGGACGAGCCCCTGTCCGCCCTGGATGCACGCGTCCGCGTGGAGCTCAGGTACGAGCTCCGCAGGCTGGTGAAGAAGCTGGGGATCACGGTGCTCCATGTGACCCACGACCAGGAGGAGGCGATGTCCGTGTCGGACAGGATAGTCCTCATGCGCTACGGGGCCATCGCGGAGGTGGGTACGCCGCTGGAGATATACAGGCGCCCCAGATCGGTTTTCGCGGCCAACTTCATCGGGGAGACCAACCTGCTGGAGTGCACCGTGTCCGACAAGTCGAAGAACGGCAAGACCAAGGTCAAGCTCAGGGGCGGCAGGGAGGTGAGGGCGTCCAAGACCGACTTCAAGGTCGGGGACCCCGTCGTCATATCCGTGCGTCCGGAGCACGTCTACACGGCCAACGACGGCCTGGAGGCAGAGGTGAACTCGGTGGTGTTCATGGGGACGTACTGGAGGGTCCGCACCACCGCGGAGAGCCGGGACTTCATAGAGTACAACGTCTCGTCGGACGACGAGGTCCCGGAGCCCGGCGATCACGTGCATTTGGTGTTCAACAAGAAGGCAATAGTGGTCTTCGAGAGGCCGCAGGGCGGCATAGAGGGGGAAACCAGACTTGAGTGATGATTCGAAGAACATAATCGGATGGTTCGGAAAGAGGAAGGAGGGGGTGCTCCAGGAGGGCATGAGGGCCCATGCACTGTCGGTGCTGGACTGCGTGACGGAGCTCGGAAACGCCATGCGCTCCCTGGAGAACGGCGACAGGCAGGCGGCCAGGAAGGCGATAGACCGTCTGTACGTGCTGGAGCACGAGGCGGACGCCAAGGAGGACGTCCTGTGCAACCAGATGAACATCGGCGAGCTCTCCCCCCAGGAGAGGGAGGACTTCATGCACTTCGTGAAGAAGACCGACGGCATCGCGAACTGGTGCAAGGAGGCGGCGATACACCTCCAGCTGGTCGATGACGTGGGTGCCGTCATACCCCGGAGCGTCTGGGAGATGCTGTCGGGCACGGTCTCCGACCTGGAGTCCGAGGTCAACGGCCTCATCAACGCCATCAAGATACTGGGCTCCGGATCGGACGGCCTGATGGAGTGCATCGAGGGGGTAAAGGACCAGGAGCGCAGGGTGGACGAGGCGTATCTTGCCATCACCCGTGCCATACTGATGTCGGACATGGACTTCAGGTCGATGATGCTGGCCACAAAGGTTCTGGATGCCCTCGAGGAGGCCGCGGACACCTGCAAGGGTTGCGCCGAGACGATAAGCATTCTTTTCTATGCGAAGAGAATCTGAGTCCCATGACTCTCTTCGGGATCAACGGCGTCAGGGGGACGGCCAACAGGGACCTGACCCCCGACGTCGCCCTACAGATAGGCAAAGCCGTCGGCATGACGTACGGCAGGCGCATCGCCGTGGCCACGGACTCCAGGGATTCCGCGGACATGCTTAGGAGCGCAGTCTCCGCCGGCATGATGGCCGTCGGAACCGACGTCGTCGATCTGGGGATGCTTCCGACGCCCGCCCTGCAGCACTATGTGGCGACTCATCAGGAGGTAACCGGCGGGATAATGATCACCGCCTCCCACAACCCAGCCGACCACAACGGGTTCAAGTTCATCGGAGGGGACGGGGTCGAGATCGACCGCACCGACGAGGCGTCGCTGGCCGATTTCTTCGGAACGGAGATCAGGACGGTCGAGTGGTCCGGGATAGGGGAGATGCGCACAGGCAGCTGCGCAGCCGAGGCCTATGTGGAGTCGGTGGTGTCCAAGGTCGATGCGGAGGCCATAAGGAAGGCCCGTCTGACCGTGTGCGCCGATCTGGCCAACGGGTCCACCTGCATCACAACGCCAATGCTCCTGAGGAGGCTGGGCGTGACCGTGCTGACGCTGAACGCCGACCCGCAGGGGGACACCCCGGGGAGGACCAGCGAACCCACCGAGGAGAACCTCCAGCTCCTGATGGCGATGGTCAGGCAGACCGGCGCCGATTTGGGCGTGGCCCACGACGCCGACGGGGACCGCACCATATTCGTCACCGGCGAGGGGGAGTATGTCGAGGGGGATGTCAGTCTCGCCCTGATGGCCGGGTACATCCTGAGGGAGCGCCATGGGAAGGTCATCACGCCGGTGAGCTCCTCGAAGATAGTGGAGGATGTGGTCGAGAGCAGCGGAGGGCTGGTCAAGTACACCCCCGTGGGATCCCACATGGTCATACGCAAAGTCGCGGAGAACAAGGCGGTCTTCGGCGGAGAGGAGAACGGCGGGATGGTCTTCCCGGAGCATCAGAACTGCAGGGACGGCGGCATGGCTCTGGCCAAGATGCTGGAGTGCATCGCCATGGACGGTCCGCTCTCCGACCAGGTGTCGAAGCTTGGGAAGTACCATGACGTGAAGGACAAGGTGTTTTGCCCCGACTCCAGGAAGGAGGATCTGCTGGAGCACTTCGTGGAGGGTGCAACGGGGTCCCGCACGGACACCACCGACGGGGTGAAGATCTACTTCGATGACGGATGGGTGCTGCTGAGGCCGTCCACCACGGAGGAGCTGTTCAGGGTGTACTCGGAATCCAAGGATGCCGCGATGGCCAGGGCCAGGGCGGACAGCTACATCGAGGAGGCGAAGGCGTTCCTCTCTGAGAAGAAGTGAGGGTGGAGTTCCCAGCCCCGGGTTCGTTCACTGGTTCTTGTTGTCCCTCTTGCCCTTGGAGAGGTGCCTGTAGTAAAGCCAGATTCCCACCAGGAACAGGACGAATCCGATCACCTGGAATATCGCAGCAATCACGTCCGTCGTCTGGGAGTCCGCCACGGATACGTAGATCCCCGATAGGACGAATGTCAGAATGCCCGTCATGAACATGACGTTGGCCAATGTGAATTCCTCATGTCTGTCCAATACATCACCTCTGTTTCATGTACAAAGGGATGTTAACAATTCTGACTATATATATGGGGAAAATTTACAATCGCAAAGAACGGAAGACTGGTGCATTCAGCGCCTGAGGTTCTTGGCGATGACGGCGATGACCTCGTTGACGTACCTGGCGGCGAGGATCGACGTTATCCCAGCTGGATCCGACGGCGGGGACACCTCCACCACGTCGAAGCCGGCGAGCCTGTCCCCCACCGCGTTTATGACCTTCTTAACGTCCATTGGCATAAGGCCGAAGGGTTCGGGGGTGCCGGTGCCCGGTGCGAACGCTGGGTCTATCCCGTCGATGTCGATGGTCAGGTAGATCCTCTCGTTCCTGACGGACTCCAGTGCCTTCCCTATCGCCCAATCGATCCCGTGGTCCATGATGTCGTAGGAACTGATGAACGGCACCACGTCGTCCCTGTCCAGCTCCTCCTCGCCTATGGCCCTGGCGCCGAGCACGAAGACGTTATCCAGGCCCACGTGCTCCGCCGCCCTGCGCATCACGCAGGCATGGCTGTAGGGGGTGCCGAGGTACTCGTCCCTGGAGTCCAGGTGGGCGTCTATGGATATCACCGCGATATCATCCTTGTCGAAGCTGCGGACCACGGGGATGTTCACGGAGTGTTCCCCTCCGATGACTATGGGGAACTTCCCGTCCCTCACCGCCGGGCCCACGGCGAACTCCACCTCGGACATCATGTCCTCCGGGAGGACGAAGTCGTCGCAGTTCCCGTAGTCGCAGACAGACGGCAGCTCCTGGTGGACGCCGTGCTCGAAATGTATCTCTTCGAAGTTGTAGGAGGCCCGCCTGATCGCCCAGGGGGCCTCCCTGGCGCCTGCCTTGAAGCAGGCGGTGTGGTCGTACGGGACGCCGAATATCACGACGTCGGCCTCGTTGTAGTCGGCCTCGGCCCCGGCGTAACCAATCCCGTACGACATCGGTTTCAGACCTCACATGATCTTGTATCTGCCCATGGCGACGAGGTACAGGATCTCCCCACCCTCCTCGACGGGCTGCTCGTGGTCGGGGTTGATTTCGATGGAGATCTGCTCGAAGGTCTCCAGGTCCATCACCATGGCCTCGTTGCCGGATATGGACAGGACCTGACCCTTCCTCTTGTCGATCATGGGGACCTGCACCTTGGTGCTCACAGGTCCGACAATGGACTTCTTGGCACCGGTGAAGATGCTCACCGCGTCGATGTTCGCCTTGGCGGACCCGTGCTTCCCGGGTTTCGACGTCGTGATCTTCACGATCTTGCAGGGTTCGTCGTCGACGTTGACGTACCTTCCCTCTTTCAGCTCTCTGATCTCCTTCATCTCCCACATTGGTCTCACTTATCCTATGTTGTTCCCGACTCACGGCCGGATGTTCACTCCCCCAAGGGAGCAGACGATACGCAGGTCGAATGCGATTGACCTCATGCTATCTGGCAACCCCATCGCGCATGTGACTATATAGGCTTGTCGAGGCGCTGGGTCTGTGGCTCAGCGTCTGCCTCCCCTGCCGCGACGGGTCTTCTTGGACTTCTGCGGCTTCTTCGGCGGGTCCGGGTACCTGCGCCGGATGTCCTCCACCCTGCGCCTGAAATCCTCGTTCAGCCGGTCGCCGATGAACTCCCCGTGGTACTGGTCCACCTTGGCCGCGATGAGCACCTTCCCCGCAAGCGCCCTGGCTATCTTCCCGCGCTGCCAGTAGGGGGCCCTGTGGACGTCCGGGTGCTGGTACAGGACGCCGTGCTTGGGCCCCTTCTTGCCGGACCTCAGGTGCCTGAACATGGCCTTCTCCGCCCCCAGGAGCTGCACCGTGGAGGAGGGCAGCGAGGCCAGCCTCTCCAGCCCTCCTGCGAGTGAGACCATCCTGGCGGCCAGAGGGGCGCTGACGATCGCGCACATGTTGGGGCAGGCCTCCTCCACGATGCCCTGGATGTACGCCTCCGTGCGCTCCTCGTCCTCGTAGAGCCTGGAAAGGGTGTCGGCCAGGTCGCGTATGGCGTCAATGTCCGACGGGTCCATGTCGGCCCCGATCGACTCGATATCCAGCCCCAGCTCCTCGATGACGCCCTCCCTGTCGCCGTGCATCGCAATCATCTGGGCGTACCTCTCGTCCTTCGCGTAGTCCGCCAGTTCGGGGAAGTGCATGCCGTACCACTCATGGAGCCTCTCGTTGTACAGGTTGATGGTGGCGATCTGGTCGTCCAGGCTTCTGATGGCCTGCACCAGGTTCCGGTCCCGGGGTATGGGTTCGGAGGTCCTCAGCTTCCCGAGGCCTATCATGACCTCGTGCATGTACTCCGGGGTGTAGCCGTACCTCTCGGGGGTGATGAAGGACGAGTCGAACAGCTCCGGCTTCCCCAGCTCGGACTGCCTCCTGTCGGAGACGGCGAGCTTCCCGTCCGCCTTGGCCGCTAGCTCCCTCTCCTCTTCCAGCAGGCACCCCCTCTGCATGGATGCCAGCTTCCCGGCCAGTGCGGTCGCGTCATCCTTGGGCATCAGCCTGCTGTCTATGACCTTCCCGGACCTCTCGTCACAGAGGAAGACCCCGAACCATTTCGTAACGAGTATCGCCATGCGATCACATCCTCGAGAGCTTCTCCACCTCTTCCGCGGGCAGATCCTCGGCATCCCCGACCAGCAGCTGGAGGCGCGCCTGGAACTCAAGCTCCTCCATCCTGTTGTACGCCTCCTCGAGCGTCCTGCCCTGCGTCAGGGCCCCGTGCCTCTCCATCAGCATGGCCTTTCTGTCCCCGTGGGCTGCGACGGCGTCGACCAGCTCCTCGGAACCCGGGGTGAAGTAGCCGATCATCGGAACATCGCCCAGGAGCATGGCGCCCTCCGGCGTGAGGTTGCACCGTACCGGTTGGTTCCTAACGGCAAGGGCGACGCAGTGCAGCGGATGGCAATGGACGACCGCGTTGGTGTCCGGGTTCATCCTGTACAGCGCCAGATGGAACCTGTGCTCGATCGACGGCCTGCCGTCGGAGAGGACGCGCCCGTCGAGGGACATCCTCACCATGTCGTCCGGAGCCAGCATCCCCTTGTTCCTCCCCGACGGGGTTATCAGTATCTCGTCGGGCGAGATGCGGATGCTCATGTTCCCTCCGGCGGAGACCGTGAGCCGCCTGTCGTAGAGCCTCCTGCAGCAGTCTGCCAGCAGCTCGCGGGCGTACCTCTCGTTCATGTCAGTCCCTCATGAGGTGTATCTGGTCGGGGGTGAGGATCCCCCTCTCGGTGATGAACCCGGTGACCAGCTCCGCCGGTGTGACGTCGAACGCCGGGTTGAGGGCGTGGGACAGGGAGGGGGCGATCCGTGTGCCGTTCATCACGCACACCTCGTCCTCGGACCTCTGTTCGATCACGATGTCCTTCCCGGATCCCATGGAGAGGTCGAACGTCGACACGGGGGCGGCCACATAGAACGGGATCCCGAAGTGCTTCGCCACTATGGCCTTGTCGAAGGTCCCGATCTTGTTGGCGAAGTCCCCGTTGGCCGCGATCCTGTCCGCGCCCGTGATGATCATGTCCACGCCCTGGCTCATGTAGTACGCCGACGCTCCGTCGGGTATTATCCTGTGCTCTATCCCCTCCTGTGCCAGCTCCCAGGCCGTCAGCTGCATTCCCTGCAGCCTGGGGCGGGTCTCCGACACGTACACGAAGAAGTCCACCCCGCGCGAATGGGCGTCCCTCATGGGCGCCAGCGCAGTTCCCACGTCGACGGTGGCCAGGGCACCGGCGTTGCAGTGGGTCATCAGCCTCATGCCGTCCCTGATGAGGGCTCCGCCGTACCTTCCGATGGCGGCGCATTTATCCACGGTGGTCTGCGCGTAGCGGTCCGCGGCCTCGACGGGGTCCCTGCCGTCCGCGAGCTCCTCGGACATACGGTCCACCGCGTAGAACAGGTCGTACGCGGTGGGTCTTGCGGATTTGATGTCTGCCGCCGCCTTCGCCAGGTCGCAGCCCTTCAGCGCCGCGAGGCACATCGCGTAGGCCGCCGTTGCGCCGATCGACGGCGCCCCGCGGGTGGTCATGTTGCGGATGGCCTCCGCGACGTCCAGGTAGTCGTCGAACCCGACTATCTCGACGCCTCCCGGGAGCTTCCTCTGATCTATCATCATGACCCTGCCGTCCTCGAACCAAACGGCACGGATGTCCTTCTGCACACCGTCAACAACGGCCTTCATCTGTTCACCTGACCATCCCAATCCCGTTCCCGTTTATAACGTAGAGCGCGCGGGACGTCGCGAGATATTCGTTATAGTTTCTACTGAACGCTTAAAAGCAGAAACAGGATACACCTCCGATTGAAGTGACCGATGGCCCGCTGACTGATTTCGAGCTGTATTACACGAAGAATGGACTCGTCCAGGTATCGAACGATGTCAGGCGCAGGATACTTCACGAGCTTGCGGAGAAGAACCTCTCGCTCACGGACCTTTCCCGTATCACAGGGAAGGCACAGTCCACCCTTTCCGTCCATCTCGACAAGATGGTCTCCGAGGCGTTGATCTCGGCCCATGACGATCCCGACGACAGCAGGAGGAAGATCTACTCGCTGGTATCGGTCATGCTGGCGCATTCCAAGCCGCCGTCGGACGAGGCCATGACGAAGGCCATGAACGTCCTGACGGAGGTGGCCGACGACCCGGTGAAGACCAGGGACGCGATCTCGAGGTTCATCTTCCTGGGTTTCGATGCCATGGGGCTGTCGGTGGAGCCGATGGCCTCCATGCTGGGCTCAATCCATGCGATGGCGCTCGGAGGGCTGCTGACAGGCGACACGATCGAGGACACCGTCGCCAATGCACGGGACTACTACAGGAACATGGGCTTCGGCGATGCCAGCGTGTTCTCCCTCAAGCCGCTGACCATCATCATCAAGGACCACATGTCCTTCACCGAGGACTCGGCCATGTCGCTGGGGTACTATGCCGCGGGGTTCTTCTGCAAGGTCCTGGAGGATGCTACCGGAAGGCCCTACGAGCTGGTATCGAGCGAGGTCTTCGGGTCCGATTGCAACTACTTCCGCTTCGTCGTGGAGCCCACGGTGAGGAAGATAGTGGAGTGATCAGCGTCTCGGTTCGAACGTCAGCAACGCGCCGTTTCCGAGGATCTCCGCGCTAACCAGAGTCAGAGACACGCCCCCGTCCGCCACCCATCCGTCACCGTCGCACGGTGTCGGTGCGTCGGAGCCGCCTATGACCAGTCCGCCGACGAAGACCGTGTAGCGGTCCACGAGCCCGGCTCTGAAGAACGACGATATCGTCCTCCCCCCGCCTTCGACCAGGACGCTCTCTATGCCCATCTCTTCGGCGAGAGTCTCCAGCACCGACGGCAGGTCGATCGACTCGGTTCCGGACCTTATGGTCTCCTCGCAGTCCCATTCCCTGTCGCATCCCTCGAGGGTGACCATGATGGTCGGCGCTCTTTCGTCCAGGACCTGGGCCTCGTCAGGGGTCCTCCCATGGGGGTCCAGGACGATCCTGATGGGATTGGTGTCGTAATCCAGGTCCTTGAGGGTCAGATGGGGGTCGTCGGCAAGGACGGTGCCGACCCCGACGAGTATGGAATCGTACTTGCGGCGGAGGTTCTTCGCCCTGGTCTTGTCCTCTTCTGACGAAATCGCGACCTGGGTGCGGTCGCTGCCCGCTATCTTTCCGTCTGCCGACATGGCGCAGTTAACATGAACGAACGGTCTCATCCCTACCACCCGGGGTAACGCTGAACCTGTACACGTCATCCCTCCTCTCGACGCCGAACTTGACGTCCAGGAAGGACTCCAGGGTGTCCATCTGGCTCAGAAGGTGTTTGCTGATGCGGGACACGGAGAAGCTGCTGCACTCCTTGGACATCGCCATGTACGGGAGCAGCTGGTCGGCGGTGTGCACATCCATGGTGGCGCCGCTCTCCATCTCGCTGATGAGGTCGTTGGCGGCGTCCCTGCCGCATTTGTCCGGCGGATGCCCGCGGGACGACAGGGCGTTGCTCCCGAGCATGCCGTTCTCGTACTCCGCCACAAGCACCAGTCCCGCGCCCTGCGATCCGCCCTCCGTGCGCTGGAGCTCGATCTCGGCGTCGGCGTACGGCTTGAGCGCCTCCCTGCAGCTCTTGACCATCTCCTGGGGGACCCAATCGGACAGGCGCTGGCAGAAGCACACGCCCCTTATGCCCACGAGCTCTCCGAGGGATTCCTGCATCAGCGGTCTGATCTCCCCGATGGGGTCCAGTGTAGCCAGGACCCTGCCGCCGCCCTGGGGATAGAATCCCCTGTCGATGATCCGGGCCTCGGCGTTGATGTTCATGCGGCTCATCATCGGGAACAGCAGCGTCTGGTAGTAGTCGATGGGGGGCGCCCACATGACGTTGGTCCCTCCGCATATGTCCACCGTCAGGCGCTGGGTGTGGTTGCGGGCAGCCAGCAGCATGGCCTGGAGGACCAGGCTGATGCTCCCCGCCGAGCTGATGTTGACATCGAGGTCGTACACCTGCTCGTCGCCGGGGGTGAAGTAGAGATCCCCAGACCCGATCTTGCAGCCCTCGACCTCGGAGCCGGTCATGCGTGCCACCGCGTTCACGGCTGCCACGTGCTGCCTGGACAGTCCGTTCGTCGGCCTGTTCTCCCTAATGCGAGTCAGGTGCACGGGGATGCCGGTGACGGTGGACATGGCGACGGTGGTGCGCACCATCTGGCCTCCTCCCTCTCCCCGGGAGCCGTCTATCTCTAGCATCTCCATGGGGGACGTGTAGGTAAGGGTGGTTGAAATAAATGATGCAGGAGAACCCGGTGAATGACGGTGTAGTCTGAAAAGAAGGGATGGTAGCGAGGGGTCGATTTGAACGACCGGTCTCCGGGTTATGAGCCCGACGGGATATCCTGGCTACCCCACCTCGCTATGAATCCCGCTAGTAAGGACTGATATTTAACGATATGCATCTCGGAGACCTGACGGAAACCGTCGTTTCGTCTCAGAAGAGCTTCTTCAGGAACATCAGGTCGTCGATCTTCCCCTTGACGGTGATCTTCTTGAGGACGTACGCGCGCATCGGCCTGAGGGAGCCGTCGATGAGCCCGCGGAGGTTCTCGGGGGTGGTGGTCACCGTGACGTCGGCGTTCTCGTCGAGGACGGGCTCGAAGTAGTATATCCTGGCATCCTTCAGCTTGAGGCAGTAGCCCTCGGTCCCCAGATCGAGGTTGAAGGTCTTGGTGAGGGGTTCCACCTCCTTCCTGAGGTTCTCGTCCTTCTCCATCTTCCTGTGGAACCTGTCGATGACTTCCTGTATCTCGTCCTGCATGCTCATTTTCTCACCAGTCGCTGATCCTCGTGTTGGCCCTGGCCGACAGCATCTGCCTGACGGGTTCCCAGGAGCATCTCACATGCTCGGGGGCCTTCCCGTTCTCCCTGATCCACGTGCTGATGAAGTCCATGGTGTAATGGTCGCTGGGGTACCCGCTCCCGATGTTCACCCCGAACTCCGCACGGATCTCGTCGATCATCCTGTCTCTCGTGACCTTGGCCACTATCGAAGCAGCGGATACTACAGGGTAGGTATCATCCGCTTTATGTTTTGCTATAATCTCTGCGTCGGGTACCAAAGCACCCAATCTGCGTGAGAACGAGGCTTCGTTCACATCGGGGCAGTCCGCGTACACCCTCCCTGCGGGATGGGCCGAGACGGCCTCCGCGAACATTTCGAGCTCGATGTCGTTCAGAGACATGGTCTTCCTGCGCAGGTCTATGTCGGCGGCGGATGCGATCACGACCGTCCATCCGAAGGACGATGTGATCCCGTCGTACAGGCGCTCCCTGGCCTTCGGGGTGAGTTTCTTGGAGTCTCTGACACCCATCGCCGTCAGCGCCAGGTCATCCTCTGAGAACACGGCACCGACCACGAGCGGCCCCATGACGGACCCCCTCCCCGCCTCATCCACGCCGCAGTGCATCATATCTACCACGATGATTGTAGAACTATCTTCTTTAAGTTGATTTCGTCTTACTTCACCACATGGCTTTGAAATGTGACTTGCAGTACGGCAGGGGCGATGTGAGCTACAGGCTCACCCGTGTCGGCGTCAGGGGAGTGCGCAAACCCGTCCTCGTCAGGAGGGAGGGAATCGACGGGACGCTGAACAACGCGCTCAACTGCTCCATAGACATCTTCGTGGACCTGCCCGCGGACCAGAAGGGGTCACACATGTCCCGCAACGTGGAGGTCCTGAACGAGGTGGTGGAGGAGAGCGTGAAGACGCCCATCACCGCCATCGAGGACATGGCCGCCGACATCTGCAGGAGGCTGCTGGTCCACCACGAGTACGCCACCACCGCCGACGTGTCCATATCGTCGGAGTACTTCCGCAGCTCCAAGACCCCACTCGGCAGGGACACCTTCGAGATGTTCACCATCATGGCAGGGGGACACATCGTCCGTGACGGGCCGCTCACCAAGTCAGTCGGTGTGAAGGTCACAGGGATGACCGCCTGCCCCTGCGCCCAGCAGACCGTCACCGAGATGCTGGAGTACGAGGGCGACATGCCGGTCATGTCCCACAACCAGAGGAATGTCTGCACCATCATGGTCACCATGCCCGAGGACGTGAGCATCGAGGCGGACGACCTCATCGACATCGCCCAGGACTCCTTCTCGTCGCCTACCTTCGAGCTCCTGAAGCGGCCGGACGAGGGACAGGTGGTGATCAACGCCCACCGCAACACCAAGTTCGTGGAGGATGTGGTGAGGGGCGTGCTGGAGAGGATCGTGAAGAGGTACACCGACCTCCCGGACGATGTCATGGTGGATGTGATCAGCAACTCCGAGGAGTCCATCCACAAGCATGACGCGTTCGCCGAGAGGGTCGCCACCCTTGGCGAGCTGCGCCAAGAGAACCAGTGAGGGATTCCCGGGGGATGCCGTCCCCCGGAGCCCTCATGAATAGATTAACGCACTGCTGGAGGGAGCTCCGCGAGCTCCTCCTCGCTGTACTTCCTCAGGGATTTCTGCATCACAGAGATGTCGCATACGTCGACGCCCTCGGGTCTCTCGAGGTCGTCGAGGCATCCCACCCAATAGACGACCAGCCCGGGGCCGAACAGCTTGGTGTAGGGGACGAGCTGCTTCCTGGCGTTGAACCTGAACTCGGTGTTGTCGCCGAAGGACGCCTTGCTCTCGACCCAGTAGATCGTCTTCCCCTCGTACTCCACGGGGTAGTCCAGCAGGCAGTCGGGGGTCTTGGTGAACTCGGTCCCCCTGAGGTCGTTCTCGGTCCTGTAGGTGACTCCCTGGCCATCCAGCCATTCGTGGAGCAGCCCCTCGCCCCAGAGCCCGCGCTCCCTCTGGCGGTCGTTGGCCGCCGGGGAGTACACGATGTCGTTGTCGATGGCCTCCCTTACCTCCTTGGCGGTCTCGGCGCTCTCCAGGATGTCCGGGTCGCGGATCACGCTCCAGAACTCCTTCTTGGACGTGCCGTTCTCCAGGAACAGGAACATGGCGGTGAGGATCGGCGGGAAGCGGTACTTCCTGGACAGGTCCATGATGGACGTCCCCTTCTTCCACTCCTTCAGGATCTTGCCGGAGCTCTGCTTGACGATGTAGAAGCGCTTCTTCACCTCGCGTGTGGTCTTCTGGGTGAACAGGCTGTCCAGCATCCTCGGGTCGTAGCGGTCGGACAGCCTCTCCACGTCCTCGGGGGTGCGGAGGCTGTTGTACAGGTCCTTGTACTCATCGTAGTTCATCGGATCACAGGTGCCTGCACAGGTCCTCCACCGCCGACACGACCACGTCCTTGACCATGGACGTGGGCGGGCAGTAGGCGTTCTCCGAGCGTACGAGGAAGTCTTCGGCGGTCATGCCGTTGACGATGGCGGACGTGAGCCAGTCGATGCGTCCGGTGGCCTCCTCGCCGGCGATGATCTGGGCGCCGACCAGTCTGTGGGTGGTGCGGTCCGCGAGGACCTTCACTCTCAGCTCTTTTCCGCCGGGATAGTACCTGGCGCGGGTGAGGCCGGTCGCCTCCCCGGACACGGTGTCGATGCCGTACCAGGAGGCCAGTCCGGTGGATAGCCCCGTTCCGGCGATCTGCTTGTCCCCGATGACGCTAACCCAGGGGCTGGCGACGGGGCCGAAGAGCATCTTGTCCCCTCCGGCGGCGTTGTTGCCTGCCACGCGCCCCTGCCTCACGGCAGTCGATCCGAGCTGGCTCATGGTAGGGCCGGGCATGACGGCGGACTCGCACTGAATGACGTCCCCGGCAACGAATATGTCGGGGACCAGCCTTCCGCGCCTGTACGCGTTGAGCGTCGGCGAAGCGACGAGCGCACCGAGCTGGCCCACGTCCAGTCCGAGGGACTTGGGGATGTCCAGGTTGGCGCGGACGCCGGTGGCGAATATCATGACATCGCACGGGTACTCCTTCCCGGCTGCGGTGACGCTGCTGACTCTCCCGTCTCCGTTGACCGCCTGTATGGGGGCTTTCATGACGAACCTGATGCCCTTCGACTCCAGGTGCTCCTGGATTTCGTCGGCCATGTCCTTGTCCGCGATGCGGGGGATGACCTGCTCCATCATCTCGACGACCGTCACCTCCTTGCCCATGGATCTCAGCGACACGGCAAGCTCCAATCCGATGACACCGGCGCCGCCGATGACCACGTTCCTGGCCCCCTCCAGGGCCTTCTGGATGGCTTTGCCGTCCCTGACGGTCCTGACTACGAACACGTTCTCCAGGCCCGTGCCCTCGATGGGCGGGACGAAGACCCTGCCGCCGGTGGCGATGACCAGCGAGTCGTACCCGTACGTCTTACCTCCGGCGGAGACCGTCTTGGCCTCCCCGTCCACGGAGTCCACCCTCGTCCTGGTGACGACGTCTATGTTGCGCTCCTTCGCGTAGAACTCCGGGGTGTGCATGACGATCTCGTCCCATCCGCTCCTGCCCTCGATCCCCCAAGGGATGGCGCAGGGCGAGTAGGCGATGTCATCGTCCTCTGTTATGACCGTGATGACCGCATCGGGGGCCGCACCCCTGGCGGCGGAGGCCGCGGACATGCCAGCGGCTCCCGATCCGATGATGACTATTCTCCTTGCCATTTGGCTTACCGCCTCTCCCGTATGCCTCCACCTTATTAAAGCTACCAGAGCGTGTGCGCGCGTGCGTCCGGCGGGGTGGGGGATCCCAGACATCTGGCACATTGCGATGCATAGAAACGGGCGCTGCCCGGACAACAGTTAAATCCCCTTCTGGATATGGTCGGTGCGATGAAGGACAAGAGGTCGCCGTCGCAGCTGGAGGCTCTCTGGAAGGAGAGCGACATGTCCGGGGGACGCAAGGTCGACGCAATGGTGGTCATCATGCGCACCAGCGGATGCTGCTGGGTCAGTCAAGGGGGATGCACCATGTGCGGTTACAGGGAGGCGTCCCTGAGCGAGGTGACCGAGCAGGATCTGATGAGCCAGCTGGACGAGGCCCTCTCCCGCTACAGGGGGGAGCCCTTCGTGAAGATATACACCTCCGGCAGCTTCCTGGACGACAGGGAGGTCCCGCCGTCGGTGAGGGCGAGGGTCTACCAGGAGTTCTCGGGATGCGAGAGGCTGCTGTTCGAGAGCCGTCCCGAGTTCATCACCCCGGAGTCCCTCGAGGGCGTGCCCGGGAACGTTACCATAGCACTGGGTCTGGAGAGCTCCGACCCGGAGGTACTGAGGAGGTCCGTCCACAAAGGCTTCACCCCGGAGGACATCCGCCGCGCCGGCGAGCTGATCAAGTCCAGGGGGCTCATGGTGAGGACGTACCTGCTGCTGAAACCTCCTTTCATGACAGAGTCCATGGCCATCGAGGATGCCGTGAGGTCGGCGAGGTTCGCGGACCCGTTCTCCGACGAGATCTCCGTCAACCCGCTGAACGTGCAGAGGGGGACCTACGTGGAGAGGCTCTGGAAGAGGGGCGAGTTCAGGTCGCCCTGGATATGGTCGCTCATAGAGGTATTCAGACGGCTGTCTGGCACAGTGGATTCCAGGCTCATGTCGTCCCCGTCGGGAGGAGGTGCCCAGAGGGGCGTCCACAACTGCGGGGAGTGCGACAGGAAGGTACTGGACGCCATCGAGAGGTTCTGCTACACCCAGGACGTCTCCGACCTCGACGTCGACTGCGCATGCAGATCGAAGTGGGAGGCGTACATGGAGTCGGAGGGGATCCTCGGCTCCCCCGCGGACCTTGACCGCGATTTCGAAAACGAATTGATTCTTAGGATGTGAGACCTTGGAGTACGACATCAAGAGAGGCTGGTTCAAGAACATCGAGGGAGACCTCCTCGAGAAGATGATGGCCGACGTGTTCGGGGACGTCAGGAAGGAGGGCGACGTTCTCGTCTCGTCCTACGGCGTCCTGGACAGGATCGAGGTCAGGGTCCTGGGCAAGGACAAGCTGGACATCAGCACGGTCAACAAGGAGGGCTGCACCGCCGACGACGAGGCCATCCTCGACAGCAAGAGGAGGCTCAACACCTTCGCCGAGAGGGCGACGGGATTCGACGCCAAGGCCCGCATGAAGAGGGCTCAGAAGAAGGCCAAGGAAGGCACCCTCTGAGACCTCCGAACCAAACCACAGGCGCCCTCGCGCCTTCTTATTATTATAGGACGCGAGGGTGAAGTTTATATACGAGACCCCTATACCAAGCCCTTAGATTGGACATAATAGTGTCCGACCAGACGCATCGGGCAATGCAATCGCATCCCACGTCTGCCCCATATCCCAAGGGTTTGTAGGGGCGAATACGGCGTCACGGTCGGAGCATTAAGACGTTCGTCTGATAAAGCGCGAGGTTAGCGAAGAGACCCTCGCAGGTATGTGTAAAATATGCCGCAAAGAAGACGTCCCAAGAGAGGATCCAGGGCATACGGCCCTAGGAAGAGAGCGCAGTCGCAGACACCCAGGCTCGACTCGTGGCCCGAGATCAGCGGTAGCCCCAAGATCCAGGGCTTCGCCGGTTACAAGGCCGGAATGACCCACGCGTTCATTGTCGACAAGAGGGCCAAGAGCACGACCTCCGGAATGGAGATCCAGGTTCCTGTGACCGTCGTCGAAGTGCCTCCCATGAAGATCGCCGCCGTAAGGTTCTATGAGAGCAGCATCCTCGGTCTCAAGACCGCGGGTGAGGTCTGGGCCAAGGACCTGGACCCGCTGCTCAACAGGCGCCTCAGCGTCCCCACGAGCCACGACGAGTCGACCTTCGCGAAATACGACGGACTGGACATCGAGGATGTCCGTGTCCTTGCCTACACGCAGCCCAAGATGGTTTCCGGTGTCCCCAAGAAGGTCCCCGACCTCATGGAGCTGAGGATCGGCGGCGGAACCATCGACGAGAGGGTCGCCTACGCCAAGCAGATCCTCGGAACCGAGGTCAACTTCACCGACTTCGTCCCCGAGGGCGCGCTGACCGATGTCATCGCGGTCACCAAGGGAAAGGGATTCCAGGGTGTCACCAAGCGCTGGGGTGTCAAGCTCCTGTCCCACAGGAACAGCAAGCACCGCCGCGGAATCGGTAACCTGGGACCCAAGAGACCCGGCTACGTCAGGTCCACAGTACCCGGATCCGGTCAGATGGGATACCACCAGAGGACCGAGTTCAACAAGAAGATCATAAAGGTCGGCACCGAGGGTTCCGAGGTCACCCCCAAGGGCGGCTTCCTCAACTACGGGGAGGTCAGGAACACCTACGTACTGGTCCACGGCTCCGTTCCCGGGCCCACCAAGAGGCTCATCAGGTTCAGGGACGCCACCAGGATGCCCAAGAAGGCCGACAACGAGGCCGTCGACGTCACCTACGTCTCGACCGAGTCCAAGCAGGGGGCATGATTGAATGGCACAGACCAATGTTTATTCTGTAAAGGGAGGAGTCTCCGGAACAGTGGATGTCCCCGCTGCCTTCGAGACCCCCTACAGGCCCGACATCATCAAGAAGGCAGTCCTGGCCGCCGCCGCCAACAGCAGGCAGCCCTACGGACCCGCCGCAAGGTCGGGCATGAGGCACTCCGTCAGCACCTGGGGAAAGGGAAGGGGAACCGCCCGTGTCCAGAGGGTCCACGACGGAAGGAAGGCCACTGAGTCGCCCAACAACGTCTCCGGTAGGAGGGCACACCCCCCGCGCCCGGAGAGGAACTGGGCCCAGAAGGTCAACAAGAAGGAGCTGAAGATCGCCCGCCAGTCCGCTCTGGCCGCCACTGCCTGCGCCGAGTGCGTGAAGGCCCGCGGCCACCAGTTCGACGACTCCGTCTCGTTCCCCATCGTCGTGGAGGACGAGCTCGTGTCCATCAAGGCCACGTCCGAGGTCGTCGAGGTCTTCGAGAAGATCGGAATCGGCTACGACTTGGAGCGCGCCAAGGACGGACGCAAGATCCGCGCCGGAAGGGGTAAGATGAGGAACAGGAAGTACCGCACACCCGTCTCCGTCCTCATCGTCGTCGCCGACGAGGAGAGGAACTCCCCCATCTTCAAGAGCGCATCCAACCTCCCCGGTGTCACCGTCGAGGAGGTCAAGACACTGAACACGAGCATCCTCGCCCCCGGAGGGGACGCAGGGAGGCTCACGGTCTACACCAAATCCGCCATCGAGGCCATAGGAGGCTGGACCCAATGAAGCAGAGCGACGTTCTCATCAGGCCGTACGTTACCGAGAAATCGATGAACCACATGTCCGGCACGCCGACTCAGAAGTACAAGGACGGTAACAAGATCGAGTTCATCGTCCACAGGAACGCCGACAAGGCCACCATCAAGACCGTCTTCGAGGAGCGCTTCGAGGTCAAGGTCGACAAGGTCTGGGTAAGGATCCAGAAGGACGGAAAGCACGCGATCATCAAGCTCGCGGACGGATACTCCGCGGAGGATGTCGGATCGAGGGTCGGAGTCTTCTGAGGTGAGTGATTATGGGTAAGAGATTGATCACGCAGAGGAGGGGCCGCGGAACTTCACTGTACCGCTCCCCCAGCCACAGGCACGTGGACGACGTCAGGCTCCCCGCCATGAGCGAGGGGACCGCCGTCATCAAGGACCTGATCCAGGCCCCCGGAAGGACCTGCCCCCTGGCGGTCCTGGACCTGAACGGGAGGACCGACTACCAGCTGGCCGTCGAGGGTACCAAGGTCGGACAGACCATCGTCATCGGCGGAACCGCCGTAGCCGCAGGCAACATCACGCAGCTCTCCAAGATCCCCGAGGGAACCCTCGTCCACAACGTCGAGGCCAGGCCCGGGGACGGAGGGAAGTTCGTCAAGACCGCCGGATCCTCCGGTACCGTCGTCTCCAGGGGAGACAAGGTCATGGTCCTGATGCCCTCCGGTACCATCAAAGAGTTCAGCCCCGACTGCCGCGCCGTCATCGGCGTCGTCGCAGGCGGAGGAAGGGGCGACAAGCCCCTCGCGAAAGCCGGGAAGAACGTGCACACCCTGAGGTCCAGGTCCACCGCGGCCTTCAAGACCAAGGGAGTCGCCATGAACCCGGTCGACCACCCCCACGGTGGTGGAAGCCACGCCCATGTGGGTGGACCGAACTGCCAGAAGAGGACCGCATCGCCCGGTCAGAAGGTGGGTTTCCTGCCTCCTAAGAAGAAGATTAAGAAGTGATTGCAATGGCAAAGAAGATTATTGCAGGATCGGCAAAGGCCTCGAGGAGGAAATCCAGGAAGAAGGCGTCGGCAATCCAGGCGAGGAGGAAGAAGGAGTTCCTCTACCGCGGCCTCACCCTGGAGCAGCTGCAGGCCATGCCCTTCGAGGAGTTCCTCGACCTCCTGCCCGCCAGGGCCAGGAGGACGTACATCCGCGGCCTGAACTACGAGCAGCAGCTGCTGTTCGACAAGCTGAAGGCGGCCGAACCCGGGGAGGTCGTCAGGACCCACCGCAGGGATATCCCCATCATCCCCCAGTTCGTCGGAAAGACCGTCAGCATCTACAACGGCCACGAGTTCAAGGACGTCGAGATCAAGCCCGAGATGATCGGTTGCTTCCTCGGTGAGTTCGTCCTCACCAGGAAGGCCCCGCAGCACTCCGGACCCGGAGTCGGTGCTACCAGGTCGTCGAAGTTCATGCCGCTGAAGTGAGGTGTCTAACATGGTATCTGGATACACAGCAACAGCGGACCCCGACACCACCGCGAAGGCCCTCGGTAAGGAGATGCCCGTCTCCCCCAAGTTCGCCCGCGAGGTCGCCGGCATGATCCGCGGAATGAAGGTCGAGACCGCCCAGAAGGCTCTGGAGGAGGTCATCGACAAGAAGAGGGCAGTGCCCCTCAAGAGGTACAACAAACGCGTGTCCCACAAGTCCGGCGTCGGACCCGGCAGGTATCCCGTCAAGGCCGCCAAGGCCATCCTCGGGGTCCTCAACAGCGCCGCCTCCAACGCGGAGTACAAGGGACTCGACGTCTCGAACATGGCTATCGCCACGATCTCCGTCTCCAGGGGACGCGTCATCCCCGGGCACATGCCCAGGGCCCACGGCCGCGCCACCCAGTGGAACCAGGAGACCGTCAACCTCGAGGTCATCATCCAGGAGGTAGAGTGAAATGGCATCAGAGAGGAAATTCGTCGCTGAGAACATCCGCAGGGTCCTCCTCAAGGAGTACCTGATGAAGGAGGTCAGCCGTGCGGGGTTCGGAGGACTCGACGTCCAGAGGACCCCCATGGGGACCCGTGTCATCCTCACCACCGAGAGGCCCGGGCTCGTCATCGGAAGGCGCGGACAGACCATCAAGAACCTGACCGCAGTCATCGAGGAGCGCTTCGGCTTCGAGAACCCCCAGATCGAGGTCCAGGAGGTCGAGAACGCTTCGCTGAACGCGCAGATCATGGCCGAGAAGCTCGCCTTCTCCCTCGAGAGGGGATGGCACTTCCGCAGAGCCGGGCACTCCACGGTCCGCAGGATCATGGACGCCGGTGCCCGCGGATGCCACATCATCGTGGCAGGCAAGCTGACCGGACAGAGGCACAGGACCGAGAAGTTCAAGGAGGGCTACATCAAGTTCTGCGGTGAGCCGAAGGCCAACTTCATCGACCACGGGTACGCCGTGGCCAAGCTGAAGATGGGAGTCATCGGAGTCACCGTTGAGATCATGGCCAAGGACGCCAAGCTCCCCGCGGACATCACCGTGCTCAACAAGACCGAGGCCGCCGCAGTACTGCCCGACCTGTTCGCCGCCCCCGCACCCGAGGCACCCGCCGCGGAGAGCGAGGCACCCGCAGAGGAGGCGCAGTGACATGGCCGCACTCAAGACCGCAGACATCAGGAACATGAGCGTCGAGGAGCGCAACCAGAGGCTCAAGGAGCTCCGCGACGAGCTCATGCACGAGAGGGGAGTCTCCGCGATGGGCGGTGCCCCCTCCAGCCCCGGTGCTATCCGCGCCCTCAGGCTGAACATCGCGCGCATCCTGACCGTCCAGAAGGAGGAGGAAGAGATCTGATGGCCGAGATCTGCCCAGTATGCGGATTGCCCAAGGAGCTGTGCATGTGCGAGGAGATCGCACGCGAGCAGCAGACGGTGAGGATCTCGATCGACAGCCGCAGATACGGCAAAACCGTCACCGTGATCGACGGTATCGATGAGAACGACATCGACATCGGAGATCTGGCCAAGCAGCTGAAGAACAAATGCGCCGCCGGCGGAACCTGCAAGGACGGACGCATCGAGCTCCAGGGCGACCACAAGAAGAGGGTCAAAGCGGTCCTGGAGGAAATGGGATTCCGCACCGAGGTCAGATGAGAGACAATCTCTTCGCTAGAACTGAACTCATTGGATTGGACGTGGAAGTGCTGTCTGAACCATTCTCCGGCATATCCGGAAAGGTGGTCGACGAGACGAAAAACACGTTCACCATCGAATCGGCCGGAACTGAGAGAATGGTACCCAAACCAGGCAATGTGTTCAGGTTCGCATGCGGAGGCAGAACCATCGACATCAGAGGATCAGAGATAATGCACCGACCAGAGGACAGAATCAAGAAGGTTAGGTGAATAAAATGACAGCAGAAATCAGAGACATCGGAATCGACGTCGTCCCCCCCAAAATGGAGTGCAACGACCCCAACTGCCCGTTCCACGGCAGCCTCCCGGTCAGGGGACAGATCATCGACGGCGTCGTCTCGACCGTGAAGATGAACAAGACGGTCGTCGTCGAGCGCAACTACATGAGATACCAGCACAAGTACGAGAGGTACGAGAAGAGGAGCAACAGGTACTCCGCGCACGCCTCCCCCTGCCTCGGCCTGAAGGTCGGGGACAGGGTCAGGATCGCCGAGTGCCGCCCCATCTCCAAGACCGTGTCTTTCGTGGTCATCGAGAAGGTGGAGTGAGATGAAGGGAATATCCGGAAACCAGACCAGGGGCCTGCAGAACGGCTCCAGGCTCACCGTCATCGACAACACCGGAGCCAAGGAGATCGAGATCATCACCGTCCCCGGATACCACGGGGTCGCGAGGAGGGTGCCCTCCGCAGGCGTCGGCGACATCGTCATCGCCTCGGTCAAGAAGGGAACCCCCCAGATGAGGAGGCAGATCGTCTTCGCGGTCATCGTCCGCCAGAGGCGCCCGATGAGGAGGCCCGACGGCACCATGGTCTACTTCGAGGACAACGCCGCCGTCATCACCACCGAGACCGGTGAGACCAAGGGAACAGACATCAAGGGACCCGTCGCGAGGGAGGCCGCCGAGAGGTGGCCCCGCGTGTCCGCGACCGCGTCCACCATCGTGTGAGGTGTGAGGAATGGTCAGCAGCAAAGCAAGGGTTCAGAGGAAGAGCCAGGCCCACGCCTCCGCTCACGTCAAGAGGAAGATGCTGTCCGCCCACCTGAGCGACGAGCTCCGCGCCAAGTACGGGGTCCGCACCGCCAGGGTCTGCAAGGGGGACACAGTCATCGTAGTCCGCGGGAACGAGGACATCAGGAACATCGAGGGCAAGGTCCTGGACGTCTACACCAAGACCGGCCGCGTCTCGATCGAGGGCATCACCATCAACCAGGCCGACGGGACAGCCACCGAGCGTCCCATCCACGCGTCCAACCTCGTGATCACCAAGCTGAACACCGAGGATGCCTGGAGGATGGACTCTCTCTCCAAGAACAAGGAGGCTAAAGAATGAGCGACCACATGAAGAGACTGGCTGCACCCAGGACATGGCCTCTGAAGAGGAAGGTCAACGTCTGGGTCGCCAAGCAGACCGCCGGAGCCCACGGCATCGAGGACTCGATGCCCGCAGTCACCGTCCTCAGGGACATGGTTGGCGCCTGCGACACCGCCAGGGAGGCCAAGAGGATCATCGGGAACCGCGAGATGTTCGTCGACGGCAAGGCCGTCAAGAACCCCAAGGCCCCCGTCGGATTCATGGACGTCATCACCATCCCCAAGATGGGCCTGGCGTACCGCATGCTCCTCACCGACAAGGGCAAGCTGACCCTCGTCCCCATCGAGGGCGACGAGGTCGGCTGGGAGCTCTGCAAGATCGTCGACAAGACCGTCGTCAAGGGCGGCAAGATCCAGCTGAACCTCAGCGGCGGCAGGAACATCGTCCTCGACAAGAACGACTACAAGTGCGGGGACACCCTCAAGGTGTCCTTCGACGGGCAGAAGGTCCTGGACCACTACCCGCTGGCCGGCGGATCCGTCGTGTTCATCAGCGAGGGTTCCCAGGCCGGTGCCGTCAGGACAGTGAAGGACCTCGAGACCGTCCGCGGTCCCGCGGCCAACCTGGTGCTGTTCACCGACGGCTCCGAGACCGTCGCCAGGAACTGCTTCGTCATCGGAAGCCAGTCCCCCGCCATAAAGCTCCCGGAGGCGTCCGAATGAACGCGATGAGGGACGTCCGCGTGGAGAAGGTCGTCGTCAACATCGGCGTCGGCGAGGCCGGCGAGAGGCTGGTCAAGGCGGAGAAGGTCCTCGAGATGGTAACCGGACAGAAGTCCGTGGAGACGATCTCCAAGACCGTCAACAGGGACCTGGGCATCAGGAAGGGCATGCCCCTCGGATGCAAGGTCACCCTGCGCGGCCAGACCGCGGAGGAGTTCCTGGACAAGGCCCTCTCCATCAGGGAGAGGCGCGTCCCCGAGTACTCCTTCGACAAGGAGGGCAACATGTCCTTCGGCATCTCCGATTACACCGACTTCGAGGGGATGAAGTACGACCCCGAGATCGGTATCTTCGGGATGGACATCAGTGTCGTCCTGAGGAGGCCCGGAAACAGGATCACGCAGAGGGCGCTCCTGAAGAGGAGGGTCCCCAAGAATCACCGCGTCGACCGCGATGAGGCGATCCAGTACATGAAAGACAAATTTGAGGTTGAGGTGGTCCAATGAAGCCCAAGAAGCAGTTCGGAAGGTCCGTCGGCTGTACACGCTGCGGACGCAGGAGAGGAATCATCAGGAGGTACGGGATGCACCTGTGCCGCCAGTGCTTCAGGGATATGGCCCCGGAACTCGGATTCAAGAAGTATTCGTGAGGTGTCATAAATGCAGAGCGATCCACTCAACGACGCCATGTGCGTCATCAAGAACGCCGCACTCAACGGAAAGAGCGAGTGCATGATCCAGCCATCATCCAAGCTCATCGGACGCGTGCTGAAGGTCATGCAGGACCGCGGGTACATCAGCCAGTTCGAGTACGTAGAGGACGGCAAGGCCGGCAAGTTCCGCGTCATGCTGGACGGGGCCATAAACAACTGCGGCGTGATCAAGCCCAGGACATCCGTCAAAGTGGCGGAGGTCGAGAAGTACGAGGCGAGGTTCCTCCCCGCCCAGGACTTCGGACTCCTGATCATGTCCACCACGGCCGGGGTCATCACCCAGGACCGCGCCAAAGAGCTCGGTATCGGTGGCAAACTCCTGGCATACGTTTACTGAGGAATAGAGATGACAATAGCAGGGAAAATCGAAAGCACCATCGCTATCCCCGGCGGTGTGACCGTCACCTTCGACGGCAACGTCATGAAGGTCAACGGGCCCAGGGGAGAACTTAGCAGAAACTTCGCGCACCCTGGCATAGATATTGCCGTCGGAGAAGGAGAAGTCAGCGTAAGCTGCGAGTACCCGAGGATCAAGGACAAGGCAATGGTCGGAACCTACGTCGCCCACATCAACAACATGATCAAGGGCGTCACCGTCGGCTTCACCTACCACCTGAAAATCGTGTTCTCCCACTTCCCGATGAAAGTCGCAGTGAAAGGCGACCGCGTGGAGATCAACAACTACATGGGAGGCCACGCCCCCCGCTACGCGAACATCGTGAAGGGCTGCACCGTCAAGGTCAGCGGACAGGACGTCACTGTGGAGGGCAACGACATCGAGGCCTGCGGACAGACCGCCGCCAACCTCGAGAGGGCCACATCCAGGCTCGGATTCGACAAGAGGACTTTCCAGGACGGAATCTACATCGTCCAGAAATCGCACAAGGTGAAAGAATGACCGTTAAAGCGCTCACAGACCTCCAGGGTCTGAAGGACAAGAATGTCGAGGAGCTGAAGTCCATCGGCATCAACAACGTCGCTGAGCTCGCCGAGGCGATCAACGACGATGACAGGGTCAAGGAGGTCATCAAGACCCTGTCCGGTGTCGGCCCCAAGACCGTCAACGGCTGGAAGGCCGCCCTGGCCGAGGCCGATGTGGAGGACGCTCCCGCAGAGGAGCCCGCATCCGAGGTCGTCGAGGTCTCCGCCGCCGGAGGCTACGTGGTGAAGGCCAAGCCCGAGCTGGACGAGGCCACCGTCGACGCTCTGGCCAAGAGGGCGATGATCTCCGGAAGGAGGCCCGCCTTCAAGAGGCAGGAGTGGTTCAGATACTCCAAGCTCGGCGAGAAGTGGAGGAAGCCCAAGGGTATCCACTCCAAGATGAAGAGGCAGCTCAAGAGGCGCCCCCCGATGGTGGACATCGGCTTCAGGGGCCCCGTCGCCGCAAGGGACCTGCACCCCTCGGGATTCGAGGAGGTCATGGTCTACAACGTGGACGGACTCGAGGGCATCGACCCCAAGAAGCAGGCGGTCCGCATCGGCGGCACCGTCGGAACGAAGAAGAGGATCGCGATCGAGGACAGGGCCGACGAGCTCGGCATCAGGGTCCTCAACAGGATGGTGTGACCATGGCAGACCTGAGAAACCAGAGAAGGATGGCCGCCGAGATCCTCAAGTGCGGCGAGAACAGGGTCTGGATGAACCCCGACAGGCTCGACGAGGTCGAGGACTGCATCACCCGCGCGGATGTCCGCACGGCGATCGCATCCGGGCTCATCAAGGCCAAGCCGAAGAACGGCACGTCCAGGGCCAGGACCAGGTACGTCGCCGGCCAGAAGGCCAGCGGCAAGAGGAAGGGCCCCGGATCCAGGAAGGGTACCGCCAACGCCCGCGTCCGCGACAAGGAGCGCTGGATGGCGACCATCAGGCCCATCCGCAAGGAGCTGAAGCAGCTCAGGGACGAGGGCAAGATCACGCCCTCCGTCTACAGGCTCTACTACAGGAAGGCCAAGGGAGGCATGTTCAAGTCCCGCAGGCACCTGAGGCAGCACATGATGGCAGCCGGACACCTGAAGGAGGAGATCTGATGGCAACCGGACCGAGATACAAAGTAGCATTCCGCAGGAGAAGAGAGAACCGCACCGACTACTACGCCCGCCGCAGGCTCCTCACGGGCCAGGAGGCCAGGGCCGTCGTCAGGAGGTCCAACAAGAACATCACCGTCCAGATCGCCGAGTTCGGCATGGAGGGGGACAGCATCCTGGCCGCCGCGAGCACCAAGGAGCTGAAGGCAATGGGCTGGAACCACTCCTGCTCCTCCATCCCCGCCGCCTACCTCGTCGGGTACCTGGCCGGGAAGAGGGCGATGGCCGCAGGCATCGAGTACGCTGTGCTCGACATCGGCATGCAGCACGTCCAGCATGGCGGAGTCCTCTTCGCCACCGTCGCCGGCATGTGCGACGCCGGCCTCGAGGTCCCCCACGGTGAGGATGTCCTCCCCGATGAGGAGAGGATCCTCGGGAAGCACATCGACGAAGGGATCGAGGCTGACCTGAACAGCCTCAAAGACAAGATGGAGGCTGAGTGAAATGGCTGACTGGGTTCCCAAGACAAGGCTGGGACAGATGGTCCTCAACGGGGAGATCACCACCATGAGCGACGCCCTCGCCACCAAGCTGCCCCTCCGTGAGCCCGAGATCGTGGACATCCTCCTTCCTGACCTCAAGGACGAGGTCATCGACCTGAACATGGTCCAGAGGATGACCGACTCCGGAAGGAGGGTCAGGTTCGCCGTGACCTGCATCGTCGGAAACGGCGACGGGTTCATCGGTATCGGCAGGGCCAAGGGGAAGGAGGTCGGGCCTTCGATCAAGAAGGCCATCGACAACGCGAAACTGAACATGATCGAGATCAAGAGGGGATGCGGATCCTGGCAGTGCGGATGCGGCCAGGCCCACAGCCTCCCCTTCGAGGTCGTCGGGTCCACCGGATCCGTCACCGTCACCCTGAAGCCCGCACCCCGCGGTGTCTCCCTGGCTGTCGGTGATGTGGCCAAGAGCCTGCTGACCCTCGCGGGCGTCCGCGACGCCTGGGGTTTCGCCAGAGGAAACACCAAGACCAAGGTCAACTACGCCATGGCGACGTTCGAAGCGCTTAAGATGACGTCCACCATGAGGGTCACGGACGAGCAGGCCAAGAGCCTGAACATCGTCTCCGGTCCCACGGGCATCACGTTCGCCGAGACCGACGTCAACCAGGAGGAGTGAACATGGCATACGCAGTCATCCGTGTCCGCGGACAGCCCGATGTCAACCGCGACATCGAGTACACCATGAACCTCCTGGGGCTCACCAGGGTCAACCACTGCGTGGTTGTACCCGAGAACGCCTCGACCAAGGGCATGCTCCAGGTCGTCAAGGACTACTGCACGTGGGGAGAGGTGGATCAGGAGACCCTGGCCGCCATGATCCGCGCCCGCGGCAAGCTCTCCGGCGACAAGGAGATCACCGACGACTACCTCAAGGAGAAGTCTGAGTTCGAGACCGTCGACGACATGGCCAAGGCCATCATCGAGAACGACTACAGGATGAAGGACGTGGAGGCCGCCAAGCCCGTGTTCCGCCTGCACCCGCCCGTCAAGGGATACGAGGGCAACAAGCGCTCGTACAGGAACGGCGGTGCCCTCGGATACAGGGGAGAGGCCATCAACGATCTCATCAACAGGATGCTTTGAGGTGGGGAGATGCCTAGCAGAACAAAGAAATTCAGGGGATACAGGACCCACGGCCGCGGAAAGAAGTCGGGCCGCGGGGCCGGTATCATCGGCGGTCACGGTAAGGCCGGATACGGCAAGACCGGCAAGATAGGGATGCTCAAGTACGAGCCGAACTACTACGGCCGCCACGGCTTCAAGAGGCCCCAGTGCATGGTCGAGGCCAACCGCACGATCAATGTCGGGGAGCTCTCGGAGCAGATCGAGAGATTCGTCTCGATGGGCTTCGCCAAGAAGGAGGGCGACGTCTACAACGTCGACCTCACCGAGGCGGGCATCGACAAGCTGCTCGGAACCGGCAACATCGACAAGGCCGTGAACGTCACGGTCGCCGAGGCCTCTGAGAAGGCCAAGTCGAAGATCGCCGAGGCCGGCGGTTCCGTCGCTGAGTGAATGAAGAAATAGGAGAGGTAATGATGGAAGAAACACCAAGCCTGTTGTACAAGTTCAAGCCCTTGTCCGACAGGCTCCCCTCCGTCAAGCGTCCTGAAGGGCACGTGCACTTCAGGACCAAGATGATGTGGGTAATCGTCATATTGGTCCTCTACTTCGTGATGACCAATGTGTACCTGTATGGCTTGGACCAGTCCGAATCATTGGACTTGTTCGCACAGTATAGGACCATCATGGCGGGAGCCACCGGATCCCTGCTGCATCTTGGTATCGGGCCTATCGTCACGGCCTCCATCATCATGCAGCTGTTCGTGGGTGCGAAGATCATCAAGCTAGACCTCTCCAAGCGCGAGGACAAGGCGTGCTACCAGTCCGTCCTCAAGCTGCTGGTAATCGTGATGATCGTCTTCGAGGCGATCCCCCAGGTCTTCGGGTACCTCGTGCCGTCCAGTGCGGCCGTGGACCTCCTGGGGAGCGGCGGTGCCAAGCTGCTCCTGATCATACAGCTGTTCGTCGGATCCTACATCATCTTCATGATGGACGAGGTGGTGTCGAAATGGGGTATAGGGAGCGGCATATCGCTGTTCATCGCGGCCGGTGTGGCTCAGGCGCTCTTCACAGGAGCTCTGAACTGGAACCCGATAGACATGTCGGCGGCCATGGGCGTGGATAATCCGCCCGGAGGAGCGATCCCCCGGGCGCTGTACTACGTCTTCACGCTGTCGCCGGAAGAGATGGCGAACGGAGGATACGAGTCGCTGTTCGTGGGAGGTACCAACTCCATGATAGCGCTGGTGGGAACGCTGGCGATATTCATGCTGGTCGCGTACCTCGAATCGACCAGGATCGAGCTGCCGCTGTCCCATGGCAACGCCAGAGGGGCCAGGGGCAGATACCCGATCAAGCTGATGTACGCGAGCAACATCCCCGTCATCCTGATGTCGTCCCTGCTGGCCATCGTGAGCATGGTGACCCTGCTGCTCTACAGCAACGACTTCCTCAGCGGTATCCCCCTGATCGGAGGCAACTCCTTCATAGGGTACTTCGAGGACGGGTCGACCACCGCTGCGGGTGGGTTGGCATGGTATCTGTCGGCTCCGCAAGGGATAACGGATTGGCTGATGCCGATCCTGGATCCGACCAACTACGGCAACGGGCACAACGCGATACAGAACATCGCCCACGTGGCCATCTACTTCACGGTGATGGTCATGGGTTCGATCCTGTTCGCGAAGTTCTGGGTCGAGACGACCAATCTCGGTCCGGAAGCGGTGGCCAACCAGATCCAGAGGAGTGGAATGCAGATACCCGGGTTCCGTCGCGACCCGCGCGTGCTGAAGCGCGTGCTGGAACGCTACATCCCGACCATCACGATCCTATCGGGAGCGCTGGTCGGAGGTCTGGCGGCCTTCGCGGACATGGTGGGGACCCTGGGCAACGCCAGCGGTACGGGAGTGCTGCTGTGCGTAGGTATCCTGATCCACTTCTACGAGGCCATGGGCCGCGAGCAGATGATGGAGATGAACCCAGTCATGAGAGGGTTCTTCGGATCGGAGTGATGAAAGATGCCTAACCCGGGCAGCCCCCAGAGCATGCAGCAGGTCCAGCAGCAGGCGCCACCAATGTCGAACAAGACCATGATCGGCATGATGGTGGTCCTGCTGGTCATGATGGTCGTCATGTACTTCAGGGCCGCCATAGGCGCTGCGCTGGACCCAGTGTTCCAGTTCATCGCCTTCGACGGAAAGTACCCTGTCGTGACGCTGATCCTCGCAGGAATCGTCATGATCACGGTGAGCACCGTCATCAGGAGCCTGCTGTCGGATCCGATCCAGATGGCGAAGAACCAGCAGATCCAGAGCGACTTCAACAAGGAGTTCCGCCAGGCCAGAATGGAGAACAACCTGTTCAAGATGAAGAAGCTCCAGGAGATGCAGCCCCAGATCATGGCCATGTCCATGGAGGCCAGCACCCAGCAGATGAAGGTCATGCCCATCAGCATGATCGTCCTGCTGCCGGTGTACGCCTGGGTCTGGTACTTCATCAACCCCGCGGATGCGGGCGGAGGCAACTACTTCGGCGGCGACACCGTCGAGGGCATTGCCAACAGCCTGTCCGGTGTCGCTCACGCGCTGGTGGACATCCCCTGGTCGGAGGGCTTCAACCTCAACGAGCCGCTGATGGGATTCTTCCCCGCATGGATCATCATCTACACCATGGTCAGCATGCCCGTCGGTCAGATCGAGAACAGACTGCTGAGGCTCTATTTCCTGAGGAAGCACCTCAGGAGGCTGGACCTCGAAGCGAAGAGAGCTGAGATCGAATGAGAATAACCATAAGCGGTCCTCCCGGATCCGGGAAAACGACCGCCTGCAGCAAGCTCTCGGAGGCGCTCGGCCTGGAGGCCGTCGTCTTCGGGAAGATCTTCCGGGAGCTCGCTGCAGAGAGAAACCTCACCCTGGGCCAACTCGGCGCCATCGCCGAGGAGGACCCATCCATAGACCGGATGATCGATTCCAGGATCCTCGAGATCGCGAGGTCCCATCCGGATGTGATTCTAGAGTCCCGGTTGTCGGCGTACATGCTCACCCGCAACGGCATCCCCGCCTTCAGGATCCTCCTGGAGGCCAGTCCCGACGTCCGCATGGCGAGGGTCGGGCTCCGCGAGGGGGAGACGCTGGAGGAAGCCACCGCCAAGACCATAGACCGTCAGAGGTCCGAGGCGAAGCGGTACATGAAGTACTACGGCATCGACATCGAGGACCGCAGCGTCTACGACCTCATCCTCAACACCGACCACATGACCCCGGACGAGGTCATGGACACGATCCTGGAGAAGGTGCGTGCCTGGGATGCTGGTCAAGGATCCTGACGCGATACCCGATAAGTGGGGGAAGCGCCCCTCTGACCGCAGCGTCGGGGAGCTCCTCTCGGGCGGCGTGATCATACTCGACAAGCCCTCCGGGCCCACGTCCCACCAGGCCACCGCCTGGGTGAGGGACGCCCTGAAGTGCCAGAGGGTCGGCCATGGCGGAACCCTCGACCCCTACGTCAGCGGAGTTCTGCCGATCACCCTCGGTAAGGCCGTTAGGCTGACGGATGTCGTGCTCTCCTCAGACAAGGAGTACGTCTGTCTGATGAGGATCCATGCGGACCGTACGGAGGATGAGATCCGCAGGGTCGCATCCCGCTTCGTGGGGAGGATATACCAGCTTCCGCCTGTGAGGTCCGCGGTCAAGCGGCAGCTCAGGATCAGGAGGGTGTCCGAGCTGGAGGTCCTGGATGTCGACGGGCGTGACGTGCTGTTCAGGGCGGTCTGCGACGCGGGCACGTACATCAGGACCCTGTGCATCGACATAGGCGATCTGCTCGGCTGCGGAGCCAACATGGTGGAGCTCAGGCGCACCAGGTCGGGCAGGATGACCGAGTCGAGGGCGAACACCCTCCAGGACATACGCGACGCATACGTCCTCTGGCAAAGGGACGGGAGGGGGGAGTGGCTGAGGAGCATGCTGCTCCCGATGGAGGTCCTCGTGGAGCCCCTGCCCAAGGTCGTCGTGAAGGCCACGGCGGTGGACGCGGTCTGCCATGGGGCCGACCTCAACGTGGGGGGTGTCCACATGCTCGACGAGGACATACGCAAGAACGCGCTCGTCGCCATGATGACCGCCCGGGGGGAACTCGTCGCTCTGGGGCGCATGTCGATGTCCACCCCGAAGGTCATGTCGGCATCTTCCGGAAGGGCCGTGGAGACCATCAGGGTGTTCATGGAGCCCGGACACTACCCGAGGATGTGGAGGTACTCCACGGATCTGGAGGAGCTCCGCGGGGAACCCGAGTTCCCCATCTGAACGCCGCAATCGCTCATTTATTAAGGTCCGATGACATCATCACCCTTCGGGTGATGGGATGTCACTTTTCGATAAGAGGGAGCAGGTTTACGGCCCGGAGACACTGTCTGTCGGCGACCTCGACCTGACCGTGGACGGGGGCTACCGCAATGTCGTCACCGTACCGCTGGATGTCAGGCCCAAGAGGTCCCTTTACGTCAGGGTGGTTTCGGACGGGCCGGTCGATGTCGTCGTGGCGAACGAGAAGGGAGCCGCGATCGGCCACAAGGAGGGTGTCAGGGACGTCCTTCTGGGTCCGTTCAGCACCGGCAAACTGAGGAGCATGGGGGTGTTCCTGGGGGTGTACCCCGGGGACAAGGCGAAGGTAGAGCTAGAGGTATGGATGGAGAGGGAATGAGGCCGATCTCCGAAGTATCCGAAGGGGCCGACCGCGAAGGGGACCCGGACAGGACGTGGCTGCTTCTGTTCCTGGCCCTGCTCCTCGCATCGGTCGTCGCGGCCGCCGTCATGGCGTTCGCATTGGACGTCTCCACATATGCGTCCGTTACGGTCCTGACGGCACCGCTCATAGTGACCGGGGCTCTGGCGCTCCTGCTATCACGCAGGCTGCTCTGGCTGCTCGTCCTGGCTGTCGTCTCCGTCGTCCTGTACCTTCTCGGTCCGGCCTGGACGGTCGCCGCTCTGGCGATCGGGTTCGGTTCCTACGGGGTCGCCACCGTGTCCGGGTCGCTTCAGAGGCATCTGTTCTACGATGTACTCGGGGCGGTCGAGTGCGGGAGCCTGAGTCCGAAGCCCAGGCCGATGGAACGTCTGGCACTTTTCGCCCTCGGCATACCGCGCGGCGTGGATGCTCGTGACATACGCATATCGGACGGCATAAGGCGCAGCGACCTGCCGTACCGCGAAGTGGCACTCACGGCCCTTCTGGCGGCCGTCCCGTGCCTGGTGGTGTGCATCTATTCGACGATGGTCCCCGCGTTCAGGTACGAAGTCCCCTGGATCGCCTGTTCCATCCTCACGGTTGCGATGTACTGCACGCTGGCCGCACTCCCATGGACGGTCCTGAGGTCGCTCGACGTCCACATCCCAGGCGGTATGAGGCTGTACGACGGTCCCGTCTCCTCGGCGTCGAGGGCGGTCCCCATGCTAGCGGTCGTGCTCGCAATATCGATGATCGCCCTCCACGCCGGAGCAGTCACGGCAGGATACGTCGTTCTTGCCGTCGTGCTACTGGCGGTATCCGCGGTCTCGGCCTCCGTCCCGTACTATCTGTATGTCGAGGAGGGTGTCGTATCGTCGCTGCTAGCCTGTTGGAGCGACCATCGGCCTGTGGATCCGATGGCCGGACTGGGGAGCGGAGAACCGCATCCCCTTGATGACGGCGTACCGGGCACGCCTTCGAGGTACGGCCGCAGGAATCACATGTAACGGTCGCTGAACGTCGGGTTGAGCCTCCCCGGAGCGTCCAGGCCCTGGATGATGGGTTTGAAGACCTCCCCGGAGGACATTCCCGGTGTCTTGTTGAGCCCGATTATCTCCGGCTCGTGCCAGTTCGTTATGACGACCTGGTACCTCTGTCTGACGCCTTCGACCTCCACGCATGGGGATTCGCTCGCTTTCAGAATCTCCAGGGCGACGTCAGCCAGGACCTGGATGTCCTCGGGAGTGATCTCGTCCGGCACCCTGATGAAGAACGTGTTCTCCTCGGTGGTCCCGTTCATCATGTATGTGACCTCGGATCCCCCGACGATCTCCTTGAACCTCTCAGACTTCTCGTCGTCCCCGGCCAGTTCCAGCATGCGCCTCTTCCACACCTGGGGTATCTCAACGTAGAGCGCGTCGCTCCCGAGTATCTTCCACATGACCACCTCGAAAGACGGCGGGCAATAATAACTTGTCCACGCGCGCCCGCGCACGAACAAACCTTAAAGAGAAGCCACGCCTACGGACGGCCGAGGTTACATATGCCAGAGGATTTCAAGGTCACACCATGGGAGGTCACAGGGGACATCGACTACGACCTGCTCCAGGAGAGGTTCGGGACCACACCCATAGACGATGCGCTTCTCAGGAGAATCTCGTCATACGGTGACCTGCACTACATGCTGAGGCGTGGCATCTTCTACTCGCACAGGGACATGATTCACCTCCTGGACGAGTACGACAGGGGGAACAGGTTCGTCCTATACACGGGGAGGGGTCCGTCCGGGAACACCCATCTGGGACACATAATGCCCTGGATCTTCAACAAGTGGGTGCAGGACACCTTCGGCGTCGACATGATCTTCCAGATGACCGATGACGAGAAGTTCCTCTTCAAGGACATGACGCTCGAGGAGACCGGGTCGATGGCGTACCAGAACGCCCTGGACTTCATAGCGTTGGGCTTCGACCCCAAGAAGACCCGCATAATCGTGGACACGAAGAACGTCGGCAGGATGTACCCGATAGCGCTCAAGGTGGCGAAGAAGGTCACCTTCTCCACCGCCAAGGCGGTGTTCGGATTCGACAACTCCACCAACATCGGATCGATATTCTACACGACGATGCAGTCGGTCCCGGCCTTCCTGCCGTCCGAGGAGGCAGGAAAGGAGGTCCCCGTCCTGATCCCCTGCGGCATAGACCAGGACCCGCATTTCAGGGTGACGAGGGATGTGGCGCCCGGACTCGGGTATCCGAAGCCCTCGCTAATATACTGCAAGATGTGCCCTGGTCTCTCCGGCGGAGACAAGATGTCCTCCTCGGACGAGAACGCCACGATATTCACGACCGACACGCCCAAGGCGGTGAAGAAGAAGGTCGGGCGCGCATTCACCGGGGGATGCGTCTCCGTGGAGGAGCAGAGGGAGAAGGGCGGGAACCCAGAGGTCTGCTCCGTGTTCAAGTACAACTACTACCTCTTCGAGCACGACGACGAGAAGCTCAACGAGCTGGCGGACAAGTGCCGCAGGGGCGAGATCCTGTGCGGGGAGTGCAAGATGTGCCTGACCGAGAGGATAAACGTCTTCCTGGAGCAGCACCAGGACAAGAGGGAGAAGGCGAAGGACGTCGTCTCCGAAATGACCTACGACGGTTTCGAGTGGTGATTCCATGGGTATCGAGGAAGTACTGGAGGGGCTGAGCTACAACGAGAAGAGACTTTTGCTGGCACTCGACGGCAGAGGGGGGTCGGCCTCGCCGACGGACCTCGTGGCCGACGGGTCGTTCTCCCTCGAGGTGGAGGTCATGGGGGCGGCATCCTGGCTGGAGTCCAAGGGCCTGGCCTCGATGTCGGAGTCCTCCGAGAGGTTCTACGTCATAACGGACCGGTCGGCGGTCTCTGACGGCCTTCCGGAGAGGATCGCCCTCGGCCTCATCTCCGCGAACGGCGGAAGCATGGACATGGACTCTCTCGCGGCCGGGATGACCGGGGGGATGGACAAGGTCGCCGTGGGATGGCTCAAGAGGAAGGGCCTGGCCGACATAGCCAAGGACGGCGGGAGGAAGACCCTGGTCCTGACCGATGCCGGGAAGGCGACCCTCACCGGCAGGATGCCCGACGAGACGCTCCTGGACCGCATGGCGGAAGGCCCCGTCCCCGAATCTGAGGCCGACCCGAAAGTGATCAAGGACCTGAAGGGCCGTCAGGGCATGATCTCCGAGAAGGTCGTCACCGAGAGGACGATCTCCTTGACCGACCTGGGAAGACAGGCAGTCTCGGCAGGGATCGAGCTCAGGCCGCAGATCACCGACATCACCGACCGCATCATACAGAGCGGCGAATGGAGGGACGCGGACTTCAGGAGGTACGACGTCCAGACCTTCGCTCCCACGGTCTATCCCGCGAAGAAGCACATGCTCTCCAGGCTGGCCGCACAGGTCAGCAGGATCTTCACCGACATGGGCTTCACCGAGATGTCGTCCGAGTACGTCCAGCCCGCGTTCTGGAACCTGGACGTACTGTACACCCCCCAGGACCATCCCGCAAGGGACCTGCAGGACACCTTCTACCTGGAGAGTCCATCGAGCATCCATGTGGATGACGAGGGCCTGGTCGAAACGGTCCGCAGCATCCATGAGAACGGCGGGGACACGGGATCGACGGGCTGGGGAGGCACATGGTCCAGGGAGAGGGCGGAGGCCGCCCTTCTCAGGACGCACAGCACCGTCAGCAGCATCAGGTACATCTCCGAGCATCCCGACGCGCCTCAGAAGGCCTTCTCGATCTCCAGGATCTTCAGGAAGGAGTCCATAGACTCCACCCATCTGCCGGAGTTCACCCAGATAGAGGGGATCATCATCGACGAGAACGCCAACTTCGACATGCTGATATCCCTGATCCGCGAGTTCTACTCCAGGATGGGGTTCGACCAGATCCGCATCAGACCCGCGTACTTCCCGTACACCGAGCCATCGCTGGAGCTGGAGGTCTTCTTCAACGGAAAGTGGATGGAGCTCGGTGGAGCCGGGATATTCAGGCCTGAGGTCGTCGCACCGTTCGGCGTCAAGCATCCGGTCCTCGCATGGGGGTTCGGATTCGAGAGACTCGCCATGCTAAAGTGGGGCATCACGGACATAAGGGACCTGTATATCTCGGACCTGGACACACTCAGGGGCAACAGGGTCCTTTGAGGCCATGACCTCCGAGCGTGTCCTGAGCGCCCTGCTGCGAGCGGAGTCGCGGGTTATCACCGCCGCCGCCCCGACCAGCCTGGATGCGAGGCGGTGCTCCCCCAGCACCATGTACGACTCCCCCTCCCATTCCAGGGCCTCGTCGAGCCTGAACAGGCATCCTGCGTCGTTCATGCGTCTCCTGGCGCATCTGAGATAGACCACCGCCTCGCTGTGACGCCCGTTGGCTGCCATGCACTTCCCGAGCGCCATGCAGGTGGAGACGTCGGAGCCGTAGCATTCCAGTGCCATGTCGAGGGCCATGTCCTTCCTGCCCTCCGCGAGGAGGATCTCCGCCTCCAGCGCCCCGCGCTCCCCAGGTTCCATCGATGAGCGCTCCATAGCCTTCCTGGCACGTGCCGTGTCCCCCAGTCTGGTGAAGCAGAACGATATGAACGGGGACAGAGAGCCGTCCCCCGTCGCGGAGTCCATGCGGTCCAGCGCCTCCATCAGCTCCGCATCCGGGTCGTCCATGAGCCAGAAGCGCCATTCCCACGCCAGTCTGGCCGCCTCCCTCCACCTCCCTCCGAGTATCAGGTGGAGGAGTCTCTCCTTGGCCGTCACCCCATGGTCCGAGCACCAGTCTGCTGCGAGGCTGTGCCATCTGCGCACCTCCGTCTCGCCAGCACGACCGATGTACCATTCCCTCGTAGCGGGTTTCAGGTGGACGAACCCCTTCGTGTCGACAGGGACCAGGGGATGGTCCCTCCCCCTCGGCAGCTGGGACACGCGCACCGGGACCCTTAGGACCATCAGGCATCCCAGGAGATCCCGGTCCTCCCTCCTCAGCGAATCGAACACGTCGGACCTGCAGTGGTTGATGTTCCTCGGGAATACGGAATCGGGCCCCGAGCCGTCCCCATGGACCTCCAGCAACCGGGCGCATTCGGAGAGTCCCTTCTGCGTCAGGAAGTAGACCTTCCTGACCGTGGTCCCGCCCACCACGGACCCAACGGTCGCCTGGCCGTTTGTCACGAGGCCCTCCTTGGACATCCTGCCGAGGATCAGGGACGCATGGGACCTGGAGATCCCGATCGCCTCCCCTATGCCATCCTGGGTCACATCGAAGGGGATCCCGTACCTTTCCGACGGGTCCAGGTGTCTGAACGAGTACAGGTGCATGAGCACCCTCTCCGATTGCGTTATCCTGTCCATGGATGTGTCTAGGGCTATCGGTTGATAAGCGAGATGTGGTGTCTACGGACGATATATCTTAGAGCACATCGCACGGGACCCCTGTCTTCCACTGGAGGCCGGCCCGTCCCTCCGGTCGCGACGGACGCATCGACGGAGGTGCCGCTCCGGGACGAGAGAACCCCTTATCACGGATGCTGACTTATCCGGGCCCATGTCCCGTCTACTCGTCTGCAGCGAAGCCGATCTGCCCTCGGTCAACATGAGGTCAGCCCTCCACGCCATGGGGGGCTGGGAGGACCTCGGTGGGACGGAGTCGGCGAGGTTCAGCGTCCGTGGGGACACGTACATGATCTCCATAGATGACATGCACATCCGCCATGACGGTCTGGACCGCGAGGCCGAGGGGTTCGGCATACATGTGGACGACGTGGTGGTCATGTCAAAGCATTCGGCGAAGAGCGGCAGGCCCGCACTGACCGCACATCCCATAGGGAACTACCACGGGAACGAGTTCGGCGGAATGGAGAGGTGCCTGGTGATGGCCTCGCCCGCCCTGATGTCCGACGCCCTGAGGAGGATAGTGTCATACAACGATGTTGCGGAGAACCAGACATGCTTCGAGGTGATGCATCACGGGCCATGGCTCGAGAAGCCCACGTTCTATATAGAGATCGGGAGCGACGAGTCGCACTGGGGCAACACCCATTCCGCAGAGATCCTGGCGCGGGTCATCGCCGATCTGGAGCCGCATGACGAGTACCCGACCGTCGTCGGTGTGGGAGGGGGGCACTACGCCCCGAGGTTCACGGAGATGGCGCTGACCCGCAGGGTCAACATCGGTCACATGATCCCGAACTATCAGATCGAGGGGTCGGACGACGAGGACTTCCTGAGGATGCTCGGTGACGCCTGTCGCATGACCGGGACCGACCAGGTGTACATCCACCGCAAATCGATGAAGGGTGCCGAGGAGCGCAGGATCAGGGACCTGGCGTCATCTGCCGGGTACGATACGCCGCAGTCGAAGGACTTCGACCCCCTGGACTGATCGCGCTCGGTGGGAGTCGACGAACGTACCTTCGAACCTCTCTCCAAGGATGGCCTTCCTGAGCTCTTCGAGGTTCCTGCCGTCCACGATCATTATGTCGATCTTCTTCTCGGCGGCTATCTTCACCCCGAGAGGGTCGAAGACGCTGGACTTGGATGCCCCGTGATCCTTGTACACTATCTCCCCAAGCCTGCCTATGGTCATCTCGGGTATCCTCTCGGCGTCCGGGTTGCTGCGGGGGTCGTCGGTGTAGACGGCGTCCACGGAGGTGGCGTTGACCACCCTGTCCGCACCCATGCGGGCGGCGACCATCATGGCGACCGCGTCGGTGGTGTGACCAGGCTCCGTCCCGCCCATGACCGCCACCCTCCCGGGCGCTACCATGGATGCGGTCTCCTCCGCCGACTCCGGGACCCTGTCGGGCATGTCTCCGAGGGCCAGTGCCAGGAGCTGAGCGTTGAGGCGCGTGGCGCCGATGCCGAGGATGTCGAGCTGGTATGTGTCGCCGCCGAGCTGTCTGCCGGTCTCTGCGTAGTAGCGTGCGGTCTTCCCGCCGCCGCAGACGATGGCGAGCCTCACCTCGCTGCAGAGGGCCTTCAGCATCTCGGCCAGTCTGGCTATGTATTCGGAGTCATTGCTGCCCGGGACCAGGATGGACCCGCCTATGGAGACGACCACGCTATCCGTAAAATCACGCACCAATACGTTTAATAAACAAGCCAATTTACATAAAAACATTGGTGAAGTCATATGGGAGAAACCAATTCGGAGGACAAAGCCAGATACGACTTCAAGAAGGACATGCAGGAGATCACCAGCTACAGGGGCAGGGGTACCGAGCTCATCTCGGTCTATGTCCCCGGGTCCAAGCAGATCTCCGATGTCATGGCGTATCTGAGGAACGAGCAGTCTCAGGCGTCCAACATCAAATCCAAGACCACGATGAAGAACGTCACGAGCGCCATCGATTCCATCGCGGCTCGACTCAAGACCTACAAGGCGCCGCCTGAGAACGGCGTCGTGATTTTCTGCGGCGAGGTGCCCAGGGCGGGCGACCAGACCAAGATGGTCCAGTACGTCATCAACCCCCCCGAACCGATCACCGCGTTCCTGTACAGGTGCGACTCGACGTTCTTCACCGATCCGTTGCAGTCGATGCTCCTGGACAAGAAGTGCTACGGGCTCATCACGATAGACAGGTCCGAGGCCACCCTGGGCCTCCTGAGCGGGAGCAGGATCCAGGTGCTGAAGCACTTCGACTCGCTGGTACCCAGCAAGCATCACCAGGGAGGTCAGTCCTCCGTCCGTTTCGAGAGGCTGATCGAGATCGCCGCGCACGAGTTCTTCAAGAAGGTCGCCGACAACGCCACCGAGGTCTTCCTGGACAGGCCCGAGCTCCTGGGGATCCTGGTCGGAGGCCCCGGCGCCACCAAGGACTTCTTCGTGAAGGAGGAGTACCTGCACCACGAGCTGAGGAAGAAGGTGTGCACCCCCTTGGTTGACACGGGCTACACCGACGAATCCGGGCTCAGGGAGCTGGTGGAGAACGCCAAGGGCATCATAACGGACATGCAGCTCACCAAGGAGAAGGAGTACATGCAGAGGCTCTTCGCCGAGATCAGGAAGGCGGACGGCGGCCTGTCATGCTACGGCGAGGACGAGGTGCGCCAGGCCACGGACATGGGCGCCGTCGACACCCTGCTGATATCCGAGAGCCTCAGCAAGAGGAGGGTCACCGTCCAGTGCCCGTCCGGTCACACCCATGAGCTCACCGTCAAGGATGCGGACGAGAGGATCCAGTGTCCCGAGTGCGGCGGAACGACCACCGTCGTGAAGGATGAGGACCTGATAGACGACTTCTTCCTGAGGGCGGACGCGTTCAACACCCGCGTCCAGATCATCTCCCCGGATTCGGAGGAGGGGGACATGCTGCTGAAGGCGTTCGGCGGGATAGCCGCCATACTGAGATACAAGGTGAACTGAATGTCAATAATGGCTGAATTCGAGGACCAGGTGCGCGGGGCGGTGTCCTCCGCGCTCGCGGGGATGGGTGCAGACGTCGCGTTCGTCGTGGAGCTCCCATCCGTCGACAACGCGGATCTGGCGGTGCCGTGCTTCACCATGTCCAAGGCGCTGAGGAAGGCGCCGCAGGCGATAGCGGACGACCTGGCGGCCGCGATCGAGCCGTCCGGGATGATAGCATCCGTCGAGTCGTGCAACGGGTACCTGAACTTCTGCATGGACGGGGCCGCCCTGGTCAAGGGGGTCCTTGACGACATCATCGCGGCGGACGGTTGCTTCAAGGCCGCACCGACAGGGGTGAGGGTCAACGTGGAGCACACATCCACGAACCCGACAGGTCCGATACACGTCGGCAGGGCCAGGAACCCGATCATAGGGGACACCCTCGCCAGATGCCTCGTGAGGTGCGGGCACGACGTGACCACGGAGTACTATGTGAACGACGTGGGCAAGCAGGTCGTCATCCTGACCTGGGGTGTCAACAACGTCACCGACGAGGAGGCCGACGCCGAGGCTGAGGAGCATGCCAGGAGTGCCGGTCATGAGAAGGAGAGGGTCAAGACCGACCACAGGCTGGTCGCCAAGTACAGGGTGGCCAACAGGAGGATGGAGTCCGACCCGGAGGTCCAGGCACAGATAGCGGATATGCTCAGGAGGTTCGAGGCAGGCGACAGGGAGGTCATCGACACCGTCCGCCACACCGCCGAGATCATGCTCGGAGGGCTGAAGGAGACCCTGGCCAACATCAACGTCACGCTCGACAGGTACACCTGGGAGTCGGACTTCATCGCAGACGGGTCCGCGAGGGACGTCGTCGAGCGCCTCAAGGGCTCGGATTACGCCGGTCAGACCGAGGACGGCGCCTGGTACGTGGACCTCAAGGATTTCGGCATCCAGGGCAAGAACACCAAGTTCACCTTCACGAGGTCCGACGGGACCACGCTGTACACCACCCGCGACCTGGCATACCACCTCGACAAGTTCAAGCGTGCGGACCGTGTGATCGACGTCCTCGGAGAGGACCAGAAGCTCGGCTCGAAGCAGCTGTGTTCGGCGTTGGAGATCCTCGGTCACGACAGCATGCCTGAGCCCCTGTTCTACTCTTTCGTGTCCCTTCCCGAGGGGAAGATGTCCACGCGCAGGGGGGTCGTGGTCTACCTCGACGACCTGATCGACGAGTCCGTGGCCCACGCCTACCAGGAGATAAGGTCAAGGATGGAGACCCGCGGATCCGAAATGACCGAGGAGAAGATGAGGGAGGTCGCCCGCATAGTCGGCACGGGGGCGATAAGGTACAACATAGTCCGCGTCCAGCCCGAGAAGCAGCTCGTCTTCAAGTGGGACGAGGCCCTGAACTTCGACGGGAACTCCGGACCTTACCTCCAGTACGTCCATGCCAGGGCGTGCAGTATGATGAGGAAGGCCGGGGGATTCGAGAGGGACACGGATCCCTCCAAGCTCACCGACCCGAGGGAGATCGCCCTGGTGAAGAAGCTCGCACGCTACGGAGAGGTGCTGAAGGAGGCCGGTGACGGTAAGAGGATCCACACCCTTCCCGCTTACGCTCACGAGCTCGCAGTGGCGTTCAACCAGTTCTACGCCTCGGTGTCCGTCCTGGATGCCGGGCCCCGCAGGGATGCCAGGCTGACCCTCGTGGAGTGCACCAGGTCCGTCCTCGCGGACGTGCTGGACTGCCTCGGCATGGGCGCCCCGGAGGAGATGTGACCATGGAGATCCGTCCGGTCCGCATCAAGGACATCGAGGGTGTCCGCGATCTGGAGATCTCCTGCATCCGCGAGTACTTCGCGGAGACGCTGGAGAACAGGTGGGAGGACCTCCCGCAGGACTGGAAGGACAACCTGGGCGCCAGCAGCCGCAACCACTTCAAGGCGTACCTCGACAGCGGGCTCAGCCTTGTGGCGGTCGAGGACGGGGAGGTGGTCGGGTTCATCTTCGCGCAGATGCTCCATCACATCTGCGACGAGGACAATCTCCTGTGGATCGAGAACATGGGGGTCCACCCGTACTTCAGGAGGAACCTGATCGGATACCAGCTCCTCCGTGAGTGCGTCAGACTCGGCAGGGAGCAGGGGGCCACTGTCGCCCACGCCTCCATCCAGCCGGACAACGCACCTTCAATCCTCATGTTCAAGAAACTCGGGTTCTTCATGGATCGCCGCGAGGTGGCCCTCCTGGACCTCAGGGACGAGAAGCTGAGGCTATGAGCCTGGAGGTCGCATCCGTCGGACCCGGGTCCCCCGGGGCCGACGCAGTCCTCCGGATCGTCGATGTCAGCTTCCCGGAGCGGGAGCGGTACTCCGACCAGTTCCTGTTCCGGAAGCTCTCCGATCCCGGGGCCCGTCTCCTCTCATTCTCCGATGGAGGAGAGGTGGTGGGCATGTCCTATGTCGTGGAACGCGGAGACGAGCTTTTCATCCTCTATTTGGCGGTGGATCCCTCAGCGAGGTCCCGGGGCTACGGAGGGGAGATGCTGGGCATCCTGGATTCGATGTACCCGGGTCATAGGCAGTACCTCTGCATAGAGCCCCTGGTCCCCTGCGACGACTACGCTGACAGGCTCCGCAGGTTCAGGTTCTACACGCGCAACGGATTCAAGGACACGGGCCTCGACCTGACCTCCGACGCCGGCGACTTCCATCTCCTGTCGAAGGGCGGTCTGGACCTCGACGCCTACACGGAACTCCGCTGGTCGTTCTTCGAGAGGGACACCCCCTACAGGCGCAGAGGACATGCTCATCCGGGATCGGATCGTACGGTTTGAAAAAATAAAGGATTTGGCGGGTCTCCCCGCCGTTTGGAGTCTCAGTCCTTCTTCTTCCTCTTCTCCTCGAGGTAGCGCTCCCTCTCTGTGAGGCCGGTGGACTTCTGCTTCTTCTCCGCCTTGGCGGCCTTCTCTGCCTGCTTCTGGGCCTCGAGCTCCTCGAAGGTGGGCTTGGCCTCCTCCTTCTTGCGGGGCTTCTCGGCGGGACTCTCGGTCGAGTCCTTCTTCCTGCCCTCGAACCTCCTCCTCTCGGTGGAGGACGAAGATGCGGGCTTCTTCTGCTTCTTCTCCGCCTTCTCGGCCATCTCCGCCTTCCTCTGGGCCTCGAGCTCCTCGAACGTCATCTCGGGCTTGACCTTAGGGGTGTCGCGCATCTTGATGTAGGCGAAGATCACGACCACGATGACCACCACGATGATGGCCGCGTAGGTCACCCAGTTGGACAGGAGGCTTTGATCCACGTTGACGGTCACGTTGAAACCGTTGCCTTCGGGGAAGTCGCCGGTGCATTCGACCCTGTACTGGTGCGTGCCGACAGACAGGCCACTCAGCGAGATCTCGACATGGGTCGTCCTTCCAGGCTGGACCTGGACTGTCTGCTCGGAGACGACGTTGGACCCCTCCCTCACGGTGACGGTCATCTCGAAACCGCTATCGCTGTAGACATCGAACGCTATTACCGCGCTCTCGTTGTCCTCGATGTTGATATCGCCCGGCGTGCTCTGGATGCTGGCGGCGTCTGCTGCGGGGAGCACGCACACCAGGGCCAGGAGTGCCGCGGCGATGACCATCACATGCTTCATGTTCATCCTATCGCCTCAGGTGATGATCTCCTCGATGCGCTCCTGCTCGATGGCCCTGCGCACCTCCATGGACAGCCTCCTGCCGGAGGACATGTCCTTCCTCCAGAGGGTGTTGCCGTACGGGTGGCCCACCGACATGTGCACGTTGGTGCCGCCTCCGATCCTGGGCGCCACGTCGTAGATGTAGAAGTTGAGGTCCTTGTCCACGCATGTCTGCAGGCAGAACGGTCCGATGATCCCGGGATCGTAGAACTTCTTGGTGGCCTCCACATACTTCTCGGCGAGTCCGAACGCCTTGTCGAGCAGCGACTCCCTGAGGGTTGCGGAGTTGTGTCCGCACACGGTGTACTCGGGGATGATGCCGTCCTCCTCCAGCTCCACCTGCTGTTTGCCGGGGAGCCTGACGTACCCGTCGAGGGAGCTCTCGAACCTCCAGTCCACTCCGAGGAGCTCGATCCTCTCGCCCTTCTCCTCCAGCGGGGAGTAGAAGAAGTCCAGGTTGAACACGGGGCCGATGATGTACTGCTCCATCCTCGCGTGCTCCAGGAAGTTCTCCTCGATGACGCCCTGCTTGATCAGCTCGGTGGATTTCTCCACGAACTGGTCGTAATCCTTTGCCGTGAAGAATCCCCTCTCGAGCTTCTTCACCTTGTGGTGCACCTTGATGATCGTGAGCCCGTCGATGTCCTCGGGCTTCTCGACCTTCTTGGGGAACGGCATCCCGGCCTTCTCGAGGAGCCAGTAGTAGTCCCTCTCGTCGCCCCTTTCCTCGGATCTGAGCAGGTTCCTGCTTCCGACCATGGGCATGGCGAAGTCGTTCTCCACCGCATCGATGCCGCAGTACGAGACGAACGACCTGTTGGGTACGAAGAGGACGTTGTTGTCCATGAGGCTCCTCTGGACCTCGGGTTTCAGGATGCTGCTGAACTTGTCGAGGACGACGGGCTCGTCGACGACTCCGCGGATGATGTTACCCTGCGGGTCCCTCTGCGCCTTGAAGTACCTAGAGAAAGTCGCGTCCCTCCCCTGCTGGCACACAGCGACCGTCCTGAATCCCTCGGAAACGGCGCCGTCGCAGGTGTCCAGTGCGGAGTGGGAGGCTATGACCCCGATCTTGGCCTCCTTGAGGTCGTACCTCTCGAGGTTGCCAAGAACCTCATCTCTGCTGATCATGTCAAATCACTGCCTGGGCCATCGCCTTTGTTATAATAATAGATGGTGCCTCGATCGCCCGTCCTGGGAACGTCCGGCGTGGATGCCATGGCCGACCGTCCCTGCCACGGGCTCATGTACATATACGGAGGAGTCGAGTCGGGGGTTCATGGATGCGCCGGACGGAGGGGAGCTGTCCCCGCTCAAGAAGTTCAATCTGATCTTCAGATTCAGCTACACGCTCCCGTTCCTTCTGGCGTCGGTCTGCGGCGTAATGTGTGCGGTGCCGTACGGTCCGCCTCTGTACGTTCTGGTGCTGATACCGGTCGCGGTCCTGTTCATGGCCCTGTTCGTGAACTTCTCCAACGACTATTTCGACCACAAGTCGGGAATAGACCGGGAGGTCTTCGACCAGAGGTTCAGGACCCAGCAGAACATGATGTCGTCGGAGGCGCTGAAGAGGATATACTGGGAGGGCAACCAGTTCGATACAGGTCTGGTGACGGAGCGCCAGGGGAGGGCGATAATGGTCGCTCTGGCACTCATGGCCCTGGTGACATCCATGCCGGTGGTCGCCTACAGCGGATGGCATGTCCTGGCCCTCGGGATTCTGGGGGCGTTCCTGGCATTCTTCTACACAGCGCCGCCTATCAACTTCGGCGCCAGGGGCCTGGGGGAGGTGACCGTCGCTGTATCGTTCTTCCTGATGGTCCTCTGCTCATTCTACATCGCATCCGGAACGGTGACGGCGGAGATCGTCCTGTTCTCTGCGATGGTTGGATTGGTAGTAGGCCTCATGCGTCTCGTGGACTCCATGTCGGCGAACGGTGCCCATCTCAAGATGAACGAGATCAACCTGTCGATCCGCCTGGGCACGGAGGGGACGGTCAGGGCCATCAAGGCATCGGTGGTCGCGGCGTACGTCCTGGCCGCGCTGATGTGCCTGTTCAACGTGATGGATCTGGCCCTGTTTCTTACACTGCCGCTCACCGTGCGCATGGTGCGCATCATCGATGCCCGTCCAGAGCACTGGGATGTCGCGATAATACCGTACTCTTTCGGATTCTCGGTGCTGACCGAGGTCCTCTTCAGCATCGTCACGGCGGTGACCCTGATCATCGGCCCGGTGCCGCTGATATGAGGTCTCAGCCCTTGGATCTGGCGAACACCGGGAACATCTCCAGTATCGTGGACGGGTTGCCGCGGTCTATGAGGTAGTATTCACGTACGGCGTCGTAACCGCAATGAAGGCACGATTCGGTCCCTTCGGAGGGGCACCCGTTGTGTCTGGATCCGTCAGGCATGGTGAACGCCGAAAGATAGCGGGGGCATCTGGATCCCCAGTCCTCCTCTGCAAGAAGCTCCAGACCCCTCTTGGAGTTGAGTATCGGGTATCCCTCGGCCTTCAGGCATCCTATCTCGTCGATGGCGGCCATCCTCTCTTCCCTGGACGGCAGCAGGTCGTACGGAGGGGGCGTGATGAAGTTGAAGACGATCCCGGCAAGATGGGGGTTGGACCGGACGACGTCCGCCGTCTCGCGGATGCGGTCCAGGTTCCCCTTCTGGAGGACCATGTTCGCGTAGACGCTGCCCGAGAAGTCCAGTCCGTCCAGCGTCTCCATGAGCCTGTCGAAGACCCCGTCTCCGCGCACGGCGTCGTGGACGTCCCTGGGCCCGTCAAGGCTGACGGAGATGACGTCCGAGTTGGTGAAGATCCTGCCCGTCGTCCCGTTGGTCGTGTAGCCGACGTTGTAGTATCCGATGGATTTGGCGGCATCTATCAGATCGCCCAGGTCCTTGTCGCCGTCGGACCACATCGTGGTCTCCCCTCCCTCGAAGTAGGCGATCCTGGCGCCGCTCTTGTACCTCTCTCTGAGATCGTCGACAACCTCGTCGTAGGTCAGCGTCCTCTTTATGCCTGGGTTCGCCAGCAGCATGGACTCGATCGAGCAGTGCCTGCAGCGGAGGTTGCAGGCGTAGCCGATGGTCATGGTGATCACGAGCGGTGACTTCCTGCCGAGCTTGGAGAGGACCCACCACTTCGCGTAACCCATGAACTGTGCGACGGACATGATGTGCCGGATTTTCCGGAGCGATATAAAGGATGGCGCTCGGAACGGTACGTGACGGACACTCGGACGGAAATATGGGGGAGAAGGAATGGTAGCCTCGCCAAGATTCGAACTTGGGTCGCAGGATCCAGAGTCCCGCATGATTGACCACTACACTACGAGGCTATCGGAGTCCCCGATTCCGTACTTGTTCTTAAAGATATCTGTCAGTAGTCGGTGCAGTCGCCGCGGAGTATCCCGAGCAGGTCGTCCGCGTATCCGCTGGCCCTGTCCTCCATCCTGAGTTCCAGGTCGGTGAGCCCTCTGCGATAGCCGTCCATGACGGATCTGGGGACGGGGGTCGGATCGTACACCATTGCCGGTCCGATCTCGGTAACGACCGATTCGAACTCCTCCTCCGGGACCGAGAGGACGTAGGCGAGGGTCTCGTACACCATGCAGTCCTCTCTGAGGTAAGTCAGGAGGGACATCTGTGTGCGGGTGGGTTCGACGTGCGCCAGCTCCAGTTCCAGCTTCGCGATCTCCAGTTTCTTCCTGGCCGCGACGGTCCTTATCACCCCGTCATCGTACTGTTTGACCACCGCGTACATGCGCCTCAGTCCGGGATCGCCATCGCTCATAGGTCTACGTATGTCAGAAGGTGGACAAAAAAGTTGGTCGGGGCCGGAGCCCCGATGTGTTCACTGGACGGCCTTCTCGACCTGTTTGAAAATGTCGTCGATGCTTCCGACGCCCTTGATGGTGACGAGCGTGCCCTTCTTGCCGTAGTAGTCGATGAGGGGCATGGTGTTCTCGCGGTAGACCTTCAGCCTGTTCATGACGGTCTCCTCCTTGTCGTCATCCCTCTGGTACAGGGCGCCGCCGCACTTGTCGCAGACGCCATCGGTCTTCGGGGGGTTGTAGATGAGGTGGTAGACTGCGTTGCAGTTGGGGCAGGAGCGCCTCTTGGTGAGCCTGTTGATGAGCTCGTCGTCGTCGACGTCCAGGTTGAGGGCGAGGTCCACGTCCAGCTGCTGTGCCAGCGCATCCGCCTGCTCCACGGTCCTGGGGAATCCGTCGAGGATGACTCCGCCCTCTGCCTGGGCGATCTTCTCCTTCATGAGGCCTATGATCAGGTCGTTGGGCACGAGGGCGCCCGAGTCCATGTAGGACTTGGCCTGCTTCCCGAGCTCGGTGCCGTTCCTGACGGCCTCGCGGAGCATGTCGCCGGTGGAGAGCCTGGTGTAGCCGAGCTCCTCGCTGAGTTTCTCACCCTGGGTACCCTTTCCGGATCCCGGGGGACCGAGAAGTACAATCACGGATTTCATGTCGCGGACTAGATGGTTCACATATTTATATGAGACCAATGGGGACGGCCATCGGCAAAACGTCCCCATCGGGAAATTGGTTAACTTTTTTAAACAATCTATGCCATCTTCGGAGGAGATTCAGGCGATATCATGAGGATCGGACTGGGAATCGACACCGGTGGAACGTATACGGACGCCGTCGCCATGGACCTCGACACGGGAAGCGTCCTGGCCAAGGCGAAGAGCATGACCACCCGCGAGGATCTTAGCATCGGGATAAGGGGAGCTCTCACCGGCCTGGACTGCGACCTGGTCGCCAGGGCAGGACTGGTCGCGTTGTCCTCGACCCTTGCCACCAACTCCGTGGTGGAGGGAAAGGGATGCAGGGTGGGCCTGGTGTGCATCGGAGGGGACTGCCCCACCGACTCCAAGGCGGACCACTCGGTCAGCGTGTCCGGGAGCCACGACCTGTACGGCGAGGAGGACGTCCCCCTGGACGAGGGCGCGGTCCGGGAGTTCATGGAGCGGATAAAGGGGAGGGTGGACGGTCTTGCCGTCTCCGGGTTCCTGTCGGTACGCAATCCTGGTCACGAGCTCCGCGTCAGGGAGATTGCAGACGAGGTGCTGGGGGTCCCGGTCGTATGCGGCCATCAGCTCACGACCAGTCTCGGTTTCGTGGAGCGCACAATCACCTGCGTCCTCAACAGCAGGCTTATACCGATCGTCGGGGAGCTGATAGAGTCCGTGGAGGACGTCATGGGTGACATGGGGATACGCGCCCCGCTCATGATATCCCGCGGGGACGGGACGGTCATGGGCGTCGAGGTCGCAAAGGAGCGGCCGGTGGAGACGATCCTCTCCGGACCGGCCGCCAGCCTCATGGGTGCGATGCATCTGACGGGGGTGAGGGACGCGGTCGTCATGGACATGGGAGGGACGACGACCGACATAGGCATACTCCGCGGCGGGCTCCCCCATCTGGAGCCGGAAGGCGCGGTCATCGGAGGGAGGCGCACGAGGGTCATGGCCGCACAGGTCGCCACCACCGGCATCGGCGGGGACAGCCGCATCGTTGCGAACGGGGGAGAGGTCGAGATCACCCCGATGCGTGTCATGCCCCTTTGCGTCGCCGCGGAGAGGTGGCCAAACGTGGCCAGCTACATGTCGATGCTCAGGGGGTTCGACCCGGGGCACATCAGGGTGAGGGTGAACGTGAGGAACACGGTGTACCGCACGGAGTTCCTCCGCACCCTCAGGATGCCGTCGGACGGGGACGGGCTGTGCGAGGCCGACGTGGAGCTCCTGGAGCTGCTCTCGTCCCGCCCGTACACGCTCACCGGTGCCTGCATGGAGCTCGGTCGCAGGGAGTCCGAGTTCGACATACCCATGCTGGAGGACAGAGGGATGCTGCAGAGGATCGGCCTCACCCCCACGGACATCCTCCATGCCGCAGGGATGTACAGCAGGTTCGACTCCGAGGCGTCGGTCTCCGGAGTGGAGTACATGGCGGCCATGTGCGGGATGACGCGCGAGGAGTTCGTCGACAAGGCACTGACCACCATCCGTGACAGGCTCTCGGTCGAGCTGATCCATGCCATGATGTCCGATGCGACAGGCGACGTGGAGTTCGGAAGGTCCGGCGAGGAGCTCGTAAGGATGGCCGTAACCGGCGGGACGGAAAGGGTGTTCCACTGCGGCATGAGGCTGGACTGCCCGATCGTCGGCATAGGTGCCCCCGCGGAGGTCTACATAAGGTGGATGGGCGACGTGTTCGGCACGGACGTGCTGATAAGTCCGGACTCGGATGTGGGGAACGCGGTCGGGGCGATAACATCCACCGTGTCGGAGTCGGTGGAGGTCCTCATCCGTCCGATGATAGGCAGCTCCGGCGATGGCGGCAGGGACGTCCTTGTCGGCCACGGCATGAAGAGCCAGAGAGTCGGTGGAGGTCGGTACGAGGCGTTCTCCAAGATGGGCCGCTTCCTCTACGGGACCATCGATGAGGCCCTCGAGGCCCAGGAGAAGATGGCAAGGGACTTCGTCGTGGGGGAGGCCGCCAGGAGCCATGCCGAGGACGTGTGCGTGTCCGTGTCCGTCGACCGCCACAGGTTCATGGAGAGCAACCGCAGCTACGACATGGACGAGGCGGTCCTCAGCGTCAACGCCACAGGTAGGCCCGGCTTCGTTCCGACCGCTGAGGGAAGGGGTGCTTGAATCAGCCTCCCCTCCAGGTAACCTATTAAAGGATGGGCCCCCATGGGCCATCCGTTATAGAGGTGCCAACAATGGACCAGAGCATCATCGACCAGATCGAGAAGGTCGTCGGCAAGGAGGGGTACTCCGTGGAGCCCGCCGTCCTTTACACATACGGATTCGACGCGTCCATCTTCCACAACACCCCCGACATCGTGGTCCAGCCCAGGACGACGGAGCAGGTGTCCGAGATCATGAAGATCGCATACGCCAACAAGATCCCGGTGACCCCCCGCGGTGCGGGAACCGGTCTCTGCGGTTCCGCCGTGCCCATCAAGGGCGGCATCGTCATGGCCATGCAGAGGATGAACAGGATCAAGAAGGTTAGCGTGGCCGACCTCTGGGTCGACGTGGAGGCCGGCGTGGTCTATAACGACCTCAACGAGGAGCTCGCCAAATACGGGTTCTTCTTTCCGCCGTCCCCCGGGTCCGCCGAGGCCTGCCAGATCGGCGGGATGGTGGCGAACAACGCCTCCGGGATGCGTGCTGTCAAGTACGGGGCCACCAGGGATTTCGTGATGGGTCTGACCTTCGTCAAGGCGGACGGGGAGATCGTCCGCTGCGGGACCAGGACCATCAAGGACTCCTCCGGCTACCAGCTGGCCCGTCTGATGTGCGGATCTGAGGGGACCCTCGGGGTGATCACAGAGGTCACCCTGAAGCTGACCACGAAGCCGAAGAAGGCCGCGAACTGCCTGTGCTGCTTCAACACAGTGGAGGACGCCGGAAGGTGCATCTCCGCCATCATCGCCAAGCCTCTGATCCCCTCGTCCTGCGAGCTGATGGACAGCGTGAGCATAAGCGCGGTCAACAAGGCCCGCGGGAACCCCCTTCCGGATTGCGGCGCACTGTGCATCGTGGAAGTGGACGGCGAGACAGACGAGATCATCGACAGGGACCTGGCCATCGTGGAGGAGATCGCCAAGGAGATCGGTGCGATCGAGGTGATCCCCACCAAGGACAAGAAGCTCATGGCCCAGTGGACCGACGCCAGGAAGTCCGTAATGACCTCCCTATCCGCTCTGAAGCCCGGGTACGCCTGCGTTTCCCTCGCCGACGATATGGGGGTATCCGTGTCCCAGGTGCCCAAGGCCGTGAAGGCCTTCCAGGAGATCGCCGAGAAGTACGATGTCACCATCGCCACCTATGGTCACGCCTCCGACGGCAACCTGCACACCAAGATGGTCATCGACGTCAACGACAAGGACCAGTGGGAACGCGGAGTGAAGGCGGTTGACGAGATCTTCGACGTCTGCATCGAACTCGGCGGGACCGTCACGGGGGAGCACGGCGTAGGGATATCCAAGGCTCCGAACTTCCAGAAGGAGAGGGCGTCCGAGCTCTCCAGCATCAGGGCCATCAAGGCTGCCATGGACCCTGAGAACATCCTGAACCCCGGGAAGCTGGAGCAGTGGGAGGGAAGCATCCTCAGGAACCTGAGGTATCCCTGCCCCGACTTCGTGTGATTCTCAAACCTCGAGGGGGCCTCCCCCTCGACCACATCATTCTCCTTCTGCCGGGAGTCGACCCGGTCCACGGCTGTCCAGACCAGTTCCTGATGCCGGATGCCTGGTCGGCATGCGGTCTGGTCGAACCTGGACTTTTCTAATGTGTATGCACGATTGGAATCAGGCGTAGTATCCTATCGTCGAGGGTCCAGGGGCTCCGAGGTAGATGAAAGCGAGCTCCGCCACCGCGATAACGAACGCAACTATCCAGAGGGCCTTGTTCCAGGCGAATATCTTGCTACCGTCCAGAGGCGGGACGGGCAGAAGGTTGAACACCGCCAGGAACGCGTTCAGCGACCCGAGCATCGAACAGACAAGGTAGACAGGCAGCCTGGCATCATCGACCATGACCATGCTCCCCATCCCGGAACCGAGGACTGCGACGATGACGGTGCAGACCCCGGCGATCACGATGTTGATTGCTGGGCCGGCGATGCTGATCTTCCCGTTCCTGGTCCTGTCCATCGGGCCGTCGATGTACACGGCGCCGGGTGCGGCGAAAAGGAACCCAAGAAGAGACGTCACGAGGGTCAGCAGCAGTCCCATTGGGTACATCCTGAACTCCGACCAGAGGCCGAACCTCTGGGCCACGAACTTGTGGCCGAACTCGTGAAGCAGGAAGCTGAACACCACGATGACTAGGCAGACCGCCAGGAGGGCCGCCCACTTCCCGGCATCGCCGAGGTAGTATCCGAGGTACCACGAGATGGTGTTGTCCCTATACAGGATCATGAAGGCGACTGCCAGGACGACCATCGAGATTCCTATGTCGGTGAGCTCGCGTCTGCTGAACCTCCTCTTCCCGTATCCGGGGTTGACGTGGATCTCGTAGTTCCCGTCCATGAGATCCCAACCTTCTCATTCCTTATAAAGATGAAGAGGATTGCTTCGGCATATGGCACAGAACGTCGCCCACGGCAAGGAGGTCTGCAGATGGTGCGACCGCTGCGGCACGCTGCTGCTGGGGGACGCATGCTCCGCATGCGGATCCGAGGGCAGGGAGTTCCGGATCAACAGCCCGGGGGACATCCGCCCCTGCATGGGTGACAGCATCGACATGGTCCTGGGCCTCTTCAGGGAGGCCTTCGGCACGGACGACCCGCTCAGGGGCAGATCCATATGGTTCAACAAGGTTCCCGGGGAGGACCGCACCGACGAGGTCATCGCCGGAGGGGAGGTCATCGCGGTCGCCAGGTTCGACCTGCGTATCGACAGGATGGTCCTGGACCTCAGGCAGGCCGGGGCCGACATGTTCCACAACGTGGCCACGAAGAACGTCGTGTGGTTCTGGGGACTGTCGGGGCATCTCAAAGGGAAGACTGTCCCGGGGGAGAACCTGAACGATATCGTCGGGGACTTCGGCAGAGGCGATCCCATAATCGTAAGGAAGGGCCAGAGGGTGGGTCCCGCCGTCGCCTTGGAGGACAGCTCGGACATGCGCGGCTCCCAACGCGCTTTGAAGATACGGGACCTGAACGTCCCCCTGGAGCATCCGATCCCGGAGGCGGACCTGGGCACCTTCGTCGGATGCAACGCCGACCATCTGAAGCGCATCCAGAGGCGGGCGGTCAAGGAGATACGCGCCTTCCTCGAAGATCCGCGGGTCAGGGGGATGCCGGTGACGGTCTCGTTCTCCGGGGGGAAGGACTCGCTGGTAGCATACGGGCTTGCGTCCCGGGCATGCGACAACGTGGAGCTGATGTACATCGACACCGGGCTGGAATTCCCCGAGACGGTCGAATACGTCAGGGGGTTCGCGGCCGCCCACGGCAACAGGCTGCACGTGGCATCAGGGGATGAAGGGTTCTGGGACAACGTGGACTCCTTCGGTCCGCCGGCCAAGGACTTCAGGTGGTGCTGCAAGGTCTGCAAGCTGGGCCCGATAACCGATCTGATAGAGGGCGAGTTCCCCAACGGGACGGTGACGGTGGAAGGGAACCGCTGGCTGGAGTCCTATGCCCGCTCCGGCATAGGGTTCGTGACCAGGAACCCATTCGTTCCAAACCAGATCAACCTCAACCCGATCCGCGCATGGACGGCCGCGGAGGTGTGGCTATACATCCTCTCCCATGGGCTGGAATACAACCCCCTGTACGACCGTGACTTCGAAAGGATCGGCTGCTATCTGTGCCCGGCATGCCTCGCCAGCGAATGGAGGAACACTGGGAGGATCCACCCGGAGCTGTACTCAAGATGGGAGAACCATCTCCACGCCTACGCGGAATCCAGGGGCCTTCCGACGGAGTACGTGGACGTAGGCTTCTGGAGGTGGAAGGCGCTTCCGCCGAAGATGGTGCAGCTGGCCGAAGAAATGCAGTTGGACCTGAGGCCGAAGGTGCAGGCCGGCCCATCCCTAAGGATGCTGAAGGGCGCGTCCCCATGCGCCGCCGGCGGATACTCCGTGGAGGCTGTGGTCACGGTCCCCCGTTCCAGGGATTTCTCGTACGTCGCGGACGCTCTGAGGACGGTCGGTCCCACCAAGTACTCCGACGAGTACGAGATCGCCCTCCTGAAGCTCCCGCTCGGACGCGCCAGGCTATTCGGGGGCGGACAGGTGTCCGTCAACTCGCAGGACGAGGACGGCGCAAGGGCTGTGTTCGAGCGTTCGGTGAAGGCGCTCATCCGTGCGATGATGTGCACGGGGTGCGGAATCTGCGCCAAGGGGTGTCCACGTCACGCCATAACGATCTCCGGCGGGATGAGGGTGGACCCGGAGCGTTGCACGGCATGCGGGAGGTGCGAGAGGTCCTGCATGGTCGTCCACTACTACGACAAGCTCATGGACGGCATCCCCGAAGCAGGTTCCCGCAACCATTAAGACGGGACCCCCTTATGGCAAAGCATGGATTGGATCTTCGGCCTGGCGATGGTGCTCGGGATAGGCCCCGCCCTGGTCCTTATGTACATGGTCGTGAGGAACTACACCTTCCCCAAGGTCGAGCAGCCCTTCTTCAGCGACCCCACGTTCTTCGGCCTGCTGGTGGTCGGGATGGTCGCGGGTGCCGTTCTCTTCTTCGCACTCGTGGCGATGCAGATAACCACCAACGTGGTGCTGATGGTCATATTCGCCGTCATAGAGGCGATGGTGATGGTCGTCGTCATGAACCTCAAGAGGTTCAGGGGCAAGTCCGATTCGATTTTCTACGGTTACGCGCTGGGTCTGGGCATGTCATGCGGCCTAGCGACCGGGTTCTGCTTCACGCTCTCCAGCGTCATCTCCGAGGCCGGTACGTTCGACGCGTCGGTCATCGTGCTCATCGTCATGGCGGTTTCGTTTTCCCTCATGCTCGGGGCCTGCGGCACCACCGTCGGGGAGGGAATAGCCAGGCACAGGGTGATGGAGTTCGCACTCCAGGCCGTAATCGCACTGATTGTGTTCAATGTCCTGCTCTACATCCTGTTCCAGGACGTGGAATCCATCGGGGCGTTCCTGTACTACGCCGCCATGGCGGTCATGCTGATCTTCTCGGCGTACGTGTTCTACCGCACGCTTTACGTCAGGCTCCCGCAGGTCATCCGCGAGGTCCTGAAGATGGAAGGCAAGAAGAGGGGCGACGTCCCCCGCAGGTGAGATCGGGCCTTGTATCTGCCTGTCCTGATCTCGGAGACGATGCAACGGTCCAGCATGGCCGAGAGCATCTTCTCCGCCCTGTCCCCGGCAATCTCCCTCATGTCGTCGAGGGTGAACTCCCCTTTAATTGACGTGAGTCCCTCGGCCAGAATCGTCATCCTCTCCTCCAGGTCGGGGCAGTGCTCGTATCTGTAGGCCAGGGTAGAGAGGGGGTCCGCCTCGGCGATTCTCCCTTTCTTGAACGAGTCGTCCGGCGGGAAGAACCCGACGCCCTGCGCCATCGCCTCCCTGACCTCAGATTGGCTCTCCGACTGGAAGTAGCGCGGTAGGTCCGACGTGTCCTGGACGCATCCGCAGTAGGGGCAGGACGACTCTTTCCTGGACATGTCGGCGATGCGCGGCCTGTGGCAGACGCCGCAGCGGGTGAGGACGTACATCTCAGCTGTACTCCGTGAAGACGAGTGCCGCGATGCAGCAGCCGTAGTGGTCCATGGGGATCTCCAGCTCTCTGAACTCGAAGTTGATGACGTCGAATTCGACGCCGCGGATCCTTGCCATTTCGTCCATCTTCCAGGTCAGGATCTCCCTGAGGGACTCGGCGGAGCCGTGGATGTGCCCCTCGGCGACATATCCCCCCTTCCCGTCCTTCCTGTAGGCATAGGCGATCCCCGCGGCTATGGTCTCGCCCTCGGTGCCCCTCATCTGGGCCAGGACGCAGTGGGTGACCGCACCCATGGGGAGCTCCCTGATCTCGACCTTCTGGGCTCCTATGGGTATCACCGACGACACGGACACGAGGTTCTGCTCGCCGATCCCTGCGGCGATGAGTGCTTTGTCGAACGCGTTGAGGTCGGATATCTCGCTCACGGCGGCTGCGCTGGTAATGAAGAATTTCGAGGGGACTAGTTCCATGCGGCAGCCATCATGTTCCCTATATTAAACTGGACATGAGCGGAGGGTCAGCCGTAGAAGGGCGACGGGCTCTCCTCCGACTCCGCTGCCTGCTCGCGGAGCCGCCTCTCTATCTCGGCTGCCTCGTTCAGCAGGGGTTTGGAGCTCACCTTCAGACCCGGCACCATGGACGATATCGCGGGGATGAACTGGGCCGATGCCCCCGGATCCGGCATGGACGGGTTTGCGGGCACCATCAGTGCCGTCACGTCCATCCCGTACTCCGGGCCGCTGTAGAGTATGATCCCGGTGACCCCCTTGACCATCCCCCCCTCCATGACCGTGAACTTGGATTTCTTCATCATCCTGGCCGCGCCCTTCCCGGACCCGCATGTGACCGGTACGTCGGAATCGGAGGTCCTGGCTATGCCGTCGAGGCAGATGACCTGCCTGACGCCCGCGTACTTTAGGTACGAGAGGATCGCCTGGGCCAGCTCGTAGCAGTCGTCCGGCTTCGGCGCGTATTCCGACAGGCATACGAGGACGTCCCTCCCGGTCTTCGTGGTGTGCTTCCGGCCGTAGAACCTGACCGGGGGATAGGCAGTGGCCTTGTGGATCAGACAGTAGGGCGGCATGGTCGGGGACGACATGCCCGCCACAGCCTCCATGTCCAGTTGCCCGACGTAGTAGTTGGCCGCGATGGAACTCACAAGCCCCACGCTGGGGAAACCTATCACGGCAACGGGATCCTCCAGTCCAGGGTCCGAGTACCTTACCGTCTTGACTGCCATACCGGGCGGTATAGTCCGTCAAGTATTTTAAGAAGTGCTTTCCTACCCGAAATTATGAGCGGTTCCACCATCTCAACAGCCACCACCTCCGGGGGGATCCCGGTCATAGCAGAGAACATACCGGGAAGCCAGAGCGCCGGGTTCATGGTGGGTGTCGCCACGGGGTCGAGGGACGAGAATCCGGGGATCTTCGGTCTCTCCCACCTGCTCGAGCACACGGTGTTCAGGGAGACAGAGACCCGGGATTCCTACCAGATGGCGAAGGAGATGGAGGGTGCAGGGGGAGAGTTGAACGCCTTCACTGGCAGGGAGATGACCGCTTTCTACGGGATAACGATCCGCGAGACCGCCAAAACGGCCATGGACATGGTAGGCGACATCGTGGCCCACCCCCTCATCAACGAGGAGGACACCGAGTTGGAGAAGAAGATCGTGCTGCAGGAGCTCAGCATGATCCGCAACGAGCCCGACTCTTACATACGCGATCTTTTCGAATCCACCCTGTGGAGGGGCCACCCGCTGTGCCAGGACGAGGGAGGGGACGAGTCGGTGGTCGCCGGGCTGACTTTCGAGGACCTGCGCGAGTACTACGAGGACAGGTACAGGATCCCCAATCTGGCCGTGTACGCGGCCGGCGCGGTGGACCTGGATGACACCGTTGGATGGGCGGAGGAGACCTTCGACGGGATGTCCGGGGGTGTCAGGAATCCGCGCAGCCCGCCCTCCGTCCCCTCGAGGGAGTACCGCTTCGTCAAGGGCGACGCGGAGCACTGCCACGTGGCGATGGGGTTCCCTGCCTACGGGGCTTCGCATCCGGACAGGATGGCGGCCTCCATGCTCAGCGCGGTGCTGGGGTCCGGGACCAGCTCCAGGCTGTTCCAGGAGGTCAGGGAGAAGAGGGCGCTCGTGTACTCGGTATACACGACGGTGACCCAGAACAGCGACGCCTCGTCCATAACGGCTTACATGTCATGCACAGACGCCAACGTCATCGAGTCCATGGAGACCGTGGCCTCCGTCATATCGGGCCTTCTCCGCGAGGGTCTGGAGGAGGGGGAGCTCGACCGTGCCAAGAGGCTGGTGAAGGGAGCCAACGTACGTGCGATGGAGTCCACCGAGCACCGTCTCTACAGGCTCGGGATGAACCACATGCTCAACGGGTCCTCCGAGACGCTGGAGCAGCGTCTGGCCCGCATAGATGCCGTCACAGAGGAGGACGTGATGCGCGTGGCACAGGATCTGCTGAGGGAGGACCGCCTGAACACCGTGGTCCTCGGGAAGGGGAACAGGGAGATCAGGAAGTACGATGCCTCGGCGCTGACCCTGTGAGCTCCTCCATTATGTGCAGGACTGCGCGGCAGGCGCTCTCCACGGAGGCCTCGACCTCGGGCGTCATGGTCTCGGTCATGGTCCTGATGTCCTGGACCTCCACGGCCACGAACCTGACCTCCTCGGGCATTATGTCGGGGTCCATCTGACGGCCTATCCTCATCGCCGTCGGAAGGTTCACGTCATGGGTCGCCGCATGCGTGACCGCGTCGTCGAAGTCCCTCTCCGAGTAGAGCATGACGGTCCCGGGCCCGTGCTCGCCTGTCTGGATGGCATCGACTATTATCGCGAACCTGTAGCCGTGGATCACGGGCAGGATGTCCAGTCCGCCCACGGCTTCCTGGCAGCAGTCCACGCTTTCCAGCCCCATGGCCTCGATGGCCTCGGAAACCCTCAGTCCCACAGCGTCGTCGCACATTATCGGGCTGCCGAGCCCAACGACGACGATCTCCGATTCCCTGTCGACTCCTGTCATGCAGATCCGTCCCGCCATGTCCGCAGGGGTAAATCTTTGTTGTCGTCGGGAGGGTGTTATCTACGAGGATAACACTTGTCCCGCCATGGACATAACTGTTCGGAACTCCCAGGTGATCAACGGCCGCAAGGTATCCGTTCGTCAGCTGGAGGCCCTGCTCGCTGTGCAGGAGGAGGGCAGTCAGACGGCGGCGGCCAGGCGTCTGGGGATATCGGTCCCGGTCATCCACAAGTACCTCCGTCTAATCGAGGAGGCCGCGGGCTCACCTATACTGGTGACCACCCCGGCCGGCTCCAGGCTGACGTCGGAGGGCGAGCGCATCGCGGGTCTCGCCAGGTCCATGGGGCACCGGTGCGAGACCGACAGGGGTTTCACCGTGTGCTGCAGCCCCGTGACGGAGGACCTGATGATGTCCGTCATATCCTCTCTTAAGATCCAGGGTGCCAACATCGTCGTGTCGGATGACGAGTACAACATCCGCATGATGCGCGAGGACCGGGCCGACCTGGCGATCATCGACGATCCCCTCTATCTCTTCGACGCGGAGGAGTTCGAGATGGAGGAGATAGGCTACATGGGCATGGTGTTCGTGGACAACGGACCCTCATTCATCCGCTACAAGTACGGGGCCCAGAGGGTGGCCTTCATGTTCCTGGATTCTGAGGACAGGCAGTACACCATCGAGTCCGAGACGTTCTCCCTTCCGGAGCTCCTGGGTTCCAACAAGAGCTTCTTCGTGGACGAGTTCCTGCTCACGAGGAGGAACCTGAGGCTGAAGAGCGCCGTCGACCCGAAGATGCTGAGGCACGCCATCACCGCCATCTACAGGTCGGAGACCCGCAACATATCTCGGGTGATCAAAGCCCTGCTGGCAAGGAACATCTGACTGTTTGCTGGATAGATTTATCCAAAAGGATAATACATCTTCCCGACTTACTCATATGATTAAATACCAACAAGCAGTCCCCCCGTCCGATACTATGGTTACGCCCAACCCCGAGTTCGCGAAGGAGATCGCCGCCGCCGGTGGCGAGGAGGTCAAGATGTGCTTCCAGTGCGGAACCTGCACGGCAGGGTGCCCCTCCGGCAGGAGGACCTCCTACAGGGTCAGGAAGCTCATGAGAATGGCCCAGCTTGGAATGAAGGAGGAGATCGTCAACAGCGAGGAGCTGTGGGAGTGCAGCACATGCTACACCTGCGTCGAGAGGTGCCCCAGGCAGGTCCCCATCGTGGACATCATCATCGCCCTCAGGAACATCGCCGTCGCCGAGGGTCACATGTACGAGAACCACAAGAACACCGCCAAGAACCTCGCCAAGTACGGACACACCGTCTCCGTTCAGGACAAGATCACCGCCCTCAGGGAGCAGATCGGGCTTCCCGGCATCCCGCCCACCGTCCTCTCCAACGACAAGGCCAAGGCCGATCTGGACAAGATCCTGACCCTCACCGGGTTCGACAAGATCACACAGGAGTGAGTAGAATGGCAAAGTACGCGTTTTTCCTCGGATGCATCGCACCTCTCAGGTACCCCGGAATCGAGAAGTCCACCAGGGAGGTCTGCGCCGCCCTCGGAGTCGAGCTCGTCGACCTCCAGGACGCGAGCTGCTGCCCCGCCCCCGGAGTCATCAGGGCGTTCAGCAAGAAGACCTGGCTCGCCGCCGCCGCAAGGAACCTGGCGCTGGCCGAGAAGGAGGGTCTCCCCATCCTGACCATCTGCAACGGATGCTACGGATCCCTCTTCGATGCCGCACACGAGCTGGCCCACGACCCAGAGCTCCTGGCCGAGGTCAACAAGGTCCTCGCCGAGATCGGCATGGAGTACAAGGGAACCACCAAGGTCTACCACTTCGCCGAGGTCCTCTACAGGGAGGTCGGCATCGAGAACATCAAGGCCAAGATCACCAAGCCCCTGGAGTACCAGGTCGCCGCGTTCTACGGCTGCCACTTCCTGAAGCCCAGCAACATCAAGGGCGTCGACGACCCCGAGGACCCCAAGATCCTCGACGAGCTCATCGAGGCCACCGGTGCCAAGAGCATGCCCAGGAAGCAGAAGATGCTCTGCTGCGGAGCCGGAGGAGGACTCAAGGCCGCTTTCGGTGATGTCGCCAAGAAGTTCACCGAGACCAACCTCGAGAACATCAAGGAGTCCGGAGCCCAGTACATCATCGACGTCTGCCCGTTCTGCCACCTGCAGTTCGACGGCACCCAGAAGGAGCTGGGATACAGCATCCCCGTCCTCCACCTGTCCCAGCTGTACGGGCTGGCCATGGGCATGTCCGCAGAGGATCTCGCCCTCTCCACCCACGTCACACCTGTGACCCTTTGAAACCATTCACGGAGGGGGAGACCCCTCCCACATCCCTTCTCCCTTCGCCTCTATGCATTTCCGCGGTTCTTTCTGTCCGCCGGAGCCACTATCAGAATTATAGGGTGAAATTCAAATATATGTGGTACCAATCCTATCAGGAAATTATTTCCTGATAATGATAAGAGAGAAATGTCTGGCTATTATCATTTTTGATATCGCTCAAATATTATGCCGTCAGAATAGCTTTTAATACAATCACCGAATCCTTGCGGACAGTACAAAGGAGTCATAACATGGCACCCGCAAAGAAAGTCAAGGCCGCAGCAGGCCGCAAGGTGAAGGACAAGTGGAAGGCGAAGGAGTGGTACAAGATCCACGCTCCCCGCATGTTCAACGAGTCCGAGATCGGAGAGACCCCCTCGGCTGACCCCGAGTACGTCATCGGACGTACCGTCGAGGTCACCGTCCAGGATCTGACCGGGGACTTCTCCAAGATGCACATCAAGCTCAGGTTCAAGGTCACGTCCGTCGACGGTCATGACGCCAAGACCGCCTTCGTGGGCCACGACCTGACCTCCGACTACGTCAGGAGGCTGACCCGCAGGAGAAAGACCAAGACCGACCACGTCGTCGATGTCGTCACCAAGGACGGTTTCACCTACAGGATCAAGACCATGTCCATCGCCGACAGGCGCATCCAGTCCTCCCAGGAGGACGCCATGAGGAGGGTCATCGGAGAGACCCTGGTCGCCATCGGACAGGAGAGGACCCTCTCCGAGATCGTCAAGGACATCGTGTCCGGGGACCTGGCCAAGGAGCTCGCCAGGGCCTGCCGCATCATCATCCCCATCAAGAGGATCGAGATCCGCAAGTCCGAGGTCCTGGCCGTCGGCGAGGGCGAGCCCGAGTCCATCATGCCCGCCTCCGAGGTCCAGCCTGCCGAGGATGAGGCCGCAGAGGAGCCTGCTGCCGAGGAGGTCGTCGAGGAGACCCCCGCAGAGGAGCCTGCTACCGAACCCGCCGAGGAGAAGGCAGAGGAGTGATTCCGACGGGGCCACAGGCCCCGTCCCAAACTTTCTTACGGCAGTGCCGGAGAAGGGCGCGCGCAGTTTTCGCCGCCTTACGAAATCAATATAAACCATGAGCCAATCCAGTGCTCAAGGCCGGGGTGGCTCAGCCTGGTGGAGCGTCGGACTCATAGGGTTCTGGTCATATAGACCTCTTCCAGGGAAATCCGAAGGTCATGGGTTCGAACCCCATTCCCGGCACCATCTCCCATTTCTTCGCATGTCTGGCTATCGTCGGAGGGTTGTTCCATCCCCTCCGGGTTTGGAACGAGGGCGCTGTCATCGATGCATGTCATGCGGCCATCTTGCAGGCTGTGTTTGGCGGGTTTAAATAGGCCACCGCTGTTGAGGCTGACATGAGGCTCATCATCTACACCGGCAAAGGTGGCGTCGGAAAGACCTCCGCATCCGCCGCGACCGCATACAAACTGTCCGAAATGGGATACAGGACAATTCTGATGAGCACCGATTCGGCCCATTCCCTCGGCGACTCCCTCGACATGAAGATCGGTACCGAGATAACCCGCGTCAAGGAGAACCTGGACGTCCTGGAGATAGACATCATCCATGAGATGAAGACCAAGTGGAACGACATTCAGGACTACATTTCCGCGTTCATGCTTTCCCAGGGTATGGGGGAGATCTCCGCGGAGGAGATGGCCATCATGCCCGGGATGGAGATGATAGCGGCCCTGTTCTATGTCAACCAGTTCGAGGAGGAGGGCAACTACGACGTCATCGTGATGGACACGGCACCAACGGGCGAGACTCTCAGGCTCCTGAGCTTCCCGGACGTAACCAACTGGTATCTGGAGAAGGGCTTCAGCATGGTGAAGAGGCTGCTCCACATAGCCAGGGCGACAGTCGGGAAGATCATGGACATGCCGCTTCCGTCCGACGACGTCATGAACAGCATCTCGGAGATCAAGGACAACATGGACAGGGTGAAGACCATCCTGGAGGATCCCGAGAGGACCACCGTGAGGCTCGTTCTGAACCCAGAGAAGATGGTCATCAAGGAGACCATGAGGGCGTACACCTACCTGTGTCTGTACAACAAGAACGTCGAGGCGCTGATCGTCAACCGCGTGCTCCCGGAGGAGGCCGGCGACGGCGGGTTCTTCAAGGACAAGCTGGCGGAGCAGAAGGAGTACCTCGAGGCGATCCACCACGCCTTCGATCCGATGGAGATCAAGTACTGCGAGACCATGAGGACCGAGCTCCGCGGCATGGACAAGCTGAAGCTGATGGGGGACATGATATACGGTGACGAGGACCCATCGAAGGTGTACGCGTCCGAGAGCCCCATGAAGTTCGAGACCGTGGACGGGGTAGACAGGCTGGTCATGAAGATGCCATTCGTGGAGACGTCCGACGTGGAGCTGTTCCGCATCGACCAGAGCACGCTGATGGTCCATGTCGGAAGCCAGAAGCGCAACATCATCCTGCCGGACGCCCTTATGCATGCCAGCGTCGTCGGGGCAGATTTCAAGGACGAGGAGCTCGTTATCAGATTCAAGAGGGACTGACATGGCGACCGAAGAGGAGATCCAGAGATTCGTTTCGCAGAACAAGGAGCTCATCGAGAGCATCATGAGGCTCCAGAAGGAGGGCGCGGTGGAGGCCGCATCCATGACGAGGCAGGCGGCCAAGGAGGTTGTGTCCTTCGCCGAGGACTCGGCCGATTCCGCGAGGGTGCATGCGGAGGAGTTCGCCAAGTCCGCGTACGCCATGTTCATGGATCCCGAGGTCCAGAGGCACTTCATGACCATGGGGCTGGAGTTCTTCCTTGGCGTGTCCGCCATGATGCAGAGGGCCCCCATACCGGACTTCGTCAAGGAGACCGCGGGGAGCACCGAGAAGACGTTCAGATCCGCCGCCTGCAGGACCAACGAGGACTGCGGGGCCAGGAAGCAGAAGGTGGAGATCAACGCCGACCCTGAGGAGAAGGGTCCGACGGAGATCAAGATCGGCGACGGCGAGGAGTGATCCCCGTGTTCGGGGAGGAGGCCGTGCGTCTGGCCAGGTCCGCCGTCGAATCGGAGACGGTGGGAGGATGCATATCGCAGGTCACGGACCCCCGTTTCCGCGAGCCGTCCGGCGCGTTCGTCACCCTGAGCACCTATCCCGACCATGACCTCAGGGGATGCATCGGGTTCCCGATGCCGGTGATTCCGCTTGGACGGGCGATAGAGGAGGCCGCATGTTCCGCATGCCACGATCCCCGTTTTCCCGACCTGCGGCCGGACGAGCTTGGACGCATCACCGTGGAGGTCACCGTCCTCACCGTTCCGCAGGAGATCCGGGCGGGATCCCCGGAGGAGCTGGCGGATTCAGTGGTCATCGGGAGGGACGGGCTCATCATCGACATGGCAGGCAGACGCGGTCTTCTATTGCCCCAGGTCCCCGTAGAATGGGGATGGGGTCCGGAGGAGTTCCTCCGCCACCTGTCGATGAAGGCGGGGCTTCCACCCGACGCGTGGACGCACCCTTCCGCCAGGATAAGTGCGTTCCGCGGGGAGATCTACCACGAGACGTCACCGTACGGGAGTATCGAGAGGGGTGAGTGAGTGGACATAGAGAAGGTCATACAGGGCCGCGCCCTGATAGACGGCGAGCTGAGATACGCCGAGATAGGCATATCGGAGGGCAGGATCGTGACCGTCGGAAGCCTCGTCAGGGGAGGAGACGAGGGGGTGGACGTGGGGTCCAGCCGCATAATCCTCCCAGGTTTCATCGATCCGCATGTGCACTTCAGGGACCCGGGGATGACTAACAAGGAGACGTTCGACACCGGCACCCTGGCGGCGGTCCACGCAGGGGTCACGTGCGTCCTGGACATGCCCAACACCAAGCCGCCGGTGACGGACGTGCAGAGCCTCCTGGACAAGAAGGCGGCGGTCCGCGGCAGGGCGAACGTGGATTACGGCCTGTTCGCCGCGGTGACCGCCAACGTCAACGCGGGCATGATCGCCCCGCTGGTCCCGGCCTTCAAGCTGTTCATGGGATCCACCACCGGCAACATCCTGTTGGACGATGACGAGGAGATGATCCCCGCAGTGAAAGATGTGCTTGCCACCGGCAAGAGGATGAGCGTCCACGCGGAGGACGACCACCTGATATCCCGCGAACCCGAAGGATGCACGCGCGACCACCTCAGGAACCGCCCCGCACAGGCGGAATGGACCGCCATATCCCGTCTGGCATCGTATTTCAGGGGATCCGACATCAACATCTGTCATCTCACCACCTCCGAGGGGTTGGACATGGCCAGGGCCGCCGGCTTCTCTACGGAGGTGACCCTCCACCACATGATGTTCGAGGTCGACCGCTGCACCGGTGCCGAGTACAAGGTCAATCCTCCTCTGAGGGACATGGCGACCCGGGACAGGCTCTTCCAGAGGTTCGTCGCCGGCGACATAGACATGATCGGGACGGATCACGCCCCCCACACCCAGGAGGAGAAGTCCCAGGAGTTCGACGCCGCCCCTGGCGGGATACCGGGGGTGGAGACCACCATGCCTATAGTCATGGACATGGTCCGCAGGGACGTCATCCCACTGTCCCAGGCTGTCAGGATGGCATCGGAGAACCCGGGCAGGCTCTTCTCCCTCCGCAAGGGGAGGATCGCAGAGGGATACGACGCCGACCTGCAGATATACGACATGAGGTCCTCGACGGAGATCGACGTGAGGAGGCTCCACAGCAAGTGCGGGCACTCCCCGTACGGGGGGTTCCGCGCCGTGTTCCCCGAAACCGTTATGGTCAGGGGAGAGGTGCAGGTGGAGGACGGGGAGTTCTGCGGAGAGCCCCTGGGGAGTGATGTCTGTGGCTGATTACGAGGTCGATTATTCAGAGGTGGCCGGAAGGAGGGTGGAGTGTCCCAGCCAGTGCGGGATGTGCTGTCTGTGCCAGCCGGAGGTCCTGCCGGAGGAGCGCGCGTACTTCCGCAGCAATCACCCGGACGCTCTGGTGAAGGCCAACGGGCCGGAGCCGTACTTCGCGCTCGCCATGAAGAAGGGTTGCGGGTCGTGCGTCTTCCTGAACGGGAGGCGGTGCTCCGTGTACGACCACAGGACGGCGTACTGCCGTCAGTTCCCCTACCACCTCTACGCCAGCGACCGCCTCAAGGTGGAGCTGGACCTGTCCTGCAGGGGGGTCTGGAGCGGTGTCGGCAACGACGCGCTGGCCGAGGCCAAGGCGGTCGTCGCCGCAGCGGATGCGAGGATATCGTCCGCCCTGGAACAGTCGACCGCCGTCTATCGCGAGTTCTACGCCAACTGCAGGGAGGCCGGCGTGATGGCCGATCCGTCCGGTCTGAGGATGTCCGTGTCGGAGAACCTCTCGATGTTCACCGACCTCGCCTACCTGAGCAGGATCATGGACATGTCCCAGATAGAGCCGGTGATGTCCCTGGCGGGGATGCAGCCCGAGCGCAATCTCGACCTCCCCTCGCTGGAGGAGGCCGGGAGGGACAGCGCCATGGAGTCCATGGCGTCCAGCGACCCGATGAGCGTGCCCGTGTACTGCGACAGCTCCTGGAACTGGAACATGTTCATGGCCGAGGACGGATGGATAGCGTGGAGCATCATGGACGACGACGGCGACCTGCATCTGCAGGCCGAGGCCGAGGCGGAGGAGATAAGGCTGAGGGTTCCTGATGCGGCGGGCCGCCACGTCCTCTCGGAGTACGTCCGCACCCTGAACGGCAGGGACAGCTTCATGGGGAGCGTCTTCGCGCTGATGGACGAGAACGGCTACGAGGACGACATGTCAAACGCGTACTACGGGTGCATGTCCGTCACCGTCATGGACCTTCTCTGGAGGATGTCGATGCTGGACCACTTCATGGGCACCGGATGCGGAGCGGACGGTATGAGGGAGGCCATCATCTTCTACGACATGGACCGCCTGGACGCGCCGACCATCGGGGCGTTCGTCTGAGCGTCCGCGCGCATGCGCGTACTATATGGCGTTCCCAGTAACCTTCAAATAGTGAATGCCTTATCGTCCCAAAGGTAGCCACAATGATGAAGCCCCTCACGGTCCTTGGACAGGCAGTGAACAAGAACGTCATCGTGGAGCTCAAGGGCAGAAGGGAGTACCGCGGTGTGCTGGACGGATACGATCCGCACATGAACGTGGTCCTCAGGAATGCCGAGGAGTACCACGAGGGCCGTCTGACGAGGAGGCTCGGAGTTGTGATTGTCCGCGGGGACAACGTAATTTACATTTCACCATAAGAGGAGTGATTGATCATGGGAAAGGGAACACCGGCACAGGGAAGGCACAACAAGTTCAAGACACACATCCCCTGCCGCAGGTGCGGCAAGCGCTCGTACCACGTCAGGAAGGGAGTCTGCGCTTCCTGCGGATACGGCAAGACCGCCACCATCAGGTCCTACAACTGGGCTAAGATTCGCGACTAAGGGGATCAGATGACAGGGCCGGAGCACAGTTGCGGCGTGGTCGGGATCAGTGCCGATTTCGACGTCGCGTCGGCGTTGCACACGGCCCTCATGATCATCCAGCACCGTGGCCAGGAGAGCGCGGGAGTCTCGGTTTTCAACGGCAGCACCATAGAGACCGTCAAAGGCAACGGTCTGGTGAACATTGCTCTGCCCAAAGAGGAGCTCCAGACGCTTCTGGGTCATGTGGGCGTAGGCCACGTCAGGTACTCCACCACGGGGTCCAAGAGCGTGCAGAACGCCCAGCCTCTCACCGTGATGACGAACTTCGGCACGGTGGCCGTCGCCCACAACGGCGACATAACCAATTTCGCCGAGCTCAAGGAGAAGTACATGAGGGAGGGTTGGACCTTCCTCACCGACTCCGACAGCGAGCTCGTGACAAAACTCCTCGGCAAGTACATGACCATGTACAACGACCCCGTCAAGGCCATCAGGGCCGCCATGGGGGAGCTGGACGGAGCGTACTCGCTAACGATCCTCATCAACGATCGCCTCTTCGCCATCCGCGACCCCTACGGTTTCAGACCGCTCTGTCTCGGCAAGATAGACGGCGGGTACATGGCGGTGTCCGAGAGCGCGGCGATCGACGCCCTGCGTGGTGAGCTCATCAGGGACATCGAACCCGGTGAGATCTGCGAGATCACCAAGGACACGTTCAAGATCTACCCTGCTCCCGGTGACCATCCCAAGGCGTTCTGCATGTTCGAGTGGGTGTACTTCGCCAGACCCGATTCGATTCTGGACGGGAAGGAGGTCTACGAGGTCCGCAGGAAGATCGGAGAGATCCTCGCGAGGGAGTGCCCCGCCGATGTCGACCTGGTGATGCCCGTCCCCGACTCCGGACGCGCCCATGCCATAGGGTACTCCTGCGCCACCGGCATCCCCTACGAAGAGGGCTTCATGAAGAACCGTTTCGCCGACAGGACGTTCATCATGCCTGACCAGAAGCAGAGGGAATCGGCCGTCTCCATGAAGATGAACCCCATCAAGAGCACCGTCAACGGCAAACGCATCATGATCGTGGACGACAGCATCGTCAGGGGGACCACCCTGAAGAAGCTGGTCGCCATGCTCCGCGGTGCCGGTGCCAAGGAGGTCCACGTCCGTGTCGGCAGCCCACCGATCATCGCCCCGTGCTACTACGGTGTGGACATGAAGTCCAGGGACCAGTTCATCGCCAACCGTCACAGCGTGGAGGAGATCCGCCAGATCATCGGCGCGGACAGTCTGGGGTACATAAGCATAGAGGGGCTGGTGGAGGCCATCGGGTTCAGGGACAAGGACCTGTGCCTTGCATGTGTGAACGGGAGGTACCCCACCAACATCCCCGGAGAGGTCCACAGGTTCCAGACCGATCTCCACCACGATTTCTCGTGAGGCCCTTTGCCAGCATACCCGGTTCGTTTCGCTACATCTTGCGTGTTACGAAATCCATTTAAGTGATACTGCCATCCATGTGCATGGATGACATCAAGCGGCATTGGGACATCCGCTCCTCTGACTACAACGATTTCGTGGTGAGGGGCTTCTCCCTTCAGAGGGAGAGGAGGGCCTGGCAGGATCATTTCACCTCCATACTGGGATCCGAACCGCTGGACATCCTGGACGTCGGATGCGGCCCCGGGATAGTCTCGATGCAGCTGGCGGACATCGGCCATAGGATGACGTCGGTGGACCTGTCGGACAGGATGCTTGAGCATGCGGTCAGGAATGCTGCTGACAACGGCCTCTCCATCGATTTCATGCAGGCGGATGCGATGGCGTTGCCGTTCGAGGACGAGTCGTTCGGGGCGGTGGTCAGCGACTACATGCTCTGGACCGTGCCCGATCCGGAGAAGGTCATCTCGGAGTGGTACAGGGTTCTGAGACCAGGATGCAGACTGGTCTACACTGACGGGGACTGGTTCAACGACCCACGCATGACACCGTTCAGATGTGCCGTGTCATCCATGTTCGTCAGGTTGGGGAAGGGTAGATCGAAGACCGACACCGAGAGGGAGGAGTCGTCCATGGACCTGTGGTCATCGAGTGCGGTGCGTCCCAGGGACGATGTGAGGATGCTCGAGGCGGCCGGTTTCGAGGAGATCAGGATCATCGACGATGTGCAGAGGAAGGTTTTGCACGGAACCCGGTATCTGGCCCACGGCCTCACGAACAACCACTTCACTGTCACCGCGGTGAAGCCGAAGGCATGAATCTGCTTTTCATGCATACAGAATAATATTTATTTAGGATTCGTGTTACTGATGAATATCATGGAATCCAATCTCGGGAAGATAGAGGGCTACTGGACGAGTAGGGCCAGCGGATACTCCGAATCCGTCATGGAGACTATAGAGGACGGGCGCTACAGGCACTGGCTCGGGATCATAGAGAAGCATCTCCCCGAAGGAGGGAGCCTCAGGATCCTGGACGTCGGATGCGGCCCAGGCTTCTTCCCCGTGATACTGGGAAGGGAGGGACACAGGGTCATCGCCGTGGACTACACGGAGGCGATGCTGGAACAGGCCAGGGACAACTGCCGCAGGCACGGCGTGGATGCGGAGTTCCGCAGGATGGACGCTCAGCATCTGGATTTCCCGGACGATACGTTCGACGTGGTCATATCCAGGAACCTGGTGTGGGATCTGGAATCCCCAGGTGGTGCCTACCGGGAGTGGCTCAGGGTGCTGAGGCCCGGAGGCAGGATGATGGTCTTCGACGGCAACCATTACCTCTATCTCTATGACAGGGAGTATGCCGAGGCTCCCCAGAGGCTGGAGAGGGAGTCCGAGGAGCACAGGCACATCGATGGCGTGGACACCGCCGTCATGGAGCGCATAGCCATGGACCTCCCTCTCAGCAGGGAGAGGCGCCCCCAATGGGACGTCAACACGCTGATAGAGATGGGGGTCAGGAACCTGACCGTCGACACCGACGGGAGGGACTCCTACAGGGTTGAGCTGGATGGTGGCACGGTCTATCTCCCCAGCACGTTCTTCATCTGCGTGACCAAGTGATCGGTGCCCCAAATGAGCGGAAGCGACCAGCCATCGGAGTTCAGACGCAGCTACCACAGGGTAGTCGCCAAGAGGCTCGTCTTCATCGGCGTCTGCGTCGTGCTCTGCCTGCTGGTCCTCGCATACTCCATCACTCTCGGTTCGTATCCGCTCACGATGACCCAGGTGTACGGCATCATCTGGGACCACATCATCAACATGCCGCAGACGGACATAGAAGCCGCACACGTCGTCCTGGACCTCAGGCTCCCCAGGATACTGGGGGCTGTCGTCTGCGGGTTCGGGCTTGCCGTGTGCGGGACCGCTATGCAGAGCATACTGAAGAACCCCCTCGCCGACCCCTACACCATGGGGATATCCTCAGGCGCCGGGTTCGGGGCCGCCCTGGCGTTCATCCTGGGGGTGGAGCTCATCTCCGGAGGAGGGGTCGTGGTCAACGCCTTCGTCTTCGCCATGGTGCCCACGCTGATCATACTGTTCATGAGCAGATTCAGGAGAGCTACGGCGACGATGATGATCCTGTGCGGAACGTCGCTGATGTACCTGTTCAATGCCCTGACGCAGCTGTTCATGATAATAGCCGACCCGGACGACCTGTCCACGGTCTACAACTGGATGGTGGGGACACTGGAGAACGTGGGCTATGACGACCTGGCGATAATCGTCGCGGTCGTGATCGCCGGATCGGTGCTGTTGCAGCTGATGGCCAACAGGCTCAACGTGATGGGGACCGGTGACGAGAGCGCCAAGACCCTGGGTGTGAACATCGACACCGAGAGGCTGCTGATCATGATCCTCATAACCGTGATCGCGGCGACCGTCGTGAGCTTCACAGGGGTCATAGGGTTCGTTGGTCTGGTGGCGCCTCATGTGGCCAGGATAGTGGTGGGTTCCGACAACAAGTACCTGATCCCCGCAGCGGGTGTCTTCGGTTCGCTCCTGTTGCTGCTGGCGGACCTGGCGTCCAGGGTGCTCACAGACCTGATGCTCCCCGTCGGCGTCATCACCGCTTGCATAGGGGGCCCGCTGTTCATGTTCCTGATTCTGAGGACCAGGAAGGAGGCGTGGTCTTGACCCGTCTTGACGTGGAGGGGCTGGGGTTCTCCTACGGGAGTGAGCCCCTGCTCCATGATGTGTCCTTCTCATTGGAGCGCCCTGAGCTGGTCTGCGTCATCGGCCCCAACGGCGTCGGGAAGACGACCATGGTCAAGTGTCTCAACAGGATCCTGAAGCCCACCGCCGGGACCGTCAGGGTTGACGGCAGGGACGTGCACTCCATGGGTCTCATGGACCTGGCCAGGGTGATGGCCTTCGTGCCAAACCGCATGGACAGCGTCTTCCGCTCCACAGTGGCGGAGACCGTCCTGATGGGGAGGTTCCCCTTCTCGCAGTGGGCCACATCCGACGAGGATCTGGACATCGTCGATTCCGCTTTGGACGCCCTGGGCCTACAGGCCATGTCGCACAGGGATCTGGGCGAGCTCAGCTCCGGCCAGGTTCAGAAGGTCCTCATAGCCAGGGGCCTGGTGCAGCGCCCCCGGGTGCTGGTCCTCGATGAGCCCACATCGAACCTCGACGTGAGGCACCAGATGGAGGTGATGTCCTTCCTGCGCAGGTATGCCAGGGATGAGGGTGTCATCGTGCTGATGGTCTGCCACGACCTCAACCTGACGTCGGCCTTCGCGGACAGGGTGATAATGGTCTCCGAGGGCACAGTCCTGAGGGACGGGTCCCCATGGGATGTGATGACGGAGGACGCCATACGCCAGGTGTACGGGGTGGAGTCCAGGGTCGTCGATGTGGAGGGCAGGCCGCATGTGATCCTGCTCACGGACGGGATAGCATGAACACCAAGCGCGCGCTCATAGTGACAGTCGTAGTGATCGTCGTCCTCCTGGCGGCGCTGATGTACGTCAGGGCATACAACGAGAGGTTCCATGTGACCGAGGACAGGACCACCGGTCTGACAGTGGGCTATCAGCTCCAGGAGTCGGAGTTCCCCAACAGCGAGTCCAGGCTCTGGGTTTACGGGAACGCGAACGAGGACGACCGCATCGATGACGAGGATCTTGAGTATCTGAAGGGCGTGGTGGCCATGGAGAACCCCTCAACCACCTTGAGCGATGCCAACTGCGACGGGGAGGTGGACTGGGACGACGTGGAGTACCTCCAGCGGATACTGGATTCGGATGAGATGGATGTCTACTACATCGACAACTACTACCGTGTGGCGGAGGTCTCCTGGCCGGTCAGCTCCATCGCCATCGGGTACTGCAGCGGAGCCTACGTGGCCGACCTCACGGGGTTGACGGACAAGGTGGTCATGGTGGACAGCACGATCCAGCAGTACTGGTATGTCATGGACGACGACTATTCGACCCTCCCCACGTACGGAACGACGGAGTCCCCCAACTACGAGGCGATAATCGCGGCCGGCGTGGACGTCTACGTCGTCGGCTATTGCGATGCCAACGCGGACCAGAGGTCGCCATCCAGCCTGAATCCCGCCGGCGTGGACGTGATGTTCGTGTCCACGGCGGACAACAGCGGCGTGGACATCCCCAATGAGAGCATCGACCGTTCCATTCTGATGTTCGCCTTCCTTCTGCAGGGCGACATGGAGAAGACATATTCCTATCTCGAGTGGCACGACGACCTGTTCGACCTGATGATCCAGGCGACCTCGGCGATCGCCGACGAGGACAAGGAGGCGATGATCATGGCCAGGTCCTGGAGGGACAACTCCCACGGTTCATACAGCATCACCGGCAAGGACAACACCAACAACATCCACGCGGAGTGGGTGGGGGTGTATGCTGTGGGTCAGAACGACAGCCAGTTCCTTCCCAACAACTACAACAATCTCAGCGAGGAGGACATACTCACGCTGATCCAGAGGCACAGCCGGGACGGGGTAATCTATTACGTGGACAACGAGCACGACGGGATGAGGGGGCAATACGACCTGGAGGAGTGCCTCAGGGCGGACGCCGAGATGCTGTCGTCGTCACCGGTGCAGATCCACTACATGGGGATGGCCAGGGAGATGGGCAACAGCCCGCTTTACGTGGTGGAGGCGGCGTTCTACGTGTGCGTGATGTATCCAGAGATCGCACAGCAGATCGGACTGGACTACAGGGAGCTCTTCACCGAGTACTTCCAGAAGTTCGCCTCGTCGGACTACTGGCAGGGACTGGACATAGAGGACTTCTTCCTGGATTACGGCGTCGCCTGAGCCGTCAGGTCGTATCCGTCAGAGGCGTAGAGGATCCCCGTCACGGTGCCGTCCGTCACGATGAATGCCAGCCCCGTGTTGCTGACGGATCTCCACATGGCGCCAGAGGGGTCATCTTCACGGGTGTAGAGCGAGCTGTCGGGCTGGCCGTTCTCATCCAGCATCAGATATTCGTCGAATGAACCGGTGGTGCCGTCGGAAAGCGAGATCGAGAAGGCGAACCTCAGCACCGGTCTGGTGGACGACTCGCCCGTGTCGGTGCAGGTCACGGTCCCGTTGCACGGTGTCCCTCCAGGCCCGGTACCGGTGACCGTGTACTCCGGATACGGTTCCCTGTCTTCCAGGATGTTGCCCATGGCGTAGACCGTCACCGTGCCGACGATGCATAACACAACCACGACCGCGGCGATCCCCAGGGCTGCCTTGTTCATACGAGATGAATATCTACGTTGTTTATAAACGGGGATGCAAGGCGACGATGGAGGCACGTTACGTCTGTTGGCCGATATACAAAATTTTAAATATGACTAATATATCAGCGATTTTGCTGGGCAGGTAGATCAGTTGGAAGATCGTTACCTTGGCATGGTAGAGGCCGCGAGTTCGAATCTCGCCCTGTCCACCACTTCCTTTTTCATCAAATTGTCGTGAATCGTCCGCATTATCGGTTTTGCGACCGCATCATCGTTTTCACGATCGAAGTTGGCTCATCGGGGGTTCTGGCGCATCATGCGCCATAAGTTCCGGCATGAGGCGCGATTGCCGCACGTCGAGGATGTGCTAAGAAGAGATCACCACAAACATCCGGTGGCGTGACGTCTCCGATATCCCCGGATTCAACGACGGTGGCCTCTCGGTCCGTCGCGGCCCTTCCCTCTGCCACCGGCGCGTTGGCCGCCTCTGGGAGAGTGTCCCTTCCCGCCCTTCACGTACCCGTCATCGACGAAGATGTACTCGAACATCTTCGGATCGCCGATCTCCTCGAATCTGGAGCGGACGTAGTCCTTGACAGAGTCGTCGGAGCATACCTTGGCCAGCCACTTCACGGACGGAAGGGAGCGGTCCCCATACATGTCCATGTACAGCCTCGCGGCTTCCATGTCGGCGCCCACGTCATGGAGCGTGTACACCATCTGCTTGCTGCGACATCCGGACTCCGCCATCGATACGATGGCGTCCCTACACTCCACCATGCCGTTCTCGAAGCATCTCTTGAGCCAGTCCATCCTGCGGGACTCGTTCATGAGCTCCCCGAGGGCGATGGCCTTGGAGGCGCTACCTGAGCAGTACCTGTCCAGATACGTAGTGTCCTCGCCGTCGTAGCATCTGACGAGTCCTGCCGTATCTCCTTTGGAGAGGTAGGCGGAGGCCAGTGCCTTCCTGACGTCCCTTCTGTTCTGAAGAGGGCGGAGGGCCTCGAGGGCATCCTCCGATCCGGCGGCGGCGGCATTGATCATCGGCTGGATCCACTCCCCTCCGTCTGCCTGGAGCCTCATGGCGGACAGGTACTTCCCGAAGGGCGTTCCCTGCATGCCGAGCTCGTTGGCCATGGATATCACCGTGGCCCTGTTCTCCTCCATCCCGTCCCTGAGGTACGATTCCCTGTCCTCCGCGTCCAGGAAGCCTCTGAGGAACCCGGCCTCCGGGAATGTGTCTGAGAGCTCCTCAAGTCTGGAGAGGGATTCGGCGTCGCCCTTCCGGGCCTTGGCGAACACCTGGCGGATGGACTGCCTCAGCCTCCTCCTGTCATCGATCTCCTTCAGATGGGCCTCGGCCTTTGCGGAGTCCCTCCTCCTGGCCACGAGCTTGAGCCCATCGATGACCCTCCCCTCGTCCTCGCTGACCTTCGCTGCCAGCGAATCTATCAGTGGGGAATCCCCGTCGACCCTGTCCAGGCGTATCAGGCAGTGGATTGCCACCGTGTTGCCGGATTCCGCTGCGGAGAGCAGGGCGGATGTGTCGTAACCGTTGTCGATGGTGGCGCAGAGGTAGTCGAAGACGAGGACGGCGTCGGGCGGGCATGATTTCGCCACCCGGCCCCTGATTGTGGGGAACTGGTCCTTTCCCGCCTCCCTGAGCATGCGGTCCGCATTGCTCTCGCATCCGCCGCTCATCCCCACGGCCCCCTGGAGATACAGATACATCGCCAGGTCCTTCCTGCCGTTGACCTCGCAGTCGATCCCCTTGAACAGGATCCTCTGCGGGGTGGACGGGACCGTCAGGACGGTGTCCTGGGACGGAACCGGGTCGTGTGCATCCTTTTCGCGGCGCTCCACGCGTCTGCGGTCGCCACCGCGTCCTCCGACTGTTCTCCTCTTCCCGTCGCGTTTCCCGTGGTCGGCTCTCTGCTGTGTCATTGGGGGTCCCTCCATCCACATCGGGAGCGGTTTATTATGGTTGCGGGCGACTCCGGCCCGGTTCCCTCCCAGCATAATAATATTAAGTGAAGACGGTGGTAGCCGACCCCATTCCACCGGTCATCGGGTGCGGGGCATTGATATGGCCAAGACTTACGAAGAGATCAACGAGAGGATACGTTCCGGAGAGGCCGTCGTCATGACGGCCGAGGAGGTCGTGGACCTCGTCAGGAGCAAGGGGACAGAGAGGGCGGCCGAGGAGGTGGATGTCGTCACCACCGGGACCTTCGGGGCCATGTGCTCCTCGGGGGCGTTCCTCAACCTGGGGCATTCCGTCCCGCCGATAAGGATGACCAACATCCGCCTCAACAATGTGGAGGCATACGGCGGACTGGCGGCGGTCGACACGTACATAGGGGCCACGTCGCTCATAGATCCGCCCGGCAAGGGCTACGGAGGTGCTCATGTCATCGAGGATCTCATCGCCGGCAAGAGCGTGCATCTCCAGGCGTACGGACCCGGCACGGACTGCTATGTCAGGAAGAGCATAGACACCTATGTGTCCTTGGACGACATCAACGAGGCCTATCTCTACAATCCCCGCAACCTGTATCAGAACTACAGTGTGGCCACGAACACGTCCCGCAACACCCTGTACACCTATATGGGCAAGCTCCTGCCCAACATGAAGAACGCGACCTACAGCTCCGCAGGGGCGCTGTCCCCCCTGATGAACGATCCCCACCTGGACACGATAGGCATCGGCACCAGGATATTCCTGGCCGGAGGGGAGGGATACGTGGCATGGCAGGGTACGCAGTTCAGCACGACGTCCGAGGAGGTCAACGGAGTCCCGGTCAAGGGATCCAGGACGCTGGCTCTCTGTGGCGACATGAAGAAGATGGACCCCAAGTACGTCAGAGGCCTGGACATAACAGGGTACGGCATCTCGATAGCCCTGGGCATAGGCATCCCGATCCCCGTCCTCAACGAGGATGTCATGCGCAGATGCGCAATATCGGACGAGGAGATCTACGCGGAGATGGTGGACTACAGCCTTCCGTCCGGAAGGACATGCATGCAGAGGTACAACTACGCGGAGCTCCGCTCGGGCAGGATAGAGTACCAGGGCAAGAAGGTCAGGACATCATCGCTGTCCTCGCTGGCCGGAGCCAGGAAGGTCGCGGCGGAGCTGAAGGACCGTATCGAGCACGGGGAGTTCCTCCTCAACGCTCCGAGCATGATGCTTCCCCGTGAGGGTAGCGTCAAACCTCTGATCGAGAGGGGGCAGTGACATGGAGAAGAAGTTCAGGATAGACTTCGACGAGAGCAACGTCCTCGAGTCCGTGACGTACACGCTGGTGTCCGAGTTCAACCTCAAGCCCAACGTCCTGAGGGCGGACATCGACGGTGACGGAAGCGGGTTCATGCTGCTGAGCATTGTCGGCGAGAAGGACGACATCGTCCGGGGCATGACCCACATCCGCGACATAGGCTTCGGGGTGAAGGAGCTCAGTGGTCACATATTCCATGACTACGGGAGGTGCTGGAGCTGCGGGGCATGCGTGTCTCTGTGTCCCACCAAGTCCATATTCCATGATCCCGAGACCATGGAGGTCAGGCTCAACACCGGGACCTGCATCGCCTGCGGATCCTGCATCAACGCCTGCTCGGTCAAGGCGATCCAGCTCGAGCTATGAGGTTCAAGCTGGTCTACAAGGAGACCGTCCTGACCGTCGTCTGCGAGGACGGCCTCAGAGAGGATGCCTTCGACGCCGTCCTGGAAGCCAGGTACGCCATCGAGTCGAAGATAGACGAGGACCCGTTCTTCGGTATCACTTACGATCCGTACCCTCCCTCGTCCGGGGACCACGACGTGGTCCGCAGGATGTGCGAGGCATCGGTCGTCGCAGGCGTGGGGCCCATGGCGGGGGTGGCCGGAGCCGTCGCATCCCACGTCGCAGAGAGGCTCCTGGGTTCCGGGTCGCGGTACGCGGTGGTGGAGAACGGAGGGGACATAGCGTTCTGCTCCCCGGAGCCGAGGCTGGTCGGTATATTCGCCGACCATCCCGTGTTCAGGGACCTGGCGTTCAGGGTGTCTTCAGACAGGATCGTCGGGATCTGCTCCTCGTCACGCACGGTGGGCCCATCCGTCTCCCTGGGTTCCAGCAGTATAAGCACGGTGGTCTCGGACGATGTGGTGCTTGCCGACTGCTGCGCCACCGCTCTGGGAAACGAGGTCGTCGACGAGGATTCTCTGCAGGGTGCGCTGGAGCGCATCGGGTCGATGCCAGGGGTCAGGGGATGCATGGCCTGCTGCGGGGGAAAGGTCGCGATGTACGGTGACCTGCCCGAGGTGGTCCCTGCCGACTGCAGCAACCCGATGCCTTGACGTCCACCAACGTTCTATACGATGCCTTCGTTCCTCGCATCCGATGGACTGGACCAAGGTCTCCATGGGCATCAGTCTGATCTGGCTGATCATCCTGTTCCTGCGTCTGGCGGTCTACTCGGCGCCCTTCGCGTCGACGCCGCAGGGGGAGCTGTTCGTGACTGTTCTGAACGTGTTCCTCGTGATCGGGATAGTGCTCGTGGGTTACTCATTGTTCAGGAGGTTCTTCATGTTCACAGCGGCCAAGGCAATGAAGGACACGCATTGCCCACAGTGCTATTCCAAGGTGGACAGGGATGCGGAGTTCTGTCCCGTGTGCGGCAGGGAGCTCCGTCGCCGACGTTTGCACAGGTAGTATCTGAGCAGCGGTCCGTAGTTCATATGCATGATCACCCCATCGTCCGTCAGGTAGTTGAGCACGCGTCTTGTGTACACCTTGGAGTAGCCGATCAGGTCCGCCAGCTCCTCGAGCGACGCGCCGCCGTCCCTCTCCAGGAGATATCCGGAAATCTTGTCCTTCTTCGAGTTGTAGTGCCCTCTCACCGACTCTACGGCAGGGAGGAGGACGGTGAAGGCGCCGTCTCCCGACGAGAACAGGGGTTCGTATCCAGATCTGGCGTAACTGCGCCTGACAGCGACCGTCCCCCTGTAGCGGAGGGCCTTCGTGTCGTATTTGTCGACTATCCGTGCAAGGTCCGGATTGCGCATGCCCCTCGCCGGCGCCTCCCCTGGGGAGCGTACCTCTATCGCTCCGTCAACGAAGCGGACGCAGATGTCCTCCGGGACATCATAGTCCCTGTGGACGACAGCGTTGGTCAGGACCTCGCGCACGGCTATCCGCGGGTACCTGTTCACCGGGGTCTTGGTCCCTTCGACCATGACCTTCGGGTTGTGGCGGTTGACTATCTCCGATGCCCTGAGGGCCTGGGTCACCGCTGTTCCGGCGACCCTCTCCGTCGAACCGTCGGGTAGTTCCAGACGGACGCCGGTCGGGCACTGGTCCGAGAGCAGTATCCCGAGGCGGGTGAATCCTCCGTTCTCGCTGAAGATCCCATCGGTCTCGCGGACCGCGTCGCGTCCTGCCACGGTCTTGAACCCATCGAAGCCGAAGGTCTCCGCGGTGGCTGGTGTTCCCTTGTCCATCGTCTGTCACCTGTCGATTCAAAAGAAGTTCGAAGTAGTTAATTGTATTCATAACAAATAGATACTATATCCATAGAATATGGCACAAAGGGGACGCGATATCCTGCAGTATCAGTGTTGATACCTATCGGATAAATAGCGAAGCGACGATTCAGATGCAGGTGTTTAACAATGGTTGCAATACCCGCTAATGTACTGGAGAAAATGAACGCCCAGGGGACCGTCAAGGTCCTTGTGACCGCTGACGCCTCCGGACAGCCTCACGCCATCGTCGCCGGGACCATCATGTCCCCTGCACCTGACAAGATGGTCATCGGAGAGGTCCTGATGAAGAAGTCCAAGGCCAACCTCGAGGCCAACCCCAAGGCGTCTTTCCTGATCTCCGCCGGAATGGAGGCGTATGCCATCGATGTCGCCAACCCCGTTCGTATCTCCGACGGTCCCGCCCTCGACGAGATGAACAAGGTGCTCGCTGGGATGAACATGAGGGCCGCAGCTCTCTGGATGTTCGACGTCACGGCAGTCTACGACGAGGGTGCCAGCCCCAAGGCCGGAACCAAGCTCGCCTGATCCGATTGAAACTATTCCGGCTCCCGTCCCGATGGGCGGGGGCCTACTTCTTTTAGAGCGTAGTCGATACACGTGCATGGACAGCACAGACATAACCGCGTGGGTGGGTGACCACATCCCGGAGGTCCTGCTCCTGATAGGGGGCCTCCTGGCATTGGTCATCGTGGTCTGCTACGTCAAGGACAAGGAGTCCGGCAAGTACAAGGCGATGATGGCCCTAGGGGTGATTTTCGGAGCGATCATGGCCCTGGAAGCCGTCGGTTTCTACGGTGAGTGGAGGACGATTACTTCGGCACTGGTCGCGATCTCGGCGTTCGCCCTCATAATCCGTCCGTTCCGCGACGTGCACTTCGCTGTGATCATAGCGCTGCTGGTGATGGTGCTTGCGTATCTGGGCCTAGGAGGTCTGGAGGGGTACATGCTGATGGACAGCGTGGACCTGTCGTTCCTCGCCGAGGGATGGCCCAGGATCATCGTGGCCTTCCTCATAGGTGCCATCGTGTACATGATATTGAACTTCGCCGAGGCCCTGGTCAAGCTGGTCGGGAAGGTCCTCAACTGGTGGCCCCTTCTGATGATCCTCGGGATCGTCTGCATAGCCGAGGCCGTGTGCATGCTCATGGGCTATGGCTCCATCAGCGATTACATCGACACGAGCTCCATCACTTCCTGAGCAGCTCAGAGAAACCCATTCCCAACCCTCTTACCTCCCATCGTTCATCTTTGTCCACCCATCTGGGTCGTCATGGCCGCTATCCATGGCCAGACGTCAATCGGAGTCGAGTAAGGTTTAAATCGGATGAGTAAATGGAGGGTGAGAGTGGGCCTGTGGCTTAGCCAGGATATAGCGCTGGCCTTCTAAGCCAGACGCCCCGGGTTCGAATCCCGGCGGGCCCGCCAAGGATGCAAGCCAAGGCGGCTAACATTCAAGGAAGGAACCATCATGAAGAGAAGCTCGCGCGCCTGGAAGAAACGCGGCAACCAGCGTTGGAAATGGCGCAAGAAGAAAATGAGAAGAAGAAAGAGAGCAGCAAAGATGCGCAAGAAGTGATCGCTACTCGCTATCACACTCACCGGGGGTATAGGCTAACCTGGCAGACTGGCGGGCTCCAGTTATTGAGAGTGATTGAAAATGGGTTTGCTGACAGTTGGTGATGACTAACTGGAGCGATGACTCATTGATTCCGCGGGAGGTAGCTCCTCCCGTAGTGGAAACCCGCTGACGGGGGTTCAAATCCCTCTGCCCCCACCTTGCGCTTCTTTCTGAGCTCTTGCTCTGGGCACCAAGCGTGCCATAATCCTCTTTCCTGATTTCCAATTCTGCTGTCGTCCTTCACGACCCCTTTCCACCCGACGTCTTTGCTTCACGTTTTATAGTACAAAAGTCGTCAGCCGAAACGCGGAGAGTGTACGGTGGACAGGACCAGGCTGATCAATCATGTGGTTTTCGCCCTTTGCGTGGTCCTCACCGGGGCTCTCGCGGGAGCCTTCGTCTGGCTGGTCCTCTACGCCATGGATGTGGGGATCGAGCTAGTATGGGACGGCGTGGCGTCCTGGTTCGGAATCTTCTATCCGATAGTGATGTGCATCATCGGCGGGGCGGTCATAGGGCTGTTCGCCAGGCGCTACGGGAACTATCCCGAAGACCTCAGGACGGTCATGGCCAAGGTCAAGAGGGATGGCCGCTACGAGCATGACAAGCTGGGGAGGATGTCTGTGGCTGCGCTCCTGCCGCTGGTCTTCGGCGGCTCCGTCGGTCCCGAGGCGGGCCTCACAGGTGTGATCGCCGGACTGTGCTCCTGGGTAGGGGACAGGATGAGGAGGTTCGGTGCCGACTTCAGGGAGCTCACTGAGGCCGGTGTCACCGCTACCCTGTCCGCGCTGTTCACGGCCCCGTTATACGGTTTTGCGGCCGGTGTCAGCGGAAGCAGGTCGGATGAGGGGGCGTCCGCCAGCGGGATGTCCAGATGGACCAGGGCGGCGGTCTACGCCTGCGCCATCATAGGCGCTCTGGGCGCGTTCATGGCGCTGAGACATCTCATAGGGGGCGGCATGCCCCTGCCCCACTACGAATGGGAGTCCGTCGAGGTCGAGGAGATATTGTGGATGGTCCCCCTCATCATAGTTGGCGCCCTGGCGGGCTGGCTGTACAATGTCTCCGAGGCGCTGCTGGCACGTCTGTCGGACAGGATGGGCGACAACGTGCTGAAGCCCGTCGTGGCCGGCGCCATCCTCGGTGTGTGCGGTGTGGTCCTTCCGTTCACGATGTTCTCCGGCGAGGCCCAATCTTCGGAGCTGGGGGAGGTATGGACGACCATGGGCGCGGCTCTGCTCCTGGCGACGGGGTTGGTGAAGATCCTGGTGACCGCGATGTGCGTCAACATGGGATGGCGCGGGGGACACTTCTTCCCGGTCATTTTCGCGGGGATATCCATTGGGTACGGGTTGGCGATGCTGACGGGCGTGGACCCCGTGTTCTGCCTCTGCGTCGTCACGGCGGCGCTGGTCGGGGGAGTCATGCGCAAGCCGCTGATGGCGACGCTCCTGCTGTTCCTGTGCTTCCCGTTGCTGGCGGTGGTGCCGATGCTCATATCGGCGTTCGTGGGTTCACGTATCCCGTTGCCGTCGTGGGTCAGGGAGAAGGAGGGGTCGCCGGAGACCCGGACCGACCCGGAATGAGAAAGGCGGGGTGATGGCACCCCTTTCAGTTCTTGAAGCTGTGGATGGGGGCGGGGATTCTTCCGCCACGGTCCACGAAGCCGGCGCAGCCGTATCCGTTCACGGGCATGATGCCAGCATCCCCTAGGAGTCCGCCGAACCTGACGCGGTCGCCCACGCCCTTGCCGATGACCGGGATTATCCTCACGGCGGTGGTCTTCTGGTTGACCATGCCGATGGCCATCTCGTCGGCAATGATCCCGGCTATGGTGGTGGCCGGGACGTTCCCCGGCACGGCTATCATGTCCAGGCCAACGGAGCACACGCACGTCATGGCCTCCAGCTTCTCCAGGGTGAGCGCGCCGCATTCGGCCGCCTCCGCCATGGACCTGTCCTCGGTCACGGGGATGAAGGCGCCGCTGAGTCCGCCCACATAGGACGAGGCCATGACGCCGCCCTTCTTTACCTGGTCGTTCAGGATCGCCAGGGCGGCGGTGGTGCCAGGGGCCCCTGCGCGTTCCATCCCCATCTCCTGGATGATGTCTGCGATGCTGTCCCCGACCGCAGGGGTGGGGGCGAGGGACAGGTCCACGATGCCGAACGGTACGTCCAGGCGTCTGGAGGCCTCCTTCGCGAACAGCTGTCCGACCCTGGTGACCTTGAACGCCGTCCTCTTGATCGTCTCGCAGAGGACCTCGAAGCTCTCTCCGCGGACCTTGGTCAGCGCCTCCCTCACCACGCCCGGGCCGCTGACTCCGACGTTTATGACGCAGTCCGTCTCGGTCACGCCGTGGAACGCTCCGGCCATGAACGGGTTGTCGTCCGGGGGGTTGCAGAACACCACGAGCTTCGCGCATCCGATGGAGTCCCTGTCCGCGGTGGCTCTTGCGGTCTCCACAACGATGTCGCCCATGAGCCTGACGGCGTCCATGTTGATGCCGGCCCTGGTGGAACCGAGGCTGATGGAGGAGCACACCCTCTCGGTGCGGGCAAGTGCCTGGGGGATGGACTCGATCAGCATCCTGTCCGCGGGGGTCATACCCTTCTGGACCAGCGCCGAGTATCCGCCGATGAAGTTGACCCCGATGGTGTCGGCGGCCCGGTCCAGGGTCTCTGCGATCCTCACGAAGTCCTCGGGCGAGCGGCATGCGGCGGCACCTATCAGGGCTATGGGTGTGACGGAAACCCTCTTGTTGATCACCGGGACCCCGTATTCGAGACCGATCTCGTCGCCCACGGCGACCAGGTTCCTGGCCTTCGCGGTTATCTTGTCGTAGATCTTCCCGCACAGCCTGTCGACGTCGGTGTCGATGCAGTCCAGCAGGCTTATCCCCATGGTGATCGTCCTGACGTCGAGGTTCTCATGGGAGACCATCTCGTATGTCTCGAACACCTCGTTGAGCTCCACCATGCGATCAGATCCTGTGCATCATGTCGAAGATCTCCTCGTGCTGTGCCTTGATGATGCAGCCCACCTCCCTGCCCACGGCGTCGAGGCCCTCTGCGAGCCTGTCGAACCCCTGGGTGTAGCCGGAGGTGTCCACGATGAGGATCATGTTGATGTACTCCTGGACGGTGGTCTGCTTGATGTCCAGGATGTTGATGTCGTTCTCCGCGAAGAAGTTGCACACGGCGGCTATGATTCCGACGTGGTCCTTCCCGACCAGCGTGACTATGGTTCTCTTCATTGCTTCACCTTGTTTCTTTGATCCTGTTTCATGAGTGCGTACTCGAGGGAGTCGGTGAGCGCTATCAGACTCGCCTCGATGACGTTCTGCGAGACGCCGACCGTCGTCCAGCTGGAGCTGCCGTCCGTGGTCCTGATCAGAACCCTGACCGTGGACTCGGTGGCGGACTTCTCGTCCAGGACGCGGACCTTGTAGTCGGTGAGCCTGACGTCGTCCAGTTCAGGATAGAAGCGCGCCAGGGCCTTCCTCAGGGCGTTGTCCAGGGCGTTCACCGGTCCGCACCCGTCCGCCGCGGTCTGCTCCATCTCCCCGTCCGCGCTGAGCACCTTGATGCTGGCCTCCGAGTCGATGTCCAGTCCTGCCCTCTCGTCGATGAACAGCCTGAACCCGGCGATCTCGAATCTCTTCTCCAGATCGCCCCTGAGCCTCTTGACCAGGAGTTCGAAGCTGGCGTCCGCCCCCTCGAACTGGTATCCCTTGGACTCCATGTCCTTGATCTTGTTGGTTATGGAGCTGCTGTCGTCGCTGATATCCAGCCCCAGCTCCCTGAGCTTCTCGGTGATGCTCGTCCTCCCAGCCATGTCTGACACGAGCACCCTGCGGATGTTGCCAACCGAATCTGGCGGTACGTGCTCGTATGTGCGGGGGTCCTTGGCCAGGGCTGAAACGTGCATGCCGCCCTTGTGGGCGAACGCCCTGTCTCCGACATAGGGCATGCCCGGGGCCGGCACCATGTTGGCGATCTCCCCCACATGCTTGGACAGCTGCGTCAGCCCTCTCGGATCCACGTTGCCGAGGTCCGCCCCCATTTTCAGAGCCAGGTTCGGGATGACTGTGCAGAGGTTGGCGTTGCCGCACCTCTCCCCTATCCCGTTGACGGTGCCCTGCACCATCGTGCATCCGGCCTCGACGGCAGCAAGCGTGCATGCGGTAGACAGGTCCGAGTCGTTGTGACAGTGGATGCCCACGGGGACTCCGATGCTGCCCACGACGTCCGTCACAGCCTCCGAGATCTCGCCGGGGAGCGACCCCCCGTTCGTGTCGCAGAGCACCAGCCATTCGGCGCCTCCGCGCTCGGCGGCCCGCAGTGCGGACAGCGCGTAATCCCTGTTCGAGCGGTACCCGTCGAAGAAGTGCTCGGCATCGAACATCACCCTCTTGCCGGACCCCCTCAGGAACGCGACGCTGTCCTCTATCATCCTCAGATTCTCGTCCAGTCCTATCCTCAGCGCTGCCGTGACCTGGAAGTCCCAGGATTTCCCGAAGATGCAGCACCAATCGGCGGGGCAAGCGGCCAGGGCACGCAGGTTCGCGTCGTCCTCCGGGGGCACGTCATGTCTGCGGGTGCTTCCGAAGGCGGTGAGGACCGATCTGTCCAGGTCCATCCCGCTGGCTCTGGCGAAGAACTCATCGTCCCTCGGGTTGGATCCGGGCCACCCTCCTTCGACGAAGTCCACGCCGAACTCGTCCAGCTTCGCCAGGATGTCCAGCTTGTCCTCGCATGAGAAGGATACCCCCTCGGTCTGGGCGCCGTCCCTGAGGGTGGTGTCGTAGATCGCGATTCTCGCCATCTCAGACCTCTGTCCTCTCATCCATGATGGAGATGAGGTCGCTCAGTATCGCCGAGGCCGTCTCGGTCCTGCCGGCGCCCCTGCCGGTGACGGTGATCGGCCCTGCGAGGTCGGAGATGATCTGGGCGGTGTTGAGCGTCCCGGATATGCTCAGGGGGTGTCCCCTCGGGACGAGCCTGGGTCCGACCTCGAGCTTGGTCTCGGACACCTCGCCGATCAGTCTTATGACCATGTTGCGGGAGGCAGCCATCGATATTGCCTCCTCGGTGATGCCGGTGATGCCGGTGATCTTGACGTCGTTGAAGGTGACGTTCCTCCCGAAGATCGAGTTTGCTAGGATGGCCACCTTGCAGGCACTGTCGTAGCCCTCGATGTCGTTGGTGGGGTCCGTCTCGGCGTAGCCCATCTGCTGGGCCTCCTTGAGGGCCTGCTCGAACGGTTGTCCCTTGTCCATCTTGCTGAGGATGAAATTGCATGTGCCGTTGAAGATCCCGCGTATGGATGTGATGTTCTCGCCGCGGAGGTTCTCACGGCACAGGTTGATGATCGGCATGGCGCCTCCGACGCTGCCTTCGAAACGGAACTTGCACTTGTTCCTCTTGGCGAGGGAGATGAGCTCCTTGAATCTCAGGGCCAGAGGGCCCTTGTTCACGGTGATGACGTCCTTTCCGTCCTGAAGGGCGCGGGTGATGTTCCCCAGTCCCGCCCCGCCGGTGGCAACGTCGGTGGGGCTGACCTCCACCAGGATGTCGTAGCTGGCGCGGTCCAGGACCTCCAGCGGGTCGGAGTACTCGTCACCGCCCACCCTGCCGGTCCTCTGCTTCCTGGCCACAAGCTCCATGGGGTCGAGGCCGTCCCTGTCCAGGACGTACGTCCTGGAGTCCATGGCCCCCGTGATCAGAACTGGCTGGCCGTATCTCTCCTCCAGGAACTCCCTGCGTGCGGCGAGGACCTCGGCGAAGCCCTGTCCGACCGTTCCGAACCCGCAGATGAAAACCCTCATCTCACACACCCCTCACGTATGTCGTCCCGGTCTTCCTGCACTCGGCGTCCAGGAAGTCGTCCAGTCTCTCCAGGTCCTCCTCGCTTCTCGTCTTGACTGATATGAGCCCCGTGCGTCTCGACGACTTGCTGGTCCTGGACGAGTACCTGACGTCCACCGCGTCCATCTTCGCTATGGCTGATGCACGGTTGATGAGCCCCTCGATGTATGGGGCGTCGATGTCGCCTATCAGGAGGTAGTCCATCGTGTACGTCTGGTATACGGACCCGATCTTGGAGATGATGATGTCCTTGGATTTCCAGATCCTCTGGAGCTCCTCCAGCTGCCGCTGTCCCTCGACCTCGAAGGTTATGTTGATGCATATCCTGTGGTTGACTATGCGCTCGCGGTCGTGCATGACGCCCATGATGTTCCCATCCACCAGGGATATGGGCTCCAGGGACCCCACCAGCTGTCCTGGCAGGTCCTTGACGAATAACTCGGCGTTGACTATCATCCGGGGCACCCCTCGATGTGGGGGCGATTGTCTCTTTATTATTATAAGTACGCGCCCGCGCCATTTGTACAATCTTCGTGTGAAAAAATGGACGGATGCGTAAGATAATGCAGGAGAAAGCGCCGAGAGGGAGATTTGAACTCCCGAGGGAATGCTCCCACGAGCTTTCCAGGCTCGCGCCTTACCGGGCTGGGCCATCTCGGCTTTGTGTAACGGGGGAACGGCTCCTATAATTAAAAGTTTTGGACTCCCCAGTCAATCTCGGACCTGTAGTCGCAGATATGTCTGCGGATCTTCCGGGCCTCATCGAGCTCATCGGTGTCCACCGAGAACACCGCCACCCCCTCCGTGGGACCGCACTCCGCCAGCACGTCCCCGTACGGGTTCAGCCCCCTCGAGCATCCGTGCATCTCCAGCCCGGAGGTCATGCCGACGTTGTTGATGTATGCAGTGTACGTCACATCCTCCAGCGCGCGAGCGGGCAACACCCTGTCGAGGAAGCGTTTCGACTGGACCGCCGATGCCGCCGCGCATACATTGACGGACGCACCGGCGAGAGAGCATCCGTGGAGGATCTCCGGGAAGAACACATCGTAGCAAATGCAGAGGCCGAAGAGCATCCCGTGGTACGAACCCATCCCGGGACCGGATCCCGGGGCGAACCCCGTCTCGGCATACACCCCGAAGTCGGCGAGATGGGCCTTGTCGTACCAGGAGTCGCCGTCGGGTGACATGAACGCCAGGGAGTTGTATACGAGTCCGGATTCGAAGCGCGGGCATCCGAAGGCCAAAGCCATGTCATTCATCCTGCAAGCGTCTGACAGTTCGCCGATGCAGACCTCGACATCGTCCTCCAGACCGTCGCAGGGCGATCCGTAGCCGGTCAGGAACATCTCGGGGAACAGCAGCACGTCGGCCCGGACTCTGTCCATGAGTCCCAGGATGAGGTCTTTGTTGGCTGCGGGGTTCCCCTGGACAGGAAGGATCTGGCATAGGGCGATGTCGGCGCGCATGATTGATGATAGGGCGAAGTCGGAATAAACGCTTCCCCAGTGCACGAAGGGGGGGGGGACCCCCATGGCGGTGTCCGTTCGGAACCATGGTCCCTGGAGAGGAGCCCAGAGCGCGACCCGGCGACGTTGCGTCGTCCGATGTCGGACCGTTCTCGGCAAAGCATCTAAATCGAACGGTGGGGATTCCACTGCAATGACCGGAGTCAAGATCCCGAATATCACCCGGGAGGATGTGGACAGCCTCGTCGGATTCATCAGGAAGACCGTTGACGACATCGGTTGCAAGGGTGTCGTCATTGGCATCAGCGGGGGGATCGACTCCGCCACCGTGACGAAGCTCTGCGTCGATGCCATCGGTGCAGACCGCGTTCTCAACGTGTTCATGCCATCCAGGGTCACACCCGCCGAGGACTACAAGACCACGGCCGATCTCTGCTCGGCCTGGGGGACGGAGTACAAGGTCGTGGACATTCAGCCAGCGGTCGACGCCCTGGCCGCGGTCCTCCTCACCGGGAAGGAGACCCCCTTGGAGCGTGGGAACATCTCGGCGAGGTGCAGGATGATCGTCCTGTACAATCTGGCCAAGAAGAGGGACAGCATCGTTATGGGCACATCCAACCAGAGCGAGATGATGATGGGTTACTTCACCAAGTTCGGTGACGGCGCGTGCGACGTGACGCCTCTTGCGAACATGTACAAGACCGAGGTGAGGCAGATTGCCAGGATGATCGGCATCCCCGAGGACATAATCACCAAGCCCCCGTCCGCTGGGCTCTGGGAGGGACAGACTGACGAGTCTGAGATGGGCATCACCTACAACGACCTGGACCAGATCCTGTACGACCTGGAGCAGGACCGCACGGACGCCCAGATCGCCGGCGACACCGGGCTGACCAAGGAGAAGGTCGCGGAGATCCGCATGCAGGTCGAATCCATGGAGCACAAGAGACTTCCGCCACTCCGTCCCAGCGATTTTTGAGGAAAAACGACGTTTAATGGAGAAATCACACCGGGGCATGATAGAAAAGTTTATTAACAACCTACTCATGCCTCGGTTTACTGCTCCTGTAGTGTAGCGGCCAATCATGAAGCCCTCTCGAGGCTTCGACTCGGGTTCAAATCCCGACGGGAGCACTCATCTCTTATTCCCATTTAAGCGGTGGTCCAAACAGACCAAAAACGCTGTGAATTTATGAA
>CAUFXM010000003.1 GCA_959597175.1 uncultured Methanomassiliicoccales archaeon
AGTCCGGCAGAATAGGGAACGCCGCCGGGCTGGACACCATACAGAGCGTCAGGGACATGCTCGAGAGGTTCTCATCCCTCGGATACAATGTGGACCATGTGCCCGCCACATCCCGCGACCTGGTGCAGGAGTGCCTCGACAACATCACCAACGACCTGGAGTGGTCATCGCCGGAGAGGGTCAGGGAGAAGGCTGCAGACCTTGTCCCGCTGCAAGACTACATGGAGCACTATCGCAGGATACCGGGGTTCGACAGGGAGAGGATGGAGGCATCGTGGGGCGAACCGCCGGGGGAGGTGTGCGTCGAAGGAGGGGAGTTCGTGATCCCCGGGATCGTCAACGGGAACGTGTTCATAGGATACCAACCGCTCCGGTCATGGGCGGATCAGATGGAGGCGGTCTACCATGACCCGGTCGTGCCCATGCCGCATCAGTACCTCGCGTTCTACAGATGGCTGAAGCACACGTTCCATGCCGACGTGGTCATCCACATGGGGACGCACGGGACCCTCGAATGGCTTCCGGGGAGGAGCCTGGCCCTGTCGTCGAAGTGCTTCCCCGACCTCGTCCTGGACGGGATCCCCCACATCTACCCTTACGTGATCGACGACCCGGGGGAGGGGATCCAGGCCAAGAGAAGGTCCGAGGCGGTCCTGATCGGGCACATGTGCCCGTCCATGACCCGGGCCGGAACCTATGATGACATAGAAGCGGTGGACCAGCCGCTCCAGGAATGGTTCAAGGCCAGGAACTCCCGCGGGGAGAGGAGGACGGCGCTGATCCAGCAGGTCCTCGACGCCGCCAGGAAGGCTGAGATGCTCCAGGAGCTGGGCATCCCCGATGACATAGACCCAGACGGATTCGAGGAGCACCTGGAGGCGATCCACGACCGCATCACCGAATTGAAGGACGCGATAATCCGCGACGGCCTCCACGTAATCGGCAGGGCCCCGGAGGGGGACCTTCTGAAGGAGGACGTGTACTCGCTGACCAGGCTGAGGAACGGTGACGTGCCGTCCCTCCGCGGCTCGGTGGCATCCGCCCTGGGATACGACATCAACGCCCTTCTCGACGACCCGTCCGGGGAGACCGGCGGGGAGCTGAACGGCGTCATCCTCGACAGGGTGGACAAGGAATCCTGGGACATGATAGAGAGGATGCACTCCCTGGACTACGACGAGAGCGGGTGCCTGGCAGAGGCCGCCCGCTGGAACTCCGGCGACCTGGACATGGTGGTGTCCTACATATGCTCCACACTGGTCCCGAACCTCCGTCGCATGACCGACGAGATGGACAACATGATGCACGCCTGCGACGGGGGCTACGTCCTCCCCGGACCGTCGGGAGCACCCACCCGCGGCAACGCACGCATACTGCCGATGGGCAGGAACTACTACGGAATAGATCCGGAGATAGTGCCCACGCCGGCGGCATGGTCCATCGGGAGGAGGATGGCGGACCAGATGATACAACGCCATGTGGACGAGAAGGGGTCATATCCAAGGGAGGTGGGGTTCATCATCTGGGCAACGGACACCATGAAGACCAACGGGGACGACGTGGCGTACATACTCTGGCTCATGGGGGTGAAGCCCGTTTGGTCCCCCACCGGAGGACAGGTGGTGGGTCTGGAACCGGTCCCGCTGGAGGAGCTGGGCAGACCCAGGATCGACGTCACCGTGAGGATAACCGGTCTGTTCCGGGACGCGTTCCCCAACCTCATAGACCTGATCGACGACGCCGTGAAACTCGTCGCCGGCCTGGACGAGTCGGACGAGGACAACATCCTCGCCGCGAATCTCAGGAAGGACATCATCGAGGGGATGGCTTCCGACCTTACCGTGGACGAAGCCCGCAGGAGGGGTTCGGTCAGGGTCTTCGGATGCCCGCCCGGAGGATACGGGCCCGGGGTGAACCACGCCATCGAGAGCGGTGACTGGGAGACGGTGCAGGACCTGGCGGACATATACATCGCCTGGGGGAGTCACGCGTACGGTCGCGGATTGCAGGGGGAGCAGATGAGGGACGAGTTCGTCAGGAGGTTCTCGAAGGTGGGCGTGACGGTGAAGAACATGCCCGACAGGGAGATCGACCTCCTTGACATCGACGACGTCTACGGGTACCTGGGAGGATTGAACTCCTTCGTGAGGGCCTACGGGAACCCCGATGCCGTCTCATACATGGGCGACGGGTCCGACCCGGACCGGGTGAAGGTCAGGGACACCAAGGAGGAGCTGGCGTTCACCTACAGGAGCAAGGTGCTGAACCCCAGGTTCGTGGAGGGATTGAAGAGACATGGATATCGCGGCGTGGCGGAGATAGCCAACCTAACCGAGTACACCTTCGGCTGGGATGCGACGTCGGACGTGGTGGACGACTGGATGTACGAGAAGCTCACGGAGAGATACCTGTTCGACGACGACACCCGGGAGTGGATGGAGGACGAGAACCCCCATGCCATGATGGAGATGATGGACAGGCTCTTCGAGGCGATAGACCGCGGTATGTGGGACGCGAAGCCGGAGACCCTGGAGAGGATGAAGGAGATCTACCTGGAGCTGGAGGAGAGGGTGGAGGAGGTCAACGACAGGTGACTCCCCACTCCTCCCCGTAACCTGTTTGTTCTGTTCAGTACCAGACCTTCTTGGCTCCTTTGATGAGAAGGATGATGAATATCGGCCCTCCGATAATCGATGTGATTACTCCAACACTGAGGCCCGACGTGGACAACTCTCTCGCCAAACAATCGCAGGCCACAAGAACGAAGGCACCGACTGCCGCCGAACATGGGATTAGATGTCTCAGGTTCGAACCTACAAACATGCGTGCTATGTGTGGTGCTACCAGGCCCATGAACCCTATCGTTCCGGTATAGCCTACGATTGTGGCGGTAAGAACTGCGATTAGGATCAGCGATATCACACGCACGGACCTTGCCTTGATCCCCATCGTCGTCGCACAGCGGTCCCCCGCCGACATTATCGTCAGCTTATCGGCCAACAACATGAGCAGGGAACCACAGACTAGTGTTGCGAGAGCTACTATCCAGATGTTATCCCAGCGAGCGCTTCCCACTGTTCCAACGTTCCACAGGTACAGTTGTTCCACGTTCTCGGGATCGGCCGTCAGAGTAAGGAATGACGTGCACGCACGGAAGACATACATTATCGCGATTCCCGCCAGAATCATGGTCGTTGGCGTGATTGTCTTCCTGCGGGATATCAGGACTATGGCGACTGTTGGTACAAGCGCCATGAGAGTAGCGTTAATGGTGAGGTTCAAAGAGTAGACCGAGGTCGGAACTATTGCAATTCCTAGTATGATGAATATCGCCGCACCGAATGAAGCCCCGGATGCAACGCCTGTCGTATAGGGTTCTGCAAGGGGATTGCGCATCAGAGACTGCATTACCGCCCCGCCGATGGCCAGCCCTATGCCTGCTACCACTGCCATTATAGAACGTGGAACCGTGTACTCCCAGACAATCAGATCGTAATAGTGGACACCGTATTCGGAGCCGTTTAGATGTGCGCAGATTACATCCCATATCACATCGGCCGTCAGTCCGGTATAGTCGATGATGAAGATCGAACCGAACGCCATCACGACAGCGATCACCAGAAAAATCACTGTGATTACGAGTTTGCGTCTAGATTCGTTGAGGTATTGGCCCTCTATGTCATAAGATTGCTCATCCATCAGAAAGCATCCCCGTAGTTTTTCTTCTTTCTGAGAATTACATAAAGGAAGAATGGCGCACCGATGATCGATACAATCACACCCACGCGCAACTCCTCTGGTGCAATAATGGTTCTCGAAATCAGGTCAGCGACCAGAATGAACAGGGCTCCTGCACCCATCGATGCTGGTATGAGGAACTTGTTATCTCCTCCGATGAGCATCCTCACGATGTGTGGCACCACCAATCCAACGAAACCTATGACACCGCAGAAACTCACGATCGATGCAACACACACCGATACTAGAATCATACACACCGTTCTGAACTGATCAACGTCGAGCCCAAGGCTTGTTGCACTGTCGTCTCCCAATGCTAGAAGATTGAGATTCTTACAGGAGAACATCATGAACGCTGAGCATACCAGGGTCAGGATGAACGGGATGATGCAATCGTTCCATGTGGCACCGTTTAGCGTACCGATCTGCCAGAGATACGCATTCCTAAGAGTCTCCGTGTCAGTGGATACCATTATCGCCGTCTCCAGTCCACTGAAGAGATAGGAAAGAGCCACTCCGATGAGGATTGAAGTGGCCGGTGTCAACTTCACGATCCTCGATAAGAGTATGATGATAATGGCTGGAACCAGACCGCATATGAATGCGCTCACCACCACACCCATTGACTGGAAGATCGTCGCAAGCGAGAATCCTGCCACTATTGCCGCGACCGCGCCGAAACATGCACCGTCGGATATTCCGACAGTGTATGGGTCGGCGAGCGGATTGTTCATCAGACTCTGCATCACGACCCCACAGACGGCAAGACCCGCCCCCACGATGACGGCCAGGACCACTCTCGGCAGGTATATGTTCCATAGAAGGTAGTCGTTGTTCCATTCTGGAGACCTGAACTCGTACTGGTTCCCGAATATGTGTCCGAAGATGTATTCGTAGCACTCGAAGAAACTCAGGTGGAGTCCGTTGAGTGTCAGTGTATACCCTGCAACGATGACAACCGCTATGGCAATGACGATGATGAGGACAATCTTCTTCCACACCATCGCGGAGTATTCAGACTCCAAATCGAAACCATCGTTCTGATCCAACGACACCACCGGAACGAGAAACACTCTTGACTATGCATGAATCAGAGATTCCGGAATCTTCGAATTCGTTGTCTTTGACGATCATGAACGGTCTTCCATCACTTTCGATTATCTCTGAGTCCACGCCATAGACGTGCATGATGTTTTCTCTGGTTATGACGTCTGAAGGATGACCAACGGCATAGATCGTTCCCTCAGACATCATGATGATGTTGTCCGAATAGCGAGAGGCGATGTTCAGATCATGACTGATCATGATCACCACGATATTCTTCTCGACTGACATCCTCTTCAAAAGACGGATCACATCCATCTGATGCTTGATATCCAGATTAGCTGTCGGTTCATCCAGCATCAATATCTCAGGTTCCTGTGCCAGACCTCTCGCCAACATCACCCTCTGGTGCTGACCTGCCGACAACTCGTTGAAAGGACGCATGGCCAAGGGTGTGATGTCCATCAGCTCCATGACCTCCTTCACCACCATGAGGTCGTCATGAAGAGACTTCCACTTCCTATGGGGATTGCGTCCCATCAGAATCGTATCGACGACCGTCATCGGAAAGGTATCCGATGATGAATACGGGACATAGCTAACCTTACGCGCCAGACTCTTCACATCATATTCCTTCACATCCATCCCATCAATCATCACTACGCCATGTTGTGGTTGTAGGATACGGTTCATGCAGTGAATCAAAGTCGATTTCCCAACACCGTTCGGCCCGATGATGGACACCAGTTGCGGGTTGCTGATGTCCAACTCTATTCCTTTCAAAATCAGGGCATCCCCTGTGTAGGAGTAGTCCAGACCCTCAACCTCTATCTGATGCATTGCCCTCACATCTTCGAATTGAGGGGGCGAACCCCCTCATGGTTTAGAAATCGGAAACTGACCATACTGCCCTGTGCTCGGTAACGTCCCAATCCTCGAGTTCAGTGAAATCGTCGATGAACTGCTGGAACACCGAGTCGGCCCAACCATCCTCAAAAAGATCTGGATACATTATCTCGGCCATGTAGGCCAACCTCACCGGAAGCGGAACCGTACCGTTGATTAGGTAGTAATTACCGTTCTGATAGGCATTGGTCTCCTCGAAATATGTCCTGCAACTGTCAAGAACACTCTGAGACGGATCGTTCCCATATACCATGGACCTGAAATGGAAAAGGCAATCGGGGTTGTACTTTGGATCGAGAAGCCAATAATCGCCTGTACTTGGATCATATCTGCGGGTCATGTCTGCCCAATCTGCCAGGTTGCTCCCACCTGCCAATTCGGACATTGCATAGTAGTCGGACTCGGTTCCACTGACAGAGTTGGACATCGTTATGGTCATAACCGTGGTGGTCCCCGCCTGATCTCCCAACCTCTCCTGAATAGTATTGTTCACATTGTTCAGATAATTGAGATAGGCTTCTGCCTCATCCTCTGCCCCGATAAGAATTCCTATAGTGGATATCGTACTCATCACGTAGTTGTAATTGTCAGTGTTGAACACCAGCGCGGGAATTCCATTGTCGCGCAGGTATGTCGTCGCATGGTCTTCGGTCCACTGGTTGGTACCAGCGCCCTCGATTATTGCTCCCTGGACGTTCAGTCCTGAGAGCGTGGTCATGTCTTCCGCAGAAGCGCTTGTACTCAGCGTAGCAATAGTTCCGTTTTCACGGAGCTCATAAAGAGTCTTGTCGAGATAGGGTCCGATATAATTATTGGTAGCATTCGCGAGAATCCTATCCTCCATGTTGAGAACCGAGACCACAACCCTCATGTTCGTACCACCAACAACCAGAAGGTTATCCATAGGATAGCTCACAGTAACAACGTTGCCTGTGAAATCCGACACATCGACTGTTGTTGCGGTCCCGTTGATGATGTTTCTCACTGCAGTCACGTCCGCCTCGTCGATCGTCCCATCGTGGTTCACGTCGGCTAGGGGGTAGTCGTTGATATCATCTGGATTGTTGTTTGAAATGAGTTGCTCGATGAGTTGCACATCCTCCTCATTGATGCGACAATCTCCGTTGGCGTTTCCAAAAACAGTTCCCTGATCGCCTGCAGCATCAATGGTAGAGGAGTTGTCATCACTCCCTCCGTTGCCTATCGCAATCACGACAGCGGCAACGACCACCACCGCCACGATGACAATTGCGGCAATCGCCTTTGTATTCATGATACACACCTACTATAATCCAGGTAGTGAAGTTGCATCCATCATTAGTTGGATTATAAATCCAAATAAACGACATGAATAAAAAAGTTATAGATTTTATACTCCAAGGGGGTATATGGTATATTTGTTGTATCATCCAATGTAAGAATAAAGAAATTGGAAGACGCCCGTCGATAAAAACAAATTTGTAGGATATATCATCCAATTATTCTTTGAATGGGCTGATCTCGGATGAAGGACATCATAATCATATCCGACCTCGTGAAGAGCTACGGCGACAAGGCTGCGGTGGACCACCTGGACCTGAGGATCCACGAGGGAGAGCTGTTCGGGTTCCTCGGACCCAACGGCGCCGGCAAGACCACCACGATCCGCTGCATAGCGACGCTCACCGGATTCGACTCCGGCACGATAATCGTGGACGGCTACGACATCCTTAAGAACCCCGTCGAGGCCAAGAACAGCATGGGGGTCATCCAGCAGCAGGTGTCCCTGGACAAGGACCTGACCATCCGGGAGAACATGGTCTCCCACGCCATGCACCACATGATGGGCAAGCGGGAGAGGGAGGTCAAGATAAAGGAGCTCTCGGACCTGTTCGGCCTGGAAGAGTACCTGGACAAGCCCGTGGACTCCCTGTCTGGCGGATGGAAGAAGCGCGCCGCTATCGTGTGCGCCATGCTGCACAGCCCCCGCGTCCTGTTCCTGGACGAACCCACATCCGGCCTGGACATCAACGCCAGACGCCTGCTGTGGGATGTGGTCCGCTCCCTCAACGAGAGGGGGACCACCATAGTCCTCACCACCCACTACATCGAGGAGGCCGAGGCCCTGTGCGACAGGGTGGGAATCATCGACCACGGGAAGATCATCGCATTGGATGATCCACGTGCCCTCTGCGAGAAGGTGGGCTCCACCGCGGTAGAGTACATGCTCGACGGCAGGACCCAGTACCGCTACTTCGGGGAGAGGTCGGAGGCGCAGGCATACGCCGCATCCCTGGAGACGGACAGCGAGATCACCATCAGGAAGACCAACCTGGAGGACGTCTTCGTAGAGCTCACCGGGAAGTCCGTGGAGGGGAGGAGATGAGCATCGCATTCCTCAGACAGGTCTACTACGTCGCCTGGGGGGACCTGATGTTCATGAAGCACAACTTCTGGAACATCCTCGTCATGAGCGTCATGAGCCCCATCCTCTATCTGGTGGCCTTCGGCTTCGGTCTCAGGACCGGGGAGACCAGCATTGGGGTGTCCTACGTGGCCTTCGTGATCCCCGGTATCGCGGCACTCTCCTCGCTGTCCTCTTCGTTCTCGTCCACATCCACCAGGATGAACGTCCAGAGGCTGTACTACCGGAGCTTCGACGAGATGATGATGTGTCCGCTGAGCCTATCCGCCATCGTCCTCGGGAAGTGCACCCTTGGTCTGGTCAGGGGGCTCATCGCCAGCGGGCTGATCTACATCCTGGGGCTCTGCCTCCCCCAGGCGCCGGAGCTCGTGGCGTCGCCGATGGTGGCGGTCTGCATCGTCCTGTCCTGCGTGGTGTTCTCCCTGCTTGGGATGGCCGCGGCGCTGATCGCCAAATCGCATCAGAGCATGGCCACGTTCAACAGCCTGGTGATCCTCCCGATGACGTTCCTGTGCGGGACGTTCTTCTCCGTATCCGACCTCAACATCGTGTTCCAGGCGATCCTGTACTGCCTCCCCCTGACACACGCGAGCGAGTGCATAAGGGCGGCCGCCCTGCCCGACTACTTGGACTTCCCATGGGTCTCGCTGGTGGTGCTGATAGCCTTCGGAGTGGCTTTCTTCGCGCTGGACCACTGGCTGTTGAAGACCAGGAAGGTGTGAATTGGTCGCGTCACCCCGGGCTCGCGGCAACCCTCCTGGAATCTCAGGGACGCATCAGACCCATGGCCCCTCAGAGGCCACGGACGCCGTGGAGGAGCTCGTCCAGAATGTACATGGCACCCTGCATCCCATAGACCGGCCTCGGGATCACATCGTCGAGACCCATAGTGGAGTAACCTATGGGTATGGCCACACGGCACTCCCCGCGGAGACGCATGGTCTCGGCGGCGATGCCCTCGCACAGGACCGCCCCGCTGCCTGCCTCGGGCTCCCTGTCCCAGGCCTCCCCGAACCCTGCCGAATCGAGGAACCTCCTGAGCGCTTCCGCCTGGATCGGGTCGGCCCCGGGGTCCGCCTTCGCGGCGCCAGGGGCCATGGCCAGGTATCCGTACAGCCACTCCGCGAGAGGTCTGACCACGGATGCCGTCCCGGCAACGGAGAACGTCATCCCCCTGATCCTGAGGGCGTTGTACCTCATCCCTTCGAACTTCTCGGTGATGCGAACGCGACAGCGGTCTATCCTCTCCAGGGCCCTGGTCGGGTCCCTTCCGGTGGCATCCGCCACCGTCCTCACCCATGCCTCGGTGGCGTCGAATCCGACCGGGGCGCCCATTGGCGAGACGGCCTCGGGCACGCCTTCGGACGCGTACCACCCCCTTAGTCCGACGCACATCTCCGGACAGACCACGACGTTCACCTCGGAGTCCACCGAGCGCATCATCTCCCCCACCGACGAACCCGCGCCAGGGGCGCACGCCACCTCCAGGCCCATGTCCCCAAGCAGGACCGAGAGGTCCTCCCTGGCAGCACGCCAGTCCTTGTCCATTATGGACAGTCCCAGGAGGTTCACCTTCCCCCTGCGCACGTCCCCGCGCTCCGGGGATAGGTGCCCCATGACCGCCGCCAGGGTGCGTCCGGCCCCCTCGGTCATCGGCATGGAAGACAGGTTCTCCCCGATGTGGACGGAGATCCTGTCGATCCCCGCGGAGCGGAAGGCGGCATCGTGATCGTCACCGATGAGCCCCGCACCCGGGGAATCCAGGGTCACGATCAGCGACGGTTCCTTCGCTACGATGTAGGGGAGGGCCTCCTCCACCTTGTAGAGGGCCCCGTTGATGTAGTCGTACTCATCCAGATACGTGGCCGGGACCCGGTCGTATCCGTAGAAGTAGGGCTCTGAGAAGGACTGATCGGGATAGGGGCGTGGGAACACCGCCGTCGAGTGGACCATGTGACGGGCCCTGCATCCCCCGGGTCCGTGAAGGAAGGCACGGGCGTCCGATATCCCCTCCACGGCCATTATCGCACCCGTCATGCCGTCCGGAAGCGACCTCATACGACCGACCTCCATCCCTCCATTTCTGGGACGCGCATCATGGCGTCCAGGTACCGGGCGTAGCGGATGGTCGAACGACAGCCCACCCCCGTCCTCCCGAGCCTCGCCACCCTGATCCCCTTGGATGGGGCACGTGACGAGTCGGCGATGACCACGTCCGGGTTCTGCTCCCTGATGTCACGTTCCATGTCCTCGTCGGTGTATCCCTCGGTGACCCTGTTCATGTGACGGGAAACCACCCTGCCTCCTGCCTTGCGGGAACTGGGGGCGAAACCGATCCTGACCACGTCCGCGCCCAGATCGTCCAGCAGATCGACCAGCCAGTCCACGTTGAAGGACAGCTTCGTGGCCACTAGGACCCTCTTCCCCTCGAAGCGGTTCCCCAATTCCGACACACAGCCTGTATACATGCCGATGGCGGCATCCGCCCCGGCCTCGGCCTCGTCGCGGAGGCCTGTGGCACGGCCCATCTCCTCCAACCACCCGATGTGCTCCCTCAGACCGACCGGGAGAGGGGACGGGAACGGCTCCCTCCCGGTCCTCTCGGTGACCACCGACATCAGGTCGCGGGACGATCTGGTATCGGAGACCATGATGTCCGTCATCCCACGGCAGAAACCGGCGACGCGATCGGACGTTGTCTCGTCCAGGAACCTGCAGTTCACCCTGAGCCCGAACGGGGACAGGATGTCACGGAGGTCGGCCTCCCCCTCTTTCGAGTGCAGGTCGTGGAACGTCGTCCCCACGAGGTTGACCAGACCTGCCTGCGGATCGAGCGAGGTGTCCATCCATCCGGCCATCCTCCCGGCCGCCATCAGGAAGCCGTCCGTGAAGTCCCCCTCGATGTCCCCGTCCGCGGGGACAAGGGTTATCGATACGTCCGGATGGCGGGACGACACCGAATCCACCGTGCTCAAGCAGTCGTCCCCTATTATCCCGGGCATGCAGGTGGTCACGACGGCCACCCTTCCGAAGCCCTCTGAAATCGTATTCTCCAGCGACCATTCCAGGAACGAGTCGCCTCCGAAGATCGATGCGCTGTCATCCATCATCGTGCATCTGAGGTTGTCCCCGGGAGGGGTGTCGAATATCCCTCTCCCGTACAGGTCCAGGACCGCCTTGGCACGCGAGGTCGCCATCAGGTAGGCGCAGCTCATGGGACCATGGAGGACCACGGCCGCATCGGATACCTTCATGAACGCCGCGGCCGCACCGTACGCCGCGCAGGACCCCATGACCCTGGTCCCTCTTATCAAGCCCCTGCGGCATCCGGTGCACTGTTGTCGGCAGGACTCACCAGAACCCGGACGGATCTCCCTCCCGGCTGCCAGATCCGAGAGCTGGGCGTCGTCCAACGGCCTTGGCGTCGTCAACACCCCGTTACCATCCATCGCCTCCGCGACCGCGTCGGCTATCGTGCGCATCCCCGATGCGATCTCGGATTCCGGGAAGATCTCCATCACCGTGTGGCCCCTAGACTCGGCCTCCGCGAACATCCTGTCACGGGGGATCTCCGCGATTACACGGGTGCCCGTGGCCTCTGCGAACCTGCGGACGGAGTCCCTCTCGCCCTCCACCCCTCTGGAGTTCAAGACTATCCCCAGCAGCCTCGGCCTTCCGGTATCGAAGTTGAGCATTCCGCGCATGATGTTGTTGGCGGCGTACATCGCCATGAACTCGCCGGACGTCACCAGCACTACGGCATCGGCGTACTCACCGCGCAACGGCACGGCGAATCCGCCACAGACGACGTCGCCGAGAACGTCATAGAGCCTCACGTCCACATCCAGTTCGTCGGCACCCAGTTTCCTTAACGTGTCGAACGTCGTCAGTATCCCGCGTCCTGCGCAGCCTATGCCGGGTTCCGGTCCGCCCGCCTCCGTGCATAGCACGCCCATGGTCCCGGTCTCGATCACGTCCCCGAGACTCCTCTTCGGCAATGGGGTGGAACGCAGGTACTCGAGGACGGTCGTCTGGGTACGTCCTCCGAGCAGCAGCCTGGTGGAATCGTGCTTAGGGTCGCACCCCACCTGCATGACCCTGATCCCCCTCTCGGCCAGGGCGACCGAGATGTTTGCCGAGATCGTAGACTTCCCTATACCGCCCTTACCGTAGACCGCCACTTGATACATGTCATCGGCATGGTTCGGACCGTATTAATAGTTGGAGTATACATCCAACATTATCCTGATCGCATTGCATAATCCAGGGAGATTCGCTTTAACCAATCCTAACAACGTTAAGTCTATATCCGCAACATGCGTGGTAGGAATCCATGCTCGGTAGGAAGGTCCTGATAGACAAGGAGAAGTGCGACGGCTGCGGCCTCTGCGTGACCGCCTGCCACGAAGGGGCGATCGAGCTCGTAGACGGCAAGGCGGAACTGGTCAGGGAGGACGTGTGCGACGGCCTGGGGGACTGCCTGCCCGCCTGCCCCAGAGGGGCCATCTCGTTCCCGGAGAGGGATGTCCCAATGGCTGGACGTCCCGCGTCCGACCCGTCCGAATGCATCATGGCGGAGCCCGCCTACCAGTGGCCCATCCAGATCGCCCTGGTCCCCGTGCGCTCGTCTTTCTTCAGAGAACGCGTGGTGATCGCTGCCGACTGCACGGCATTCGCCATCGACGGGTTCAGGGAGAGGTTCATCGGATCCGACCCAGTACTCATAGGATGCCCCAAACTTGACGACCGCACACGGTTCGACAAACTCACGGACATCCTCCGCGAAAACCCGATAACCGAGGTCGAAGTGGTGAGGATGGAGGTCCCCTGCTGCAGGGCGATCACTAACCTTGTGAAGGCTGCCGCCAACGCGTCCGGGCGGGACATCGCGATCACGGAGGTCGTCATCTCCCGCAGCGGGTCCGTCGTCCAGGAGACCCGCACTGGTCCCAATTAATAGGATGGAGCCGATGTCCCGGCACTGCCGCCAACGCGGAGGTAGAGGGCATGGGAATCAACATAGGAATCTGTGAGACGGAGGCGCCCAGCGCGCCCTGCAGGGAGCTGCGCTCGAACATCGTCAAGGTGCACCTGGATGACCCGTCCGGGTTCGAGCAGTACATGGAACGCGACGTGAAGGTCGACCTCGAAACGGCGAAAACCGCGGTGGGGGATTGGGACGCGTTCATAAAACGCAATAGAATCACCCCCGATACCGACGCGGTCTACATGGACAAGGTCAAGAAGGACGCCGACAGAGAGCTATTGGAGCCATTGGCGGTGAGCGAGTGCACCGGATGGATCGTCACCGAGGGGCTGCCCGACGACGCGAGGGATGCTGTGCTCTCGAAGGCCTCCCCGGACGACAGGCTGACCGGATGGGACATGCTGAGCTTCGACGAGATGAACGAGATGTGCGCATCCTGTCCCCTCTCATGGGACAAGGGGCGCGGGTGCATCGGTGCGTTCGGACCGGACAACAGCCTCTTACCGGAGATCGCCGGGAGGCATGGATGCCCCATAGTCGCGTCCGTACCTCAGTCCGCCAAGGAAGGCAGGAGGTTCACCCCCGAGGAGGCCCAGGAGCTGCTCAGGGAGGTGGAGGTCCTACGCGAGGCCCTGCCCCAGGAGGGCAAGATGATGGTCCGCAGGTACTCCGGTCCGGTCGACCGCATGGAGGCCGTTGCAAGGATCTCGGTGTCGGAGGGCTGCGGGTTCTTCTTCTTCTGAATTCAATGCGCCAGGCCCTTTTTCGGAAGGGTCCTGGTGCTACGACATTCGTACGAATTCAACTGAATCCGTAGAATTTCAACCGTTTTCCGTAGATTTCGATGTTCTGTCCACGAATATCGACCAACTGTAGATTCCTTTTAAATACTAGCAACGCGTACTCTCACTCAAGGAGGCAAGTAGAGATCAGTAAACGGAAAGTAACACGGATCTGCGGCGAGAACGACACGAGTCCGGGCGTCTCGAAGAAAGACTGGTCGATTGACGCTTATCTCCCGATGGCGCTCTGAATCCGTCGTTCGCAAGACTCGACTGATGACCGCGACAAACGCCATTACCCCGTCTGGGGATGACACCACTTGGGCAGGTGGACGGCCTGCCCCGTTCTGGACGTTCCTCTTTTACACCCACATTTAAAATCAGAACGCGATAGGCGTGCCCATGAAAGAACTGCGTGACTACGTCACCGACATCCCGAACTTCCCCAAGAAGGGGGTCCTTTTCAGAGACATCACCACCATCCTCAGCGACCCCGATGGCTTCAAGATGGCCATCGACGGCCTCATTGACCTGGTCAAGGACAAGGACTTCGACCTGGTGGTCGGAACGGAATCCAGAGGGTTCGTGTTCGGAGCACCGGTCGCATATGCTCTGGGCAAGGGCTTCATCCCCGTGCGCAAGAAGGGCAAACTCCCCAGGGAGACGCTGGCGGAGTCGTACGACCTGGAGTACGGGACAGCGGAGATCGAGATGCACGTGGACGCCATCCAGCCTGGACAGAAGGTGGTCCTGATCGACGACCTCATCGCCACCGGAGGCACCACCGAGGCGGTGGTCAAGCTGGTCGAGAGACTCGGAGGAGAGGTCGTGAAGGTCGCTTTCGTCATGGAACTCGCCGGTCTCGAAGGCAGGCAGAAGCTGAAGGGCCTCGACATCGACTCCCTGATAATCTACGAGGGCGCCTGAGCCCGAAGGAGGGGTCACCCCCTCCCGGTTTCACCCTCTCCGAATAATCTTCCAGTACTGTTTTTATACAAAATGAATCTAGTTTACATGTGGACTTAGCAAACGAGCACTGCGGATACATCATCATGAAGATCAACGAGGCCCTCAACGAGATGGCCACAGAATCACTGGATGAGCACGGGATAACGTTCTCCCAGATGCGTTTCGTCCACTACATGGATCTCCATAGGGACCGCCCCGTGACCCTGAAGGAGATGGAGAAGTACTACGGGATGGCCCAGCCCACCGTCGCCGGCATCATGAAGAAGCTGGAGAGGAAGGGGTACGTCACCCTGATCCCGGATCCAAACGACCGCAGGGCGAAGAACGTGGTCCTGACCGCGGAGGGGCTGGCGCTGATCGAGAGCCAGAACCGCTTCCGCGAGTCTCTGGAGGAGAGGTTCCTGGAGCCCCTCTCCGAGGAGGAGAGGAGGACTTTCCACGAGCTGCTGGCCAGGGTCGGGTCCAACATCTGCAAGGAAGCCGGCCGCGAGTGATCCCAGAGAAGGATGCGGGCGGGAGGCCGCCCGACTCACTCCGACTCCTTCTCCAGGAGCAGCTTGTAGCCCACGGGCATGACCTTCAGGAACTTGGGGAGGTACACGTCCCAGGAGTCGAGGATCTGCCTCGCCCTGCGGCTGCCGGTCTCCTCGAGATGCCTCTCGATGATGCCCCTGAGCTCGGAGACGTCCGCCTCCGACTCCACCAGGGTCAGCTCGACCATGTCCATGTTGCAGTGACGGTCGAAGTCGCCCTCCTCGTCCAGGACGTACGCTATACCAGCGGACATCCCGGCGGCGAAGTTCCTGCCGCACCTGCCGAGGACGACCACGCGCCCCCCGGTCATGTACTCGCAGCAGTGGTCCCCGGCACCCTCGGCCACGGCGGTGGCGCCGCTGTTCCTGACGCAGAACCTCTCGCCGACCGTTCCGGCGATGTACAGCTCGCCGGAAGTTGCTCCGTAGAGGACGGTGTTCCCTGCGATGGCGACACCGCAGTCCGTCCCGTCGCTCGGGACGACCGTGATCCTGCCCCCTGAGAGGCCCTTCCCGACGTAGTCGTTGGCCAGGCCCCTCATCCTGAACGTTATGCCCTTGGTGAGGAACGCACCGAAGCTCTGACCGGCCGCCCCCTCGAACGTGACGTCCAGGGTGTCGTCCTGGAGGTCCAGCCCCATGCGGACCGTCTCGCCGGCGAGCATGACGCCCACGGAGCGGTCGGTGTTGGCGATCCTGTATGTCAGCCTGGTCCTGCGGCCGTTCCTCAGGGACTCCCCGCAGTCCTCGAGGATCCTGCGGTCGAACACGCGCGACAGCAGGCCTGTCTGGCCGGCACCCATGCGGCTCTCCCCGTCCATGCGGGCGAGCATCCTGGATAGGTCGAGATGGGATGCCTTTCCGGACACGTCGCGGGGCACCAGAAGGTCCGAGCGGCCGATTATCTCGTCCATCGACCTGAAGCCCATCTCGGAGAGCATCCTCCTGACGTCCTCCGCCATGAACCTCCAGTACCTGACGACCTCCTCGGCGCTGGAGCGGAACTTGGCCCTCCTCTCGGGGTCCTGCGTGGCTATGCCCACGGGGCAGGTGTTGGTCTGGCACTTCCTGCACATGACGCATCCCATGGCGACCATGGGGGCTGTGGCGAAGCCGTACTCCTCGGCGCCCAGCAGCGCGGCGACGATCACGTCGCGGGCGGTCTTCATCTGCCCGTCGACCTGGATGCGGACCCTTCCGCGGAGGTCGTTGACCATGAGCGTCTGCTGCACCTCCGCCAGACCGGTCTCCCAGGGGGCCCCAGCGTACCTGATGGACGACAGCGGGCTGGCGCCGGTGCCTCCGTCCCCTCCGGAGATGAGGATCATGTCCGCGCCTGCCTTGGCGACGCCGGCGGCGACGGTCCCCACGCCCGACTCGGAGACGAGCTTCACGCTGACCCTGGCGGTCGGGTTGATGCACTTGAGGTCGAAAATCAGCTGCTTCAGGTCCTCGATCGAGTAGATGTCGTGATGGGGCGGCGGGGAGATCAGGGTGATCCCCGGGATCGTATGACGGGTGGCGGCGATGACCTTGTCCACCTTGAATCCCATGAGCTGGCCGCCCTCCCCGGGCTTGGCGCCCTGGGCTACCTTGATCTGCAATTCGTCGGCGTTGACCAGGTACTCGGCGGTGACGCCGAACCTGCCGGATGCCACCTGCTTGACGGCGGACCTGAGGTTCCTGCCGTCGGGGCCGGGAACGAACCTGGACGGCTCCTCCCCTCCCTCGCCGGTGTTGCTCTGCGAGCCGATGGAGTTCATCGCCTCGGCCAGCGTCTCATGGGCCTCGCGGCTGATGGCGCCGAAGGATATGGCTCCGACCTCCATCCTCCTCATGATCGACTCCGCGGGCTCCACCTCGTCCAGCGGTATGGGCTCCCCTCTCTTCACATCGAGCAAGTCGCGGATGAAGAACGTCCCTCCGTCCTCCAGCTCGGCGAAGCGCCTGTACTCCGACTCGTCGTTCCCTCTGACCGCGGCGTGCAGCGCCCTCACGGACTCGGGGGTCCAGCTGTGCCTCTCCCCGTCCTTCCTGTAGGCGTACTCCCCCCTGTTGACTATGCCTTCGCCGGAGTAGGCCGACCTGTGCATGCGGAGGTACTCCCCCGCGATGTCGTCCAGGCCGATGCCGCCGACGCTGGATGCGGTGTCGCCGAAGTACCTGGAAGCCACATCCCTGTCGATGCCTATAGCCTCGAACAGCCTGGATCCGCGGTACGACCTTATCGTTGCGATGCCCATCTTGGACATCACCTTGAGCAGCCCCTTGTCGGTGGCCCTGAGGTAGTTGGCCTCTGCCGTGTCAGCGTCCATCTTCACCCTTCCCGAATCTACCATGTCCTGGACCGCTGCCAGGGCCATGTACGGGTTGACCGCGTTTGCGCCGTACCCGATCAGGAGGGCGAAATGCTCCACCTCCCTGGGCTCGCCGGACTCCACCACGAGGGCGGTCCTGAGCCTCTTCTTCGTGTTGACGAGGTGCTGATGCACCGCCGATAGGGCCAGCAGCGAGGGCATGGGCGCCCTGGACTCTGACGTCCCGCGGTCGGACAGTATTATGTACGCGTCCCCCTGGTCGACGGCGGCCTCGGCCTGGCGGCAGAGCCTGTCCAGCTCCTCCCCCAGGGTGCCTGGCCCCCCGTCTGCGGGGAACGTGGTGTCCAGCGTGACGGCATCGAACCCCCTGTACCTGAGGTTCCTCAGCAGGTCCAGCTCCCTGTTGGTGATCACCGGGTGCCTGGCCTTCACCACCTTGCAGTGGGTGGGCGCGGGCGCCAGGATGTTCTGCTGGACGGCGCCGATGTATCCTGTGGTGGACATGACCAGCTCCTCCCTGATCGGGTCGATCGGGGGGTTCGTGACCTGCGCGAACTGCTGGCGGAAGTAGTTGAACAGCGACTGCGGCCTGTCTGAGAGGACGGCGAGCGGGGCATCGTATCCTGCGGACCCTATCGCCTCCTTGCCGGTAGCCACCATGGGCTCCATGACCCTCTCGAGGTCCTCCTCGGAGTACCCGAAGCCGGCAAGCCTCCTCTCATAGTCGTCGACGGAACGGCCCACCTGCCTCCCGGACGACAGCCTGTCCAGGTCCAGACGGTTCCTCTCCAGCCAGTCGCGGTAAGGGTACGCGTTGGCAAGACTCTCCTTGATCTCCCCGTCCCTGACGATGCGTCCGGAGGCTGTGTCGACCATCATCATCTTCCCGGGCTTGAGGCGGCCGGTCTCGACCACCCTCACCCTGTCCAGCGGGATGACCCCCGCCTCGGAGGCCAGTATGAGCAGCCCGTCCTCGGTGACGCTGTACCTCGCCGGACGGAGCCCGTTCCTGTCCAGCATCCCCCCTGCGAGTGTGCCGTCGGTGAAGAGCACCGCGGCGGGGCCGTCCCATGGTTCCATGAGTATCGAGTGGTACTCGTAGTACGCCTTCAGGCTGTCCGGGATGGGGTTCCTGTCGTTCCACGACTCCGGGATCATGATGGAGAGTGCGTTGGGCATCTCCTTCCCGGACATCGTCAGGAACTCGAACACGTTGTCCAGGGTCGCGCTGTCGCTCATCCCCGGCTGCATGATCGGGAGTATCTCGCCGATGTCCGGTATGAGGTCGGACTCCATGACGCTCTCGCGCGCCTGCATCCACGACCTGTTGGCGCGGATGGTGTTGATCTCGCCGTTGTGGCACAGCATCCTGAACGGCTGCGCCAGCTTCCATGCCGGCAGGGTGTTGGTGCTGAACCTGGAATGGACCATGGCGATGGCGGACGCGAAGTCCGGATCGCGAAGGTCGGGGTAGTAGTCTCCAAGCTGCTCCGGGGTCAGCATGCCCTTGTAGACCATGCATCTGGTGGACAGGCTGCAGATGTAGAAGTCGCCCCGGTTGGGGTCGTCGGAGGCCGCGATCCTGTTGCTCACGATCTTCCTGACCCTGTAGAGCTTGTGCTCCAGGACCTCGGGGCTGTCGTAGGACGTCACGAACACCTGGACGATCCTGGGTTCGCCGTCGAGTGCCATCCTGCCGGGGACGGAATGGTCCACCGGGACCTCCCTCTCCGCGATGACGTACATCGCCCTCCTGCCGCACTCCTCCCTGAGCGTCCCGAGGAACGACTCGGCGGACTCCGCGTCCTTGGGGAGGAAGATTATGCCGGTCCCGTACCTGCCTGGCTCGGGGACCGGCACCCCTATCTTCTGGATGAAGGCATGGGGGACCTGCACCAGGATGCCCGCTCCGTCTCCGGTCCTGCCGTCTCCGTTCTCGGCACCCCTGTGGGCCATGTTCTCGAGCAGCTCCAACCCGTACTCGACTATGCGGTGCTCCTTGGATCCGTCTATGTTGACGGCCATCCCGACACCGCAGGCGTCGTGTTCGTACTTCGGGTCGTAGAGCCCCTGAGGGCCCCCCATGCGATTGCCCATCTCGTATCCCCTCAGCGGATGAACAGGAGCTCACGGTACTTGGGGAGGGGCCACATCTCATCGTCGACGATCATCTCGAGCGCGTCGACGTGCTCCCTGATGGCCTCGAGGTAGGGGACGATGACGTCGTGGTACCTGATGGCCCTCTCGCGCTCGTTGTCCAGCGCCTCAATGGCGTCGCACTCGTCCTCCATCTTCACCGCAAGGGACCTGGCCTCGCTGGTGTGCCTGGCGATGTCCTTGATTATCTGGATCTCACCCGCGGCGACCTGGTCGAACTCCGCCTTGTCGAAGATCTCCTTCATCTTGGAGACGTTGTCCAGCAGGATGTTCTGGTACCTGGTGGAGACGGGCAGGATGTGGTTGGCGGTCAGGTCCGCGAGGACCCTGGCCTCAATCTCGATCTTCTTGCTGTAGATCTCCCAGTTGATCTCAGCCCTGGCCCTGAGCTCGACGTCACTCATGACGCCGACTGCCTTGTAGACGTCCATGGTGTGCTCGCTGACAAAGTTGTCGTAGCACAGCGGAGCGGACGTCTCGCAGTCCAGACCGCGCTTGGCGGCCTCGGCCTTCCACTCATCGGAGTACCCGTTTCCGTCGAAGCAGACGCTCTGGCAGGCCCTGTAGGTCTCCCTGGTCTCGTCTAGGACGGCCTGGATCGCGGGGGTGCCCTCGGCGATCCTCGCATCCACGGCCTCCTTGAACACCTTGAGCTGGTAGGCGACGATGGTGTTGAGCACGGTGATGGCGGACGCGCAGTTGGCGGAGGACCCGACGGCCCTGAACTCGAACCTGTTACCCGTGAAGGCGAAGGGCGAGGTCCTGTTCCTGTCGGTGTTGTCGATCAGGAGCTCGGGGACCTGCGGGATGCCCAGGCTGTACCTGCTCTTGCCGCCGATCTTCACCATGTCCTTGGTGTTCAGCAGCTCCTGGAACGCGGCGGAGACCTGGGTCCCGAGGAACGAGGATATGATCGCGGGGGGAGCCTCGTTGGCCCCGAGCCTGTGGGCGTTGGAGGCTGTCATGACCGACGCCTTCAGTAGCCCGTTGTTGTCATAAACGGCCTTGAGCACGTTGGCCATGAAGCACAGGAACCTGAGGTTCTCGACGTCTGTCTTACCGGGGGACATCAGACCGATGCCGGACCCGGTACCCAGGGACCAGTTGCAGTGCTTCCCGGACCCGTTGATGCCGGCGAAGGGCTTCTCGTGGAGGATGACCTTGAACCCGTGCCTCTCGGCGACGGTCTTCATGACAGCCATGAGCTCCAGGTTGTGGTCGATGGCGAGGTTGGCCTGCTCGAACACCGGAGCGATCTCGAACTGGTTGGGGGCCACCTCGTTGTGCCTGGTCTTCACGGGGATCCCGAGCTTGTAGCACTCGAACTCCAGGTCCTTCATGAACTCCAGGACCCTGGAGGGGATACATCCGAAGTAGTGGTCCTCCAGCTGCTGGTTCCTGGCGGAGTTGTGGCCCACGAGGGTCCTCTCTGCCATGATGATGTCGGGGCGCATCGCGTAGAGCGCGGCATCCACGAGGAAGTACTCCTGCTCCCACCCGAGGTAGGAGAAGACTGGATCGTCCTCGATGCCGAAGTACTTCAGAACGTCGGCCGCGGCGGCGGCGACGGCTGCCTCGGACTTGAGCAGGGGCGCCTTGTAGTCCAGGGCCTCCCCCGTGTATGATATGAAGACGGTGGGGATGCAGAGCGTGTCCCCCATGACGAACGCCGGGGACGAGGGATCCCATGCCGTGTAACCCCTGGCCTCGAACGTGTTCCTCAGTCCGCCGCTGGGGAACGAGGACGCGTCGGGCTCCTGCTGGCACAGCAGCTTCCCGGTGAACTCCTCCAGGCTCTCGCCCTTGCCGTAGGGCTCCGCGAAGGAGTCGTGCTTCTCGGCGGTCCCGCCGGTCAGGGGCTGGAACCAGTGGGTGTAGTGGGTGGCGCCCATGTCCATGGCCCAGCGCTTCATACCCGCCGCCACCTGCTCGGCGACATCCCTGTTGAGGGTGACGCCCTGCTCGATCGACTCGTACACCTTCTGCCTGGTGTCGGCAGAGAGGTACTTCCTCATGTTCTTCCTGTTGAAGACACAGCATCCGAAATACTCAGATGTGGCGGATGCAGGGGGCTCCACCTTGACCGGGGGCCTCACGAACGCCTCTTCCACCGCATCGAACCTGGTGTAGGACATGAACCCGCATTCAGTCTCCATGATTTATAAAACTTTCTGAACTGCCGAGATAAAAGACCATAATCATCCAGATTATCTAGACAAATGTCTAATCGAATATCCTGATATGGACATGTGATGTACAAATATCGAAACCGACCGACCATAGATGCGCATCCGCCGTCTCGCGTACGCATGCGCGCGTCCTGACTATCCTACAATCTAACTTAAGAAGGCGGCGTGCATACACTCATTCAGGGAAGGGACATGGTTTTCAAGCTCTTCAAAAGCGGAGACGAGCTCTACGACGAGGGGAAGGAGCTCATCAAGAGGGGTGAGTACGGCAAGGCCCGCGACTACCTCCAGAAATCCATAGACAAGGAAGGCGGAGTGGACGACTCCGCGGCAGTCAAGGTGGCGATGATCGACCTCCGCGAAAGACTGACCAACATCAACGCGTACAGGAACCTGCTGGCGAAGCTCAACGCCCTGAGCAGCCCCGAGTTCGAATTCGGGATCGTCAACGTGAGCAGGGACGACCTCATCACCGAGTGCGAGCTCACGATCAGGAAGATGGAGCTGCTGTCCTCCGGGACGTCCGGCGACGCGGCTATGAGGAACGCCGAGGCACTCCAGGCCCTGGCCCAGGACTTCCAGTCCAAGATCGGCGAGAAGAACCTGATCGTGCTGCAGATATTCAAGAACGACACGTCGGTGACCGGCTACACCGAGTTCTACAACCTCATGGCCGTCTCTTACGAGATGATGGCAGACGCCGTCGTCTGGGACAACCCCTCCCAGGCCGCGGAGTACCAGCAGATCGCCATGGGGTACCGCCAACAGAACGGGCAGTCCGGGGACACCAACCTTGCGAAGATCCAAGCGTACTCCAGGACATGCACCTGCTGGCTGTGCGGCAGGATAGCCACGGGAGAAGGCATACACTTCTACTCCGCACCCGCGGACGTGTCACCTGCCCTGGACGACAAGGACAAGCCGACGGCGAAGTCCAGACCGGACGACATGCAGCACATCTACATCTGCCGCGCATGCTACTCGGCGGTGTCCAACAGGTCCGACGAGATCGCCAAGGCCTACCACGACCAGGCGATGCAGGAGATGCGCGCCATGGAGGTTCGCCTGCAGGCCCAGATAGCCGCGCTGCAGAGCCAGATCGCATTCGCCAGGATGGGCAGATGACATGGACGGCCTGATAGAGCTTCGCTGCAAGTACTGCGGGGCGCCGCTGGACAGGAAGGACGCGGAATCGGACTCCCCGTACGTGACCTGCCCCAGCTGCGGCACCACCCAGCAGAGGGTGGACGCCAAGGCGTACATGGACCAGATGATGGCGCAGATCCAGTCATGGATCGGCAAGGCGATCCCTGGAGGGTTCTCGCTCGCACAGACGGAGAACGTGGATCCCATCGCCAGGCACAACATATACGTGAACAACGTCAAGCCCATGCTCGACGTGGAGCTCAGGGAATACAGGTTCGCCCTCAACTCGGTGACATCGTCGCCGCTCATCGTGCTGCCTTTCTCCAAGGGGGAGCCGGCGAGGTCGGCGCACACGTCCAGCCAGGCGTTCGAGTTCAACGCCAAGCTGAAGAGCCTGGAGCCGTTGGCCGTGGACCAGGAGAGCAAGTCGTCCATCGTGGACGGTGAGAACCTGGCCTCCGCCTATGCGATGATCGTCAACAACTCCAAGCTCCTGACGGACACGACCCCGGGCAGGTTCGCCCTGATGTCCAAGAACTTCACGGAGGCGGCGGATTCCGTCCGCAGATGCAAGGACTACGGGCCGCTCGCCTCGAGGCTGGAGGCCCTGTCGGAGATATGCTCCGCATCGGACATGGTCCTGAACGGGGACAACCTGGGATGCTCGATGAAGGCGGAATCGGCCATCAGCAAGCTGGAGGCCGCCAAGAAGGAGATACTCGCCAACCCCAAGACCGCCATGATGCTCAGGGCGGTGGACCTGGAGCTGGCGCAGTGCAGGACCCTGAAGAGCACCGCCGACGCGGCTGTGTCGGGCACGGGGAAGGATGCGCTCGAGACACTGGACATGGTCAACAGGCTGTCGAGCGTCGTCTACCCGGACAACCCTCAGTGGAACAGGCTCCTCGACAGGAAGGAGAGGGATTTCGAGCTCAACGAGTACATGGACGAGGTCGCCGCCGCCAAGAACGGGGGCAGCCTTCCGATCTGCCCCGGGTCGGGGAACATCCTGTTCCCGTTCTGGGACGTGGACCTGAGGTACAGCTTCACCACCGGGTCCCTGTTCTCCAAGAAGGCGGTGGAGGTGTCCGAGGACCTCCTGGTGCCTGCCACGTTCACAACCTCGGCGGAGGCCCTGAGGAACCCGCGCTTCGGGCTCACGGACATATTCTCGGCAGCCCCCGAGAGCTCCATACTGTCGAAGCTCAAGGGCGAGGAGGCCAGCATCAGCGGCGGAGCAGGCATCGGGAAGCTGGCGGACTCGGCGGCCATGAACAGCCCCGGCTCGAGGGAGGTCGTCCTCCCGCTGAGCACGAAGGCGGAGGCCGCCAGGCTGGTAGAGTGCTACCTGGACCAGTGCGCCCGCTCGCATTCTAAACTGAAGCTCAGCAGCCCGAGCGTGAAGAGGCTCATCTACATCCCCTGCGGGAACGACGGCGGACGCCCCGTCCTGCCCAGGGAGTTCTCCGGGCTCGTGCCCGGGGTGATCGAGCAGACGGACCTCTCGGCAGCACTTAAGATATGAGGAAGGGATGGAAATGACGGAAGAATCCAAGGGGATCAACCCGCGGACATGGAACGCGGTGGCGGTGGGGGCGCTCCTCATCGCGATCGCCGTGGGGCTCATCCTGTACTACTACACGGACAGCCTCCTGAACACGTTCGCGACGATACTGCTGGTGTTCGGACTCTATGTGGCGGCGACCAGCTTCGCCAGGAAGGGAGGGGAGGATAACTTCGGGCCCTCGTCCTCCGACGCCGCGATGGCGGGCGGGATAATCGTGGCAGGGGTCGGGCTTACATGCTTCGCGTACAGCCTCTCCGGCGAGGTGGTCATCACCGTCGCCGTGCTGATAATCATCGTGGCCGCCGTCGGCATCGTGATGGCGGTGAAGAACAGGAACGTGTGAACATGACTTTGGACGAGACGGTCAAAGGTGAGATGAAGAGCGAGCTGTCGCTCATCGAGAGGATAGCGCTGTACATCCCCGGATACAGGGGGTACAGGGAGAAGAACCTCCGCAGGGAGGAGGACAGGGCGGTCAGGGGCGAGCTGTCCCGCGCCATCCAGGGCACCAAGCAGGACCTGGCCACCATCCAGAGGGAGCTGGCCTCCCAGCCGGAGCTGATGATGGACCTGGAGAGGATCAGGACGAAGGTCGACAGGTACGACATCTCGATAAAGAAGGCCGTGAACGGGTACTCCGGGTTCCACGCGGCGGTGAAGATCCTCGAGGACGACCTGGACGCGCTGGTCAGATGGGACGCCAAGCTCATCGACGACATCAAGCTGCTCAGGGAGGGCACCGCCGACCTGCTGGACAGCGTGGACCGCGGGATGGATGTGAAGGCCGAGATCCGCAACCTCGAGAGGGGGGTGGATTCCATGATGGAGGACTACAACCAGAGGGAGGCCGTGATGAAGGGATTCGACGGCAAGGAGGAGTGATTGAATGACAGAGAAGACCAACGTCGTCACGTGGCCGAACCAGGGTCCGGACGACATCATATACGCATGCGAGCACGACGACCTCAGGACGCTCACGTCCGTGACGGTTCCGGAGCATGCGGTGGCGATATTCGTCAGGGACGGGCAGCTCACCGGCGTGCTGGAGCCCGGCAGGCACCTGATCACCAGCAGCAACATCCCCTGGCTCACCAAGCTGTACAACCTGGCCCTGGGATACAAGGAGACCCCGTTCAAGGTGCAGATCATCTTCGTCTCGCTGAAGATGTTCAACGGTAAGTGGGGCATCCGCGGTATGATCAAGGCGGCGCCCGGCTACGAGGTGCCCATCACCCTGATGGCCAACGGGGACTTCCAGTTCAGGGTCTCCGACGTGCCGGTGTTCTACACGCAGGTCCTCGGGGGCCTGCAGAGCTACACCACCGGCGACGTGAACGCCTTCATGAGGGGGTTCATCAACGAGCAGGTGACCCAGCAGCTCACCAAGCAGTACTACATGGACGTCCTCAACAACCTGGAGAAGGCGTCCACCACCACCAAGGTGCTGGTGGAACAGTACTTCCAGCAGAGGGGCATCGAGCTCCTCGCCCTGAAGATCGCAGAGGTCCGCACCACAGAGGAGGACCAGCAGAAGGTGTTCGAGTACCTCCAGTTCAGCTCCGCCAACGGAGAGGCGTTCAGGAGGTACGAGATCATGGAGAGCATGGCCGACGCCATCGGCAACTCCGAGGGAGGGGCGGCCGTGGGAACGGGCATGCTCCTGTTCCCCCAGATGTACCAGCAGCTCCAGCAGCAGCCGCTCCAGGGCGTGCAGGGAGGTGGCATGCAACAGCAGGCCCCCATGACCATGTGCCCCTACTGCGGCTCGCCCAACCAGTACCCGTACAGGTTCTGCAACAACTGCGGGAAGCCGTCGCCGCAGGTCCAGGCCCAGCAGGCACAGCCCGCGCCCGCTCCGGCACAGACGCAGCCTCAGCCGAACCCGGCGTCTCCCCCGGCGGACGCGCCCAGATTCAACAACTGCCCGTACTGCGGACAGAACATCTCCGGCCTCCCCAAGACGCCGAAGTTCTGCCCGTACTGCTCCGAGCAGCTGTATTGAACATCTTACCCGGCCGGGAGGCCGGGGCCCATTCTCGCCATACATCGTCGTTGGACATGGACCGTTGGTTCGGATGTCGACGATAATGTTGCTTAAATGCTCTTGATATCATTCATTTATAATTTATCTGAAAAATACAGATAAAAAATGATTGTATGTGAATAGAATATTAATCGAATCTATAAATAATCGAATACTGATCTGCCATACGATGTTCGTAGGGAGAGAGGCCGAACTCGACATGCTCAGGACACTCGAATCAAGAGACGGCGTGAAAACCTGCATGATAGTCGGTAGAAGGCGCATCGGGAAATCCGAGCTCATCGGGCAGTTCTGTTCAGATAGAAGGTCGATCTCATTCGAATTTGCCATAGGCGCCCTGGACAGCCAGCTCAGGTACATGGCAGACGTTCTGACGGAAAGCACCGGTGTGCCTAGGGAGCCGTACTCGAGCATGTACTCCTGCCTGCGCGACATAGCCTCCGTCTGCAGAGAGGCAAGAACCATCGTGGTGTTCGATGAGTTCCAATACCTCGTAGCCGACGACAAGAACAACGCGATCTCATCGGAGCTGCAGAGGTTCGTGGACACCCTCCTTGACGGCACTGAGACGATGGTGATAATCTGCGGGTCTCAGACATCCATGATGCGGGAACTGACGTCGGACCCCAGACGTCCGCTGTTCGGCAGATTCCCGGAGACGATCGAACTGAAACCCCTCAGCCTCCAGGAATGTGCCCTGCTCCATCCGACGATGACGGAACTGGACCAACTCAGGCTGTACATCACTGTCGGAGGCATACCCGCCTTCCACAATCCCGAGAGGGGATCGACATACGAGGATTTCATCTGGGAGTCGTTTATGCGCGATCAGGCCCCCCTTCAGGAGGAGGCGCTACTCCTGATCGGATCCGGATCCCCCGTGGACGAAAGGGACCGCAAGATCATCCGGGTAATATCGGAGGGTGCTGTGACCAACAAGATGATATCCGAGAAGACGGGGACGGACAAAGACACCTGCAGCGCCCGCCTGAAGGCGATGGTGGAACTAGGCATTCTGGGGAGGCTCAACCCGATGTACGGGGCACCGAAGCAACCCAGATACTACATCAAGGAGGATGCCGTGGCCTTCTACTATGGCGTCTATGAATCGAACAGGGCCAGAATAGACCCGAGAAGGAAGGAGGAGACGATGAAGAAGCTCAGAGACGGGATCTCATCGTTCCTCGGTAGAAGATTCGAGCGCGTGTGCGAGGACTATCTTCGTAAGCACTGGTATTGTCTGGAGACAGGCCGGTGGTGGGGCCCGTCGGACGAGATCGGGGAAGATGGCAAGCCTGTGATCGTAGACATCGATATCACGGCCCGCATCAGCCAAGGCGACTCCGAGTTCGACGTGTTCTGCGAGTGCAAGATGCGCAGAAGACCTGCGGGATTCACCGAACTCAACACCTTGGTGGAGAGGGTGGGGTTCACCAAGCAGAACGTGAACGCCAGGTATGTCCTGTTCTCCGTCGGCGGATTCACTGAGGATTTGGAGGATTACGCCGGGACCCGCGCTGATGTCGATCTGGTCGACCTGGAGGACATCGTCCGGGACACCCCTCCGGGTTCCCGCGGAACCTCATGACTCCAGGATCTCCCTGGCCCTGGCGTACTTCCTGCGCCAGTGCTCCCTCTTCTTCTCCGAGACGTCGGCGAGCGCGTTGCGGTTCTCGTTCGCATTGTGCTCCACGTCGGCCAGCTTCACCGCCCTGGCGATGGGGTTGCCCTTCAGAGCGGCGACGTACTCCTCGTAGTCCACGTCCTTGTCGTGGGTCATCAGGCGCACCGCCTCCAGGACCTCCTCCGGAAACTCACCCTCCAAGTCCTTGAAGGTGACGTCGGTGTCCTCCACAACGTCGTGGAGCAGCGCAACGCAGGTGGAGTACTCGTCGGTCATGCTCTCGGCGACCGTGAACGGATGGAAGATGTATGGCATGCCGCAGACGTCGTACTGCCCGTGATGGGCGTCGTAGGCGATCCTCGCGGCCTTGACCGTCAATTGTGTGTAGATCATGGGAGAGGAACTAGAGACCGAAGATTTCTATCCATGGGCGGATCCGGATCCCGTGGTTCACTCGGGATCATCGGGTTCGGACCCGATGGGTTCGGTGTACTCCACCGGCACGCTGTCCACCAGATAGACCCCGTCGCCGGAGATGTGGAAGACGAACCCATCGGCCTTCATCCTCCCGGCATCGATCCTGAGGACGACCGGCGCGCCTCTCCTCCTGCCGACGCTGCGGGCATACTCTTCGGTGGGACTGAGGTGTACCGCATCCCTGCCCATCGGAAGTATCGCACCTGACTCCAATATCCCCGCGTATCCCCTCTCGGATGTGCCATGGAAGAGAAACTCCGGAGGATCGACCTCATCTGTGTAGACCACACCGTTGCTGTGTCCGTGAAAGGCACGTACCCTCATGCCATCCTCCGAAAGGATGTAGCGATGGTTTGCGTTCGCAACCTCGATGACACGTTCGACGGACATCCCGCTGGCCTTGGCCGCATCCTCCAAAGAGAACCATCCGGATTCATCGTGCGGCACGTCCCGTCTGTGCCTGAGGACCTTGCTCAGGCACCTGCTGTCCCTCTCGTCCCGGTCCATGTCTCACGGGCTGTCATCATCCCTCGAGGATCTCCCTCGCCTTGGCATACTTCTCCCTCCAGCGGGCCAGCCTCTCTTCGGGGACGTCTATGCCGGCGAAACGGGACTCGTCGGAGTTATGGGCGATGTCCGCCAGTTTCACAGCCTTGGCGACAGGATTTGTAGCTATCGCCCTCACGTAGTCGAAGTAGTCGACACCCTCCTCATGGGTCAGAAGACGGAGCGCATCGATGACCTCTCTGGGGAATTCGCCCTCTATGTCCTCGAAAGTTACGTCAGTGTCCTCCACCACATCATGGAGAAGAGCGACGCAAGTGGTAATCTCATTGGTCATCTGCTCTGCGACATGGAATGGATGGAAAACATATGGAACGCCACAATCATCGAGCGTTCCATGGTGTGCATCGTAGGCAATGCGCATGGCTTTGTTAGTAAGCTCTGTGTAAATCATTGATTACACAAGTACGACCGGATTTATCAATTTCTTCAAAACTTGACTGGCCATGGCTGCCCTTGAATAATCAACACTTGTACTGAAGAATTCAAGTCTGCTATAAAGTGATTATTACTCATAACATTTTAAATCAGTATTTGAATTCATTATTTCAAGACCCATATTGGAATGTGATCCTGATGAGAGTTGAAGGTGTGATATTCGACATGGATGGCGTCATCTTCGACTCTGAACTGATATGGAAATGTGCTTTCGAAGAAGCCAACAAACGCTTTGGAATTGATTTTACTGAGGACTACCGCATTAAGTTGTGTGGAAAGGATGAAAGAACCATCCGTGATGAATTGAGGCCCAAACTTGGATTGAAGACAGATGGCTACAGAGACTTCCAACTAAATTATGTCACAGAATCAACAAAACGTGGCATTCAATTAAAAACCGGATTCAGAGAACTATATGATTATATTGTGTCCAAGAGAATTAAAATTGCCTTGGCAACATCGAGTAGTTCTTCCAGAGCTAGACTTTTATTTGAAAAACAAGGCATCATTATTGACAGTGCATTCGATTCGTGTGTATTTGGAGAAAACGTCAATCACTCTAAACCTGATCCTGAGATTTTTATCAAAGCTGCAGAACTCATGAATCTAAAACCGAGCAACTGTCTGGTGCTGGAAGATTCCCTTAACGGGATAAAGGCAGCTCTTTCTGGCGGTTTTCAAACAATAATGGTGATTGATCTTATCGAGCCATCACAAATGATTTTTGAAAACAGAGTACCGGTGGCATACAACCTTCTGGATGTTCTAAAGATGATGGAGGAAACATGAAGGCAATCGACCTAAATAATTGGAACCGCAGAGCAGTCTTTAAGAATTTTATAGAGTACACTAATCCCATATTTTCTATTACCACTAAAATTGATGTTACTCGGCTTCACAACCATTGCGATTACGGATCTTTCTTTACTGATTTCCTTTTTCTCATTTCAAAAACTATGAACAGCAGTCAAAACATGAAAATTAGACTGATTGGTAAAAATCCAGTGGAGTATGAGAAGATAGACCCGAGTTTTATCGTGAAAACTAACAATGGCTCAATTTCTACTTGCAGAATACCGTATGTCGAGGACTACAACACATTTAAAAAGGAAGTAGAGAAAGGAATCAAGAAAACAAGAGACGAACAGAGAGAAGAATTCAATTCAATCGGTGACAATGGTGTATTCTATGTATCATCCATACCCTGGATAGATCTTCTTTCAGTAGAGAATGCATATGATTACTCGGACCCCGATTCTTGCTCGATTCCGAGAATTACTTGGGGAAAATATGTCCTAGATAATGGGGCATGGAAGATGGCAATCAACATATCGACGCATCATGCGCTGGTGGATGGACATCATGTAGCACAGATGATTGAAAACTTACAGTATTTGATTGACGAACAGTGAATTGATAATGGAGTTGATTCGATGAAGGCTCGGGTTTTCATTGCATGGAGCGGAACGAACAAGATTGCCGTGCAAGTCAAAAAGGTTCTTGAAACTAAACAATACAAATGCACAATTGGTGGAAATGCAGACAATAACTCTACATATGCATCTGTAGGCGATACTGTAATTCAACAAATCAAAAGTTGCAATCAGGCAATAATTATATTCCAAAACAAAGCGGATGGATCTGTCAGCAATAACCTGTTCTTTGAATTGGGATACGTAATGGCGATGTACGGCCCAATGAAAATTCATTGTGTTAGAAGAGACAATGAACAGGTCGTGCTTCCTTCAGATTTCGACAACTCCTTCGTTGAACCGATTGCAAATGGAGGCGATGACACCGCTTTCGTCGAAGGAATAGTGGACTACTTCACCAAACGTCAAAAAATGTCCATTAATGAGAACAAGATGGATCTTATCAACAACCGTTATAGAATCCATGATTACATCCAAAGCCATTTCTCAGAACGTGGATCCAAATGCTCTGACTACGAATTGGCCCAGTACATACTATTCTACATCCAAGCAGCCCACATGTTCAATGATGAACGGAAAGTGTACCAGGAACTGAAGAAATTCAAAGATGATTATCACTCCAATTTCTCAGACGAGCTCAGAACATCCGTCAATGTGGGAATGTCTTTCCTGGACATGATTCTACACATCAGGTATTCCGAGGAAGGAGCGATGTATCTCGAGCGCTCAGATTTGCGTTCTATGAAAGATGTACACTTACAGTGTTATGAGGATTTGGAATCTGATGACATGGGGAGTTTTAGAGAATGGTGTCGTGTATTCATTTCCGAACACCTGACTTATGCATATAATCTATATGCAGATTTACCTGGACAGACTGAAGAAATTAAAATCAAAAATATGAAAAAATCAAAAGAATGGGCATTTGAAACCATTAAAAATCTCGAAAACTTGGAAGAGCACATACCTTTAAAAGACAACAATGATCATATTGGCATTATCGCCGTATTCTATGGATACGTTTACAGGAACCTGTTTCTTTCGACAAAATATTTGAAAGACGGCGATGAGTTCATCTGGATTGAAAAAACGAAAAAAGAACGCACTCTCCTTAAAAATAATTTCCAAGCAGGAAGTATTGATTCCCAACTATACAATACGTTCATGATGGAATATTATCTGACTTTGGTGGAGTACCTTGCTTACAGTAACAAGGTAGATATGGATGAGGATGACATCGAGGACGCTCTCGACGACATTGGAGCATACATTACTCAATCAAAAAAACAGATTGATCGTACCAAATACATCGACTTAATAGAACATATGTACAATAAACAGATGGCTCAGTTTGATTGAGGCATTGCCTGAACACACCAGCTACTTCATTCCTCGAACCCGTACTGCCTGGCAATGAATTCGCCGATTGAAAACGGAGACATCACATACCTCTCGGTGATAATCCCCCGGATATACTCCGGAGGAGTAGCATCGAACGACGGATTCAGGAACAAAAGGTTGGGGTCCCCCGCTATGTCCTCAAGCACCGACCCTCTGTAGATCTCAGCGGGATCCCCCCTCTCGATCTTCACCATCACACCGGAAAGAGTGTCCTCGGAGAATTTGAACGTGGGTGCGGCCACATAGAATGGGACCCTCGCCTCATGGGCGACTAGTGCCAATTGCGATGAGCCCACCTTGGTGATCACCGAACCGTCAGAGCTTACGGTGTCAGCACCGACCATCACGGTGTCGATGTCCTTCATCATCGACCTTGCCGCAGAATCCACAATCACCGTGGTCGGTATACCCAGCTCCACGAGCTCCCTGGCCATCTTCATGCCCTGGTATCTGGGACGCGTCTCCGTTACAATGACCCTGAAATCAGTGCAGAACTCCTCCTTGGCGACTTTGAATACGGCCTTGATCATCGAACTGTAGCTGTGAGTCAGGATGCAGTCCCCATCACGGATCAAGTTGGCCCCATGATGCGCAATACGCATCTTCGCCGAGTCCAGAGTCTTGAGAAAGAACTCGACATTGGAACGGATGCACTCCAGGACCTTGGTGTCGTTCTCATCATCGAGCTTCTCGACTTTCATCAGGGTGTTCTTCACCCCGTTTCTGAGTGTGACCTGTGATGGCCTAGCACGGATGATGTCCCTCCCCCATCTACTCACCTCCTGTTTCAGGGTGACGTCTGGTGACGGACGGACAAATCCCTCCGCATCGGCCAGTATCGCCTTGGCGGTGCGTACTGCCACTTCTGTGGATCCCTTTATCCTCGCTTCCTTGATCTCCTCGATGAGTTGGTAGACCTCTGACATTCAACTCAACTCCTGCACTATTGATTGTACCGCACGGCTCACATCGACAGCCGACGGCGATATCCCCAACTTGTGGCAAACATCATTGATGAAGGATTCTGACGATCTAACGGTCCCCAGTGTAACTGCCTGGTAACGGGTGTTATCCATGAACCCGGGCATGTCCTCCGGCAGGAAACCGTCAACCAGAACGGGGATTATTGGCACGTCCATGACCATGCATGCACCCATCTCCTGGAGACAATACTGACTGGTCGCCGAGTTCTCGCTCAGGATGCAAAGGATGAGCTTCGCATTGCGGAGACACTGCTTGATGACCTTGTGGAACGATTCCCCTGCCTTGGTACCCAGTCCCTCGACCGACGAACAGTAGATGCTTGTATCCGGGATGTTTATGAAATTCAATCCGCGTGTTATCGCATTGGCGTATCTCACATCCCTTGAACTGTGTATGACGAAGATGCCTTCCCACTCATCCGCATCACTCATTACGATCGTGATTTCAAAACGACGCATCAAGGAGATGAGCTCATCATCAGAAAGCCCCTCGAGATATTCGGAGATCCAGCCGTCGAAGTCCTCGAACTCCACGGTCTTCGGGATGTTGATTCCAGACGACCTGCAGAAGAACAACATATTGCTCGGGTTGACATGCAAATCCAAATACGACCTCACCTTGGATTCCCTGATGCTCCTACGGTCACTCGGCGACTTTGTGTCATGGAAATCCATATCAGCCCTCCATGACACTCCTGGCAACCAGATCGTAAAACTCCCGGCACTTCGACAGGTCCGATGACATGATGAGAAGTTTCTTCTCATCCATCAGAGCATGGTCGTATTGGAGGCCTGCCTTCTCGCAAAGGAACAGCCCCGGGACGTAATCCCATACGTTATTGACGAACCTCATATGCATATCGATGTTGCCGGCGGCCAGCATCGCGAAGTCATAGCATGAGGCACCGAAAATCTTGATACGTGCCACGACATCGTACATTGAATCGATGAATCTGGCCTGGGCATCACGATATAATTGGTTGCGACGGCTGAAATCACCGAGAGATATCATTGACTGATTGAGAGGACGGTCATCCGGACCATGGATCTCCACACCGTTCAAGCAGGCCACATCCCCTTCCAAAGCAGTATACATCTCGTCGAACGCTGGGAGATATATCGCCGACAACACGGGCACCCCACCGTCCATCAGTGCAAGCTGGGTCCCGTATATTGGCAATCCGCGAGAGTAGTTCACCGTGCCGTCTATCGGATCTATTATCCAAGTACGCCCCTCGGTGAGAGGCTCATTGCTGCTCTCCTCGCAGATGAACAGATCATCCGGATATCTCTCATGAATGCTGTCCATGAGAGACCGCTCCGTATCCACATCATCCCGGGTGACGATGTCGTAGGCACCGACCGAGTTGACCTTCTCCGAGAAATCCGACTTGCTGCGACCTATATAACGTCTTGAGCTTGCGCGAACTGCGCCGATGATGAAGTCTAACTCATCCTGATACCCTGATTCGTTCACGTGGGTGAATCATGATTGAAAGTCTTATAGATTACATACGAAGTGCCGAATAAACCCAGCCCGATCCAAAAGATAGCATCAAATAAACTTGGAAACATCCAAGGATGTGAACGACCGTTCCAGCGATTATGTGTTCGTAAGCTACTCCCACAAGGACAGCATATCTGACTTCCTGGACTTCTTCGACGGCATGCACTACAACCTCGTCTACGACGAGTCTCTGTCATTCGGAGAGGAGTGGGACCTGAACGTCAGGAGGTTCATCAACAACGATCGGTGCAAGGGCCTAATCTGCATTCTCAGCCCGTCCTCCATAGTCAGCCGTCCGGTCCTACAGGAACTGGATTACGCACGCATCTACAACAAGAACGTTTTCGCAATATCCACAGCCAACTGCAGCGTGGAGGAACTGGTCTCCGCTGTCACCAACACTATGGAGAGGAACGTGGCCGTGTTCATAGCCGACCACTTTCCCCCGAACAAGCTGTACCTCAATGCCAGGGACCTACGCCAGTCGCGCGGTCAGATCGTCAACACCCTTAGGGAATGGGGCCTGGAGCCGGAGAGGGAGGAGGGGTACGATTCCGACACCATCGTCATCGACAGCAGGCTCTCCGACCTTCCTGAGGAGAGAAACCGTCTGGACATGCAGCAGAGAGGGTATCTGGAGTACGACTTTGATGTCCTGCGTGAGATCCTCTCCAACTTCGACAGGGATGTGGTCGTACTTGACGTCGGATGCTCCAACGGTGACGGAGGGTACTTGCGTTTCGCCTCCCTCCCCGGGATCTCCAAGGTCATCGGGATTGACAAGAGGAGGAGCCTTATCGATGAAGCGAAGGAGAAGTACGGAAAGGACCCCCGGTTCCGTTTCTACAACGTCGATGCGGACACGGACGGGTTCGTCGACGAGATCAGAGCGATACTAGAACAGGAGGGGTGCGACTCTGTAGACTTCGTGTACGCCTCCTTGACCCTCCACCTGCTGAAATCCCCCTCGGTGTTCCTGCTCCGCCTTTACGACCTGTTCTCGGAGGACGGCATGATCATGCTCCGTGAATCTGACGACAGCGGGAAGCTCTGCAACCCAGGTGGGGAGCTGCTCACGGAGCTTCTCAGACGCTACGACAGGATCACACACAGCGCCTCGGACAGGTACTTCGGCATGAAGATGTACAAGCTGCTCTACGATGCGGGCTACACCGACATACGGATGAAATACCGCTACTTCGACACTTGCGGCAAGAACAGGGCTCAGAAGGAGAAGATGTTCGAGGTCGGATTCGGGTACAGAATACGCCGTCTCGACGCCATAGCCAGGGACAATCCAGACAACGCGAAGCTCCAGGAGGAGATTGCATGGCAGAAGGATGCCCTCGAGAGGATCCACCAGCTGTTCATACAGCGTGGGTTCCTGTACGTCAACACCACATTCGTGGCCATCGCTGGAATCAGATGATCCAACTGTCAGAGGCCATGCATCTCGGCTCTGGCATACCAGCTGTCAGCATCGCCCTCTGCCACCCCATCCCTGCACAGGTCCCCCATCATGCGCTCTGCCTCCGGGTATGCCTGATCTGCTGCGGCCCTGCACAGCCTGACGGCCGCCCTGACCTTGCGGTCAGATCCAGTGGACATGTACAGGCGGGACAGATGGTACATCGAGCGGGGATCCCCCGTCTCCGCCGCATGTGCCATCAGGGAAACGGCCCTCTCATGAGACCTGGGCACGCCTTGCCCGTTCTCATAGCACAGGGCCATCTGGCACATCGCGGCCGGGAGTCCCGATTCGGAAGCCTCCCCAATCAGGGCCACCTCCGACCTTAGCGGTTTGAAAGGCTCATCCGCGCGGTGCTCCATCATCGCCAGACGGTACTTCGCCAACGGATCCCCGCGGTCCGCCCCTATGGAGTAGAAGTGGTAGGCCATCCCGCTGGCTGCCTCCTCGTCCTCCCAGAACTCGTACATCATCCCCAGGCAGGCAGGTGCATGTACGGACCCTCCGTCTGATGCGCAGAGGTACCAGTACATGGCGGCGCTGTAATCGGGGGATGTGCCGATTCCGTACTGGAACACATGCCCCAGCATGAGTTGCGCCCCCGTGTGGCCCATGTCAGCCGCAGAACTCAGGTATCCGACTACGTCGACGTCCAGTCTGCCGGAGTCCATCCCCCTCAGACGGAGGGATGCCGCACCCGCCATGGAGGGCACATATCCGCGGTCCGCCGACCGGATGTACAGCTCCATCGCATCATCGCTGGACTGGGGGACCCCATCGAGCCCGAGCTCGTGTACGCGGGCAAGCTCGTGTATAGCCGGGGGATATCCGATCGATGCTGACCTCCTCAGCAGGTCCAGGTTGCGACCGTTCCGTCCGCTCATGTACGATTCGTAGAGTGCCAGACACGACCCCCGTCTCATCGACTCGGCGAACAGGGATCTGCTGGATACGCCCTCGACCCGTGCAATCCCAAGGTCCATCGCCTTGCCCATGATCCAGCCCCCGTGGATGCCTCCTACCTCGTTTGGGTCCAGAGGCCCCGTTGATTCGGGGGCACGCCCCGGATGGGCCTGGCATCTCATGATCCTGCACATCATGTCGGATGGCGTGTGCCCGCGTTTCGCACCGTTCGAGAACAGCTTAAAGGCCTTCGCGGTATCGTACCTTCCCCCCGAGCCGGTATACAGGGACATCGCGGCCTCGAAGTTCGTATCCGCGCTGCTCTTTGGCTCAGGCGGCCTCATCGACATCACCTCCCTCGGACAACAGAGGCTCTACCGAATGGAGGCTGCGCCAGTTGTAGATGATGCTGTACCTACCGGTCTTGAGGACCTCGCCCATGTGGATGCTCATCTCTTCTTCTGCGTGCCTCAGTGCATCCTCGAAGGAGCACCGGGAGCAGATATCCGTCGTCTCGATGAAGACGGCACGGATCGTGTCGCCGTCGCCGTCGCATGAATCGGCATTGATCTCCATTGTGATGACATGGTCACGGCCGGCCATGTCCCTGTTCTTGATCCTCGGCATAGTCCGAGATGAGACCACTACACCGGCCATGGCATGCCCCGGAGGGAAAACGAGTATCGGGTATAGCCCGACCGCCTCGATTATGGATGCGAACAGGCATGCGTACTCTATGCACACCCCGGTGCGATCCTCCAGGACCTTTCCCGGGGTCTTCACCCTCTGGAACCTCCTGGACAGCCCGTTGCCGAAAGAATACGTATCCATTGCGTATGCGAACCCCATGGCGGACAGCCCCTCGTATATCCCGCGGAGCTGGTGGATGACAGAGTCGTAAACCGAGACGTCCTTGCCCCCCTGATAACCCTTCAGGGATTGCTCCCCGTGCCTCCCCATGGCTTTCAGAATCGGACCCCCGAAGGTCAGGAGGTCCTTGATCGCCTTGTCGTTCGGGGTCACCCATTTGGGGGCCTCGCTGGCCACATGGCTGACATCCATATCGAATAGCGGCCTCACCTTGACTGGGAGCGACTGCCTGAACAGAACGGCCCCTCCGGCGGAGACCATCACGGTGATGTCGAACGCCGCCATCACATCGGTGGACAGGTCCCTCTTCGAGCATACGAGCTCCACATCGCTGCTGCCAGGTGGGACGCGGACCGGCAAACGGAGTATCTCCCTGTCCCCGCACAGAAGCCGGACGGTGAGGGTCCTTCCCTCGGAGGGATTGAAAAAGAAGACGGTACAGAGCCTCGGTCTGCTCGAAAGGCTGGGTACGACCTCGCTCTCGAACCTGCAGGAGATGGCGACATCGTCCTCACCACAGGCGGGCGGAGTGCTATCGCGATCGTCAATTGCGATGGACGTAGACGACGGCACGGCATCGACCACATCGTCATCGGGGGAAATCGGAACCCATGCCCTGTCATCGGAAAGCTCCACTTCCGACCATATGCCTTTGGAGGACTCGCAGTAGGGGCAGATGAAACCGTGCATCGTCCTCATGCAGACCGGACAGGTCCCGTTGTACATGCTCACACATCCGTATCGACAGGGCTCACGTTCATCGTGCCACCCTTGAAGTCCTTCGCCTTGTGCTCGAACACCCAATCGTTCATCTCGTCCAGACACTGATCGCCCAGCTCCCAGAGGATCTCCCTTTTCGTCGTGACATCGTCGGTCCCGCCCATACGTATGTCGGCTATGGAGAACATCTGCACCTTGGCGCCTATCTGCTCGGGCGTCCCACCGTGGATGAGACTGGAACCCATCGTGTAATAGGATGTGACAGCCACGAGGAGGATCATCACGCCTCTGACGACGGTGGATCCGGTCACGTCCATGCCATGTACGACACACAGCCCGAATGCGTATACGGGCTCCAGTACTACGATGACGTGGCCGAGGACGTCCGGGAGGATAGCCATGGTCAGTATCAGCAGGACCGATATCGTGGTTGTGGCGGCTATGAGGATGCGGGTCATGTTGTTGTACTTGCCGAACGCGGCGGCGTTCCTGCCCATCTTCTTCTTGTGGTACCCGAGCTGACCGTCCACCCAGCAACTGGTGACGACATCGATGGCTTTGCTGCCCAGGCAATCCGTCCGGTCCACCGCCTGGTAGTCGTTCATGAAGTTGGCGTTCCAGGACTTCAGGACGCTCCTCACCCAGAAGAGCTCGTTCTTCATGTACCCGTAGCAGACGTCCGGTATCGGCTCCCTGGACCCTAGCAGTCCGCGGTAGAACTCCACCCTCATCGATTCCGCCAGCGCCCTGTACTCTATGAACTTGGAGTACGTCTTCCTGCGGTGATGCCTTCTGCTCATCAGGATCCCCGCGATCATGAGCAGCGTGTACACGACATTCACGATGAGGGACCCTCCGGACAGGATGAACAGGCTGAACGAGAGACTCGTCAGCACTGTGACCAGGATCATCACATGAATCCTGCTGAAACTAGCCCTTTGGTACTCCAAAGCCATGCTGTCCGCGACATGGTACCTCTCGGCTGCAGCGAACATCAGTCTCCTTTTACGGATCTCTTCCACATACGCACTGACACTGACGTCCTTCGTGTCCAGCAGATCGAATGCGGTGTTCCTCCCCTCGTCGGATCTGGTCCTTGCTGCCACGGAATCGGCAGAGTACGTGACCTTACCTTCTACGATGACGACCCCCATGTCCTTGTTCAGAGTGTCGATTCTCCTGAACATCGAATCGTATGTGCTGGGCATCTCTGGTTGGATCGGGCCGAGTTCCGGCTGCCCCGACCTCAGGTCGACATCGCACTCTACCATCAGGGGGACGATGAATCCCTCCCCGTCCTCGACCGAATCCACATCCCGGCATCCGCGTCTCAGGAGCTCCTCGCGGGAAGCCCTCCTGTCCACCTGGATCCTGTACACCAGACAGTCCTCGGGCGAATCGAGGTGCCTTATGCGGGACGATGCGCTTCTGGCGCGGACCACACTCTCCTGATACTTCCTGCGGATGGCGGTGTCTACGCCGGCGTACGCCATCCTCATGGTGTCGTATGTCCCTCCGTTGCGGTCATACTCCCTGCCGTCCCACAGGGCGATCATGACATGCGAGTTGAAAACGAGGTATGCTGACAGGTTCCTGTAGCTGTCCCTGTCGCACTGGGACTCCGTCTCGAGGACGAACGGACGGTACGTCGATGGATCAGACAGTATGGCATCGAAGCGTCCAACGTAGGATCTGTCGATGAATCCTGCCCTGTAGTCGTCGATGGGCTTCGGGATCACGGGGACTATGCGTATGCCCATTCCCATGGCTACCTCGGACACGACGATGTCTGTTCCCTCCGCCAGAGCCGACATCAATACAAGCCGGGTGTTCGTGTATCTGCTCTGTAGATCGCGAAGGAAGTTCTCCACCCTCCCCCTGATATCGTCAACCTGTGAGTCCAGGAGATCCACATGTCCCGTCACGGACACGATTATCGGGACGTCCAGGCTATCATCCCACCCTGCGGAGTCACTCATCTCTGAGCACCTTCAGACCGACGTGGTCCAGCAGGGGTATGATGTTCTCCACCGCTTCGATGTCGTAACGCTGGATGTCTTCGGGGATCTGGTCCCAGTCTGCGATGTAGGGGGAGATGCGCCTCTCGACATCCTTCTCCGGACCCCATATCCACCCGTTCGACTCCCTCTCGGCTCTCCAGCGGTCGTGCTCCATGATCGCCATGAGGAGTACCTCCTCGTCTGAGAACTGATCTACGACGATGCCGTCGGACGCTTGACCGATGTGGCATCCGATGGCCCTGACCTTGTCAGGTATGTTGAGAGCCTGCATTATGTTGGAATACTTCAGATCCTGCGGAAGCCCCTCCCAGGTCGGGTATTCGAGAGGCTCATCAGGATGCTCCATGCGGCGTTTCCTGTTGTAATCGTTGTGGATCTCCTTAGCCAGGTCGATCATGTTCTGGAGCATCGGACGGGGGAACTCTGAACCGGCCCTGTCCTCGATCGATGCCATCAGGATGTCGGCAGACCTGTCGCATGAGCATGTCATCCGGAGGTCCTCGAACACGCTCCTGAGATCGAGGAGGTGCTCCAGGAGCGCCTTCTTCTCACCGACGAAGGGCGGGCACATGTTGGTGCTCGTTGTGCGGTAGTTTATCGTCATCACGTCATCCCTGATGCTGACACGGCTGTTCTCCGGGAAGATGGAAGTGCGGGTCCTCACCCCATACCTCTCGCGGTTCCAGTCCTGCAGCTCGTCGCACAGAATCAGAAGGAAAGCCAACGGGAACGCGGAGACCTTCATGGGTCCGCAGCGATAGTCGTAACGGTCCGACGTGAACACTCCGCGATAGAAGTTATGGAGGAGGATGGCTGACGCGGCCTCGACGATCTCGTCGGAGAAACGATCCTCCGGAAGCCCCGCGTTCTGCATCGACACCGCCATCGACCTGAGAAGTATCAGAGCACTGTAGTATCCGTGATCGATGAAGCATCCGTCACGCATCGTGCCTACGAACCCCGACACCGTACCATACACCTTGTCCCCATCCAGGGACAGCCTTGACGATACCCTGTCGGACATCAACGAGAACAGGTCCAGACAACCATCTCCCCATACGGCGGATGGGATCTCCGAGATCAGTTCGAACTCGTGGACGAACAGGGATGCGTCGACACGTTTTGAATCGTCCGAAGGACCTATACGAGCTATGGTGCGCGTGAACGCCTTCGCCTGGTTGAGCGCGATCTCGACCGGATACCCTATGTCATGGAATAATGCCGCATGCCCCCAGGTGTACAGGAACCTCTCATGACTGTTCTCGAACGTACTCTCCCCCTTCGAGAACGCATCCCTGAATCTACCGCTTGACATGTAGATCTGCATCCCCAGGAGGAACACGTTAACCGAGTGGACGTAGTGGTCCCTCTGGCTCTCCGTGAATGTGGATGACCTCTCCTCGTACGCCTTCATGGTGTCCATCAGATTGATCAGTGGTTTGCCGTCCTTGTCCTCGAAGCGGTTCAGCTCCGTGAACCACAGATACACCCCCTCTGCATTCTCTTTGCTCTCATTCGAATCGAAATCCAGCATCGATTTTCTCAGATAGTACAGATGCTCGGGCAGGGCCTCTGTCGAACTCTGCTGCATTGTTCTGAAGAACTCCTTGATGGCATCCCTGCGGTCCATGTTAACCAGTTTCTAATCATTGTCCTGGGTTGATTACTTTTCGGCTGTCACACCTACGACCCGAGACTGCTTGACCGAATGTTCATATGTGCTCGGCTCCGACCGTATTTATTCAGTATCACAAGATGGTGGAATACGATCATGTTCTCGTTGACAAGAAAGACGATTTGATCGGAAATCCCGTCTGAACCATGATGGATTGGATGCTGACCGGGGATTTCATCAGACTCGCGAATCCAAGCACTGACGCAGAGTGTCTAAGTGATGACAACCACAGCCTGCTGAACCATGCAGCTTTAGGAAACTCAAAGGACAGGATCCCGCTCAGAATCGATAGCTTCATCTTCTCAATCAAAACTGTAGATGCACACTGCCTGCACTCAACATCTATTTTTACAATCCCACCATTAGGAGGGGCATGGCCGGCAAGAGACGTCTCAGAATGCGCGGAGTCAAACACTCATCAAAAAGGCTGGAGGATGACCTCCTGGACCGCGCCCGCACGCTGGCCGACAATCCCGGGCTCATCAGGCCCCAGTGCGCCGGCAACTGCAGGAAGTGCGTGTTCGACAAGACGTTCAAGAACATCGACGCTCTCCAGAAGATCCGCAACAACAAGGACGCCCTCGTGAAGGAGGCATCCAAACTCGGCGGAGACGAGATCTACAGGGCCTACGCCGGCACCATCTCCCTCGCAGCGGAGGGCTCCATCCCCATGCTGGCCAGCGGGATGCTGGGCGGGGAGAAAGTCTCCTACGCAGTCCGCGGGACCGTGGGCGCCCCGTACCTCATCGGATGCCAGTACTACGACGACCCCAGGAAGAGGATGCTCCTCTACGGGTCCATCATCAAGAAGAACAAGCTCCACCTGTACTCCTTCGGCGAGGACGTCGTTTGCTCCGATGTCCCCAACATGCCCGAGGACTACCTCTACGACACCTTCTGGGAGACCCCCTACGAGTTCCCCGACGACGGCCTGACCTGCGGCCACGAATCCTCCGCGGTACTGGAGATCCACGTGAAGTCCCTGGACGAGACCGTCCGCATCTGCGACGGCTGCGCCAAGGACGTCTCCACACTGATGTACCTGGTGTCCAGGCTCGCCGCCGTGGACCCCCTTGACGACATCACCGTCTCGGTGAGACACAAGTACCACTCGGCCGGGGAGTCCGACCTGGAGCCTATCACCGGGGACAGGCTCAAGGACTACATGGTCGGGAAGGTCACGGACGCGGGCCTGCTCTCATCAATAAAGAGGTCCAAGATCGGGGACCTCAGGGGAGGGGACACCGCCACCTACATCATCGGAACCAGGAACTACGGGTCGTCCCTGGACGACTTCATAGCCGACCTCTCCGGGGACGACGGCCAGAAGGCCTCCCTGAAGAGGTTCCTGTCGGAGAACAACAGGGCGGTCATCCTGAAGACCAACAAGCTCTCAGAGGCGTACAACCTGCTGTGGGAGTCCGACTGGAAGGGGCTGATCACCGCGCACACGGATTCCAGGACCGCGGATGCGATGGGCGACATGTCTAAGGCCCAGCCGATGGCCGCTCTCGAGAAGGCGCACAGCATCTTCGTGTCGGCCGACGTGGTGGCGTCGCTGCCGGAGTTCAGGAAGCCCGGACCGATGACGACCGTCGCCGACAAGCTCGCGAAGGCGTCCAAGGTAGGAGGCGGGAACATGGTCGTGGACACGATTTCAAAGACATCCCTGAAGGACAGCAAGGCCAGGGTGATGGCCGCCGCGTTCGCCATCGAGGCGGGCATGGACGTGCCCGTGAAATTGACCGCCGACGAGACGGACTTCGCCAACTACCTGGTGCCGTTCGTCAGGAACGTCGTGGAGGCTCAGGGCGAGAAGTACCGCGACGCCATGAACACGCTGCTCACCGCGAGTAGCGCCAACGAGAGGGTCTGAACCCTCTCCTCCTTCTCAGACCCTCAGGACCCTGACGTCGGCGACGTAGTGGGACACCGAGGGCGCGAAGGACTTCACCTCGCGGATCCCCTCGATCTCGAACTCCCCGCAGCTGTCCGAGAACACCTTCTCGATCCTCTCGCGGTACTCGTCCACGTAGAAGGTGTCATGGTAGTGGATCACTCCACCGGGCCTTATCATCCTCATCGCCGCGGGCATGAAGTCCGAGGTGGTCTGGACGTAGCCCATCAGGATCCTGTCCGCGAAGCCCCGCCCAAGCAGATGCCTGTTGTCCGCCAGGATCGGGATGACCACGTCGGAGACGCCGTTGTCACGTATGTTCCCCACCAGGAACTGATAGGAATCGGGGTTCTTCTCGCATGCGAACACGCGCCTGGCGCCAGAGTACTTCGCCAGCGGAAGCGTGAAGTAGCCGATGCCGGCGAACATGTCCACCACGGTCTCCCCGGAGCAGTCCAGGTTCCTCATGCGCATGCGCTCGTCGGTGTTCCCGGAGGCGAACATCACCTTGGTGACGTCGAACCTGTAGCGTATCCCGTTCTCCAGGCGGACAGATTCCGTCTCGGTGCCGTGGATCAGCCTCATGCTGGGCCGACGGAACTCTCCCGACACGCCGCGGACGTCGGCGCATACCGTCTTCGCTCCGAGAACCTCGGCGTACACGTCGCCTATCCTGTCAAGGAACGGCTCCAGCGACGGGTCCAGCTTGAGTATGACGATGTCCCCCACGAACTCCCATCTGTCCGGCAGTAGGCCGGCGATGTCCGGGCGGTCTGAGAATGCCTCGGCGATGCGCTCCTGGGGACTCCTGCGGTCAAGGGTGTGGGCATCCCCTTCCACGGTCTCGTAGCCCTCCGAGACCATCTGCGCCACATGTTCCTGCAGGATGGGTACGTAGCGGTGGTCGGAATCCTTGGAGATCTTGGCGTGGAGGTCGACCACACCGCGGTCTATCAGCCCCCTTATCTCCGGACCGGCGGAGTCCGAGGGCAGCCTTACGAACGTGACCCTCTTCAGATTATGCACCTCAGCACCACGGGTATCGCGGCCAGGGCTGCGGCCGGATGTTTGACCAGCTCGCCCACCACCGCCGACGGGCGGTCTATCTCCAGGTCGTCCAATATGGCGCGGACGTCGTCGCGGGAGGCGAACGCGCCCGCACGGTCCAGGTCATCGTCGCTCATGCGGACGAACATCCTCCTCAGTTTGTATCCCCTGTCCAGCTCCTTCCCGAAGGAATCGCGACACATCTCGGGATATCTCGACAGGCTCCTCTCGGAGAGGTCGTCCGTCCCCAATGCGGAAGATGCGACCTGTGCCAGAAACCCGGCGGCGGTCAGGCCCGGGTAGAGCCCCCCTCCCGAGACCGGCTTGACCTGGCATGCGGCATCGCCCACCAGCATGCATCTGTCGGAGACCACCGCCCTCCTCCCTCCGAGGGGGATCTTCCCGCTGTGCATGCGCACCACCCTGTCCTCGGCACCGATCCTGCGGAGCAGCCTCCTGAGATAGGGCATGGGCGGTCCAGCCGACCACGATGTGCACAGACCCACGCGGGTGTAGTCCCCGCAGGGGATCTCCCAGGTGAAGAACCCTGGGGCGTTCTCCGAGCCCAGGCGGACCCTGAAGAGGTCCTGATGGTCCATCTCCATCCTGACGTCGGCCTGCATCCCCCTGAGGTACTCCCTTGGTGCGTTGTCGCCGAACGACGCCGCCACCGCGGACGTGTGCCCGTCCGCCCCGACCAGCAGTCTGGCACTGTGATCGCCCCTGCTGGTGGAGATGCCCACATGGTCCGAGACGGAATGGGAGAGGTACCTCTCCGAGAACGAGTACTCGGCACCGGCGGAAATGGCCGCATCCGCCATCCTGGAGTCCATCTGATGACGGTCGATGGTGACCGCCTTTGGCTCCTTCGAACGGACGGTGAGGGCGGAGCCGTCCGGGAAGACGACCTCCGCCCCGAAAATGGTGGTGATGATGTCCGGGTCCACCCCGGAGAGTCCGACGACGTCCTCGGTCACCAGGCCGGCGCACTGGACCGGGAGCCCCGATTCGGGGTGCTCCTCCAGGACCAGCACGTCATGGTCCCTGGCCAGCAGGGCCGCGGCACGGCTCCCGGCCGGACCTCCGCCGACAACCAGGACGTCGCGCATCCGCTCAGCTCTTCTTGGACTTCTCGTAGTCCGCGATGAACTTCTGGATGCCCTCGTCGGTCTTGGGGTGCTTGGCCATCAGCTTGAGGGTGTCGTAGGGGATCGTGGCGATGTCCGCCCCGACCAGCGCGGAGTCCAGCACATGGGTGGGTCCGCGGATGGATGCGGCGATGATCTCCGTGTCGAAGCCGTAGTTGTCGAAGATCGTCCTGATCTGGGAGACCAGGTCGATCCCGTGCTCCCCGATATCGTCGAGGCGACCGATGAACGGGGACACGAACGCCGCTCCCGCCTTGGCGGCCAGCAGGGCCTGCAGAGGGGAGAAGATCAGCGTCACGTTGACCCTGATCCCCTCAGAGGACAGGATCTTCGTGGCCTTGAGGGTCTCCACGCACATGGGCAGTTTGACGTTGATGTTGGGGTGGATGGAGGCGAGCTCCCTCCCCTCCTTAACCATCTCGTCGCAGGTCATCGACATGGCCTCGGCTGAGATGGGGCCGTCCACGACCTCGGCGATCTCCCTGACCCTGGTCCTGACGTCCACGCCCTCCTTGGCGATGAGGCTGGGGTTGGTGGTGACACCGTCCAGGATGCCCCAGCTGTTGATCTCCTTGATCATGTCCAGATTCGCTGTGTCTATGAAGATCTTCATGTCACTTCCTCCTCGAAATCGATTTCCTTGCCGCCTCTGCGATGTGCCCGGCGGTGAGGCCGTACTTCTCCATGAGCTCGTCGGGCTTCCCGGACTCGCCGAACGTGTCCCTGGTCCCGACCCTCTCCAGCGGAGCGGGGAGTGCCTCCGAAAGGGCCTCGGCCACTGCCGAGCCCAGTCCCCCTATGATGCTGTGCTCCTCGGCGGAGACGCAGCAGCCCGTCCTCGACACGGACGCCAGCAGCGTCTCCGTGTCCAGCGGTTTGATCGTAGACATGTTTATGACCTCGGCGGAGACCCCCTCGGCCGCGAGCTGGTCCGCCGCGTCAAGGGCGAACGACACCATCTGGCCGCATGCGACGATCGTCACATCGGATCCCTCCCTCATGACCTTGGCCTTACCGATCTGGAAGGCGGCTCCGTCCTGCGTGGTGGTCGGGAACTCGGCGCGGCCCATCCTCATGTAGACGGGGCCGTCGTAATCGGCGATGGCCTTGGTGGCGGCGTACGCCTCGTAAGCGTCCGCGGGCGATATGACCGTCATGTTGGGGAGCGCGCGCATGACCGCCATGTCCTCCAGCGCCTGATGGGACGCTCCGTCCTCCCCCACGCTGATCCCGCAGTGGGTGGCGACGATCTTCACGTTCAGCCTCGGGTAGGCGACCGCGAGCCTGATCTGCTCCCAGCACCTCCCGGTGGCGAACACGCCGAACGTGGATGCGAAGGCGACCTTCCCGGATGCGGCCAGACCGGCGGCGATGCCGATCATGTTCTGCTCCGCTATGCCTACCTCCACGAACCTCTCGGGACAGACCTTCTTGAAATCGGACGTCTTGGTGGAACCGGCGAGGTCCGCATCCAGGACGACCACGTCGTCCCTCTCAGCGGCGAGCTCCGCCAGCGCCTTCCCGTAGTAGTTGCGCTGTGCCAGCTTCTCGCTCATTCCGAATCCCCCCTGAGCTCCCTCATGGCCTTCTCGTACTCCTCGCTGTTGCAGGCCTTGCCGTGGAACCCCGCGTTGTTCTCCATGAAGGACACACCCTTCCCCTTGACGGTGTTCATGATGATCACGGTGGGTCTCCTCCTCGATTCCGCGGCCTTGTCCAGCGCCTCGATTATCTGCCTGATGCTGTGGCCGTTGATCACGATGACGTTCCATCCGAACGCCCTCCATTTCTCCGGGAGCGGTTCCAGACTGACGGCGTCCTCGGTGCTGCCGGTGATCTGCAGGCGATTCCTGTCCACGATGGCGATGAGGTTGCTGAGGCCGTACTGGCTGGCGAACATCGCCGCCTCCCAGTTCTGGCCGCTCTGGAGCTCCCCGTCGCCCAGCAGGCAGTAGGTGCGGTAGTCCTTGCCGTCCATCTTCCCTGCCAGGGCGATGCCGCACGACATGCTCAGGCCCTGCCCAAGGGAACCCGTGGACATCTCGACCCCGGGCGTCTTGCCGCGGACCGGGTGGCCCTGCAGACGTGACCCGAGCTTCCTGAGGGTGACCAGGTCCTCCACCGGGAAGTACCCGGACTCGGCCAGCGCGGCGTAGAGGACGGGTGCGACATGCCCCTTGGAGAGCACGAACCTGTCCCTGTCCTCCCACTGTGGGTTCGACGGATCGTGGTTGAGATTGCGGAAGTACAGAACCGCCATCAGGTCCGCCGCCGAGAGGGATCCCCCCGGATGGCCGGATCCAGCGGCGGTGGTCATCTCCACCACATGCATCCTGAGAGTGTTCGCTATGCGCTCCAGCTCGGCGACTGTGATGTCCCTCATGGTCACTCGCTCTCTATCCTCGGGGCGAGTAGGTAGTTCACCCTGGCGTTCCCGTCAGCCAGCGCGAACACGAGTTTGACGGGGTAGTCGTTGTCGAGCTCCACACCGACCATTGTCCCGGAAGGGATGGCCTTGGTGATGTTGGAGAAGTAGTCGAGGGGGAACATGCTGCACACGTCGGAGTCCGTGTCCACCTTGACCGACTCGCCCTCCAGGCGGAGGCTGACCGAGTCGGTGTCTCCCTCGCAGGACAGCTCGAAGTAGCCCTGTCCCGCCCTGAGGGTGATGTGATCGGATATCGTGTCGGCGGCACGGATCCCCTTCTGGAGCTCATCCACCGATAGGCTGATCTTGGCGGTGAGGGAGAGCTGCGGGACCTTCGGATCGCTCATGGTGCTCGTGTCGACGAGGTTCATGCGCCTCGTGATGTTTCCAACCTTGAACACGAGCCTGCCGTGGGTGTCGTCCTGCTCCATCCTGATGATGTCTCCGGCTGACGCGAGCTTCAGGACCCCCTTCACCTTGTCCAGGTCGAGACCGATCTCGCAGCTCTCGGCATCGTAGCTCTCGAAGGCGCACTTGTCGATCTCCATCTCTATCATGGCCACATGGGCCGCATCCACCGCTTTGAGGGTCATCCCCTCCGGTGTGATCGTGAACTTGACCTCGTCGATGAGCGTGGATATGATGTTGACGATCCCCTTCAGGGTGTCCGACTTCAGATCCGCGCTGAACATCAGTACTCCCTCCAGGAGTGGTTGCACTTGCAGCAGCGGTAGATCCTGGTCTCAGGCTCATCCGCGGCACGCGTCTGCCTGATGACGAAGAAAGCCTCGGTGTGCCCGCACTCGGGGCAGGTGATGCGAGTCTTGGGAAGGGTTGCGACATCCTCCTCGATGACCTTCATCATCTTGTCCCTGGAGTCCGTCACGATGACCTCCGCCTTGCCCCCGATCTCCTTCGTCTCTCCGCAGGAGTTGCAAACGTACTTCCCCTCCCTGGGGAACATCATCGATCCGCATGATGGACAAAACATTCTGTCAGCCTCTGTGCGAGGGGATTGCCTGTGCCTATAAAATGGTTCTTCGTGCGCGCGTCTTAGGACGGGCGGACGGGAACGGTAATGGTTTTGAGGTTTGGGGCGCGGCGGGTCCGCCCGCCGCGCAAGGATCACTTCTTGGCCTTCTTCTTGGAGGCCTTGCTGCTGCGCATGTTCGCCTTGACGGCGGCGGCGATCTCCTCGCCCTGGGCCTTCCCGTCGGTGATCTGGGTCGCATCGTACCTCAGGACGGTCCAGCCCTCCGACTCGAGCTCCGCGTCCACGGATGTGTCGGCGTCCGGACTGTCGACGTAAACAGCGACCTTGCCCTTGACGAAGGCGACCGGGATGTTGTGGGGACCGTAACCGCGCCTGCATCTCAGGCCCTTGTTCCAGGCGGCCCTGCGGACCACGGCCTCGGGCGAGTAGTCGGTGTACAGGTCCTCCCCGAGCTCCTCGTCCTCCTCCGCCGGCACGGGGACGTACGAGGGTTCGGGCTGTGGACCGTCCTGGGGCTCCTCGACGACATTGTGCTCCTCGGCGGGTTCGGGCTGGATTTCGGAGACGGACTCGGGCACGATGGGTTCCTCCGCCGGCTCCTCGGGAACATCCTCGGCGATCTCTGGGATACTCTCGGCCACCGCCGGCTCATGGACGGGAGTCTCGGAGGCACCCTCGACATCGACAGGTTCCTCCATGCTCTCCTCGACGACATCTGACTCGGTGGGCTCCTCGACGATCTCGGGGATCTCATCGGCCACCTCGGTCTGATCATCGGCTGGGGCCTCAGACTCTGCCTGCGAGGCGTCATGGGTCACTACCGACCAGTCTGGCTCCATGGATGCCTCTGCGGGCTCCTCGGCGGGTTCGGGCTGGATTTCGGCGACGGACTCGGGCACGACGGGTTCCTCCGCCGGCTCCTCGGGGACCTCTTCAACGGGCTCCTCGACGACATCTGACTCGGTGGGCTCCTCGACGGATTCATCGGAGATCCCTGGGGCCTCTTCGGGGACGTCGACCGTCTCCTCCGCGACCGCCTCTTCGTAGGCAGGCTCGTCGACAGGGGCCTGGACCTCTGGCTCGAGCATGACATCCCCCGATTCCTCGGACACCGGCTCCGTTGCCTCGACGACGGACTCCTCCGGGACCTCCTCCTCGGACGGAACTGACTCCTCCTGGGCCACGGGTGCGATGTCCTCGACAGGTTCCTCAGGGACCTCCTCTTGGACACTCTCGACCTGCTCAGTGGCCGTTTCCGCCGGGACCTCCGTCACGGGCACCTCCGGTTCCGCGGGCTCGACATGGACCTCTACGGGGATTGCGGGCACAGGCTCCTCCACGACCCTGACATGCTCCTCCTTGGGAGCCTCTGAGGGCTTCTCCTGCCTGACCCTGTTGGCGTTCTGGGATGTCATGAGCTTCTTCATGAAGTCGTTGCTGGACTTCGGAGCCGCCTTGGGCTCCTCCTTGGGAGCCTCCGAGGGCTTCTCCTCAGGCGTCTCGGCCTGGGCGGGCTTCGCCTTTGCGGCCTCCAGGTTCCTCTTGGGGAGCTCGACGGTCCTGACCGGCCTCTTGGGCTTATCTCCGGATACGTCGGCGGCAGCGGGGGCCTTGGGCTCCTCCTTGGGAGCCTCGACGGGCTTCTCGGCATTGATCGACTCGCGAACCTCCGGCTCGGCGTCCGCCTTGGGCACCTCGGCCTTGGGCTCCTCCTTGGGGGCGGGCTTCTCCTCGGCCTTAGCTTCATCCTTGCGCTCGGGCTTCTTGGCCTTCTTGGTCCCCTTGGTGTTCATGGCCTGAGGGCGGTCGGCCCTCTTCGCTGTCTTGTCCTCCTTGACCTCGCGGGTCTTGACGACCTTCTCCGGCCTGACGAACCCTGTGACGTATGCGGAGAGCGCCAGCCACACGCCGAAGACGATCAGCGCGATGGAGTAGTATGTGGACTGGGGCTCGTTTATGAAATGGAGCGCTCCCATTATGAGCTCGAGAGCCGCCAGCACGGCGGACACGTACATCGCCCCGTACACACGGGACACCCACAGCGCCAGCATGTCGGCGATTATCGCGACGGCCGCGACGATGGACGCGACGGCGATGACTGTGTCGGCACTGCCACCGACGAATGGCGCCGCCAGGAACACTATTCCGGCAACCGCTGCGACGACACCGCTCAGCCTGCGGACGAAACTGGATCCGTCCATGATCAGGGCCGCGGAATAGACGACGGCGAGTATCCCGGATACGGTCAGAATGTACAGTGCGGTGTCGTTGGAGTCAGCGTTGACATCGCCCCCGTCTGCCAGGAGCAGAATCGCTGATACGACGAAGAGCAGCGCGGACACTACGGCCACACCGCTAAAGATTCTCTTATCGAGCGCTCCCATGCGCTCTGTAAGGATGATGGCACATTTAACGTTTGGTAGGCGAGGCCTCCGACAACGCGATGTCTGGCTATGTGACTCCGGACACCGAAGCCGGGAGCGGCCGGGGATCCGTCCCCTCCGGATGCCCGTCACCGGGACGTCTGGCTATGTTTCCATGCGTCGTCCCGGACGGAAAAAACCCACCATAAGTTGAAATATGGGTTCAAGCTACCCTTTCCTATCCTTATAATACGGGACGCGCGGTCCTGTATCATCATCACAGTCAAGGGGGGTTCCGCCCCCTTTCACAAGCCCTCTCTGAGGCATTACGAAAAGGAGTTGAGACGAATGAAAATGAAATTCAAATTCCTCGGCGGCGCGGACATGGTCGGCCGCATGGGGATGACGATGGAGGGGGACGGCATGACCGTCCTCGTGGAATACGGACTGAGCCCGACGAAGCCCCCCGAGTTCCCCATCCCGGCACCGAAGATCGACTACATGTTCCTGACGCACTCCCACCTGGACCACTGCGGAATGGTCCCCCAGGTGGTCGGCAGGGACAGGTGCGACCTCTTCACCACCCCGCTCACCGCCGAGATCTCGGAGCTCATGATGAAGGACACCCTCAAGATCGCGAAGGCCGAGGACTACGTCCAGCCCTACTCGATGGACGACATCGAGAAGACCATGCAGAGCGTCGTCCCCATGACCTACGGCGACGACATCACGATCAACCACGTTGACGTCAGCATGCTGGACGCGGGCCACATCCCCGGAGCCGCAATGTTCGAGTTCAGCCACGACTGCAGCACGGTCTACTCAGGGGACATCCACACCGAGACCCAGAGGCTCGTCGGAGGCGCCAAACCCAAGGACTGCACCAACCTCTTCATCGAGGGGACCTACGGAGGCCGCAACCACCCTCCGAGACAGCAGACCGAGGATGACTTCATCGCGAAGATCGACGAGGTCATCGACCGCGGAGGCACCGTCCTGATCCCCTGCTTCGCCGTGGGAAGGACCCAGGAGATCATGCTCCTGCTGAAGGACCTGGGCTACGAAATGTGGGTGGACGGGATGGGGAGAGCAGTCACCCGCCTGTTCCTTGACTACCCCGAGTACCTCAGGGACGCCAGGCAGCTTAGGAACGCCAAGAAGAGGTTCCACGAGGTCAGGAGGCCCGCCAACAGGGATGCGGCCATCAAAGGGCAGATCATCGTCACCACCGGCGGCATGCTTGACGGCGGGCCGGTCCTCAGATACCTGAACCAGCTGAGGAACGACCCCAAGAGCGCGATTCTCCTCGTTGGTTACCAGGCCGAGGACACCAACGGGAGGATGCTCATGGAGCAGGGTTGCGTGAAGATCGACGGGGAGATCGTGAAGATCGAGTGCGAGCTCCAGAAGTACGACTTCTCCGCCCACGCGGACCACAGCCAGATTGTCGATTTCGTGAAGGCCTGCGACCCGGATAACGTCATCATCATGCACTCCGAGGCCAGGGAGGCTTTCCTCGACGACCTCAGCGACTACAACGTCATCCTCCCCCAGACCGGGGAAGAGTTCGAGCTGGACGTGTGATCATGGATCTGGCACCTTACCTGAAGGCAGATGTGGGACGCGGAGACGTCACGACAGCCCTCACGGTCCCGGACACCGACGGCACGGCGTACATAACCGTCGAGCAGGACGCCGTCATCGCCGGCATCGAGGAGGCCGAGGAGGTGTTCGCCATGGTAGGGGCCGATGCGACATCCCTCTTCAAAGACGGGGACCACGTGAAGGCCGGATCCCGCGTCATGTCAATCTCCGGACCCCTGGCAGGGATGATAACGGCGGAGAGGACCGCCCTGAACATTCTGATGGGGATGAGCGGCACCGCGACCCTCACCGCAGAGGCCGTTGAGGCGGGAGAGGGGAAGATTATCATCGCCGCAACCCGCAAGACGATTCCCGGATTCGGACCGCTTCAGAAGAAGGCGGTCGCCGTTGCCGGAGGGGACCCCCACAGGGCTGACCTCGACGCGATGATCCTCATCAAGGACAACCACATACACGCCTGCGGCTCGGTCAGGACCGCAATGGAGAAGGTCTCCAAGGCATCGTTCTCCATCAAGGTGGAGGTGGAGGTGGACAATGTCGACGATGCGGTCACCGCTGCAGAGCTGGGAGCCGACATCGTCATGGCCGACAACGTGGGCCCCGAACTCACCGGGGAGATCCGTGATGCGGTCAGGAGGGTCAACGACAGGATCCTTGTCGAGGCCTCGGGCGACATCACCGTCGAGAAGGTCCCGGCATACATCGGCAAAGCGGACATCATATCGATGGGATGCCTCACGCACTCCGCACCCGCCATACAGTTCTCGATGGACATCAACTGACTCGGACGGGCCCTGTGCCCGCCCGGTCATCTATTCTTCTGAGGTTGCTAATTCTGACCCTGTCGTGTCCATCATCCGAATTGGATATATAATCCAACAATTATGTAGGTATATGACTGGCGAAACGCACCTTCCCGGCCGTCGGGTGCGATACGCCACGTTTCCTCCTGACTCTGGACAAGGACGGCCGGGTCGTGTCCAACAAGTTATTAATCGGAGCCTTCGGATTCATCGTCCATGTCGCTGAATCTCGATGATTACGTCTGCGAGTACTGCGGGAAACCCTGCAAGAACATCGTGTACGCCGCATTCGTGTGCGACGACCCGGAATGCCTGGAGAAGGCAAGGATCGACCGCGGAGGCCCCGGTGGCCACATGAAGAGGAAGGCCGAAGGGGGTCCGATCATCCCCCAGGACCTCGAGGAGACCGCCAGGGAGCTCAACGGGCAGTGACCGTAAATTACCGAAGCACGATTCACCCCCAAGACGGTTGCCGTTTGGACAGGAGATGGAAAGATGGATGCAAAGGTCTACGAGCTGCTGAACGATCAGATCAACAAGGAGATGTACTCCGCCTACCTGTATCTGGACATGGCGAACTTCTACACGGACAGGGGTCTGGATGGGTTCGCCAACTGGTTCGAGGTCCAGGCCTCTGAGGAGATGGAGCACGGGATGAAGATATACCGCTACCTCCACGACAACGACCAGAAGGTCGTGCTGGAGGCCATCGCGAAACCCGACAAGGTCTACGAGAGCCTCGACTGCCCGCTCAGGGCCGCGTACGAGCACGAGCAGTACGTCACATCGCTCATCCACGCGATCTACGCCGCGGCATCGGATGCTAAGGACTACCGCACCATGCAGTTCATGGAGTGGTTCATAGAGGAGCAGTGCGAGGAGGAGAAGAACGCCAAGGACCTCGTCACCAAGTACGAGCTGTTCGCCAAGGACGGCGGATTCGGCCTCTACCACCTGGACTCCGAGCTGAAGTCCAGGAAGGCCGATTGAACCTCAAAAAGGGGCTTCGGCCCCCGTTCATTCCGATTTCTGACGGACGATCTCGTAGCTCTCGTCGTACAGCTTCCCCACGAAAACGTACCTGAGCCAGTCGGACACCGGTTTGACCTCCACCATCGTAGGCGTGTAGAACTCCTTCACCGATCCCGACACCAGCATCATGGCCATAACGAGGACCAGGACGCCCATTGTCAGGAACGGGTTCATGTCCACTGAGTGGGTGATGCTCTCCGGATCCAGCAGGAACGCCGAGACGAAGGACATCGCTGAGAACGTGATGCAGTTCCTCATCACCTTGCGCCATGACTTGACCCTTCTGGAGGACAGTCCCATGATAGCGGACATGGCCGTCATCATGAGCACCAGGTAAATCACGGTCATCGCGACGTCGAGAACCGTACCTGCGCCGTCGGACACATAAATCGCCAGCAGCCCGACCTTGATGATGTAGACCGCGACCATGACGATGAGGAACAGCTCCGCAACGATGACCGGCGACGGTACCCGGTTCCTTCTCCGAATCTCCTTCATCTGACTGCGGTTGCCACCAACGTCAGGTCTTCTCATGTATGAACGAAGTATCTTTTATCCTCTGAATTGTCACGTCCCGCATGGGTGACGACCGTGACCTGAACAGGTTCATCAGCTGCGTGTCCAGCAGATACGACCACGACACTATCATATCTGGCACATCCATGGCCGCGCTTCTGCTGGTCCCCGTTGCCTGCGCGTTCATCCTGATCGTCATCCCGCTGAACTACGAGACCACGAACTACGATTCGCGCATGAACGGGATCTACACGTCCATGATCATAGAATCGATAATGATCACCTTCATCATGATGAGCATGTACAACAGGCTCTCCGACCACTCGAAGAGGGATCACGAGTGGAGATCCGGCCTGATAGGTTACGCCTCCGGACTCGGATGTGATGTCGGCAGACTGTCGAGGATGGATGCGGAGGCCACCCATCTCGAGAGGGGGAGGGCTAAATATCCCGCCTTGGCCGTGATGGCCGTCTCGCTGCTGATCATCCCCGCGGCACTGACCAACCTGGAGAACTCGTACACGAACGTCATGGAGATCCGCGGCCAGTACATCTACGCATCCATCGCACTGGCGTTCGTGATGTTCTTCCTGGTGTTCATCACCATACTCAGGTATCCGTACCAGCACGAACACAGGCAGGTGCGGTTCACCGAGGAGCTTGCAAGGGTCCTGGACGGTGCCGGGATCTATATCGAACCGATGCCGGAGGTCATAAGGCACCGCCCCGTCTGGATCCATGTCCTGCTGTTCGTGGTCACTGTCGGACTGTACTCGTTCGTGATGCTGTTCATAGTGTACCGCGCCACTAACAATCACTTCTACAACCAATGGAACTACGAGGAGAGGCTGATGGTCACTCTCGTGAGAGCCGAGGGTGGGACGGGGATAGCCCCCGTCGAGAGCCCGAGGACCGGGTTCGATCCGAGGGCCATACTTGGCAGCGTCTGACGACCTTCATCGGCCTTCGTACACCCTGTTCTCCGGGATGGGGGCCGGGTCGCCTCCCGTGAACATGGAGACGTATCCGCGTATGCATTCCCGCATCTCCGATTCCGCCGAGTCGATGTCCTCCTCCGAGGCCTTGGTGGCGCGCATGTATGCGATCTCGGAACCTTTGGACACGGCCTTCGACAGCATCTCCGCGAACCCCGCCGTGCCGTCGGACGGCTGCGCCTCCGCCAGACCCTGGATGTCGTCCCTACCGTCCACTGCGGATCCGATCGCCTCGATCGCCATGCGGCACGCGGACATCTGATTACTGATGTATTCCGACGTCTTCCTGATCGCCGCCTTCCTCATGGGGCTCACCGTCCTGGCCTCCAACGGACGCTCCGCCAACCCGACCATGCGCACCAGGATGTCCCTGTGGTCCCGGATGTCCGGATGCAGGCTTATCCCCTGCATCACCACCGCCGAACCGATGTTCAGGAGGGAGAAGGCCTCGTGGGGCATGGGACCTGCCACCCTGCCCAGTACCCTCTCGTAGACCTCCAGGCAGAACGACCTGCCGTCCAGCCTGCGGATGCAGACCATCTCCAGACCCTTGGCGTAGGGGATATTGCATCTGTCCCCCGCCAGCACACCCCTGCAGATGCACTCCGACATCTGAGCCACGCAACGGTCGATGAACGGCCCCAGCATGTCATCGGTCACCTCCCTGCAGGCCCGGGTCCACATGAGTCCCGCCTCCAGCACGTTCCCGCGCGCACCGTAGGCGGCTCCGAGGGAGTACCACGCCACCCAGGAATCCGGATGGGCCCTTGCCGATGCGTCGGCGCGTCCCGCGAACTCCTTCCCCTCCCAGACCAGCTCGTCGACCCTGTCCGGATCGAGCGGACCGTCATGCTTGGATCCAGGGGCGCCGGAGTCGTTCATGGCCCCGCACCTGTGGCATACCCAGAGGCCGAGTGGTTCGAACGCGTAGCTGTTGCCGCAGGGGCAGTTGCAGACCATGGGTCGGGGAACGTCGATGGATAAATTAAAAGCCCGCCCGGAGGCGGGCAATGGTTTGTAGGGTCAGTGCCTGAACACGCGGCAGCCGGTGAAGACCATCGCCATGTTGTGCTCGTTGGCCGCGTCGATGACCTCCTGGTCCCTGATGCTGCCTCCGGGCTGGATGATCGCCGTGACGCCGGCGTTGGCGGCCTCGTCCACGCCGTCCCTGAACGGGAAGAAGGCGTCGGACGCCATGACGCAGCCCTCGGTGGGCTCGTTGGCCTTCATGGTCGCGATCTTGGCGGAGTCCACACGGCTCATCTGACCGGCACCGATGCCGACCGCCCTCTCTCCTCTGACGTAGACCACGGCGTTGGAGGTGACGTGCTTGGCCAGCTTCCAGGCGAAAAGCAGGGAGTGGATCTCCTCGGCTGTGGGGGCGCGGTTGGTGACGACCTTCAGGTTCGCGGGGTCGATCTCCACGTCCTCATCGGTCTGGACCAGCATGCCTCCCTGGACCTTCTTCATCTTGAACTCCCTGTGCCTCTCGGAGGGGCCGATGGGGGCGTTGGTCCTCAGAAGACGGATGTTCTTCTTCTTCTCCAGAAGCTCCACGACGCCATCCTCGAACGCGGGGCAGATGACCGCCTCCACGAAATGGTGCGAGATCTCCTCGGCTGTGGCCATGTCGCAGTCCCTGTTGAGGCAGATGACGCATCCGAACGCCGAGAGGGGATCCACGTTGTAGGCGGTGGTGAACGCCTCGTAGATTGTGTCCGCCGATGCCAGCCCGCAGGGGTTGGTGTGCTTCATGACCACGGCCGTGGGCCTCTCGAAGTCCATGCAGATGTCCAGCGCCTTGTCCAGGTCCAGGATGTTGTTGTACGAGAGCTGCTTCCCGTGCTGGAGGAGCTCCGCCTTGGCCACGGTGGTGCCGGGGGTGAACGGATCCCTGTAGAACGCGGCGGACTGGTTGGGATTCTCCCCGTACCTGAGGTCCTCCACCTTCTCGAGGGGGATCGGGAACGACTTGGGGAATCCCTCGCAGAACTGCCTGTACATCCTGGACGCGATCATGTTGTCGTAGTTCGCGGTGACCACGAACGCCTCCGCCATGAGCTTCCCGAGGAGTGCCTCCCCGATCTCGCCGCCGTTGGCCCTCATCTCGTCCAGGACCTCGGAGTACTGGTCGGCGTCTGTGACGACCGCCACGCCCTTGTAGTTCTTTGCGGCGGCACGGATCATGCTGGGTCCGCCGATGTCGATGTTCTCGACCTCCTCCTCCAGGGTCACACCCTCCTTGAGGACGGTCTGCTTGAACGGGTAGAGGTTCACAACCACCATGTCGATCCTGCCGATGCCCATGGACTCGATGGCGTCCATGTGCTCCTTCAGGTCCCTGCGGGCGAGGATGCCGGCGTGGATCTTGGGGTGGAGGGTCTTGACACGGCCGTCCAGCATCTCCGGGAACCCGGTGACGTCCGAAACCTCGATTACAGGCACGCCGTTCTCTTTCAGAATCCTGTATGTCCCGCCCGTGGATATGATCTCCACACCCATGGAGGCCAGCTCCTTCGCGAAATCCACGATGCCGGTCTTGTCCGAGACGCTGATGATGGCTCTGCTGATCTTTGACAGTGGTATACCCCCTCTTCCGAGGCACGCATACTCATTGTATGCGTAATTCGAATTGGGTACCTGTACATAAATGGTGCCCAAGGCATCTGCGTGATTCGTTGCGGATACGACGAAATCCGCAAACACCGAAGAACGGATGGCTGAGAAGGTCCCGGATCCTCGGCCGAAGCTCCGGACCCGGTAAGGCGGTTATAAGGGTCGAACGAGCCTACCATCGACATCTGAACCCGGTAGGCACTTCTGAACCTCCATTAGGTTTGTATCGTATTTAATGGTTAGGACAAATTCACTAAATGAAGGAAGAACTGGTGCTATCCGTTCACATGTGCCAGGATGTCGGAACGGTCCACTGCAAGCACCCGAAAGATGAATCTACCACCGGCGCCTAACACCGGCCGATGAGGAAGCGGGAGCTGGAGATCGCCCTCGAAAGGGTGGCGGGATTCGAGGACCCCGACCCCTCCCTCGAGCAGTACATGACACCCGCGACGATGGCGGCGGACATACTGTTCAGGGCCTGGGGCGAGGGAGACGTGGAGGGCATGAAGGTCATGGACCTGGGATGCGGCACCGGGATGTTCTCCATAGGCGCATGGCTCCTCGGCGCGGGGATGGTGGTCGGTTTCGACAGGTCCGTGGATGCGCTTAGAGTGGCCGAAAGGAACCGCGAGACGTTCGGCGCCGACATCAGATTCGAGCTCAGGGACGTGAGCGATGTAGACGAGGGCGCGGACACGGTGTTCATGAACCCCCCGTTCGGATGCCAGAACCGCAACGCTGACCGCGCCTTCCTGGACAGGGCCATGGACTCGTCCGAGTGCGTCTACTCCATCCACATGGCCGGAACGATAGGTTTCGTCGAAAGGTTCTGCGAAAAACGCGGACGTCGCATCACCTGGCGTAAAACCTATAAGTACGTAATCCCGCATACATTCGCGTTCCACAATAAGGAGTATAGGAGCGTTGACGTCACAGTCGTCAACATAAGGTGACATTCATGAGTTCAGAACTTGTTTTTCCCGGAGACGAGGTTGCGATCGAGGAGGAGTACATGGGAGGTGAGGGGACGTTCTCGGAGGACGGGACCGTCTACGCCTCGCAGGTCGGAGTGCTCGAGCTCGACGACGAGGAATGCATCGCCAGGGTCGTCTCCCCCAACCCCCCCAACATACTGACAGAGGGGGATATCGTCTACGCCGTCGTGGCAGACATCAGGAACACGATGGCGACCGCTGACGTAGTCGCCAAGGACGGATGCGACAGGACGCTCGGAGGCGAGACCTACGCCACCATCCACGTGTCCAAGATCTCGCCCAAGTACACGGACGACGTCTCCAAGGAGCTCAGGAAGGGGGATTTCATCAGGGCCAGGGTCACCGGCACGAAGCCGTCCCTCCAGCTCACCACGAAGGACGACCACCTCGGGTGCATCAGGGCACTCTGCTCCAAGTGCAAGACCGAGATGGTCAGGAAGGGAACGGGGCTGTTCTGCCCCGAGTGCAAGTACAGCATGCCCAGGAAGCTGGCAGACGACTACGGCGACGTGAAGATCTGATGAGACTCATCGCTCTGATGTCCAGCGGGATCGACTCCCCGGTAGCCGCGTACAGGATGGCCAGACTGGGGGCCGATGTCGTGCTCCTCCACATGGACAACCGCCCGTATGCCGAGGATGCCAGCTCCGACGACGCGATTGCCCTCGCCGAGAGGCTCAGGGAGGTCACCGGTGCGGAGATGCCGCTGTACTTCGCCCCCCACGGGCCGTCCCAGGACGCCATAGCGGCCGGATGCGACCGCAACTACCAGTGTGTCATGTGCAAGATGGCGATGCAGCGCACCGCAAGGGAGCTCGGCAGGAGGCTGGGGTGCTCCGGGATCGTCATGGGCGACTCCCTGGGCCAGGTCGCCTCCCAGACGCTCAGGAACATCAGGTCCGAGAACATCGGACTGGGATTCCCGGTCGTCAGGCCGCTGATAGGGATGGACAAACTCGAGATAGAGGCGGTCGCCAAGGAGATAGGGACGTATGACATATCCATCCGGCCGGGACACGGCTGCGGCATCGTCCCGATCAAACCGATTACGGAGGCGGACCCGTCCAAGGTCACCAGATTCTCGGAGGGCATCGACCTTGACGCCCTCGCCGTCGCTGCCGCCGACGCCGCCTACCTGGTCGGACGGTCTCAGTAACCGCGCCTGGTGTAGAACGCCGGACAGGAGTCGATCTCGTACTCGTCGTAGACCATGTCCATGGTCACGCGCGTGATGTACCTGGCCTGGATGCGGGAGATGTAGAGTGTGTGCCCACCCACCGGGAAGCGGAGGTCTGTCTCCTTGGGACCCTTGACGGACACCGGGACCAGGGCGGGGCCCATGCATGCGGTGCAGACACGGAAGTCGCATCCCTCGGACTCGATGTACTTCGCCACGTCCTCGTCGATCTGAATCTCCATGGGACGGCTGAACGGACGGTTGTTTATTACACCTGCGACGGAAGCTTGGCCTGTCTAGGAAGCACGCTCACTTGGAGGAGAAGAACGCCTCCACCGCCGCCGGGATGTCCTCGCACAGAAGGGCGTCGATGTCCCTCATGGAGGCCACCCTGCGATCCAGTATCACGGCGACCCCGCGGTCGGTCTCCGACCTGATGAGACGGCCGATGGACTGCCTCATCTTCCTGACGGCGGGAATCGTCGATACGTATCTGCGACCGTCCCCCAGCCTGACATCGTAGTAGCGGGTCATGGCCCTCATCTTGGCGGTTGGCTTTGGGAACGGTATCCCCACGATCACAGCCAGCTCAAGGCTCTTGTCCGGGAAGTCCAGACCCTCGCTTATCCTGCCCCCGGTGACGCACAGAAGCACGCTGCCCTCCGACGTGCGGAACGTGTCGAACACCTCCATCAGCTCCTGCTGGGGCATGTCCCTGCGCTCGTGATAGATGTCCCTGCCCAGACGGGCCACCAGGCCGTCGCCGATGGCCCCGTCCATGAACTGGTACGACGGGAAGAACACGGCCGTGTTCACGTTCGCGGAGTTCACCGTGTCCACCAGCATGTCCATCAGAAGATCGTAGTTGGAGCGTATCGCCCTGTCCTCGTACCTCATCGACACCCGGTCCGTGTACAGGGTCAGGAGGTTCTCCTTCGGGAACCCTCCCTCCAGCCTCTTCGTCACCGCCCTGTCGAGTCCGATGTCCGTCACGTAGGCGTCGACCGGCTCCAGGGTCCCGGACATGTGCACGGAGGCGTAGCAGGCGTTGAGGGGGCCGGCCGCCCCAGAGGGATCCATACAGTAGGACTGGAAGCAGGGGTTGTCGCCACCGACGATGAGCCTCACGTGGCAGTCCTCCGCCCCGGTGAGCCAGGCCCTCAGGAACCTGCCCATCCCGCCGATGTATGAGCGCGGGAGCTTCCTCCTCTGGCGCTTCCTCTCGGAGATCTGGTCGCCCATGTCCTCCAAAGCCTGGCATATGCGCATCAGGCTCACCGATGTGATGCCCAGACGGCCCATCAGCTCCTCCTCCAGGTAATAAGGGGGGAGGATGCCGTCGTCCTCGATGAGGTACTCCCTGAGGGCGTGTCCCATCACGTCCCTGAGCACACCGACGATGTCGGTCACGGTGAGTCCCTCATGGACCTCGTTGTCGCCGTTGTCCCTCGCCTCCTTCTCAGCCAAGTCAAGCCCGGCGCGGGAGTACTCGAACGTCTGCACGTCCCTGAGATAGTCGGGGAGGTTGTGGGCCTCGTCCACTACGATGACCATCCTGTGCAGCGGGGTGCCGGTCCACTCCTCCAGCATGCCCAGTATCTGAGGGAGGAAGACGAACGGATACGATGCTGCGATGACGTCGGCATGGGGCAGGGCGTACTTCAATAGCTCGTAGGGGCACAGCTCCGCATCCTCGCACATCCTGGCGAAGCCCTCCGGCTCGGGATGCTCGCACCTTATCCTCTCCACCCACTCTTCGATGTCGGTGTGCTCGATGTTGGCGAAGTACCGGCACTTGCACTCCCCGTTGTCCCTGCGCTTGTACTCGGAGCACAGCTTGGAGATCTCCTCGGGGGTTCCCGATGCCAGTTCGGGATCGTCCCTCATCATCGGGCATGATGCGGCCGAACGGCCCTGCAGGGCCACGCAGAGGACCCCGTGCCCTATGGCGGCGGCCTCGCGGACGACCTGCTTCTGCTGGGACTTGGTGCGGGTGAGGTAGATCACCTTCAGTCCACGTTCCAGCGCGACCGAGAGGGTCCCGGCCAGGGCGGAGACGGTCTTGCCTGTCCCGGTCCCCGCCTCAACCACCGGGCACATACCGTCCGAGACGGTATCGGAAATGAAGCGGACCAGCTCCCCCTGTCCGGGACGGTACTGGTAGGGGAAGAGGTCCATGATAGTCGAGGAAGGGGTTTCAGGCGGAGTCCCCGCCGCGGTGCCAGATATCGTCGGGGAGGTCGTCGTAGACGGATTCCTCCTGGACCGTCTGCACCGACTCGCCGGCGGACCTGACCATCATCGAGGCGATCCTGTCCCTCCTGAACAGCCAGTAGTGGATCCTCCACTCCCTGCCGTCGTAGAGGGTGGTCTCCTCCCTCTCGGTGGTCAGGATGCCTGCGTCCTCCAGCATGTAGAACGCGTCCCTGTCCTCGGGCTCCAGGATGTTGTCGATGATCCTGTCGGAGTACCCGAAGAAGTTCAGGACGTGGTGGGCGAGCTCGTATGCCTGCTCCTCCACCATCCCGTGGGAGCTGTCGATGCTGTTCTTGATCGCGAGGGTGAGCTCCTCCACAGTCACTATGCCCATGTTCACTCCACCAGGTCGATGAACTTGATGTCGTCGGTGCCCACCTTGGCGGCGATGTCGGCGACGATGTCCTCGGGGATGTTCTGGTCGACGGTCAGGAACATCAGGGCACGGTCCCCGTCCCTTCCGACGGACATCTGCGCCACGTTGATCCCCGCGTCTCCGAGTGTGTTCCCGACGATCCCGATGACCCCGGGCTCGTCCTTGTAGGTGAGGAACATGAGGTCCCCGCCCATGGGGATGTCGAACGAGAATGCGTCGACCCCGACGAGTCTGGGCTGGCCACCTATGACGGTCCCCCTGATGGAGCGGACCCTGCCCTGTGATGTGAACCTCATCTCCACCACGCTGGCGTAGTCCTTGGCGGTGTCGTTGCTGGTCTCGGCGATCTCTATCCCCTTGGCCTTCGCGACGGGCAGGGCATTGATTATGTTGGCCGTGCCGATGACATTGCGGAGGTACCCGATGACCGCGTTCACGGTGAGCAGCTTGGTCTGCTTTCCGGCGAGCCCGCCGCAGTAGCTGATCTCCAGCTTCTCGAGCGGATGGTTCCCGACCATCTGCTGGACCAGGTTGCCCATGGTCTCCATGAGGGGGAGATATGCCTCGGTCTCGGAGTCCAGCTGCCCGCGGGGGGCGTTGATGGCGTTGGTGACCAGCCCGTCCCTCAGGTACATGACCGCATGCTCGGCAATCTCGACGGCGACCCTCTCCTGGGCCTCGACGGTCGACGCCCCCAGATGGGGTGTGGTGACCAGGTTGTCCAGCTCCAGGAGCTTCTTCTCGTCGTCGGTCAGGGGCTCGTTGCACCAGACATCGAACGCAGCGCCGGCGATGATCTTCTCCTTCAGGGCGGTGTAGAGGTCCTCCTCGTTGACGATGCCTCCGCGGGCTACGTTGGCGAGCCTGGCGTTGGGCTTCATCATCTTGAACTGAGGCAGGGAGATCATGTTCCTGGTGTCGGGCAGGAGCGGCGTGTGGATGGTCATGAAGTCGGCGGTGGTGATGACCTCCTCCAGGGTGGTCAGCCTGACTCCGAGGGAGTCTGCGACCTCCTTCGGGAGGAAGGGGTCGTATCCGATCATGGTCATGTTGAACGCCTTCATGCGTTTGGCGACCTCGCCTCCGACGCGGCCCACGCCGATGATTCCCAGGACCTTTCCGTTGAGCTCGACCCCGGTGTACTTGGACCTCTTCCACTCGCCCCTGTGCATGGACTCGTGGGCGAAGGGGATGTTCCTAGCCAGTGCCAGGAGCATCGCGCAGGAGTGCTCGGCCGCGGAGAGGATGTTCGCGGACGGGGTGTTCATGACGAGGATCCCCTTGTCGGTGGCGCAGGGGACGTCGATGTTGTCCACGCCGACCCCGGCGCGTCCGATGACCTTCAGGTTCTTCCCGGCCTCGATCACCTTGGGGGTGACCTTCGTCCCGGACCTGATGATCAGGCAGTCGTAGTCCCCGATGATCGAGCAGAGCTCGTCCTCGGAGAGGCCGGGCTTCACGTCCACCGGGAACCCGGATTTCTTCAGTATCTCGATTCCCTCGTCGGAGAGGGGGTCTGAAACAAGGATCTTCGATGTCATTTTCACTCCTCCAGAATATCATCCATAACGCCCAGAAGGTCGGACAGCATCTCGGGCGTGGTGTCGCCCAGATGTCCGATCCTGAACGTGGTCTCCTTGATGTCGCCGTAGCCGTTGGAGATCTCGTATCCCCTGGCCTTCAGCTTCGAATGGAACGCGTCGAAGTCCAGGTCGCCCCTGTTGATGACTCCGATCGAGTTGGACTGATACCCCTCCTCGGGGTAGATGCCCTGCATCTTCCTCCCGGCCCAGTCACGGACCATGTCCGCCATCCTCTGGTGCCTCTCGTAGCGGGCGGGCATGCCCTCCGCGATGATCTTGTCGAGCTGGTAGTCCAGCCCGTACATGAGGGACACCGGAGGGGTGGTCAGGGCATAGTTGTTGTCGTTCTGCTTCTTGATCTTGAGCAGGTCGGTGTAGAACCCGCGGTTGGGGACCGTCTTGGCCTTCTCAAGGAGCCTCTCGGAGCAGAGCATGATCGCCAGGCCGGGCGGGAGGGCCAGGGCCTTCTGAGTCCCGAAGACGACGGCGTCCACGTCCATCTCCTTCACCTTGATGTCCATGGCGTACGCGGAGGTGACCACGTCCACCATCATGAGCGCGTCGGGGTTCTGCTCCCTGACCGCCTTGGCGAGAGCCACCGAATCGCTGAATACGCCGGTGGAGGACTCGTTGCTGACCCAGTGGACCATCTCGATGTCCTTTCCGACCTTCCCCTCGATGTGCTCGGGCTTCATCGCCTTGCCCCAGGGGACCTGGACCTTCTCCACGGTCTTGCCGTTGAGCTCCCCGATCTCGATGGACCTGTTGCCGAAGGAACCGTTGGTTATCCCGAGGGACTTCTCCCTCACACCGTTCCTGATGGCCCCCTCCAGGAACGCCGTGGCGGATCCGGCGACCAGGAACACCTCCATGTCCGTGTCAAGGGTCTTCTTGATCTTCTCGACGATGCTGGCGTGCAGCTCCTTGTACTCCTTCGACCTGTGCGTGATCATAGGTCTGTTCATCGATTCGAGAGTGTCGGGGGCGACGTACACCGGCCCCACCGTGAAAAGAGTCCTGCTCAAGATAATCCCTCATGCCCTTTGGGCTTTGGTTGGGTAATCTGGGAGGTCCTATAAGAACACGCGCGCGTCAAGGAAACGGGGGAAGACGTCCGAATGAGGTAACGGCGGCGCGGAAGGGGATGCGGGGCACGGCCCCGCCGCACCCGTCAGAGCTGTGCCAGCGTCCTCTTGATCCTTCCGAGCCCCTCGCGGATCTGCTCCTCTGATGCCGCGTAGGACACCCTGAAGAACCCCTCCCCTCCAGGTCCGAACGCGGTGCCGGGAGTAACCGCGACGTGCCCCTCCTTCAGGAGGACCTCCGCGAGCTTCGCGGACGGCATGTCGACGGAGTACCTGGGGAAGAGATAGAACGCGCCCTGCGGGACGTTGCACTCCATCCCCGGGATCTCGGAGATCAGGTCGAGGGCCAGGTCGCGACGCTTCCTGAACTCCTTCACCATGGCGACCTTCGAGTCCTGGGGACCGGTTATGGCCTCCACTGCGGCCTCCTGGGTGAATGAGACGCAGCAGGATATGGAATGGGACTGCAGCTTGTTGATGCTCGATATGTCGTCCTTGGGGGCGATTGCCCAGCCGAGCCTCCAGCCGGTCATGGCGAAGCTCTTGGACAGTCCGGACACGATGATCGTGTTGTCGAACATCCCGGGGAACGAAGCGATGGACGTGTGCTTCCCCTCGTAGACGATGGCCTCGTAGATCTCGTCGGACAGCACCTTGATGTTGTGCGCCATGGCGATGTCGGCGATCTGCCTCAGGATGTCTGCGGGGATGACCGCACCCGTGGGGTTCGACGGGGTGTTGAGGACGATCATCTTGGTCCTCGGTGTTACGGCCGCCTCGACAAGTGCGGGGTCGAGCACGAAGTTGTCCTCGAACCTCGTGGGCACGTAGACCGGGACGCCCCCGGCCAGGCGGATGCAGGCCTCGTAGGACACCCACGAAGGGTCCGCCAGGATGACCTCGTCCCCGGGGTCGATGTAGGCCAGCATGGTCATGAAGATGGCCTGCTTGCACGGTGTGATCAGGACGTTGGAGGCATCGCAGGGGACGCCGTTGTTCTGCCTGGTCATGTCGGCGACGGCCTTCCTGAGCTCCGGGATCCCCATCGACGGGGTGTAGTGGGTGAACCCCCTGTGGAGCGAATCGCAGCACGCGTCGATGATGTTCTCCGGCGTGGTGAAGTCGGGCTCCCCCATCGAGAACGAGACGATGTCGATTCCCTCCGATTTCATCTGGCTGACCATGTTCGAAATAGCTATCGTGCCTGACGCGGGAATCTCCTGGAGTCTCTTGGATACCATCGCGGATACCTCGGAACGCCCATGCACGCGTCCTGTAATAAGGCTTTGGGGGATAGGTCTGGCTACGGACAGTATGACCGCGTTCCGACTTTTGATCGCATTCCGAGTCCGACCCGCGGCCCGCACTTCATCCCGACCGCCGGATGCTCTGGACGGCGTCGCCGCGGCGAACCCAACAATCATATCCCCGGTTCCCGATGCCCCGGTTCATGTCGAAGGTAATCCTGAACCACGGAGCGGGCGGGGAGCTCATGCAGGAGTTCCTCTCCAAGCACATCACCAACCACTTCCCGAAGATGGACGCGGATGTCCCTCTGGACTCCATGGACGACTCGGCGGTTGTTGACGACGTGGTGTTCACCATCGACGGACACACCGTGAAGCCCCTGTTCTTCCCGGGAGGGGACATCGGCAGGATCTCGGTCGCGGGAACGGTGAACGACATATCGGTCATGGGTGCGAGCCCCATAGCCCTGGCTTGCTCGGTCATTATCGAGGAGGGCCTGGATGTAGACGTTGTCGACAGGGTCATGGACTCCATGGGCCGCACGGCAGCAGGATGCGGCGTCCCGATAGCGACCGGCGACACCAAGGTCGTTGAGGCGGGAGCGGTCGACCAGATGGTCATGGCTACCTCGGCGGTGGGGAAGAGGTCCCCGTACCTGGACACCGATCTCGCGAAGGCCGCTGAGTACAGGAAGGTGGACAACAGATGGTGCACGGACTCGAGCGTGAGGCCGGGGGACGCCATCATCGTCTCGGGATACATGGGCGATCACGGGGTCGCGCTCCTGTCCTTCCGCGAAGGGTACGGGTTCGAGAGCGAGGTCCAGAGCGACGTCGCACCGCTGAACGGGATGATCGCCGAGGGACTGAAGGTCGGAGGCATAGTCGCGATGAAGGACCCGACCCGCGGAGGCCTCGCCAACACGCTGAACGAATGGTGCTCCAAGTCCCATGTGGGCATGGAGATAGACTACTCCGCCATCCCTCTGAGGGATGGGGTGGTGAATGCCTGCGACCTCCTTGGGATCGACCCGCTGAGCATCGGCAATGAGGGGAAATGCGTGATCGGCGTGGTCCCCGAGATGGCAGATGATGTCCTGAAGGCCATCAGGCGCACCCCCGAGGGCAGGGACGCGGCGATCATCGGCCACGCCGTCGAGGGCACCGAGAGGGTCGTCCTCAGGACGGAGGTCGGAGGAAGGAGGGTCCTGGAGCCACCTGCGGGAGACCCTGTACCGAGGATCTGCTGAGCCTCACAGCTCGTCGTACTTCAGGTTGCGGCCCCTGCACTTCTCCACGGGGTACTTGCGACGGTTCTGCTCCAGCTTGCTCTGCAGATCCGTGAACAGATCTATCCCGTTGGTCTCCGCGAACCTGAGCAGGAAATAGAGCACGTCGGAGACCTCCTCCCTCGCATGCATCGAGCGGACGGGATCCGCCATCATCTCCCTGGCCTCGTCGGGTGTCTTGAACCTGAATGTCTCGAGGAGCTCCGACGACTCCGTCACCATGCCTATCGCCAAGTCCTTCGGGTTGTGGAACTGGTCCCAGTCGCGCTCCCTGCAGAAATCGCGCACCATGCCCTTTAGCTGCTCCAGTGTGGCTGTCGAATCGTCCATGGTCGGTGAACGCCTGATGCGTATTTACATCGACCGAGTGGCCCTCCGCATGTCATATATCGTCCCGATGCCATGCGGCACTTCATCCGCTAGGTGCCTGGAGTGGTCGAAGTGAAGGTAACATGCAATGTTCTGGTGGACGGGGTGATACCCGACAAATTTGGATGCAAAGGGGATGTATTCGTAAACGGCATGCCCGGACTGTCTATCCCGTTCGACATACACGAAGCCCCGGAGGGGACGGCCAGCTTCGCCGTGGTCATGGACGACTACGACGCAGTCCCGGTCTGCGGATTCAACTGGATACATTGGACGATCTGCGACCTCAGGAGGACGCACGTCGAAGAAGGCGAGTCCCACAACTCCCCCGACTTCATCGAAGGATGCAACAGCTGGCACAGCATTGCCGGAGAGAACAGCGTGGAGGAGGCGACCGGCTATGGAGGGCCCGCACCCCCCGACAAGGAGCACAGATACACCCTGAAGGTCTTCGCCCTGGACACCGTCCTCGACCTGGAGAAGGGCTTCAGACTGAACGAGCTCTACTACGCCATGCAGGGCCATGTCCTCGCACATGCGAAGCTGGTCGGCAGGTACTCCCCCGGACAATGACCGGTGATGTCGCCAGGGCGATGATGGACGCCCTCCTCGACAGATACACGGCATACTACGACGTGAAGCGTTGCTCCGAGGGCGACCTCGTCGCCAGGGCGGAGTTCCACTCCCGCGGGGAGAAGTACCTCTTAACCAGAGGGGTGAACCTCTGGTCCGTCGAGGACCACGAGTACGTCTTCTTCTTCGAAGGCACGTCGCTTGACGCGGAGGGGCTGGAGAGTGCACGCAGACTATCTATCGAGGAAGGCACGTTACGCATCAAACCAAGCTCCGAACACCGTTCCTCGCTCATAACCACCGTTTTAATCTATGATTCAATAGACACTTGTTGCATAGAAGATATTAAATCCATGAAGCACCACCGGGACTTCGGATTCATGCTGAAAGGCTGGATGGACTACCGCGTCGCCGCTCTGGAGACATCCTCCGGGAGGACGTCCTCGAACAGGGCTGGAAGGGACGTGGTCCGCAACCTCGAGGCGCTGTCCCGGAAAGGTGGATCATCTTGAACGGCGCGGTCCTGCTGGTAATATCGATAATCATCCTGGTGCTGGGCTACCTGCTGTACGGCAGATGGCTGGCCCGTAAGTGGGGGATAGACCCCTCGCGGGAGACTCCCGCGCACACCGAATACGACGGCGTTGACTTTGTGCCCGCCAAGCCCTCGATCCTGCTGGGCCACCACTTCTCGTCCATCGCAGGCGCAGGACCCATTACCGGCCCGATCCAGGCGGCCGTCTTCGGATGGCTCCCCGTCACCCTGTGGGTGCTCATAGGCGGACTGTTCTTCGGCGCCGTTCACGACTTCGGCTCGATGTTCGCGTCAGTCAGGAACAAGGGGAGGTCCATCGGGGAGATCATCTCCGAGAGCATGGGGCGCAGGGCGAAGAGCCTGTTCATAGTCTTCGCCTACCTGACCCTGATACTGGTCATAGCCGCCTTCGCATCCATCGTCGCGGACACCTTCGACGGCACCACCGTCGATCCTGACCAGAACTACACCAACGGCGTCGCCGCATCCATCTCCATGCTGTTCATACTCGCGGCGGTGGTGCTCGGCATCATCATGAACAGGTTCAACCTGTCGGCCCTGTCCAGCGCGGCGGTCGCCATCGTCATCCTGCTGGTGTGCGTGGTCGTGGGCATGGAGTACCCGGTCTACATCTCTGCCGACATCTGGATCTGGATCCTGGCACTGTACATCATGGTGGCCGCCGTCGTACCGGTGTGGATCCTCCTGCAGCCACGCGACTACCTGTGCTCGTTCCTGCTGTACGGGGTGACCGGGGCCGCCATCGCGGGAATCATCCTGGCCAACCCCGAGCTCTCCCTGCCGGGCTTCACCAGCTTCGAGACCAGCCTCGGCTACCTGTTCCCCGCGCTGTTCATCACCGTCGCCTGCGGAGCCATATCCGGGTTCCACAGCCTGGTGGCCTCCGGGACCACCGCCAAGCAGATAGACAACGAGAAGCACATCCTGCCCATCGGATACGGCGGGATGCTGATCGAGTGCGTGATCGCGATCATCGCACTGGTGTGCGTCGGGATCCTGTACACCAACGGGTCCATGCCCGACGGCACGCCCACCCAGATCTTCGCCCAGGGGATATCGTCGATGCTCTCGTCCATCGGGCTGGAGAGCTACGAGACCACCACATACAGCCTGGTGATCCTGGCGGTCTCCGCGTTCGCCCTGACGTCCCTGGACACCGCCACCCGTCTGGCCCGCTTCATGCTCCAGGAGTTCTTCCTGGACAAGGACCAGAAGCCGAAGGACATGGTCGGGTACAAGAGGGTCATCACCAATCCTGTGGTGGCCACCGTGATCACCGTCGTGCTGGGCATGGCCCTGGCCACCGTCGGTTACGAGAACATCTGGGGGCTGTTCGGCGCAGCCAACCAGCTGCTGGCCGTCCTTGCCCTTCTGGCCGTGTGCGCCTGGCTCGGGAACATCGGGAAGAACAACAGGATGATCTACATCCCCATGATGTTCATGCTCGCCGCGACCCTGACGTCGCTGCTGTTGACGATGTGGAACCGCATAGGGGACCTGGCATCCGGATTCGACGGCTCGGCCGCCGCACAGCTGATACTGTCGGTGCTCCTGTTCATCCTGGCCGTGTTCCTGATGGCGGAGGGGCTGAAGACCCTCAACGAGCAGCGCAGGTCCAGGAGAGAGGCGTCGGACTGATCCCGGCCATCTGCCCCGGGGCGATCCGCCTCGGGGTCCGAACCCCTATTATAGGTTCGCGCCATCTTTCAGGCGAGGACCAACATGGTAACATTCCTTCCATTCCCGGGACTGAGACCGAACATCAGGGCCGGCGAGCACGTCGGGGACCGCATATCCCCGCCGTACGACGTCATAGGGCCCGACTACCTGAAGGAGCTGCAGTCGCACCCCCACAACGTCACCAGGCTGACACTGAACCCCGACCCCGACAAGAGGTACCACGGGGCCAGGGCGGAGCTGGATTCCTGGATGTCCGACAACAGCCTCAAGCAGGACCAGGACTCGTTCTACATCTACGAGCAGACGTTCGACGACGCCGGGACCACCAGGGTCCGCAGGGGAATCGTCGGGGCGCTGAGGACGGAGCCATACGACGCCGGGAACATCATACCGCACGAGGAGACGTTCTCCAAGGTCAAAGCCGACCGTCTGAACCTCCTCAGGGACATGGAGACCCATCTGGAATCCATCTTCGGGATCTTCCAGGGGCTGTCCCCCGAACTCTCCAAGGCCATCCGCGACCACGAGTCCCTGGTCTACAGGTACGTCGACGCGGACGGCGTGGAGCACAGGTACTACAGGCTCTCCGACCCGGCCATAACCGGGAGGATCACGGAGGAGCTGTCAGATCAGAGAATGCTCATCGCCGACGGGCACCACAGGTACGAGACCGCCCTCAACTACGCCCTGGAGAACCCGGAAGACGAGAGGAAGCAGTTCGTCCTCGCCACGCTCGTCGCCTCCGACGACGAGGGACTGGTCATCTGGCCGACCCACAGGCTGGTCAGTGCCGGGGACATCTCCGAGAGGAACGCGATGAAGGGCATCTCCAAGTCCATAACCCTGACCGAGACCGACCGCGACGGGATCGAGAACGGCCTGGGCGACCACATGATGGGGCTAGTCTTCAAGTCCGGCGCCTGCTACTTCGCCGACTACGACGGAGGGGACGACCCCATGTGGACCCTGGACACATACGTGGCACAGGAGAAGATCCTCAAGGGTGTGTACAAGTCCGACGAAGGGAAGGCGGATGTGTCCTATGACGCCGAGCTGCCCTCTGTCCTCGCCAAGATGGATGCCAAGGAGTACGACCTGGCGATCGTTCTGAACGACCCCAGTCTCCAGAGGATCTGGGACCTCTCCATGGCCGGGAAGCGCATGCCCAAGAAGACCACTTTCTTCTTCCCGAAGATCTGGTCAGGGTTCGTGTTCTACCTCATGCACTGAAACCCGGTGGGGGCCACGGCCCCCTCCCCCCCCCCCGATTACGGGGGACACTTTCATTCCGCCTTCAACGTGCCCGCGCGATGCCGAGGATGAACGATCATCAAACGTAAGACGCTGTAAACTGGCACAGAAGATAAGATGGAGCCGCCGATGGGAATCGAACCCACGACCTACGCCTTACCAAGGCGTCGCTATACCCCTTAGCCACGGCGGCAATGTGTAGGCATGCGTATCAGCACCTCATTCATAAACCTTACTGTCGAGAGCCTGCCGTGAGCATGGCCCCCCTCGAATCACAAGGAATAAGGTTCAGGTTCTCATCCGGAATCCGATGACCGGTGCCGAGCGCGAGCAGTTCCAGAGTAAGGGCGGGTTCATCCTTGCCTCCATAGGATCGGCAGTGGGCATGGCCAACATCTGGCGCTTCCCGGCGATGGTATCCCTGTGGGGAGGCCTGACGTTCATCGTCCCCTACCTGATATTCGTGGTCCTCATAACCGCCACCGGCGTCATCGCGGAGTTCGCCCTTGGCCGTGCGGCCAGGTCGGGACCCTGCGGGGCATTCGGCATGTGCACCGAGATGCGCTACGGGAAGAGAAGGATCGGGGAAAGGCTCGGGCTCATCCCCGTCATAGGGTCCCTTGCCCTGGCCATCGGATACACCTGCGTCATGGCGTGGATCTTCAAGTACACCTTCATGGCCTTCACCGGGGACCTGTCCGCCATGGGTCAGGACATGGATCAGATAGCCGGCATGTTCGACTCCACCGCCTCGGCATGGGGCGCCAGCGCATGGGTGGTCATCGCCGCTGTTGCCACGCTGGTAATCATGGCCAGGGGCGTCTCGAACGGGATCGAGAAGGCCAACAAGATCCTGATGCCCGTTCTCTTCGCCCTGCTGATCATACTCGCAGTGTATGTGTCCACCCTCCCCGGGGCGTCAGCAGGCTACGGGTACATCCTCACGATAAACACCGAGCTGCTCTGGGACCCCTTGCTGTGGGTGTTCGCGTTCGGACAGGCTTTCTTCTCCCTGTCCGTTGCGGGCAACGGGAGCGTCATCTACGGCTCCTACTTCAGCAAGGGGGACTCTGTTCCCAACAGCGCATTCTACGTCGGCCTCTTCGACACCGTCTCCGCCCTCCTCGCGGCGGCGATCATCATCCCGGCGATGGCCGCCGGCGGAGCCGACCTCACCGAGGGAGGGCCCGGACTGATGTTCGTGTACCTGGTCAACGTCTTCAACGGCATGGACGCTGGCTACATCGTGGGCGTGCTGTTCTTCGTGGGCGTGCTCTTCGCGGGGATGGCATCCATACTCAACCTGTACGAGACCCCGGTTGCATACATCCAGGAGAGGTTCGGGAAGGGGCGCGTTGTCGCCACGGTGTCGATGGTCGCCTTGGGATGCGCAGTGGCGCTGTGCATCCAATCCATCGTGTCCCCTTGGATGGACGGGGTGTCGATATACATCTGCCCGCTGGGGGCGCTCATGGCGGCGGTGATGCTGTTCTGGATCGCCGGCAGGGACTTCACCATGAAGGAGGTCAACGAGGGCGCCAAGCACCCTCTGGGCAGATGGTTCTTCCCTTCGGGGAAGTACCTCTACTGCGCACTCACGCTGGTGGCGCTAGTCGCCGGTGCATTGCTGGGCGGAATCGGCTGATGGGACTGCGATTCCCGATCCAGCCTGGACGTGATGCACAGAATCGAAGGACATCGCGATGCGCCCATATGATCGGTCGGAAGACAGCATCCTCGTCCGAGCGAGACGGCACGGACATGGAATGCCCCGGCCCTCGCCGAGGAGGGTCGGTAAGTTGTTTTCAGTCAGCCGTGTGGTTCCTGCGCCTGGCCAGGAACCCGGGGCCCTTCCAGCTCCAGTCCCCCATCAGGTGCATGAGTGCTGGCACCACATACGGGACCACGATCAGGGAGTCCACGAGGATCGCGAAGCCCAGTGCAAACCCGATCTCCTGCAGCATCGCGGATCCGGAGAGCAGAAGCGTCAGGAACGTCCCACCCATGATCAGACCGCAGAGGGTGATGATCGACCCGGACTTGAACAGCGCATCGCGGATGGCATCGTCGTTGGACAGCCCCCTGAGCTTGCCCTCGCGGATGCGGGTGGTCAGCAGGATGTCGTAGTCCATGCCGAGCCCCAGGCAGATGACGAATAGCACGATGGGCACGATCCAGATCACGTCCACACCCATCCCCTGAGCGAACACCAGCTGCAGCACCCCTAGGGTCCATACCACGCTCATCATGATGGTGGCGAGCGAGCGGACCGGCGTGAGGTACGAACCGAGGACGAACAGCAGGAGCACGTAGATCAGCACGATGACGCCTAGCTCGATGAGCGTGAACTCGTCGTTCACCAGCTCGGAGATGTCGTACAGCACCGCCGGCGTACCGATCACCCATGTGCATGTGATCCAGGGATGATCTGAAGAGGCCTGCGACAGTGCGGACCTGACGTTCGCCACAGTATCCATGGACCCCTGGGACATTGGCTCGTCGGAGACCACGACCATGATCTGCATGTACCTCCCATCCACTGACACGAGACCGGCCCCGATGTTCACGGAGTAGTCGATCACCGACGACAGCGGCACAGCGATGCCCTGCGAGAGCGGGATGACGGTATCGGGGGATGCACTCCACCCGATACTGTCGAACACACCGGTCAGACCGCTGGCCACCACATCGGGCAGCTGGGACACGATCGCCCTGTTCACCAGCTCAGGCGTCACCGCCTGCTCAGGGTATCCGGATGCAATCAGCGATTCGCGCACCTGCGCGAACAGTGACGACCATGATGTGGGTCCCATGGTGTAGCTGACATTCCCATCGGAAGAGACGATGTCGGATGAGATCGAACTGAGATCGCCCAGGTATCCGAGACCGGCGGACGTCCACGTCAACACACCGACGCCATCGGAGATCGTGGTCACCGTGGCCACCGGCTCCTCCGACTGGATGAGCGCGTATGTGGGCATGAGCAACCCCCCGTCCGTATTCTCCGTGACGGCATCCACGCCGCCCCTGGCCTCGGAGTCGGGCATGACGCTGACCATGTCGAAGGAGTCCTCCGAGGTGACTGCTACGTAACCCAGCGGGACGGTCACGAGGATGGCGACGGCGACGATCGCCTTGGCGTGCTTCGTCGAGAACCTTCCTGCCCAGGTGAAGTACCTGCGGCCGGCCTCGACCATCCTGCCGTACACGCCTCCGCGAAGCTTGCTCCCGTGAGCGTAATCGTCGATGCTTCTGGGCCAGAACACCTTGTCCCAGACGATGGCGATGACGGCCGGGATGAGGGTCAGCGCGGCCAGCATGGCCATGATGATTCCCAGGGCCAGGCACACCGCCATCGTGGACACGAGCTGATACGAGCACAGCGCCATGACCGCGAAGCCGATGATCACGGCCATACCGGAGGTGAACACAGACTCCCCGGCCCACTTGACCGCCTCTGATAGCGAGTCCTCCCTTGACCGACCGGACTTACGCTCCTCCCGGTACCTGGAGATGATGAAGATGGAGTAGTCCACCCCGGCCCCCAGCATCGACACCAGGACGATCATGCGCGTGATGTAGAACACATCAAGGCATGTCCCCACCGCGAAGATCAGCGACAGGACGATGCCGTACGCGGCACCCACCACCAGAGGTGGGACCAGCGCGGTCACCAGCGTGGCGAAGAACAGACCGAGCAGGATCAGGATCAGAAGGATCGAAAGCGGATCGATCTTGGCGACATCATCCCCGGCCCCCTGCATAGTGTCGTAAGCGATCGGGGTTGAGCCGGTGACATAGGTCTCCAGACCAGGCATCCCTGCCGCGACCTTAGCATCGGATACTGCCGCGCGGATGTTCCCCACCTCGTCCATCGACGAGATCCCGTCTCCGAAGGAGAAGGCGACCATCATGACCCCCGAGTCCGACCCGGACGTGCCGTATGACCCCAGGATACTGCAGGTTACCGAACCGCCGTAGCGTTCGCGGAGAACGTTCTCCAACGCCCCCGACTCGAGAAGGTTGCTCTCGATCTCCGAGAGCCCCTCCTCATCGTCGTATGGGATCACCAGTACGGTATCGGTGCTCAACGTCCCGACGAAATTCTCGTCCACGATGCTCTGGCCCGCCTCCGATTCGGAGTCCAGGCCGCCCATCGACGTCATGTCGTACTCCATGACGTCGTCCACCTGTGCCGCGAATGGAAGCGCGACCAGGATGGCGACCACCCACACGGCGATGATCGCCTTGGGGTGCCTCATGATGAATTTCGAGTATCTCTCGAGCATCATATCACTCTGAGCGTGCTCAAATATGATTTCGTATAAAATAATATTGATTATGCTCAAATTTCAAAACGAAGGAATTTCCGAGGAACAATCTTAAAATCTTCGGACGGAATAGAAAGTCGGAAGTGGTCGAACGCCCCCGAAGAAGAACCAGTTGAGTCGTGCCGAACGCACCGAACTGCTCAGACAGAGGATAATACGCGCCTCGATAGACCTCTTCGTCGAACAGGGTTACGACAAGACCACGACCAGGCAGATACTCCAGAGGGTCGGCATACTCAACGGGAGCCTGTACAACATATACGACGGCAAAGACGACATATTCTCGGACATCGCCGGCATCGCCCTGGAACAGATGATCCAGAGGGTGGATGAGTGCCTCCCTGCCGACGCATCATTCGAGGAGAAGTTCTGCTTCCCCGTATGCCTCCAGATCTACGCATCTGGCAGGTCCGCCCGTATCGCAGAGCTGCTGAGCATCGCCCACGGGAGATGGGAGATCCACACCAAGCTAAGCGAGAGGTACGGCAGATGGTACTCCGAGAACATGGGGGACTTGCCCCTTCCGACGATGGCAGACTTCGACATGCGCGTGGACGCATGCTCCGGCGCCTGCAACATGATCATCGACAGGATGCTCCACGAACCCGGCACGGTGGATGAGAGGAAGGCGATGGTGCTGATATGCCGCATATTCCTCAGGACGTTCGAGCTCTCCGATGAGAACGTGGAGGAATACGTGGACCACATCTCATCAATCATGTCCTCGACCAGGATCGAGATCTGCGGCATAGAGGTGTGAGCGGGAACATTTTAACCGTCGACCTCCGATTGGGGCGCCATGAAGAAAGAGATGAGCTCCTTCGATGTTCGCTCCGTCGTCACCGAGCTTTCCGGCCTCGAGGGCGCCCACATGGACAAGATATACCACTGGGGCGCAGGGAACGTCCTGTTCAGGATCAACGTCCAGGGGGAAGGGAAGCGGGAGCTCTTCTTCAGGGACAAGAAATGGCTGTACTGCCCCTCCGTAAAGCCCGAGACCCCCACCCTCCCCACGTCCTTCGCTTCCTTCCTGAGGAAGTACATCGACAACGCACGTGTGAACGGCATCAGGCAGGTCGGGTTCGACCGCGTTGTGGAGATGAGCCTCTCCAAGGCCGACGGCGATTACCAGCTGATCTTCGAACTGTTCGGCGGGGGAAACGTGCTGCTGGTGAAGGACGGCATCATATTGAACTGCCTGATCCAGAAGACATGGAGGGACAGGAAGACCCGTCCCGGCGAACCGTACCTCATGGCAAAGTCCAGGTTCGACCCCACCGAATCGTCCGAGGAGGACTTCGTCTCCTCGTTCAGGTCATCGGATTCCGATGCGGTCCGGACCCTGGCGACATCCGTCAACCTGGGGGGCCAGTACGCAGAGGAGATATGCGACAGGGTCAGCATCGACAAGTCCACGCCGGCATCCCAAGTCGACGATGCGACCCTCGCCAGGATGTACTCCGCCATGAGGGGCATCGTAGATGCGGTGCTCACCTCACCCGAGCCTACGGCGTTCCTGAAGGACGGCGAGATCCAGGACTTCGCCCCGGTCGACATGGTATCCCACGCGGACCTGGAGAGGGTCCGCTACCCGACCATCTCCCAGGCCATCGATGCATACATGAAGCAGATCGGGGAGGCCGAGGAGGAGGCTTTCGTCGACCCGCGGGTCGAGAAACTCCAGAAGAGGATCGCCAAGCAGGAGGAGACCCTGGAGGAGTACCGGGAACAGTGCGACGTGTACAGACGCAGGGCTGAGTCCCTCTACACCGAGTACGCCAAGGTCAGCGAGCTGCTCTCTGTGCTGCTGGAGCAGTCGACGAAGATCACGTGGGACAAGCTGAAGGAGGGGGCATCGAAGATCCCCTTCGTCAAGTCCATGGACCCCTCCAAGAACACGGTCACGGCAACGTTCGCCGGCGAGACGGTCACCCTCGACTACACCAAGAGCCTGGACGCCAACGCCTCCGACCTCTACCAGAAGGGCAAGGAGGTGGGGGAGAAGGCCAAGCGTGCCGAGGAGGCCCTGGAGGAGAGCCGCGCGGAGCTGGCCAAGGTCCAGAAGGGGATAGACAGGGCCAGGATGGAGGCGGCTGGCAAGGCCCAGCCGACCAAGCAGTTCTGGTTCGAGAGGTACAAGTGGTTCATCACATCGGGCGGCAAACTGGTGATCGCCGGAAGGGACGCCCACACGAACGACAACATCGTGAAGAAGCACCTGAAGGACGGAGACCTGTACGCCCATGCAGACGTGCACGGGGCACCCTCCGTCATCATAAAGGACGGCGCCAAGGCCTCCGACCAGGAGCTCAGGGAGAGCTGCCAGTTCGCACTGGCACAGTCCAAGTCGTGGATCGCCGCGCTGTCCGAGGGGACGGCGTTCTGGGTCTACCCCGACCAGGTGAGCAAGACCCCCAATCCGGGGGAGTTCGTCCCGAGAGGGGCATTCATCATCCGCGGGAAGAGGAACTACGAACACCATCTCCCTCTGGAGCTCGCCGTGGGCGAGGTCTACTATCAGAATGCCAGGAAGGTCATGTGCGGCCCTGTGGAGTGCTTCTCCGGATCCGACCGCTACATGGTGATCCGTCCGGGCAAGAAGACTGGACGCATGTCCAACGAGATGGCGAAGCGCTTCGACGTCCCCGAGGAGGAGGTGTCCAGGATCCTGCCGCCCGGGGATTTCGAGATAACCCGCGAGGTCTGGCCATCGGACGAGGGGACGGAGAGGGACTGAGAACCTCCATGGATGGTGCGTCCGCTATATATTGAGCACGCACAACTACTTCGAGTCCGACCTGCACTTCTCAGTCGCACCTATATACTTGCATCGGGCGACTCGCCCGACATCACAGCTTGTGATGACCATGGCAGAAATCAACAGAAACAGCATGATAGGGATCATCGGGATACTCGGAGCCATCCTGATGATCGTCGGTGTGTTCCTCAGCTGGATGGACCTGACGGTCAACATGGGGTTCATCGGCAGCGAGACCAGCTCCGCGTCCGGATGGGAGGTCTTCTCGGACGACGACTACTCGGAGGTGGCGTACAACTACGCGCCCGTGGTGGCCCTCGTCTGCGGGGTCCTGGCCCTCATCGCATCGGCCATACCGACCATCTCCAACGGGAAGAACGGAAAGGTGCTGGGAATCGTGATCCTCATACTGGCCATCGTGTCGGTCATCGTCTCGGCCCTGTACTACAGCAACCTTGGCGAGTTCGATGAGGGGATCTTCGGCTTCGGAGCCTCGCTCGCCGCCGGTGCCGGCGTCTGGGTCTGCATCGCCGGCGGGGCCATCACCGCCATCAGCGGCATACTGGACGTCCTGGTGATGAAGTCGAACTGATGCCGCACAACCGCCCCCCCCCGGGGCGTCTTCCACCTCCCGTACCAACCCCTGCTGTCCACGCCAGCACACGTTTTATCCTGCTAATGACTGACATGTCTGCAGACATTCTGCTGGAGATGCACATGAAGGACAACATCAACATCGTGGGGTTCATCAGCTTCGTAGGGGCGTTCCTGATGATCCTCTCCGTGATACTGCACTGGGGTGCCGTGGAGATACCCCTTCTGAACATGACATCGTCGTTCTCGGGATGGGATGTGTATCAGGGACACCTCGACCTAGGACCTCTCGAGGCCTCTGGATTCGAAGTCACCGACATCACGTCGTACGACTACGCTCCGCTGTTCATGATCGCGGGCGGCATCCTGGGGTTCGTATCCCTGGTGCTCAGGCTGGGACCGATGGCCAAGAGGGTCAAGGACATCGCGTCCCTGGTCACGCTCATAGTCTCGATTGCGGCGATCGCGGTGGCCGTCCTGTTCAACAACGACCTGGCCAACTACGATCTCTTCGGCATGCTCACAGCCGAGCCCTCCTACGGGATCTGGGTCGGAGTCGCCGGAGGGGTGCTTACGATCGTCGGCTGCGTCGGATGCATCCTGAAGAAGGAGCCCAGGTACTCGGACGGCATGGAGTACGGTATGGAACCCTGATCCGGCCCGCAATCGCGGGCCGCAAACCCCTTCATAGTGTCAACTGCATGAGAAATTATGGTGCCCGCGCCGGGATTCGAACCCGGGTCAAAAGATCCGCAATCTCACAGGATATCCAAGCTACCCCACGCGGGCGATTGCTGCGGAATAGGATTGTGTTAAGGCGTTTATGCCTCAGGGTGAGACAGGTAGCGGGTGATGTAACCGGCGATCCTGTTCCTCATCTTCACCGATGAGACATCCGTGAGTGTGCTGACCATCTCCTTGTTGGCCTCGAAGTCCTTGCTGAAGGCCTGAGGGTACTTGTTAAGGAGCTCGATTGACACTCTCTTGATGTAGGTGGGTCTTATTCTTCCCATATCATTCACCGAGTGAACCCGTTTAAGGGGATGTCCTATTTAAAAGTCGCTATCAACCCAGGACGTTTGTCCGGGGTAGGAAGGACCCCTTTGAGGGTCCGTTGTGATCAGAGTATTAGCTGGCGGAGCCACTCCGCCTCCTCTTCCGAGATCTTCCCGTCCACGGCACACACCATCATGCAGACCAGGATTATGTCGTCCTTCAGCTCTGGAGACACGAGGCCCAGCAGATCCACGACGGAGTCCATCGTTGCCTTGTACCCCTCCGGCTTGTCCAGGCCGTTGTCGTAGAAGAACTTCTGAGCGTCCCCGTAACCGACATCCATCTCGAGGGTGAGATCCAGTATCGGCTTGATCAGAACGTACTCCTCCTCGGTGAGCTTCCCGTCAGCCGCCACAGCGCACAGTACGAAATCGGTGTAGATCGCAACGCCGTCCATGCCATCGGCAGTGATGTCCACAAGAGCGGGCAGGACGGCCGCAGTCTTCTCGGTGATCAGGTCGTTGTACGTCTGTGCGTCGAGGTGTTCCACGACATCGCATAGCATGTCGAAACTGCTCATGATGCTCGGACCGACGACGATATATAAATCTGATTCCAGGGAACTCTCGGCACCTTACGAACGTTCCCGCAACAGGACCCTCGCCATGTCCATCTTCCACGGCGGGATGTGGCAGTAGCCTCCGGGGTTCCTGTCCAGGTAGTGCTGGTGGTACCCCTCTGCGGGGGACCAGAACGCCAGGGGCCCGCACTCTGTGTGGAATTCCGGGTACTTCGCCCTCTCCGATTGCATGAACCTCTCGACTGTATCCCCATCCTCCGGATCCTCCCAGTACACCCCCGTCTGATACTGGATGCCCACGTCGTTCCCCTGTCTGCGCTCCTGGGTCGGGTCTATCAGGAACATGAACACCGTCAGGACATCCTCAAGGGAGAGGGCCGAGGGATCGTACTCCACCTTCACCGCCTCCCTGTACCCGAACCTGCCGGAGCACACGAGCATGTAGTCCGGCACGAAATGGGGATCACCGTTGGCGTAACCGCACTCCGTGGATGTAATGCCGGGCAGGTCCTGCAAGGCCTTCTCCAGGCCCCAGAAACATCCCCCTGCCAGGAATATGCGCTTCTCTTCCCCGGCCATGTCACGGCCTGCGGGGCTTCCCGCAGCTCAGCTTCCCCTCGGGACAGGGGCCCCTGACGCAGGGCGGACCGGCGTCCTTGAATATAACCGGGGACACCTCGCGGCACAGCCTGAGCATCTCGTCCGCCATCTCCCTGATCTCCCACTGGGCGCGGTTGCAGCATCTGAGAGAGAAGAAATGCAGGAGCTCCCTGGCATTCATAGTGATGGTGATGTTGGTGGTGCAGCCGTTGGGCAGCAGGTACCTGGCATCCTCGGCGGGGATCCCCATCGACTCCAGCCTGCCGTATGCATCCCAGATCGAGGCCATGGTCTCGTCGAACACCCTCCTGGCCTCCGGGTCGCCCTCCACGGTGTGCGGCACCACATATGTCGGCTCCTTCATGGACACGTACCTCTGGCTCTGCTGGGAGAACGACGCAACCCTGTGTCTGACCAGCTGGTGCGTCAGGGCGCGCGAGACCCCCTCCACGGAGAACGTGAACACCGCATGCTCGATTACGGAGTGATGCCCCATCCCGACGATGCGGGACAGCACTCTCTCGGCGTTGATGTCCTCCACGATCTCGTACGACGGGCGCTCCGAATAGCAGGAGTTCCCCGCAGCGGCGCAGATTGCATCGGCGTTCTCGGTGTGTGCCAACAGCTTGACTATCATCTCGGTTCCCTCCCTTCCAGACCATGTCCCTGACCCTGTCCATGCGTTCCGGGTCCCTCAGATCGGCCAGCCTGATCTTCCTGATCACCGGGTCGGTGAGGAGCTTGCAGATCCCCTCCACGTGGGCATCGCCGACCACGACAACCATGTTGGAATGGGTCTCGGACGCCTTGTTGATCTGCTCCGCCATGTGGACGTTCCTCTCGTCGATGAGCTTTCTAACCAGGGTGGGGTATTTCCTGCGCATTGCCTCCACGTACCTGTCCTCGTCCTCGGCGAAGCTCTCCTGGACGGCCTCCACCTTGCGCCTGCCCCCGATGGAGTCGGATATGCCGGAGAGACGGTACCTGATCCTCTCCGAAGCGGACATCTCCTCCCACATCTCGTTCATGACCTTCATTGCATCTGTGTCGATAGGTATTATCTCCGCACCGGCAAGTCTGCCGGTGTTCACAGCGGCAAGGAACTCCCCTCCGACCTGTGCCCCGTATTCCTCGGACATCCTCTGCTGGTACTTGGCGGTCTGTTTGTAGATGGCGGACATCTCCGGCTCCGAACCCTCGCCCTTCGGATCGTCCTGGGCCTTCATGAGCGCGTTGTAGCGACCCATGTCCAGCTCTATCAGGACGGCGTCGGGCCAGGTGTTCTTCACGATAAACGACACGGGCTCTGCCAGATTGAAGACGTGTCCCGTGCCGATGATCGTTATCATGACCCTGCGAACACCGTCCACGATATTATGGTATTGGGAACGTCCTCAGATCGTCTCCTTGAATAGGTCGTCGACGATCCCATCGGAGGACGGTATCGGTGATTTACGGATGAGAGCCCGTACGAGATGCCATTCGACGATGCATCATTGATGCCATTTCAACAATGATTTGTAAGCCATCTTGTTCAATCATGTTCAACAGACATTGTATACAACAATTGTTTTTTCATATACAACGGCCATATATCAATCGGCATGGACACACCGTCCTCAACACGCCAATCCGATCATCCGATCGCGCTTACAGAATACCTTATAAAGACCCCCGTCATCAAAGTCTCGAAATTCATGGTGCCTGCAACACATCTCCGCCCGGAGGTCCGACTGTGAACGCGATATCCGTCCGCGATCTCCGCAAGAGCTACGGCGACGTGGAGGCGGTGAAAGGCATATCGTTCGACGTTCCGGAAGGCTCTTTCTTCGCCTTCCTCGGACCGAACGGCGCTGGAAAGTCCACCACGATCTCGATCGTCTGCTCCCTCCTCGCACGGGACTCTGGCTCGGTCGAACTATTCGGCAGGGACGTGTCCGATCCGACCGTGAAGGGTGAGATCGGCGTCGTCTTCCAGGATCCGATGATGGATTCCAGGCTCACGGTGAGGGAGAACCTGACGCTGAGAGGGGGCCTGTACGGCATCCGTGGGGACACGCTGAGGACGGCAGTCGGCCGCGCGATATCCATCTCCGATAGCTCGGAGTTCGCCGACCAGAGATACGGGACGTTGTCCGGGGGGCAGAGGCGCAGGGCCGACATCGCCAGGGCACTCGTCCATGGGCCCAGGCTGCTGCTCCTGGACGAGCCGACCGCCGGGCTCGACCCGCAGACCAGGAAGCGCATATGGGACACCGTCGACTCCCTGAACCGGGATGAAGGCATCACGGTGTTGCTCACGACCCACTACATGGAGGAGGCCGCTGGAGCCGACGACATCGTCATCATTAATCACGGCGAGATCGCAGCCCACGGGACCCCGTCCATGCTGAGGGAGACGTACTGCTCCGACTGGATGGCCGTGGTCCCGAAGGACATGGATCTCGTCAGGGGATTGCTCGACGGCAGGGACATCCCTTACAGGGTTCACGCGGACACGGTGGAGATCCAACTTGCCCGCACCACCGATGCCATCCCGATTGTCGCGATGCTCGACGGCCTGGTGGAGTCGCTGGAGGTCAGGACCGGGACGCTCGACGACGCCTTCATCAAGATCACAGGGGAGGGGATGGAATGAACCCCTGCCTCTCGCTCGCCAGGAGGAACGTCCTCTGCTACTTCCGCGACAGGGCATCCGTGGTGTTCTCGCTGATGGCCGTTCTCATCGTGGTGCTCCTGTACCTGCTGTTCCTGAGGAACATGCTCACGGAGTCCTACCCGGACATGGAGGGCATGTCAGGCCTCATGGATGCCTGGGTCATGGCCGGGATCCTGGGGATAGTGCCGGTCACCACATCCGCAGGCTCCCTTCAGACGATGGTGGAGGACAGGGCCAACGGCAGGATGCGTGACATCCTGGTCACGCCGATGAGACCCTGGGAGGTCGCGGCTGGATACATCGTCAGCACCTTCCTGGTGGGGCTCATCATGAGCGCCCTCACCCTGGCGGTCTGCGTCGCTTACCTTGCCGTGACCGGCTGTCCGCTCTCCGCCTCAGGTATCCTGACGTCGGCGGTCCTGCTGATCCCCTCGTCACTCTCCGGCTCGATCATCGTCTACGCGATAACTTCGTACTTCAGGAGCACCGGGGCGTTCTCCGGGTTCTTCGTTGTGGTCAGCGTACTGATCGGTTTCCTCGCCGGGATCTACATGCCGATGGGTACGATGCCTGACGGGATGCAGATCGTCGGGACCCTAGTGCCTGCCAGCCACATGGCTGCCCTGTTCCGCGAATCCCTGGCGGGCGATGCGATGGGCGATGTGTTCGCAGGGGCTCCCACCGAGACGCTGGACTCCTTCAGGACCGACATGGGGTTCGACCTGTCCCTGGGAGGGTTCCAGTTCGACCCGGCGACCTCGCTGCTGTACGTGACTGCGGTGACAATTCTGTTTTTCGCTATCGCCGTCATCGGGATCCGGGGCCGCAGATGATGGTGGACGTCGGAAGATATGATGAATTTCTGCCGATATGATCAATGATCGGCAATTTTAATAACATCCCGTTCGGACATCCATCTCTGTGACGGACGCCTCGAGTCCGAGCCTTCCCTTGATCTCCCCTATCAGTGCCAGCGGCTCACCGGCCTTGTGGGCGTCCAGGGCCGCGCGGTCCCTCCACCTCTCCACCAGGAGGACCTCATCCGGGTCCGACAGCGACCGGTAGTACCCGTACTCGATGTTCCCGTCCTCCGCACGGACCCGGTCCAGGATCCCCGTTGATGCCACCTCGTCCGCGAACATCCTTGCCGCACCTTCGGATCCCCTGTACTTCACCAGCAGAACGATCGTCATGCACATGTCATCAGCATGCCTGTACTTACCCTAGCGGGCATCACTTATTACATGGGTCGGCGTTGGGTGCCTCATGAGGAAGTACGACCTCGTCTGCTTCGACATGGACGGCACGCTGACCAGGCTCAGGAGCTCCTGGTGCTGGATCCATCAGTGCTTCGACGTGGACAACGGACCCGCATACCAGGCGTTCATCGACGGTGAGATCGACGAGCCGGAGTTCATGCGCAGGGACATAGCGCTGTGGCTGGGCAAGAAGCCCGACCTCACGGTGGACGAGATCGCCGTGCTCTTCAGGGACATGCCCCTCATCGACGGGATCCAAGAGACCATAGCATGCCTCTCCGCCAACGGGATCAGGTCGGTGATCGTCAGCGGCGGGATAGACAGGGCCGCTGCGATGATCGCCAGGGAGTTCGGGTTCGATGGATACGTTGCCGACGAGCTGTGCTCCAACCCGGACGGGACCCTCACCGGAGAGGGCAGGATGAACGTGGACCTGCAGGACAAGGGGATCAACGTCCGTCGCTACATCGACGAGTTCGGGACCACCAGGGAAAGGACGGTCTCCATCGGGAACTCGTACACGGATATAGGCATGTTCAGGGAGTCCGGGCTGTCGATAGCGTTCAACCCCACCGACCAGATGACCCAGGACGCCGCCGACCACACCGTGTTCTCCGACAACATAGCCGACGTGCTGGACTACATCCTCATCGATGACCGTCCCGAAGACGATGGGCCCAACGAGCGGGGGATGAGACCCCGTATGCGCAGACGACTTGGTTCGCTCGATCGGGAACCGGGAATAGAGTCGTGCAACTCGGAGCTGTATCGAGGGCTTGACTGCTCGCAGATCGGCAGAATGCCCCGGGATTCTTGACGCACCGTCTGAACCGATGATCGGGAATCTGACCGCGAACGCATACGGGATTGCGCCTCCCCGGACCGACGACCGTCTTCGGGAGCGCATTCACAATCACGGCAGTCTTCCCCCGTCATCCCAGTTCCCGCGGAGGACTCCTTTGCGGGTGTCATCGAGGAACCTCTTGAGCCTCACATCGAACAGGCGCGTCCCCCTCTTGCACTGGATGTTCGCCACCCTAATCCTCACGTAGAGCGGGGGCAGGGAGTCGAAGTTCGCCGAGACCTCGGGGTCGGAGCGGATGGCAGCCGCCACATCGTCGTCTATGGAGAATGGCCTGTCGGGGATGACCGCCCTCCCGGCGTCCGTCATGAGTCCCATACGCTCCAACCTCTCGCATCTGGCTATGTTCAGCTCTGTCCAGTTGGAACCCTTGCGACGGGGTGTGAACCTCTGCAGGGTGTGGCCCTCTTGCGGCCATATGGTCGAATCGATCCATCCGAAGCACAGGGCCTCCTCCACGGCGTCCAGGTACGCCAGCGCATCCGGCGCGCCGCCCCTGTCGATGACCAGCAGGCACCCCTTGCAGGTCGCATGGTTATCCGAGAGCCATGCTCTCCAACCGGCGCGGTCCAGCCTCAGGACCGGGAGGTCACTCGTCGTAGTCGTCGTCATCGTCGATGGTGTAGTCCGACTCGTCGAACTCGTCATCGTCGTTGAAGTCCAGGACGTCGTACCTCTTCTTGCGGATCTTTCCGTAGATCCTGGTGATGTCCCTGGCCTCCGCCGCCCCGCGCCTGACTAGGCTGTGCTTGGTCTTGATCGCATGGATGAGGCAGTCGAAGTCCTCGAACTCCAGCTGGGTGCCCACCACGAACTCGTCGTCCGGCTCCGCCTCCACCCTGAGGGAATGCGTCTTCCCGCCATCGTTGACGGAGACCTTCACGCTGAGGACGTCGAACCTCTTGACCCACAGCTTCTTCACATCGGTGGCGAGGGCCTTCTTGACCTTCTTGTCGTCCGCCACGTCGATATGGGTCACGCACACCAGCCTTCCGTCGTCCAGTTCGAACTCGTCGTCGATCTGGATGATGTCGTTGCTCTCGATGGTCGTGCGAGTGGTCTCCGACACGTCCCCGTCGCTGTAGACCACCGGCACCTCGATGAGCTCCGGGATCCTAATCGTCTCGCTGGTGACGGTACCGCACGCATTGCACCTGAACGTGCCCTCCAGCGTGGCCCTTCCCATCCTGCCCTTCAGTATCTGGTGCTCTGTCTCCTCCCCGCATTCGGGACACTCGTAGACGATGGTGTCGGGCATCTCCCTCTGAATCATGTGTATCACCTTCGCACCGGATACCTGAGGCTCCGCGTGTACGGACCTCGTAGCCCGTCGCTCTTTTATACCTTTGTCTGGACCCCGTCATCTGGTCATGAACGGGAACCCGTGACCGGGCACTATGACGTCGGCGTACCTGGCCACACGTTCCATGCTGGTTCTCGCCAGATCCGGATCGGTGTTCACGGCCGGAGGCACACCCTTCCTGTAGTTGTCCTCCAGCGGGATAGTGTCCCCCGCTATCGCGTAATGCCGGTCAGCATCCACGAATACGCTGCACTGCTCCGGACAGTGCCCGGGAGTGTGGACGATCCGGACCCCCTCGCAGACCTCGTACTCATCATCGTCGACGACGACGACGGCTCCGGGGACCTCCTCTCCGCCGCTGTGGACGATGACCTTCGCGCCCTTGTAGAATCCCATATTCTCGATGTGGTCCCTGTGGGTGTGGGTGAGGACCACGGTGTCCACGTCCTTGGGGAACACCCCTATCTGCTTGAACGACGTCTTCACCGCCGGCTTCATGTACTTGGTGCTCGGGTCGACCACGATGAGACGGTCCGGGGTGCGGATCAGCACCGACGTCGAATTGGCCTCCAGGATTACGCCGTCCTCGCCCCTGACGAGGTTCCCGACGCAGAGGATGTCGAGTTGGATCATGGACACGTCATCCCGCGTCGAGGTAAAGAAGTTTCACGGTTCTGAGGGGTGTTCACTCCATCGGTACGTCGCCTATCTTCCTCGCAGGGGACCCCGCTACGATCGTGTTCGGCGGGACGTCATGGGTCACGACGGAGTTGGCTCCCACGATGGAGTTGTCCCCTATGGTGACGCCGGGGAGCACCGTGGACGCTATCCCTATCCATACGTTCCTGCCGATGACGATGGGCGCACCGTACGTGCAGTCGCGCTGGGATGGTTCCACGGGATGGTTGATGGTTATGAGGTTGACCTTCGGGGCGATGAACGTGTTGTCGCCGATGGTGATCCCGCACCTGTCCATGAATGTGCAGCACTGCTGGATGAGGACATTCCTGCCGATCCTGAGGTTCCGTCCGAAATCCAGGTAGAACGGTGGGAACAGCGTCAGGGTCTCGTCCGGCTCGGTGCCGGTTATGTCCGCTATCACCCTCCGTACCTCGTCGGGTGTGCATACGGATGTGTTCATGCGCTGGAGCTTCGCCATCGTCTCGTGTATCACGTCGTAGATCCTGTAGAACTCCGGATCGGGCATCGAAACCCTCTCGCCCGACCTGTCCCTCTCGAAGATATCCATCTCTGCCATGCTATCGGAAGAATCGGAAGCGGATGTTGGATTTATACTTGAGTTGAATCACACTCCAATTATTGCATACGACGATATACCCGTGGTGCCCTGCGTCGGACCGTGGCCCCAGGTCGATCGCTGGGGACCCGGTTGCGGCGTGATGGGATGAGTTACAACAAGGATCTGGACAGGATGCTCGGAGACCCGAGGGCCGCAATCCGTTCGATGTTCCTTCCCCTCTGCATCTCGTACCTGGTCGTGCAGATCAACCTCTTCGCGGACACGTCGTGGTGCTCCGGGCTTGGATCGGATGCCACGTCCGCGGTGTCCGCCATCTCCCCGATGTACTGGATAGTCTCCGGCCTCGGCACCGGGATCGGAATCGGTGCCGCGACCGCGATCGCCCGGTGCCTCGGCAGAGGCGAGAAACGGGATGCGGACCGCTTGGCGTCCCAGACCATCGTCCTGTCGCTGATCATAGGCGTTGCCTCCACGCCGCTGATATTCCTCGCCGTGGCACCTGCCGTGAACCTAATGGGCGCAGGGGACATCATGGACCTGTGCGCCGAATACATCTACCCCCAGGTCCTCGCCGGAACGTTCGTCATCCTGGACGGGACCGTGTCCGGGATCATCAGGGCCGAGGGGGCGGCGACCCGGTCCATGGTCGTCCTGCTGGTCAACGCCGCAGTGAACATGGTCATCGACCCGGTCCTCATCTATGGTCTGGACATGGGCCTGGCCGGGGCCGGATGGGCGACCGTCATAGCGTCCGCATCATCCGCGGCACTCGGCCTGGCCTGGTACCACACCGGCAGACTGTATCTGACGCTATCGCTCGGTGACATGAGGCCGAGACTGCAGGACATGAAGGAGATCCTGTACGTAGGAGTGCCGAGGGCGACGGAATCGATGCTGGTCAGCGTCATGTCTATGGTCCAGAGGGTGTTCGTCATAGCCTGCGGGGGCACCCAGGCCGCCATGTTCTACAACATACCCTGGAGATTCGTGTCGCTGAGCGAGGTGATCTCCCAGGCCGTGGGCTCCGCACTGATACCCGTGTGCTCAGCGGCCCTTGGGAGGAGGGACGCCGACAGCGCCAGGGCGGGGTACAGGTACTCCATACACATCACCATGCTGACGATGGTCGCCATCGCCGCCGTGCTCTTCGTGTTCGCGGACTGGGTCATCATCCCGTTCACGTACTCCCCGACCATGGAGGAGCTCAGGCCCGAGTTCGCCCATGTCCTGAGGATCTACGCCATTCTCATCCCGTTCATGGGCATGATAGACATCGGATCGTCCATCCTACAATCCCTGAGGATGGCGCAGATCTCGATGTTCTCCTCGTTCGCCAGGAATCTGCTGATAGTGGCGCTGATGTTCTTCGCCAGCTCGGTCTCGTTGGACGCGATCTACTGGAGCCTGGTGGCGGCCGAGATCTTCGGAGGATGCCTGATGCTCTGGCTGGCGAGGTCCGGGTTCAGGCACTACACGGCGGGCAGGGTGCCGAACCCCTCGGAACGGTGAAATGCCTTGCACGCATACGGGGTCGGGGAGAGCCGATGGAGTACGATCCTGAGATCCGCATATCCGGGGACGATGAGGTGTATCCCCCCTCGGACGACAGCCTGCTGCTCATAGAGTCACTGGACGTTAGGCCCGGGGAGAAGGTGCTGGAGGTCGGATGCGGCTCAGGGGTTGTCTCCCTGCACTGCGCCGCCAACGGGTGCGAGGTCACTTCGGTCGACATCAACCCGAGGGCCGTGGCGCTCACCGGCAGGAACGCATCCGACAACGGAATCCCCCTGGTCGTTCTGGAGAGCGACGTGTACGAGCATGTGACTGAGAGGTTCGACACCATAGTGTTCAACCTGCCGTATCTCCCGGTGGACGAGGAGGGCCTCCTTGCCAAGGCATGGTCTGGCGGCCCCGATGGGCTGGGCCCGCTGCCCAGACTCCTGGACGGGGCTCCGGAGCACCTGCTACCCGGTGGGAGGGTGGTGGTCGTGGTGTCGTCTCTGACCGAGCCGCGGGCCCTCGAGGACGCCCTCGAAGGATACGACGTCCGCACGGTAGGCGAGACGAGACTGTTCTTCGAAAGGCTGTCGGTGCTGGAGATCAGAGGGTTCCCGACATCATGAGACGCTCTTCCCGAGCAGGTATGCCTGATCCGAGAAGTCCCTGACGCCAGGCGACTGGGCGGAGGGGCATCCGACGGCAAGGACCCTACCAGCATCGCGGAACCCCATGTAGCGACACAGGGAATCGTACTGTATCCGGACGGCGTCCATCGTCCAGTCCTCCCTGTCAGCCGACGCCGCTATCAATACGGCTGCCGTCCCCCTCGTTTTGAGATTGGCGCTGAAGCTGTAGAAGCGGTCGATGACAGTCTTGAGCTGGGCGGAGAACCCGCAGAAGTACACGGGGGTGACGAACACCAACATGTCCGAGGCGAGTATCCTGGACCTGACGGCGGTCATATCGTCCTGCTGGACGCACGGCCCCGACCTCCCGCAGGCCTCGCACGCACGACATGCGCCGACCTTGAGACGCGGAACCGACACCACCTCCACGTTGTGCCCGGCCTCCCTGGCACCTTCGACGAAGCGTTCCGCCATCGTGCTCGAAACCCCCTTGAGATGGGGGCTGCCCTCCATGACTGTGATCTCCATGTCTGGACCTCCGCCCCCTCCACCTTCGCATCCGGTCTTAAATCAGATGCGGGATCTGACGCATGTTAAGAGGACTGAAACATCGCTGACGCCTGTGAACATCGCCCCATTCGCACATCGAGTCGAGGATGGGGATCAACGAACGACCCTCCTCCATGAGTGAGTACTCCACCTTCGGAGGCACCTGCGGATATTCCTCCCTGTGTACCAGACCGTCTTCCTCCAACTCCTTCAGGTTGGCACTGAGCGTCTTGAACGATATGCCCTTGATGTAGCCCTTCATCTCGTTGAAGCGTACCGTCCCGAACTCCATCAGAGCGTAAAGGATGAACATCTTGTACTTCCCGTTGATGAGGGACAGGGTGTAGCTGAACCCGGTCTCATCTATGTCCGCATCCACTATGCAGCATTGGACCATCGTCACACCACCTGTCGTCATGTCATCCATGTTCAAAAACCCCTCACACTTCATTTTGTGAAGCGACTTGTACTACCCGAAACTTCACCCAGGTAAGTATCTGGAGCGCTGGAAAGTACCTGAAACGGGCGAAAGTGCCCGACTTATATCCTTCTGAGCGATGTAGTTCATTCAGCGACCGTGTCGCAGGAGCAGTGTTAGCATGAGATCTGAAATGAGCGAGTACGAGGCGGTCATGTTCGGCTACCTTGACGGGAATCTGGGCGCAGCGGTCGTCTCATGCAGGAGAGGAAGGGCCTCGGCCGCCTTCGACCGCCTGAACAAGTACTTCACCGTCTGCAACATGCCGGTGGTGTCGTCCCAGTACTGGAATCAGGTCCACGGCTTCACCCCGGACGACGTTCGCAGGGACCTGGAAGGGATGCAGACCATGCGCACCCTCGCTCAGAACATGGCCTGGCTCCTGAAGTGCATCGATGCGGGAAGGGAGAGAGGTATCGGCAGACCTGCGTACGAACCTCACCTGTGGACGCATTTCATAATGCCCTCGGAATGAGAACGCGCAACGGCAGCTGTAACCGATGGCTTCATAACCTATTCCTTCCCATCCTGATATCGATACGGGTCGAAATCCGACCCTTTCAAGGAGTGATCGAGATGAGCAAAGTGCTTCTGATCAACGGCAGCCCCAACGAGCATGGATGCACATACACCGCGCTGGCCGAGATGGCGGCCACCTTCGAGAAAGAGGGTGTCGAAAGCGAGATCTACTGGATCGGCAAGGGCGACGTCCCCGGCTGCAAATCCTGCCGTTACTGCAAGAAGAAGGGAAAATGCGTCATAGACGATCAGGTGAACGCCCTGGCTTCCAGACTGGACGAGTTCGACGGCATCGTCATCGGCGCACCGGTGTACTACGCCGGGCCGGCAGGGCAGGCCTGCTCGTTCATGGACAGGCTGTTCTACTCCGCCGACAAGTCCAAGCTCGTCAACAAACCCGGAACCGCCATCGTGTCCTGCCGCAGAGGCGGCGCGTCGTCTTCCTACGACCGCCTCCTGAAGTACTTCAGCATCACGAACATGCCCATCGTGTCCTCGCAGTACTGGAACCAGGTCCACGGGAACACCCCCGACGAGGTCCGCCAGGACCTGGAGGGTCTGCAGACCATGCGCACGCTGGCCCGCAACATGGCATGGCTCATAAAGTGCATAGATGCCGGCAATGCTGCCGGTATCCCGCTCCCTGCCCGCGAACCGATGGTCATGACCAACTTTATCAGGCCCGAGTGAAACCCTTCGGTCCCGCCCCTGCCCTATCGGTTCGTGGGCGGGGGCGGGTAACCTCCCCGACGGGAGGAGACCGTCCTCATGATTCCCCGATATCGATGTCCGGGGCGTCCGACCTCGGATAGGGCTTGGCGGACAGGATCATCATGACTACGAACATCACGATTATCAGCACCACGTAGCCGAGGAGGATCTCCACTGCGCCGTGCTCACCGGGGAGCAGACCGACCACCAGATTAGGGATGGCGGCACCGCCGTACGATGTTAGGTAGATCGTGGAGAAAGTCCCGGACCTGAGCTTCTGGCCGGCCCTCGACAGCAACTCGGACACGCTGCCCGTGAAGGCCAGTCCCTGTGAGATCCCGGACGTGATGCTGAACACCACGAACAGCACCAGGCTGTCGAACACCGCCAGCGAGACCCACATCAGATCTGTGCTGAGTGCGAACAGGCCCATCCCCCAGTGCTGGTTCTGCCTGACATCCAGCCTACTGGAGAAGAAGCTCCCGATCACCAAGGGCAGCAGCAGGGATGTGAACACACCGGCCGATATGAACGTGTTGTGTATGCCGAACATCTCCGACACGATTGTGGCGCTGAACGCCTGCGAGTAACCTCCGAGGGCCCATGTCCCGATGAATATCATGGCGGAGGCCGCGAACAGACGGGTGCAACCCCTGGGAAGGGTCAGGCGCGGTATCAGGGATCTTGCGAGACCAGGAGTGCGGGGGACCGTCTCCCTGGCGAACAGGACGATTATCATGATGATGACGATCGCAACGACGACGGCCTCGAAATAGGCAGTCGGCTCGACGCTGGTGAACTGGACGACTCCCCCGGAGACGAACGCGCCGGTTGACAGCCCCAGGGTGGGCGCGCTGCTGGTGATGGTTGGGCCGACCCACTTGGGCATCCCCACCGAAAGGTCCACCACGTACGCGGCGATGGTGCTGGACCCGAGACCGCTGGCTATCCCCTGGATGAGACGTCCTATCATGAGCATGCCCGGGTTCGCCAGGTAGGCGAACGTCAGACATCCGCACAGGGACACCAGAAGAATCATGACGGTGGCGGGACGGCGGCCGAGATGGTCGGATATACGGGACATGAACAACAGCGGGATGACGGTACCGAGCAGATACCACATCGATGCCATCGACAGGTCCGAATGGGTCAACCCCATCTGCTCCTGCCACATCGAGTACAGGGGGATGGGCGATCCCGACGCGAAGTACAGTATTACCAGAGCGCACACCGCCCCCACGAAGCCTATCGTGGTACGGCTGTCACGTTTATTCACAGGGCCTGCTGAGGCCGTTTTGACTTCCAATTTATCGAACCTCCGATCCGAATGGTTCAGATGTCGGGGTCCGTGAGGCCCCAGGCACAAACGTCCGCTCTAAGCGGATTCGACCGTGTATCTCCTTTTGGTATTAATATTGATGGATTTCGATAACGACGTTAATCGATCTGGAAGCCTTTGCCAGCATGCCGGACGGACGATGGAGGATTCACTGGGACCCGTCGATGGGGACGTCCCTGGCCTCGACCTTCGGATACGGCTTCGCGGACAGAGCCAGCATCACGATGTACATTGCGACGACCAGGACGACGTAGCCCGTCAGGATCGTGTACAGGCTGTACTCTCCCGGGATCAGCCCCACCACGAGGTTGGGGATGGCGGACCCCCCGTAGGATATCAGGTAGATTAGCGAGAACACGCCGGACCTCTGCGCCTGGGTGGACCTGCCCAGGAGTTCCGTGACGCTGCCGGTGAAACCGATGCCCTGGCACACCGCGGCGACGATGCTGAGCACGACGTACAGGACGAGACTGTCCAGGACGACAAGGGACAGGAGCATGAGCACGGCGCAGAGCGAGAATATGCCGAAGCCCCATCTCTGGGCATCCCTGACGTCGAACCTCTTGGCGAAGAAGCTACCGATGATGTTCGGCAGAAGGAGCGCGGTGTACACCCCCGCCGAGATGAACGTGTCATGGATCCCGAACTGCTCCGACACCAGGGTGGAGCTGAACGACTGGGCGAAACCGCCCAGGGCCCATGTGCCGACGAAGACCATGGACGACGCCGCCAGAAGCCTCAGGGAGTTGGGGGGAACCGTGAACCTCGGGATGAAAGAACGGATCAGGCCCGGCTTCCTGGGCATCGTCTCCCGCGCGAACAGGACCAGGACGATGAACACGACCACGACCACGCACACGGCCTCGAAATACGCCGCGGACGGGATGTCTGTGAAGTTGCTCACCCCTCCGGACACGAAGCAGCCCGTGGAGAGACCTAGCGTCGGCGCGCTGCTGGTGATCATAGGGCCGATCCACTTCGGCATGTCTGCGGACAGGTCCACGACGTAAGCCGCGATGGTGCTGGACCCGAGACCGCTGGCGATGCCCTGCACCAGCCTTCCGACCATGATCATCCCGGGGTCTGTGATGTTCGCGAAGGTTATGCACCCGCAGATGGAGACCAGCAGGATCATGACCGTCGCCGGGCGCCTGCCCAGATGGTCGGAGATGCGAGGGAAGAACAGCAGCGGGATGACGGTACCGAGCAGGTAGAACATCGAGACCATGGAGAGCTGGCCATGGGTCATGCCGAGCTCCTCCTGGTACACGGAGTACAGCGGTATCGGGGACCCGGATGCGAAGTACAGGACGATCAGCGCGCCTGCGGCACCTGCGAAACCCAATGCGGACCTAGCGTTCAATCCATCAGCCTCCAGCCTGCCAGACGAGGTCCCCGGGCTTCGTCGAGAGGTCTTGGTGTTCCCATCGGAACATCCGATATAACGTTGACGTCCTAACCTGGAATCCGTGCAAAGACGCCCGGGACTGCGTATGGACGAGCGCCCGACCGAAAGATAAGACGGCCCCGGAGGGCCGTAAGGTTCCCGGGATCAGCCCAGGAGTTTCTTTATCGCGGCGGTGAGCAGTTCGTTCGCCTGCTTCCCGTCCACCTTGCCCCTCAGGGCACCCATCACGGGGCCCATGAGCGGACCTATGGCCGCCATGCCCTTGGACCTGACGAAGTCGGCGCGCTCGTTGACGATCCCCTCGATCACCGAGGCGGCCTCATCGGAGCCCATGGCCTCCAGCCCGAGCTTCCCGATGGCGTCCTCGGCGGAGGTGCCCGCGGCCATCTCCCTCAGCAGAGCCGGGAGGGCCTCCTTGGCGAAACGTCCCTGCCTAAGCATGTCGAACACGCCCGCGATGTCGTCGTCCGCGAACACATGGACGTCGATCCCGTCGTGCTCCAGCTCCCCGTATGTGTTCAGGAACGTCGTGGCCGCTATCGGCGCCATGGACCTGTCCTGGGCGATCCTCTCGAAGAGCTCGTCGTTGCTCTGCCTGACGATCTGCCTGGCCTGCTGGGCGTTGATGCCGTACTGCTGGACCAGGCGCGCCTCGATCTGCTCGGGGAACTCTGGCATGTTGTCCCGTATCCCTGCGAGCCTGTCCTCGGTTATGAGGGTCGGCGGCACATCGGTCTCGGGGTACATCCTGGCCGCCCCGGGCAGAGGCCTGGAGTACTTCGTGGTGCCGTCGGGCAAGGGGTCCCTGGTCTCCTCCGGCACCCCGTCCAGGGCCTCGTTCGCCCTGGTGACGGCGGCCTCCAGCGCGTCCGTGGCCTTCTTCTCCCTGGCGGCGCAGATGACGAAGGCGTCGTGCTCGCCGGTCATTCCCAGGCGCTCCCTGAGCCTGTCGACGTACGACTGCTCTATGCCGTAGTTGGGGAGCTCGTCGGAGTGGAAGATGCCCTTGACCCCCTTGGTGCGTGCGCGCTGTGCCATCTCGGAGCCGAGCCTGAGGGTCTTGTTGTCACCGTTCATGACGCCGGCGAAGCCGGGTAGTCTGACCGCGATGACCCTGCCCTTGTCGTCCAACGCCCCCTTGATGACCTTGGAGCCGCAGTCGGCGAAGACGTCGGTGACGTCGACCGGTTCGAAGACGACCGGCGTGACGCTCCTCTCCGAGAGGATGCCCTTGATCCTGATGAGCATCCTCTGCCTGTTCACCTCGTTGCGGACGTAGTCGGGGATCATCTTCAGGTCCCCGACACCTTTGAGCTCGATACGGGCCCCTCCCGGGATCGAGATGTTCAGGTCCTGACGGATCGTGCCGATGCCCCTCTTGACCCTCCTGGTGGCCCTGAGCAGCGTCCCGAGCCTGTAGGCGACCTCCATCACCTCCTCCGGGGTGCGCATGTCCGGCCCGGTCGCCACCTCTATCAGCGGTATACCGAGGCGGTCCAGCCTGTACAGGATCTCGTCGCCCTTGGTCTCCACCTTCCTTGCCGCGTCCTCCTCCAGGCACACCGAGAGGATGGAGACCTTCCTCTCCCCGACCTCGACGTACCCGTCGGTGGCGACGAGGGCGGTCCTCTGGAAACCGGACGTGTTGGAACCGTCGACCACGATCTTCCTCATGAAGTGGATCTCGTCGATCACGTTTGCATGGAGCATCTCGGAGAACGTCAGCGCGATGCCCATGGCGTCCTGGTTGACCCTGTGGGGCGGCTCCTCGTCCAGCTCCACCAGGCAGCTGGTGCCCTCGCAGCACTGGTACCTGTATCCCATGTGCCTCTGGAACTGAGCCAGCGCGGCCCGGTCCACCTCGCCCATCTCGGACGTTGTCGGCCTGAGCCTCCTGAAGTACGCCCCCTGGCCGTCGTCGCACAGATGGCTCTGGCAGTCGCAGAACAGCTTCCTGGTGTCCAGCTGCTGGTGGATCTCGATGCCGCACATCATCTCGTAGTCTTCACTCATCGATGGTCCTCCTGTCTGACATCTCGTTGCTGAGAGGCGTCCTCATCATCTCCTTGGCCTCCTCGGGGGAGGACGTGTTAGCAAGGACCCACATCAGCTTGACGTAGGCGGTCTCCGGCAGCATGTCCAGAACGGTGATCGCCCCCGCGGCCAGCATATCCCTGCCGGTGTTGTACACGTTCAGATTGGTCCTTCCGTTCAGGCACTGGCTCGTCATCACGACCACGGTCCCGTTCTCGTTGGCCTTCCTTATCAGCGGGATCATGTTCTCGTTCACGTGCCCCAGACCGGACCCGGAGATCACGACCCCCCTGGATTTCATGAAGATGTCCTCGAACAGGGCAGGGTCCATGCCTGGGTAGTACTGCAGCAGGACACAGGCCCGCTCCATGCCGGTGACCGCCATCGCCTTCTCATCGGTGGCAGCCGGGAGCTCGGCGTTGAACGTTATCTTCCCCTCCCTGTCCAAATGGGCGGCGGGGAGGGCATTGATGCTGTGGAAGGCGTCCCTGCGGGAGGTGTGCATCTTCCTGACGCGGGTGCCGAAGTGCACCGCGAAGGAGTCGTCCCCGGGGGTGTCGTGCATGACCACGTACACTCCCGAACGGCCGGAGTTGCAGAACCTGGCGCAGGCCATCAGGTTGCTGCTCGCGTCGGACGACGGACGGTCGGAGGACCTCTGGGCGCCCACCAGCACAACCGGCTTGGGGACGTCGCCGAGCATGAAGGAGAGCGCCGCGGCGGTGTAGCCCATGGTGTCGGTGCCGTGGGGTATGATGATGGCGTCCGCCCCGTCGTTGATCTGCTTCGCCACCTCCTCCGCCAGGGCCTGCCAGTGCTCCACGTTCATGTTCTCCGAGAATATCGAGAACAGGACGGTGGCGTCGATGTTGGCGATGTCCCTGATCTCCGGAACCGCGTTGACCATGTCCGAGGTGGAGAGGGCGGGGTGCACCGCGCCGGTCCTGTAGTCCACGTATGATGCTATGGTGCCGCCGGTCCCGATGAGGACGATCTTCGGCAGACCCTGCCTGAATTCGACGGGTGCCTCCTGCCTCACCCTCTCCACGGGGGGCTCCAGGACGCTGATCGTGGTGGAGTCGGTGACCCTGACGCCGACGTTGTATCCGGACTTCATCTTCAGGATGATGACGTCCGGGGCGCTGAACTCATGGTGGGGCATCAGGGTGCCTGTGAAGGTCCTCCCGTCCCTCTCCACCGACAGTTTGGTGCCCTCGGTCGCGCCGAGATCCGCGAGGGCCTTTGAAAGAGAATCGGAATAGCTCATGCTGTTCGATTCTCGTATCCCATCATCGTTTACATATTTTCAGGCCCGCATCCCCGCCATGGGATCGAACCTGACCATCTCGAACCCGAGCCTGCGGTTGAGCTCGCCTATCTCCTGCTTGCATGCTCCGAGCTTCGGGTGGACCGCGCCCAGCAGCAGGGAGAAGTACTCCGCGTAGAAGGACGCGATCATCGCGGAATAGGAGGTGAGCAGGGTCTCCATGTCGACAGCCCTCAGGAACCTCTTCTGACTGGTGTTCCAGATCTCGTCCCCCCTGCACCTGCGGGTGAACACCACCGACCCCGTGGATGTGTCGATCTCCAGCGGCATCATGTCCACATGGACCACGTAGTTCCTGAGGTTGACCATCACCGACGCCTCGAACCCGAGCATCGAGTGCTTCAACGACTTGAACGCCGGATCCACCCCGTGGCGCTTGGCGCACACCGAGGCCAGGTTCTTGCAGGAGTACATCCTGGACAGGAAATCCGCCAGCAGCTGGCACATCCACACCGTCTCCGCCTCGATGGTCTCGTACCTGTCCCAATGAGTGCCGGGGTGTGTCCCCACCGCCCGCACCGCGTCCCTGAGCTCGGCCAGCTTGGAGTCCATCATCGAGTAGCACAGGCACATCCGCCTGACCTCCTCGTACGTTCTGAAGACCGGTGATTCCTGAAGGCGCCTGAGCTCCCTGCGGGGGTCCGAGGACATGCCATGTAATCGGTGCCGGTGGACTTAACCGATGCCGAAGTAGAATACCGAGTCTCCGTACTTCGGACGGCAGCCGAGAAGCCTTCGCACCGAATTATATACTTGATGAGATAGACCTCGCATCATGGACTACGACACCGTTCCGAAGTTCGCCATCGCGATCTCCGTGGTCGCCGTCATCGTCGCCGCCGCGGCGATGGTGGTCGTCTTCACTGATGACGACGGGATGCAGGACAGATACAGGATCTACGTAGGCATGGACGAGAACGCCACCCAGGACGACATGGACGCCGTGGAGTCCCACATGAAGGACCTCATCTCCTCCGAGTACGGCACCGGATACACCGTGTACTGGGCCGACGGGGCCTATGTCGGTCCCGACGGCGCCGTCGTGGAGAACAACACCCTGGTCATCATCCTACTGGACGCCTCCGGGTCGCAGGTCGACTCCATCGTCTCCGACGCCATGGATCTGGACGGGGTGGACTCCGTCGTGAAGGAGAAGTACCGCTCGGACTTCGTCCTGAACTGAGCCGAAGCGGGACCTCCCGCGCCTTACCCTCCTTCGGAGGGGCACTTCTGTTAACACGGTTAACCTTAATAGTATGCACGGGTTTCCCCGGGCCATGCACATAGTCCAGCCCGGAATGGAGATAGACGTCCTGAAGGAGAACAACAAGATCGCCCACGAGAACTACCGCCTCATGCGCAGCAAGGGCGTGAAGTCCGTGGACTTCATGGGTTCCATCGGCGCCGGGAAGACCGCCCTCATCATCAAGCTGGCCGAGAAGCTCAGGGCGAAGGGCGTCCGCGTCTGCGCCATCGCCGGAGACGTCACCGGCGTCGACGACTACACCAGGTTCGAGAACTCCGGATTGGACGCGGTGAACTGCAACACCGGCCACGAGTGCCACCTGGACGCCAACCTCGTGAAGAAGACCCTGGCGGACATCAACCTGGACGACTACGACGTCGTGTTCATCGAGAACGTCGGGAACCTGGTCTGCCCCGCCGACTTCCCCCTTGGGACGGACTACAGGGTCGTCGTGGTGTCCACCACCGAGGGCGACGACATGGTCAGGAAGCACCATGATATCTTCATCCACTCCGACATCGCGATCCTCAACAAGGTGGACATCGCCGAGGCCGTGGATGTGGACCCCGAGGTCATAGCCAGGGACTACAACAAGCTCATGGGCGGCACAAAGAACATCTACAAATGCAGCGTTAAGAAGGACCAGGGGCTCGACGAGATCCTCGCGGCCCTGAAGCTCTGAAGGTGCATCGTATGAAGGTCCTCGCCGTCGGTGGGGGCGGAAGGGAGCATGCCGCGGTAGAGGCGCTTTCCCGTTCCGGCTCCGAGATCTACTCCGTGATGAAGAACGCCAACCCGGGCATCATTGCCAGGTCGAAGGAGCATCTGCTCTGCGACGAGAAGGACGTGGACAGGGTCTGCGCCTTCGCCAAGGAGAAGGGCGTGGAACTCGCGTTCATCGGCCCCGAGGCCCCGCTGGAGCGCGGGATCGTCGATGCCCTCGAGGCCATCGGCGTGAGGTGCGCTTCGCCCACCAAGGCGGCGGCCAGGATCGAGACGTCCAAGACCTTCATGAGGGAGCTCGTGGAGAGCCACGGCATCGGCGGGAACCTGAGCTTCGCCCACTTCGACAACGCCTCCGACGCGGAGGAGTACCTGAAGGGAATAGACCACGAGATCGTGGTGAAGCCCGTGGGACTCACCGGCGGGAAGGGTGTGAAGGTCCAGGGCGAGCACCTGCACTCCTTCGAGGAGACCATGGACTACATCCGCGAGATCTTCGACAACAACATCGGAGGCGCAGGCGTCATCCTGGAGGAGAGGGCGGTGGGCGAGGAGTTCACCCAGATGGTCTTCGTGGACGGGAAGAGGATCGTCCCCCTTCCGCTGGTCCAGGACCACAAGCGCGCCTACGAGGGCGACGTGGGGCCCAACACCGGCGGCATGGGGTCGTACACCGATGCGGACCACCTCCTGCCGTTCATCACCCCGGAGGAGAGGGCCCAGGCCCTGGCCATCCTGCAGGACATCGTGGACGCCATGGCCGAGGAGGGCTGCCCGTACAGGGGGACCATGTACGGCCAGTTCATGCTCACCGTGAAGGGTCCGAAGATCATAGAGATCAACGCCAGATTCGGGGACCCGGAGGCAATGAACGTCCTCTCCATCCTGGAGAGCAGCTTCGAGGACATATGCTGGCGCATGGCCACGGGCACACTGGACGATCATGTGGAGTTCGCCCACAAGGCGACTGTCTGCAAGTACGTGGTGCCCCGCGGGTACGGGGTGAAGTCCGAGTCCGGACACGAGATCTCCGTGGACGAGGATGCGGTCCGCAAATGCGGTGCAGTGGTCTACTACGCCAACGTTGACATGAGGGACGGGAAGCTCGTGACCGGCACCTCCCGCTCCCTTGGGATCGTCGGGATCGCCGACACCCTCGAGCAGGCCGAGTCCAACTGCGAGGCCGCCCTGAAACACGTGAGATGCGACGCTATGGCCGTGCGTCACGACATCGGCACCAGGGCGCTTGTCCAGCGCAGGGTCGACCACATGAGGGAACTCCGCTCGGCATGATGCGCCTGGCGGTGAGGTTCGCCTATCTGGGCGACGGCTTCTGCGGATCGCAGGTCCAGCCGGGATGCAGGACGGTGGAGGGCGAGATGCTCTCCGCCATCCGCCGCATCACCGGATGGGATGACGGTTCCATCTCCCTGGGGATAGCCAGCCGCACGGACAAGGGGGTGAACGCCACTGGGAACGTCGCCGCGTTCCATTGTCCTGACGGCGACCCCCATGAGCTTCTGAGGGCGTTGAACGCGGTCTCCGAAGGGGTGTTCTACAGATCGTTCGCCGTCGTGGACGAGGACTTCAACCCCCGTCACGCGACGCTCCGCGAGTACAAGTACGTCCTTCCCTCGAAGGGGCTGGACCCGGACCTGGCGAGGAATTGCGCATCCCTATTCGTGGGGGAACACGACTTCCTGAGGTTCTGCCGCCCTGACGGGAAGCCAACCGTGCTGACGCTCGATTACCTGAACGTGGAGGCCGTCGACGAGACGGTCGTGCTGACATACCGTGCAAAGTACTTCCTCTGGAACATGGTCAGGAGGACCGCGGCCGCGATCTCATCGGTCGCATCCGGAAGGTCCACCGTGGATGATGTGTCCGCCGCATTGGAGGGCAGGGCTGTGAACTTCGGTATTGCCAGGCCGGATGCTCTGACCCTCACGGACATCCGCTACGACGGCCTGGAGTTCACGGAGTCCCCCAGCAGGGTCCTGGAGGCGAGGGCGTCCGACGGTGCTTTCTCCTCGGACCTCAGGGCGACGTTCTACCGCTCCCTCTAAAACCACGACCCGGATACGGTCGGCATGGAAGGATTCTCGGAGAGCATCCGCAGCGCTGCTGAGGAGCTCGACAGGATGGAGACCCGGAGGGAGGAGGCGCTTTCGCTATCCCGCTCCGTCATCAGATTGAGCAAGAGGGTCATACACGATATTCACACCGGATCGTCCCCCGCGGACCATCTGTCGGGACTGGAGGACGCCAAGACGGGCCTCATGGGATCGTTTCCATGCACGGCGGTCCAGGACGCTCTGATGGAGTACGCCGAGGCGGCAATACTCGCATCCCTGGACTCCGACGGGAGGGTCCCGTCATCCGAGGAACTGGGGATCCCCGTGGTGCCATGGGTCCTGGGTCTCGCGGACAGCGTGGGGGAGCTGAGACGCATAGTCACCTCCGAGATAATGGGCGGCGAGCTGGACTCGGCGAAGAACCATATGGACGTCATGGAGGAGATATGCGGTGAGCTCATGCTCCTGGACGTTCCCGATGCCGTCGCACCCGTGAGAAGGAAGCAGGACATCGCCAGAGGTGTGGTGGACCGCACCCGCTCCGACCTGATAGCGGCTGCCTCCGCCGCCGGAAGGGTCTGAGAAATCGATTAAGGTGGGGAGGGGGCCCCTCCCCGTTTTCAAAGGTTTCAGCGCCTGGACTTGGGCTTGCCGTAGTTCTTCACGGGCTTGCGGTACACCCACACCATGACGATCAGCACGATGACGATCACTATGACCAGCAACGCGATCATCCAGGTGTAGCTGTTGTCCCCGATGTAGAACGTGTGCTCCACGCCGAGCCCTTCGATGGTGGTGGAGGACTGCCCTCCGGCCGCCACCAGGGCGAACGTGTGCTGGCCGTTCCCGGCGTCGGTGATCCAGTCGTAGGTGACGGTGGTGGATCCCCTGCCGTCCAGGTCGATGGTCTGGTAGCTGTCCTCGATGATCTGTCCGTCGACCTGGAAGTAGACACCGTAGCTCTGGAGGCTGATGTCGCTGTTGTTGGTCAGGGTGACGGACAGGGTGATCGGGTCGACGACGTTGATCCTGTACTCCTCGGTCCTGGTGATCGTCTCGGACTCCTGGGTCTGGTTGCCGTCCTCGTCGGTGGAGGTGTAGGACACCTCCGCGGTGAAGACGACCTCCAGGGTGCACCAGCCGGCGGTGTCCGGGGCGGACAGCGTGAGGGTCTGGGCGACACCGCTCTCCAGGTCTCCGGAACTGGGGCTGACCCCGTTGCTCACGGTGTTGCCCGATGAGTCCCTGAAGGTGGCCTCATAGGAGATGGACATGTTCATGTCCGGATACTGCTCCGCGTCGTCGTAGTCATTGTTGGTGTAGACGATCTGGACGTCCAGGTCGTCGCCGGTTCCGACGATGTTCGAGTCGCTGTTGATGTCGTAGTAGTCCGCGTCCGCGCTGTCTGCGGGGACGAGGCAGACTGCGGCCACCGCCATGATGGCGATGGCCAGTATTGCTGCGTTCAGTTTCTGCGTGAGAACACCCCCCTCTTGCTGGCGAGCCAGAAGACTATCACCAGGAGCAGTATGACCACGACGACGAGGAACCAGATGCCGGGCGGCACTCCGGACCTCTCGTTGAAGATGTCGCTTCCGGAAGCACTCATGTCGCCTGCGGAGACTTCGGCGCCGTGGGCGTTGAGATCGATGGTCTGCGTGGAATGACCGTCGCAGGAGACCGTGACCTGGATGTTCGGGACGTCGACGCTCTGATCAGCCTCGGGGCTCAGCAGCGTCAGCTTGACGTAGAGCACGGTGGTCTGCAGCCCGTAGATGGTGAAGGTTCCGCCGGACTCGGCGATGACCTTTCCGTCCTCGTCCATGATGGTGACGCCCCATCCGGAGGGGATGGTGCCGACGGAGACGGTGACGCTGTGGGCGTAGACGTTCCTGTTGTCCACGTTGATGGCATACATGTACTGGTAGGCGGAGATGCGGTCGGAGAACGCGCTTCCCTCGCCCATGGCGGAGAACGTGATGTCCGAAGCCGCGGATGTGTCCGCACCATCGGTTATGTCGATGTCCTGGCTGTCGTTTCCGCTGATGTCCGCCACGGTGATGGAGAATCCGTCGGATCCGGGCGCCACGCGGTTGGCGTCGTAGAACGCCTCGATCTGGACGGTTCCGGTCTCACCGGCCGCGACGATCACGCTGTAATCCCTTCCGAGGGTCAGAGCGGACCCTCCGGTGATGTTGTACGTGACGGTCTTGTCGGTGTTGTTGGTGACCTGGACGGTGAACGAGCCGGTGCCGTTGGCGAAGCTGGCGTCGGTGACGCTGGCGTCGAAGGCGGGCTCATCCGTGGTGTCATCGGTGCCGTCGTCCGCAGGGGCATCGGTGCTGATCACCGGGACGTTGCGGACGGCTCCGTCGATCAGACCGGAAATGGTGTCCTCCACTCCGAAGTAGTACGTCTCGGAGTCGATGGTGGCGTTGACCTCCACCTTCACGTCCACGGACGTCCAGGAGGAGGGCAGCACGAGCGTGTAGTCCCCGTTGATGATGTCGAACTGGTGCTCGACGCCTCCGTTGGACACCGTGATGGTTCCGTCGGCGTCGATACCGATGCTTCCGGTCACCTCCATCCTCTGGTACTGAGAGGCGTCGGTGACCCTGGCGTCGATGCTGGTGGTGTACCCGGCGGACTCGTCGGTGAGGTCGACGTAGAAGTAGCGGATCACCTGGTTGCCGTCGGAGTCAGTGCTGGTGAAGGTGAGGTAGTACTTGTGGCCAACCTGCAGGTAGTACCCTCCGCTGAAGGAGTGGTAGCTGCCCTCGTCGCTGTCGATGGTCACTGCCTGGTTCTCGTCCCTCTGCACGTTGACGATGGCGACGTCCTCGACATCTTCGACGTCGAGACCGTAGAACTGGGTCTGCCCGGGATAGATGTAGGCCGTTCCGTTGAAGTAGTGTCCGGTGGACCCGTCGATGACGACGGTGTACTGGCCGGGACGGAGCTGGACCTCCTGTCCCGCGGTGTAGGACACGGGGGAGTCGTCCTCGTGGAACGTCAGCTCCATGTCGTACGGGATGGTGACGGTCTGCTCGTTGACGTATCCGTCCTGCTCGCTCTCGGAATCGTGCACGTGGATGGTGTAGGTTCCGGAGTTGTTGGTGGATCCCGCGGTGACATCCCTGGACATGTTGGTGCATGTGAAGCAGTCGTTGCTCAGCGTCCCCTCCGTGTTGTTGAACTTGATGGTCGACTCCACGTCGTCGGGGATGTAGAACTGGACCTGCCCGCTGGTGCTGGTCATGCTGTAAAGCGTGTAGGTCGTGTCGTTGTAGGTGAACTCGATCAGACCCAGGACGAACGGCAGGTATGCGTCGCTGTCGCTGGTTCCGCGCTCGTACCTCAGGGTGTAGGATATCCTCCTGCCGTCCACGAGCTCGAAGTCCTTGTCCTCGTCGGAGGTGCTGAAGGAGCCGATGTAGGCCTTGTTGCTGCCGTTGTCGGCGTGCACGGTGTACGATCCCTCGGGGATGAGCGCCGTGTACGCTCCTTCGGAGTCCGTTGCGACGGAGAACACCTCGTTCAGGGTGCTGATGAACCTGACGGTTCCGGATTCGCCGTTGTCCCCGTCCTTCAGGGTTCCGGACACGAGGACGCCGTTGCTGCCTGTGACCTCGACGGATGTCCCGCCGGTGTACGTGGCGTGGTAGACGGTGTTGCCGCTGATACCGTAAACGGTGTACAGCTGCTCGTCGGTGGCCAGCCCGTAGGGGGCGTCGAACATGATGCGCCCGTCGTCGGTGACGTAGGACAGGGTGCTGAACGTTCCCGCGGACACGCTGAAGACCGTTCCCTCGGGAGCGTTGGTGATCTCCACGGGCGTGGAGTCGTAGGCTGTGATGGTCGCGGTCCTGTTACCGCTGGTGGCGGAGACGGTGTTGGTGTATATGGTGACCGCGCCGTCGCCCATGGACAGGTTGTAGGTGCCGGACACGACGGTGATGACGGCCTGGCCGTCCTCGACGGCGGCCTGGAACTGGGCGCCGGTGGTCCTGTTGGTGGCGATCACGATGCCGGTGGTGTCCGAGGGGTTCCCGAACTTGTCGTTGACGGTGACGGTGATGGTCCTGGTCGTGGGCGTGATCTCGAGACCGACGTTCTCGCCGGTGGAGATGGTCACGCTTCCGGTCCCCAGGGAGGTACCGTCCTCGCCATAGAGCACGTAGGAGTATGTACCGGGCAGGATGTTGTTGATGCTGAACGTGCCGTCGATGATGCTGACGGACGTGGTCTTCGAGTCGCCCATGCCGGCCTCCCCGGTGAGCACCAGCCTCATGTCCTCTCCGGAGTAGACGTCGTCACCGACCATGATAGAACCGCTCACCGACGTGGTGTCGATGACCAGCTCGGAGGGCACCGTTCCGGATCTGTAGCTCAGGACCTCCACATCGCCGTTACTCACGGTGAGGATGTAGTCGCCCTCGGGGACGAAGGCGGTGTACCTGCCGTCGATGGACTGGGTCTGGGAGTACAGGGTGTACTGCCCGAAGGTCTCGTTGTACTGGTAGACCGAGATGGTGGCGCCGTCGACCAGGGCGTCGCCGGATGTGACGCTGCCCTCGATGGTGGTCCCGGTGGATCCGGTGTACTTCATCATGACGATGGAGGACAGGTAGTTGATCACCCCTCCGTCGGTCTTCTGCTTGGCGATGGCCTCGTAGGCGTCCATGTACTCCCATCCGTCGCTGCTGAGGGTGGCGTCGGAGTCGGGGTTGTACATGACCTGCCAGAACACGACCTCGTAGCCCTGGAGCCCGTATCCGGGCATCGCCATGGCGGACCCCTCGGATCCGTCGCTGAGGGAGAGGGCGACCAGATAGTTGTAGGAGCTGGTGTAGCCCGCCTCGGTGGCGGAGGGCCCGATCATGGACCTCCAGAGGAAGGTATCGTAGATCGAGGAGGTGTAGTTGGTCGTACCGCTGTAGGTGTTGTAGGAGTAGAACTGGGTGGCTGCGCCGTAGCTGTCGACGGAGTAGTCGGCGAAGTAGGCGATGGTGGAGAAGTAGTCCCCGTCGCCATACTGGAGGGGCAGCATGGAGCCGTCCATCAGCACGTAGGAGATCTTCTCCCCGGTGGCGTTGCACACGGCGTCGTAGGCGTCCATGATCTCCTTCTCGTTCATGGAGTCTGTGATGGCCTCGATGGATGCCAGGTACACTGCGTTCTCGTCGGTGATGTCGGACTTGACGCTGCCGTATGTGGTGGGGTCCGCGACGATCGCGGCCTTCGCCGTGGAGGGGTCGTCGATGTATCCCTTCACGGTCCGGTACACGTCGGAATGGTCGCCGAACGCTGACGAGAAGTCCGATCCGGAGTTGGCCATCATTATGCGCAGCATCATCGCCGCAGTCGTGCCGCCCGCACCCTTCGCCAGAAGCATCTGCGCGACGGCGGAGCTGCCGCCACCGATCGCATCGGTGACGCTGTCGAACCCTCCCTGGGTCACGGCGTCGTAGGAGTAGTCGATCCATGTGGCGAGGGCCCCTTCCTTCTCGTCGTCCGAGAACTGGTCCCACACCGCCCCGATGGGATAGGAATCGCCGGTCTTGATCGTGTACTGGGTGTTGCCGGAGAAGTAGTAGTCGGCGTCGGAGTTGTTGGAGATGCCCGCGTCGATGGCGTAGGACACGTTGGGCACCACGATGAGCAGGGCGGTGACCAGGACGGACGCCAGGGGCAGGGGCTTGATGAGCTTCCTGAAGGCTCCGGGGAATCCGGCGGCCCTCATGGAGGAGCACCAGTCCCTCAGCTTGGCGGACTCCAGCACGCGGACTATGACCACGGCGGAGCCGACCCCGAAGACGGGGCCGACGACGGCCGCGTTGGCTCCGGAGGTCCAGACCGCGAAGAACATCACGTACATCCACAGGGCGATGAACAGCTGGGTGGCGCTGCGGTCCCTCCTGAGGTAGACGTAGGTGGAGTACAGGGCGTAGCAGATGGGCAGCCACATGGTGAGCCATCCGTAGTAGGACGACACGTTGGACATGGAGACGTAGCTGCTGGCCAGCTCGTCCATGATGGAGCTGGTGTAGATGCTGTTGCCCCAGACGAAGTCGTTGAACAGGGCGGGGGACACGAAGGCGAGCACCGCCACGACCACGACGAAGGCGACGACCAGAGCCGGGATCGTGACGACCCAGGGCTTGGAGCGGAGCGCCAGGAATATGAATGAGAACACGAGGGAGAACGCCGCCACCAGGAGGCTTCCGGAGAAGACCGCGTCCCAGAGGCCAGCGGGCACATAGTACGCCGCCGCGAGGACGACTCCCACGATCATAACGACCGCGTATCCGATCAGGACGTTGGTGAAGTCCCTTCCCCTCACACGGTCGGCGACGATCTGGAGGACCATCGCCAGGGCGAGGAGGACCGCTGCGAAGCGGAACCCGTTCCAGGTCAGGGCCGCCAGGAGCAGGAACACTCCCGCTATGGCTGCGTTGACCAGGACGGCCTTCCTCGTGGAGTCCTCGGCGTCCGCCGCCTTGACCATCCTGACGAGGAAGTAGGACATGAACGCGATCAGGAACGCCGCGAGGGCGTAGGGGTTGCCGTTGGAGAAGACCGTGCTGCTGATGGGGAGCGCCAGGAAGGCGAACACCAGTGCGGCCACGACACCCACCCTCCTGTCGAACATCTCCTTGCCGATGAGGTACACGGGGATGCACGTGAGGGCCCCGATCACAGGGGGGATCCCGGCGAGGGCCGCGGAAGCCGCCTCGGTGGTGCCCATGCCGAACGCTGTGAGCAACGAGGCGACACCGGCCGCCAGGAAGTCCATGAGAGGCGGATACACGGCGAGTCCGCCTATGGGGTAGTTGACGGATGAATCGGTGAGCGAATACGATCCGTTCAGTATGCTTTCGACTACATGCAGATGATACTGCGCGCTCGAACCTCCCGACAGCGCGAAATCGCCGTCGGCGGAGATGCCGTACGCGAACACGGTGCGCAGCGCGAACGCCACGACTATGATCACTAGGAGGGCGAGAGCGCACCAGTGGTTCCTCAACCACCCGTTACCGCTGTTATCGCGGTCGGCCCCCTTCTGCACGGGGGCGGCTGACTCTTTTCCAAGTTTGAACATTCTAAAAGTCTCCGTCTTTAGAATGGGCGTGCATCCTCGAACTCATATTTAAAGGGATTCGGGACTTACTTAATAATAAGAACACGCGCGTTTGAGAAGGGATGAAAGGGGTTTGAGGACGGCCCTCTCAGAGGGCGGAGCGGATGTCCTCGGCGAAGGCCTCCGCGGCCTTCCTCGGATCGTCTGAACCGTATATGGCGCGGCCGACGATGACGTAATCCGCGCCCGCACTGATGGCGTCGGACGCCTTACCGCCCTGGGCGCCCACGCCGGGGGACAGGATCTTCAGGTCGCCGATGACCTCGCGTATGGCGGCCACCCTCTCCGGGCGGGTCGCCGGCGCGATGAACCCGTCGACGCCGCATTCGACCCCGAGCCTGGCCATCTCCTCGGCATGCTTCGCCGTGAACATCTTCCCACCAGGATGGCTCATCTCCGTCACGGCGTAGATCTCCGCGTCGCCGGAGGCCTCCACCGCGGCCCTGAGGGAGTCGTCTCCGGTGAACGCGTGCACGATGACCGCCGATGCCCCGCGGGACACCGCGTTCTCGACGATCAGCCTGACAGTGTTGGGGATGTCGGCGACCTTGAAGTCGCAGATGACGTCGGACATCCCGGACAGTTTGGTGATCATCCCTGGACCCTCGGAGAGGACCAGGGGCCAGTTGATCTTGATGGCGTCAACTATCCCCGACACGGACTCCGCCACCGCCAGGGCCTTCGCCCCGTCCGTCTCGTCAAGTGCCAGTACCAGCCTGCTGTCCTTCTTCATGACCATCGGACGTCCGACATCTGTTATAATTGTTGAGCCGATTTGGGGCCCATGCTCAGGAAGATGGAGTGCGGCTCGGTCTGCACGGGGAAGGTCGCAGAGGGGTGCAGGCATTGCATCGACGGGTCGAAGATGGTCCTTTTCGTGACCGGCAGATGCGGATGGAACTGCTACTACTGCCCGGTGTCCCTGGAGAAGAAGGGGCTGGACGTGGTCTACGCCAACGAGGGCAGGGTCTTCGGGGACGAGGAGATCATCGCGGAGGCAGAGGCCATGGATGCCACCGGGACCGGCATAACCGGCGGGGACCCGCTCCTCGACATGGACCGCACAGTCCACATGATCCGCCTCCTCAAGGACAGGTTCGGGAAGGGGCACCACATCCACCTGTACACCGCCACCATCGACCCGGAGAAGGCGCTGAGGCTGCAGGAGGCCGGACTGGACGAGATACGCTTCCATCCCCCCGAGGGGATGTGGACGCGCATGGGCGACACCCGCCTGAAGGAAACCGTGAACGCCCTGGACATCGACGTCGGGATCGAGGTGCCTGCCCTCCCCGGGAAGGAGAGGGAGCTCAACGCCCTGGTGTCCTACGCCAGGGACGCGGGCGTGGGGTTCGTCAACCTCAACGAGCTGGAGTTCTCCGAGAGCAACTGGGACATGATGGACGCCTACGGCTACAGGGTGAGGGACGAGCTCTCCTCCGCTGTCGCCGGCTCCAGGGAGACCGCCATGGCCGTGCTCAAGGCGAACAGGAAGGCCGACGTCCACTTCTGCTCCTCCACGTTCAAGGACGGCGTCCAGCTCCGCAGGAGGCTGATCCGCAGGGCGCAGCACACCTGCATGCCCTACCAGCAGGTCACTGAGGACGGGACCATCGTCAGAGGGTACCTGTACGCCGACGACCTGGCCGCCGCCAGGCAAGAGCTCCTATCGATGGGGGTCCCGGAGGACATGATCGAGACCCTGGACAACCGCCTCGAGGTGGCCCCGTGGATCCTTGAGGATGTCGCCGGTTCGCTGAGGTACAGGTGCTTCCTTTCGGAGCAGTACCCCACGGCGGACGGACTCGAGGTGGAGAGGACCCCCCTCAACCGAATGTGCCAGACATCCGGAAACCGCTGAAGGTAGAAGTGGTCTAAGGGGTTTGGTAAGGGGTTTGTTCCCGACCGTGCGAGTGGTGGTAGGGGGCCTCCGGCCTTCAGTCCACGCTGATGCTCTGGATCTCGTGGTGCCTGTTCACGATGTCCCTTGCGATGCGCAGGTTCTTACCGGCCTTGCCGATCGCACGGCCCTTGAGCTTGGGATCCACGGTGACAGTTGCGTGCGTTATGTTTCCGCGCTGCTCGATAACGACCTTCTGAGGACTGTAGATGTGGAACACGTTCTTGACGAACTGCTCCGGATCCTCCGAATACTCAACGACCTGGATGTTCTTCCCGGTCTTCTCCTTGAGCTTGATGACATGCTCGCCCTTCTTTCCGACGGCGATGTTACCCTGCCCCTTCTCGACGACGAACACCAGCTTGTCCTCGGTGTCCATGCAGTCGATGGCGTTGGCCTTGGTGATCTGCTCGAAGAGAGCGATGTACCTCAGGGTGTCCTCGGTAAGTACGATATCTGCGGACATGTTCCTCACAGCGTTAAGATGTTGGAGCTACCTTTGTCGATGATCACAAGGGCAGATACGGAGAAGGGTTTTCCGCAAAGCGCGCCGAGTTCCATGTTGTTGCCCTCGTACACGTGCACCTTTACCCCGATATCCCCGCGGAGCTCCGCGCTGGGACAGTTCCTGGAGAGGACGACCATCTGCGCCTTCCCGTCCTTGACCGCTTTCATTGTCTGGTCCACGCCGAACTCCACCTTTCCGGTGGTGATGGCGGATTTCAATGCCCTGCTGATGTCGATTTTCTCATCGCTCATTCTTCATCCCCCTTCTTCTTGGGTGTGTAAATAAGGTTTACCGCACCGGTACCTAGCGTTACCGGCTGACCGACGATGATGTTCTCGGTGACACCCTCAAGATGGTCCACCTCTCCCACCATCGCGGCGTGCAGGAGGTGCGCGGCGGTGATCTCGAAAGCCGCCCTGGCGAGAACCGAGGACTTCTTCCCGGACACACCGTGCCTCCCTATCGCTTTGACGTATCCGTCGTTGGTCATGAGGTCGGCGACAAGCATGATGTGCCTGATGTCGACATCCAGACCTGCCTCTCCGAGGGTCCCCATGGCCTCGTGGATGATGGAGTTCCTGGCCGCCTCGATGCCGAGGACGTCGGCCACCTCCAGGATGCTGTTGGTCATGACCTTCTCGGCATCCACTCCCTCGACCTTGAGGACCTCCTTGAGGTTGCTGCCCTCCGTGACGATCTTCCATGTACCTTCGGTCTTGGAAAGGACGGCACGGGTGATGTTGTCGATCCCTTTGATCTTCGCGCCCTTGATGGCGTCGAACATCGTCTGCAGCTTCTTGTAAGACGGCTCGTCGGAGGTGATCACGATGTCGTATCCGTCCTTCGTGACCAGTCCGCGTACCGCCTTGACCTTGTTCAATCTCTCGACCATCTCGTCTATGTCGATGCCCCTGGACTCCATCTTCCTGGCGTCAGGACGGACGATCAGCCTCATGTTGGTGATGTCCGTCTCGACCCTGGCCACGTCCAGGAGCGTGGTCATCTCGATGTTGGACGCGACGAACTTCGCCACGTTCTCGTCCTCGGCGGCCGTGCCCGTGAGCGGGATGTTCATGGAAGGCGTGCTGGGCACGCGCCTGGCGTCCACGATCTCGATGAGCCTGGGCAGACCCTGGGTGACGTTGATGTTCGCGACTCCCGCATAGTGGAACGTACGCATGTTCATCTGCGTACCGGGCTCTCCGATGGAGTGCGCGGCCATCACTCCCGCGGACTCGTTCTGGTCCATCAGGTGGGCCTTGTACATCCTGTTGGCGACGGTGATCAGCCTCACGCAGGTCTCGTCGTCCAGGTCTGCGTTCTCTATGCGTTTCGCGATATCGACGATGATCTTCATGGGAAGGGTCACGTCGAGCCTCTCGGCGATGGCCTTGAGCCTCAGCTCCCCCTCGTTGTACTGGTACCAGTTGGTGACCTCCTCCATGGGCTCCACGGGGACGGTCTCCTCGACCTCCTTCTTCACCTTGGACGAGGATGCCGGCCTCTTGCCGATCTTGGCGATGACCGACCTCGCCTCCTCCTCCATAAGGCCCAGTGAGACGAGGGCCTCCTCTCCGGCGGCGCTGATGGCGCTTAGCGAGTTGTACTGCGTGAGCAGGAGGGCGGCGGTCTCCTCGCTGATGTCCCTGCTGAGCAGTGCCTTCATCGTGTCTTTCTTTGCCATTATCACTCACCTCCGCCGTCGAAGTCCATGTCGAGGTCGTCGTACTCCTCGCTCTCCTCGTCCTCGATGTACTCCATCTCGTCCTTCTCCAGGGTGCCGTAGTCGCCTCCGACATCCTTGGTGTCTATGTGGAGGAGCTCGTCGGCGCGGTCCCCGAGGACCTCCGCGAACAGGTCGTCCAGGTCGATGGCCTTGCCCCTGACTGTCCTGGTGGGGTCGACCCTGTCCTCCCCGTACTTGAACTGGACGACGGTGCCGATGGTGTTCCTGACGGTCCCGTCCGCCGTCAGCTTCAGGTCCTCCAGCGCGGAGACGAGACGCCTCTGCATGTATCCGGACCTGGATGTCCTGACCGCGGTATCGACCAGACCCTCCCTTCCTCCCATCGCGTGGAAGAAGAACTCGGTGGGCGAGAGACCCGATTTGTAGGAGTTGGAGCAGAATCCCCTGGCGTACGCGCCGAGGTCCCCCTTCTCGAAGTGGGGCAGGGTCCTGTTCCAGTATCCTCTGGACAGCCTCTCACCACGGACAGCCTGCTGACCGACGCATCCCGCCATCTGGGACAGGTTGAGCATCGACCCACGGGCGCCGGCCTTGGCCATGATGACCGCGGGGTTGGTCATACCGAGGTGCTTACCGGCGATCTTACCGGCTCCGTCACGGGCCTCCCCGAGCACACCCATGACGCTGACCTCCAGGGTCTCCCTGAGGGAGCGCCCGGGCATCTGCTCCAGGGTCCCGTCCTGGTAGGACTCCACGAGGCTGGTCACCTTGTCGATGCAGTCCTGGGTGTTGTTGGAGATCTGCAGGGCCGCCTCCTCGGGTATGTCCTCGTCGCTGATTCCCGTGCTGAACCCGTGGTTCATCAGGGCGCCCAGGGCCAACCTGGTGACCTGGTTGATGAACTTGGCCGCGCGGTCCGCCCCGTAGTCCCTGGCGATGCGGTCGAGGATCTTCCCCTTGCTGTTCCCGATGGCCTTCACGTCGATGGTCCCGCACAGCAGCTGGCCGTCGCGGATCTTGACGTAGGCGTCGTACTCGCAGTTCTCCTTCTGGCACACCTTGCAGTTCTGGCAGATGTTCGCCTTGAACGTGGTGCGGAAGTCGTCCGGGAGGACGGTGGAGAACAGCTGCCTGCCCGTCCAGTAGGGCTCCCCCTTCTCGTCGATGAAGGGCTCCGGGATAACGATCCCCATGTCCTTCACATCGTCCAGGAGGCCGTCGTATCCCTCCCTCTTGTACGTCTGGACGTCCGCGCCCTTGGGGGAGTGCTTCTGGTCCAGCTTGAACAGGATGTTCATCGCCTCGAACCTGTCGAAGCGGGGGTTGTTGTGGGTGAGGAAGTACGCCCCGGTGATGTGGTCGTGGATGGCTCCGATGATGGGCCCTCCGTACCTGGGGGACAGGATGTTCTCCTGCACCTGCATCAGTATGCGGGCCTCGGCGCGGGCCTCGTCCGACTGGAGGACGTGGAGGTTCATCTCGTCCCCGTCGAAGTCCGCGTTGTACGGGGGACAGTCGCACAGGTTGAACCTGAACGTGCGCCCGTCCATGATCCTCACACGGTGGGCCATCATGGACATCCTGTGCAGCGAGGGCTGTCTGTTGAACAGGACGACGTCCCCGTCTATGAGCTGCCTCTCCACGGTGTAGTCGATGTCGATGCCCTCCGCCACATCCGCGGCGTTCCTCTCCGTGACCCTTATCCTCCTGCCGTCGGAACGGATGACGTAGTTCACCCCGGGCATGTAGGGCTTCTCGGGGGTGGGCTCGGGTCCGCGGGCCACCATCTCCCTGATCTTCTCGATGTTGTGCTCGTTGACGTGGACGGGCACGGTCAGCTCCCTGGCGGCGAACACCGGCACGCCCACCTCGTTGATGGACAGCAGCGGGTCGGGGGAGATGACGGTACGGGCGGAGAAGTTCACACGCTTACCGGACAGGTTGGACCTGAACCTCCCCTCCTTGCCCTTGAGCCTCTGGGCCAGGGTCTTCAGGGGACGGCCGGACCTGTGCCTGGCGGGCGGGATGCCGGAGGTCTGGTTGTCGAAGTACGTGGTGACGTGGTACTGGAGCAGCTCCCACAGGTCCTCCACGATGAGCTGAGGCGCACCGGCGTCGCGGTTCTCCCTGAGCCTCTGGTTGATCCTCAGGACGTCCACGAGCTTGTGGGTCAGGTCGTCCTCGGACCTGTCTCCGGAGTCCAGCGTGATGGAGGGCCTTACAGTCACCGGGGGCACCGCCAGGGCGGTGAGGACCATCCACTCGGGCCTGCAGGTGCTGGGGTCTATGCCCAGCGTGACCAGGTCCTCGTCGGGGATCCTCTCCAGCCTCTCGCGCACCTCCTTGGGTGTGAGCTTGTGGTTGTCCTCCACCTCGCGGAATGTGGTGGGCTTGTCCAGCTTGATCTTGATCTGGTCGGCGCCGCAGTAGGGGCACACGCCCTTGCCGGACGCGTCCTTGGCGGTCTCCTTGGAGAAGTTCTTCACCTCGATGGTGCCTCCTCCGAGCTCCTCCATCCTGTCCATGCTCTCCCTGCGGGCCTGGATCTGGTCCTCGGAGAGCATCAGCCTGCCGCACTTGCAGCAGGTGGACTCCAGGAGCATCTTGATGTCCTTGATGAACCCGACGTGGATGACGGGCATGGCAAGGTCGATGTGGCCGAAGTGTCCGGGGCACTCGTCCACCTTGCATCCGCAGGTCTTGCAGCGGAGCCCGGGCTCGATGACTCCCATGTGGGGGTCCATGAGTCCCATCTCGATGGGGTAGCCCTCGTCGTCGTAGGTGTCTGCGGTGATGATCTTGGTCGCAGACATCTTCCTGATCTCCTCGGGGGAGACGCAGGAGAATTTGATCGAACCGATCCTCTTGGTGATACCGCGAACTGTCATCTCAAGTCCTCCAGCTGAAGCCTCATGGCGACACCAAGCGACAGGAGCTCGTCCATGAGCAGTTTGAACGCGTACGAAGTCTGTACGAGGTAGATGTTGGTGTTGTTCTTGCACACCGGGCAGTACAGCGAGCCGTGCCTGTCCATGATGGCGATGTGCCCGCACTTGGGGTTGCCGCAGATGTACTGCTGGGTTCCGTCGGACTCGTCGAGCAGCCTGTCCTTGATGACCATGGCCGCGCCGTGACCGATGAGACAGTCCCTCTCCATCTCTCCGAACCTGAGACCTCCCTGCCTGGAACGTCCCTCGGTGGGCTGCCTGGTGAGGATCTGCACGGGTCCCCTGGACCTGACGTGCATCTTTCCGCTGACCATGTGGTGCAGCTTCTCGTAGAAGATGACGCCGGTGTACACGTCCGCCTGGATCATGCGCCCGGTCCTGCCGTCGTACATGACCTCCTTTCCGGTCCTCGCGAAGCCGTTCCTGACGAGGCCGTCGCGGATGGACTCCTCGTTCTCGCCGGAGAAGGCGGTTCCGTCGATGATGCGTCCCTCCATGGACCCGACCTTCCCTGCGATCATCTCGAGCACGTGACCGATGGTCATACGGGACGGGATACCGTGGGGGTTGACCACAAGGTCTGGGGTCACTCCGTCGGCGGTGAAGGGCATGTCGCACTGGTCGACCAGCCTTCCCACGACACCCTTCTGCCCGAACCTGGAGCAGAACTTGTCGCCCAGCTCGGGGATCCTCTCGTCCCTGACCTTGACGCGGACCAGCCTGGATCCGTTCTCGGACTCCGTGATCATGACGGAGTCGACGTATCCCTTCTCGCCGGGCCTGACGGTGACGGACGTCTCCCTCCTCTTCTGGGGGGTGAGGAAGTCGGTCTCCTCCTCCAGGAACCTGGGCGGGGAGGTCTTACCGATGAGAACGTCGGAGCCGTGGACCTCGCTCTCGGGCGAGATCAGACCGTCTTCGCCCAGGGACGCGTACGCCAGGTCGGCGCGGGCGCCCATGATGTCGGGCGAGGGAATCTCGAAGTGGTCCTCCTGTCCTCCGGGGTAGCGGCGCTCCTCAGCACGGTAGGACCTCATGAACGTGGACCTTCCGAGTCCGCGCTGGACGGAGCTCTTGTTCATGACCAGGGCATCCTCGATGTTGTATCCGTGGTAGGAGAGGACGGCGATGCAGAAGTTCTGCCCGGCGGGCCTGTGGCTGTAGCCCATGAACTGCATGGTCTGGGTCTGGACCATCGGGACCTGGGGGTACTGCATCAGGTGTCCTCTGGTGTCGGGCCTGATCCTGTAGTTGGCGGTGGGCACTCCCAGCGCCTGCTTACCCATACCGGCACCCATGGTGATACGGGGCGCGGAGTTGTGCTCCGGGTACGGGACGATTCCGGAGGCGACACCCAGGATGACCATGGGGTCCACCTCCATGTGCGTGTACTTCGGCTCGATCTTGCTGGGGACGGCGAAGTCCTCGCCGCACCACTTGCATCTGAGCACCACGTCGCCCTCCTTGCCGGGGTTCATCCAGTCGGCGTCCATGGGGGACAGGGCGTGGTCGCAGCAGGGACACCTCTTGGGCGTGTCGTAGGCGTCGACGAGGACGAGCGCGTCCTCCTCCTCCTCGGCGTCCACCCACTCGATGATGCCCTCGCGGAACAGGTCGTTCCACCTGATCTTTCCCTCGCGGATGCCCTCGATGTGCTTCCTCGTGATGCAGAGCCTTCCGTTCTTGATGATGAGCAGGGGCCTCCTGAGGCGGCCCTCGTCGCAGTTGATGATGACCTCGCCCATCTCCTCGTCGTGGCGGATGTTGATCTCGTTGGATATGAGGCCGCACCTCCTGCGCTCCCTGATCTCGCTGACCAGTTTCTTGGCGTCGGAGTGCACACCGACAAGGTCCCCGTTCACGTACACACGGGTCCCGCTGCCGGACTTGACGGACTCGATGTCCAGCTCCCTGAGCATCCACTTGATGTCGCTCTCGGGGAAGCCCTCGGACACATCTATGATCAGGGCGGCGTTCTTCACCAGACCGCAGTTCTGACCCTCGGGGGTCTCGGACGGGCACAGCCTACCCCACTGCGTGGGGTGCAGGTCACGGGCCTCGAAGTGGGGCTGGGACCTGGTGAGGGAAGAGGTGATCCTCCTCAGGTGGGACATTGCCGACAGGTTCGACGTCCTGTCGAGGAGCTGTGACACTCCGGCACGCCCGCCGACCCAGTTCCCGGTGGCGAGGGCGTGGAGCAGCTTGTGGGTGAGCAGGTCCGGGCGGATGGAGGAGGCGATGTTCATCTCGCTCTTCTTCCTTCCCCAGTTCCTCTCCAGCTGGTACTTCAGGTCCTTCATCAGGCTGCTGAAGCTGGTCCTGAAGAGGTCCTCCATGAGGTCCCCGGACAGCTTGAGCCTCTTGTTGGCGTAGTGGTCCTTGTCGTCCTCCTTCCTCTCGCCCAGTGACAGCTCCAGGACGGAACGGGCAATGCGCCCGAGGAAGATCGCCTTCTTCATGCGGTCGGCCTCCGTGTCGCCCAGGTGCGGCAGCAGCGAGCGGTCCAGGATGCTCTCGACCTTCTTGGTCCTGTACTCCTTCGCCTGACCGGCGGCGAAGTTCCTCTCGAGGAACAGGATGGCGTCCTCCCTGGTGTGGTACCCGTTGGGGGCGTAGGTCTTCTTGTCGAAGGACGCCTCTATGTTGGCGTAGACGATGTTCGCCATCGCCTCGTCGGAGACGATGGTCTCGAAGATCTCCTCGTCGGACTCCATGCCCAGGGCCTTCATGAGGGCGATGAGCGGGATCGATCCGGAGGCGACGGGCACGGTGACCATGACCATGCCGTCCTTCTTCTTCTCCACGAGAGTGAGCGCGCGGTAGCCGTCCTTCTGGGAGAACACCTTGGCCACCTCCACGGCGGCGCCGTACTTCTCGTTGTACTCAACCATGACCCTGTTGGGAGCCAGGTCCTCCAGCGTGATCAGGACCCTCTCCGTCCCGCCGATGATGAAGTATCCGCCGGGCTCCCTGGGGTCCTCCTTCTGCTTGATGAGCTCCTGGAGGTACTCCTCGTCGGTGAGCGCGTGCTCCAGGTGCCTCTCCATGACGTCCCTGTTGAGGTTGCATCCCGCGGACTTGACCATCATGGGCAGGTCCCCGACGTGCACCCACTTCTCGCCCTCCGGCATCTCCTTCTCGATGCCGTCCTCGTAGACCTCGAACCTCACGTAGACCGGTGACATGTAGTTGAGGTTCCTGAGCCTGGCCTCCATGGGGGTGAGCTCATGGCTGTACCCGTTGGCCTCCATTACCTTCGGCTCGTCTATGCGGATGGTGGGCTTGGACTGCAGGTCGACGTTCCCGTCCTCGTCCCTCCTCCTGCCGATGTGGATCTCGATGTTCCTTCCGCCGGTCCTCTCGGGGTCCAGCTTGATGATCCCCCTCTCGGCGTCGTCCGTGGGGACTCTGATGTCGTCCACGATCCTCTGCATCCTGCTGTTGGGGTTGTCGGCAGTGGCGAGGAAGTCGTTGAACGACGCGGTGTGGTGGCTCACTATGTTGCGTTCGGAGAAATACAGTTTTACTAGATCCCTCAAATGTTTACCCCCTTGTTACGAGCCTGTACGCCACGAATTCCTGGGCGGTTTCGCTCTCCCTCACGATCTTGACCACGCTCCCCTCCTCGATCGGGTGGCCGTGGACGCTCTCGAGGACCTTGATGCCCGGGTCGCTCTTCCTGATCTTGGGGAGCTGGTCACGTGTCATGCCCCTTTTCTGGAGCACGGCCTCCGCCTCCTCCTCCGTGAGGAGGTGGTGCTCAGGCACGAGATCGTGCTTGAGGACGTTGAACGAGATGTTGTCTGCTGCCAAGTGATTCACCTACTTTTGCCCAGCCCGGTCAGCTGGAAATCAGTTTCCGAGAAATGCCTTGCATGCCTTCCTCATACTTGATCCGCCGTTCGATCGCTCATGAAGTCCATTGGCGGGCCTGAAGGGATTCGAACCCTTGACCACCTGATTAAAAGTCAGATGCTCTACCTAGCTGAGCTACAGGCCCATGGATAGCTTAAGCTTGTGATTCGAGGGGAAACTCTTATTGTATATAATGCTTTGTCATATCGAAATCGTCGTGAAGCCGGCGGGCCCGGTTGCGACAGGTTAAAATCGACCGAGGGGTTTAAGCATCCATCCTGAACCCACCACAGATGTGAGCATGATGAAGATTGCCGAGGTTAGCGAGAAGTACGGAATCCCCCAGGACACCCTCAGATACTACGAGCGCGAGGGCGTCATCCCCGAGATAAAGAGGGGGAACGGGCACATCCGCGACTACACCGAGGAGGACTGCAAGGCCATCGAGTTCGCGCAGTGCCTCAAGGCCGCCGGGTTCTCCGTGGAGGAGATCGTCGAGTACCGCAGGCTATCGGCCATCGGGGATGAGACGGTCCCGGACAGGCTCGCGCTGATGCAGAGGAAGAGGGATGACATGATCCAGCAGAGGGCGGCCCTGGACAAGGCCCTGGCACTCCTGGACCACAAGATATTCTGCTACGAGAGGGCGGTGAGCACCGGCGTCCTCAGCTGGGACGACGACCCGAACTGGCATCCTGAAGAGTGAGCTCCATCTGGACATCCACCCTGTCGTAACCCCAGGAGGGATCGACCGGCACGTCGACGAAGCCCTCGCGGCGGTACATGCGTATGGCCCCCTCCAGCGCGGAGTTGGTCAGCAGCACCACCCTGATGCCGCCCCTTCCGCGGATCCCGTCCAGGCAGGCCCTGAGCATCGCGGTGCCGATGCCGCGGCCCCGCAGATTCTCGGCGGTGGTGAGCTTCTCCAGTTCCCAGACGCCGTCGCCGAGCGGGGAGGCCATGCACGTCGCCACCACCTCGCCGTCCTCCTCCCCGATGAGCACCAGCGCCCCGTCGGAGACCCTCTCGTCCAGATGCCCGAACAGCTCCAGGTCGTTCTCCTCGAGGCGGAAGCTCCGCTCGATCCATGCCCTGTTCAGACGGATGAAGCCATCCCTGTGACGGGGCTCGTAGGGGACGATCCTCAACTGCTCCCGCCCCTCTTCCTTGCGAAAACGAGGTACCCGGTATGGCCGAGGGTGTCGAACGACGGCCTCACCCCGCCGGGATGCACCTCCAGATAGCGCTGGATGTTCTCCAGTGCCCTTACGTCCGCGTAGCCGGCCTCCCTGAGGGCGACGACGGTGGACTCCACCTGGTTCATGTTCGGCACGTATGCGCACAGCCTGCCTCCGGGTCTGAGCCTGGGATCCAGGTTCGGCAGGGCCAGCCAGGGATCCGGCATGTCCATGGTGAGAACATCGGCCTGCCAGTCCACCCCGGCATCCATCCCCCTGGCGTCGCCGATGGAATAGGACCAGTACCTGTCCAGACCTGTCCTGGAAACGTTTTTACCGGCCCTCTTCGCGTTGTCCTCCCTCATCTCAAGGGTGTGGACGTGTCCCTCGGGGGCCACCGCGTGCAGCAGGGCGGTGGTGAGCCCGCCGGAACCCGCTCCGACCTCGATCACCCTGTCACCGCACTTCACGTCGCAGTGCATCAGGATGGTGGCGGCGTCCTTCGGGGAGATGATCTGCGCACCCCGGTCCAGGGACTCCATAAGCTCGATCACGCCCGGGCGGAAGACGGTGAACTCCCTCCCCACCACGGAGATCCTGGAGCCGTCCTCCAGTCCGATGAGCCTGGAGCCGTCGATGGACCCCAGTGACGGCACCTTGACCATGCCGTCGGCCACCCTCATGAACATCCTCTTTCCGTTCCCATCCTCGAGATAGACTGTGTCTCCCTCTCCGATTGCCATGGATGCCCATCGCCCCAGACGATATAATGGATTGTCCGTGCGCTTGTAAGGGGATGAAACGAAAAGGTCCTGGCCGGGGCATGAATGCCCCGACCAGACAGGGGTTTGTACGGAGACCGGGATGTCCCGGACCCGCATCACATTGTGTGCGCAGCGTAGGCGGCCTTGTCCACGGGCTTCCCGCAGACGATGCACTTCCCGGAGTACTCCTCCGGGTGGTACGGCCTGCCGAGGATCTTGAACCCGGTGGTGTCCTCGAACCTGTGACCGCACTCGTCGCAACCGCACCATCCGATCCTGAGGATCTTGTCCTGGGGGATGTCGTCCATGGAATCTATGTCGGCGATCCTGGACTTCTGGACCTCGACGGCCTTGGCCATCATGTCCTCCTGGATCGCCTCCAGGAGCATCCTGACTCCGGGAACCAGGTCCTGGACCGATATCGTGCCCTTCTCCCCGTTGTCCCTGCGGGCGAAGGAGACCACACCGTTCTCGATGTCGCGGCCGCCGAGCTCCAGACGGAGGGGCACGCCCTTCATCTCCCACTCGTAGTACTTGTTGCCGGGGCGGGCGTCGCTGTCGTCCAGCTTGACCCTGAACCCTGCATCCGTCAGGACCTTAACTATGTCCCTCGCGGCGCCCATGACGTCGGCGGTGCTCTTCTTCGAGACGATGGGGATCATGACGCACTGGAATGGGGCGATGCCTGGCGGGAGCACCAGCCCCTGATCGTCGCCGTGGACGCCAATGAGCGCGCCCACGAGACGCTCGCTCATGCCGAACGTTGTCTGATGGACGTGCTTGTGCTCCCCGTTCTCGTCCTCGTAGGTGATGTCGTAGGGGATGGAAAAGTTGGTCCTGTAGTGATGGATGGACCCCATCTGGAGCGTCCTGCCGTTCGGCATGGAGGTGTCGATGCCCACGGTGTAGTGCGCGCCGGGGAACTTGTCCCACTCCGTGCGGATGCAGAGCATGTAGGGGAGGCAGATCCTCTTGGCCAGCCTCTCCAGTATCTCGATGTCCTCCTCGATCTGGCACTGGGCGTCCTCCTCGGAGACGTGGCAGGTGTGGGACTCGAAGAAGTGGATCTCGCGGACCCTGATGAACGGGCGGGTCTGCTTGGTCTCGTACCTGAAGGTGTTGACGATCTGGTACGTCTTCAGGGGGAGGTCCTGGTGGGACCTGACCCACAGGGAGAACATCGGGTACATCGCGGTCTCGGACGTCGGCCTGACCACCAGCCTGACGTCCAGCTCGTTGAGCCCGGCGTGGGTGACCCAGTAGACCTCCTCGTCGAACCCCTTGATGTGGTCCTTCTCCTTGGCGAACTGGTCCTCGGGGATCATCAGAGGGAAGCAGACCTCGTCGTGCCCCGTGGCGTCGAACTCCTGGCGGATGTAGGTGTCGATCTGCCTCATGATCTTCCAGCCGTAGGGGGTCCAGACGTTCATCCCCTTGATCGGGTACCTCTTGTCCGAGAGGTTCGCCTTGTCGACGATGTCCAGGTACCAGTCCGCGAAGTCGTCCTCCTTCATCGACATGGATCATCCCTTCCTGACGGCCTCGGCGATGATGCCGGCGACCGAGATGTGCGAGACCTCGTTCTCCAGGGTGTTGCAGCACATGACGGCGTCCAGGAACGATCCCGTGAGCCTCTCCAGCGCGTTGTTGACGAACACCCCGTGGGTGCAGGCGACGGAAACGCTGACGGCTCCGGCGTCCTTGAGGGCCTGGGCCGCGGCGATTATGGTCCCTCCGGTGGAGATCATGTCGTCCACGATCAGCACCCTCTTGCCCGTGCAGTCCATCTTGGCAGGGGCGATGCGGACATCGACCCCGGAGAGGCGGGTCTTCTCCAGGTGGTCGTAGGGTACGCCCAGCCTCTCGCCCACGTCCTTCGCGCGTCCGGCGGCCCCGATGTCGGGGGAGAGCACCAGGTCGATCTTGCTGTCCCTGAAGTAGTCGGCGATGACCGCCGCGGCCTTGAGGTCGACGTGCGGGCAGGTGAAGTGGTCCAGCACGGCCTCCTTGTGGATGTCGATGGTGATCACCCTGTCGCAGCCCATGTCCAGGTGGTTGCACATGACCTTCGCCGACTCGGGCTCCCCGGGCTTGAAGACCCTGTCCTGCCTGGCGTACCCGAAGTACGGGATCACCAGCGTGACCGACTTGGCGCCCATCCTGCGGACGGCGTCCTGGAGGAGGAACATCTCGATCAGGTTGTCGTTGGGATAGGTGTTCTGGACGATGACCACGTCGTCGCTGAGCGACTCCTCGTCGATCCTGGTGTAACACTCCCCGTCGGGGAACCTTGTGGAAGCTGCCTGAACGTACTTGCATTCCAGGATCGAGGCCATCTCCTTGGCCAGGTCCCTGGAAGAAGACCCGCCTACGATTATCATGAACCCGTGTAACGGGTGCACCTTTTTAGAATATGGCTTTCGGGAGTCGGATGCGGACCCTCCGGACGCGGGGGCACGGGCCATGCACGGGCGACACCTAGATTAGAGCGCACCCCATCCACGGGCCCATGGCAGACAGGAGTGACGTGGTCACGGACGAGCGCATGGACAGGTACCTCGACATCACTGCGAGGGCCCTGGCCAAGATCAGGGTCGCGGCACCGGAGAAATCGTACAACCGCCGGCTGGCGGACAGCTTCCTGGAGATGGCCAACTGCTATTACTCCGATGCGAAGCACTTCAGGGACTGCGGGGACCTCGTGACGGCGTTCGCGGCGGTGAACTACGCCCATGCGTGGCTCGACTGCGGGGCCAGGATCGGCCTCTTCGACGTGGACGGTGACGATGTCCTGTTCACCCTCTACGAATGACGAGCTCCCTGCGGCTGGATGAGCACCTGTATGTGTGCACATGACCCCTGCCGAACACCGCCCAGACCTCCTCCTCGGTGGCGTCGGTGAAGATGCTGTTGCCGAGCATGCACATCCCGGCGTTCCTTCCACGGCTCTTGAGCTTCTCCATGCCCCTGCGGATCGCTGGCGTCTCCAGGCCGGACCCGGCCGAGAACTCGTTGGAGACCGCGAAGAGGTTGCCGTACGTCGGATCGGCCATGAAGGAGTCCATAGCATGGACGGCGGCGTCGCGGATGCGCTTGACCGCCTCTGGGTTCCCCAGGACCGACTCTGTCCTCATCTCCCCGCCGATGACGGCGAGCGTGAGGCGGTCGATCCTGAAGTCGGCGTTCTCCACCCTGCCGAACGGGGGGATCCCGGGCACCGTCCTCACCGGCACGTCCCCTCCCGCGACTATTGCCGCCACGTCCCCGAGTCCTCCGCCACCCATGACCTCCGCCCCGTGCGCGGCCATGAAGGCGTCCGTACGGGTGCGGCCCGCCAGATCGGCGATGCAGAGCCCGGATGCCAGCGCCCCGGCGGCGCTCATACCGAATCCCTGGCTCACCGGCAGCTCGTTGGATATGCGTATGTCGAACCCCTGGCCCGGGGCCAGCCTCTCCGCCACCATGCGCGTTATGTGGGCGACCGACTGGACGCCGTCGATGTAGATGTTCACCACGCCGTCGTCCCTGGGCTCCACGTCCGCCCTGGCGCCCTTGTCGAGGCGGATGCCTATGCCCCTCGACCCGGCGCTCATGGCGTCGAAGGATGTCATCGGTTGGAACACGCAGGACACGTGGCCGGGACAGAACGCTGATGTCATAGACGCTTCACACAGTAGTCCAGGATGGCATCGGAGACCTCTGCCTTCGTGCCTGTGATGTCCTTGGCGTCGGTCCTCGTCACGAGCGTGGCCGAGGACGACTTCTTCCCGACGACGTCGATGTCGTTCGCCACCACGGCGGCCAGGTCGTAGAGCTCCAGACGGGACCTGGCCCTCTCGGTCAACTCCTGCCTGGTGAGCCCGGACTCCGCCTTGAACCCTATGACCACGTCGCACCGGGTGCGTATCAGGGGCAGGACCTTGGGCACGGATTCCAGGTCGAGCATGAACCCCCGGTCGCTGGGTATCTTCCCCTCGGCCACCGAGTGCGGGGCGAAATCAGCCAGGGCAGCCGGTACGAGAACGGCGTCGTGGTCTATCTCGCGGACCATGGAGACGAGCTCGTCCACGGTGGCGTAGCGCCTGGTAGGTATATAGTCAGGCAGCTCCACGCTGCATCCCCCCATCCACAGCTCCACGTCCGCCCCCCTCTCGAAGGCGCGTTTCGCCAGCTCTACCGACATCATCCCGGTGGAGCGGTTTGTGATTATCCTCATGGAGTCGATGGGTTCCTCGCTGCGGCCGCCGATGACCAGGAGACGCTTCCCGTGGAAGAAGTTCCTGGACAGGATCTTGAACGTCCAGGCGACGACCTCGTCCCGGGACGCCACCTTCGCCCTGACCCCGTCGGTGCGGGGACCTATGAAGCTGACCCCCCATGACCTCAGCCTCTCCATGTTCTCGGCCACGGCAGGGTTCCTGTGCATGGACTCGTGCATGGCGGGGGCGATGGCGATGGGTATCCCGGCGCCTATGGCGACGGTGGCCATGGACGTCACCGGGGTGTCGTCGATCCCGTTGGCTATCTTGGATATTGTGTTGGCCGTCGCCGGATAGATGAGGAGCAGGTCGGCGGAACGCGCCCCCATCATGGTTATGTGCTCGGTGCGCCCGGTGAGGTCGGTCACCGGCCTGTGGCCGCTGGCGAACTCCAGGGAGTCGGGGGTGACGATCTTCTGCGCCTCCTTCGTCATCACTGGGTACACGTCGGCACCGTTCCTGATGAGCTCCCTGATGGTGGAGAAGCACTCCACGGCGGCTATGCTGCCGGTTATCCCCATGATGATGGTCTTGCCGCGGAGCTTGGTGCTCCTCTCGCAGTAAATCTCCTCTGATGGATGCATTGTCATACGACCCTGTCGATTATTGCCATGACGTCGCGGAACACCTCGTCTCTGTCGCGGGAGGCGTCGACGACCTCGAACCCGAACTCCCCAGCCAGGCGGAGGTAGTTCCCGCGGACCTGCGCTAGGAACGATGTGTCCTCGAACTTGCTCAGATCCTCACCCCTGGCACCGACCCTGGACATCCCGTCCCGGGGGTCGATGTCCAGCAGTATCGTGGCGTCCGGACGTCCGATGAAATCGGAGTTGATCGAGATGAGCCAGTCCCTGTCGGTGCTGTCACCGCCCAGGCCCGCGGACTGGTAGGCGACGGTGGAGGCGAAGTACCTGTCGCAGACCACTATGGCCCCGGACCCCACCATCTCCGATATGCGCTCGGTGTGGTCGTTGCGGTCCGCCACGAACAGGAGCGACTCTGTCCGCTGGGACACTTTGCCGGCGCCGCCGGAGCGTATGAACGCACCGATGCCCTCGTGGGTCGGCTCGGCCGTGACCTCGACCCGCAGCCCTCTGGCGCGGAGCGCCTCCGCGACCCTCCGGCACACGGTGGACTTGCCGGCGCCGTCTATCCCCTCCACTACGATGAAGGCTCCGCTCATCCCCACTCCGTATGTGACGCACCCAAAAATCTTTGCCGTCAGCGCGACGACAGCAGCTCGACCACGGCGTCCACCGACTCCACGTCCTTGACGTACGGCCTGCAGAGCGTCGCCAGCTCCCGGCGGATCCTGTCGTCGTATCTCACGTCCAGGGCGGACAGGTTCTCCCTCAGCGACCTGGCCAGGGATCCTCCCCGGCGGTCCCAGTCCGTCATGATGACCGCCTGCTTCCCGCTGTGCCAGACGTGCTCGGCGGCCTTCACCGGACCACCTCCGGACTGCACGCAGTAGAACTCCCCGTCGACGCCCACGTTCCTCAGGGAGTCCACGTCCTTCAGGCCCTCCACCAGAATGATGTGGGTACCGGACATGGAGCTCAGCTCGTCCAGGAGCGCCTGTATACCCTCCAGCCTCTCCCCGTCGTCCATCCAGCGCCTCCCTCAGCTTGGACATCACCTCGTCCGGGTCTCCCGTCACCGTGACGGTCTTCTGGCGGGAGGTCTGCCCGGATGTGACCTCGGAGCGGAATCCGGTGATGTCGCGGAACATCTCCGCCAGCTCCCTGTTGGCGCGCCCGTCCAGCGGCGGGGCCCTCACGCGGACGACCGCCCTCCGCCTCCACTCGTCGTACCCGTCAGGACCGGAGCGGTTGGACCTCGGAGATACGGACACGTCGACCTCCACGCCCCCTGCGAACGTACGGCAGACGTCCTCGCACTTCATACCCCGTCATGCGCCTGCAGCAATAATACGGTTTATCTACACATCCCGCAATGGCCTTCCGATGAGCCCGGCGCTTGACCCAATGACATTCGACGAACTGTCGGAACTGTACAGGGTGGAGATGAAGAGCAACGCCGTCACCCAGACCCGGAAGGACCTGTTCAGGGCGATGGCGAACCTCCTGACAACTCTCCGCCAGGAGTACGACCGTCAGATGGCGCTGGACCCGGAATCCATCATGTGCGAGGGCGCGGAGCAGCGCCGGAAGAGCGCCGAGAGGCTCGTGAAGGATGTCATGCGCCTGAGGACCCAGAAGATCTGCGGGATGGCGCTCAGAGGAGCCACCGGCAGCAAGAACACCCTGGACAACCTGACCGAGGAGGAGAAGGAGTACTACGCCCAGGTGCTGGAGGTGTCGAAGAGGCACATCTCGGAGGTGGACAGGCTCAGGGGGAGGACCAGGACCGTCGACACCCGCATAGACGAGATTGCTGAACCGAGGACGAAAGAGCCTGAGGCCCCCGTTCCCGCGGAGCCGGAACCGGTCCCCGAACCGGACGTGCCGGAGATGTTCGACGACGAGCCCATGCCGGAGGGATTCGATGACATACCGGACGAACCCTTCGACGAACCGCAGATCGAGGCGACCGGGATCGAACCCGTAGAAAAGGCCCCCGCACCGGTCGAGGCGACGGTTCCCGGGGGACCCGCCGGGGAATCCGACGACCTGGAGCCGATCCTTATAAGGGTGAAGGAGGACCTCCCGGAGTTCGCGGGCCCCAGAAGGGATTACAAACTGTTCAAGGAGGACGTGGTCACCCTGCCCAGGGTCCTGGCCGAGGTCCTGATAAACGCCGACAAGGCCTACGCTGTCAGGCCTACGCCCTGAGCGTCCTCGTGTCACCCGGGAACTCGAGGCAGTCGATGTTCAGCCTCCTGATCCCCGTTATGTCCGCCACGGTCTCCCTGGCCAGGTCCGGCATGTTGTTGGTCTTGCTGAGATGGGCAAGGAAAAGCTGCCTGCGGGACTCGGACATGGTCCTGCGGATCGCGTTGGCGCAGTCCACGTTGGACAGGTGACCGTGGTCGCTCCCTATCAGCCTCTTCAGGCTCACGGGATACGGCCCGTCGGCGAGCATCTGCATGTCGTAGTTCGCCTCGATGACGGCGATGTCCGCCATCTTCAGGGCGGCCTCGATCTGGAACGTCAGCTTCCCCGTATCCGTAGCGACCAGCGCGCTTTTCCCGTCCGCCTGGGTCAGGAACGCGTTGGGCTCCACGGCGTTGTGGGAGGTCGGAAGAGGGGTGATGTGGAGACTCCCGACGTCGAAGCTGCGGGCGGTGTCGAACGGCACGTAATCCACGTTTCCGAGGCTGAGCTGGGAGAACGTCCCCTCGTTGCACATAACCGGCACGCCGAGCTTCCTGGCGGTCGGTCCGGCGCCCGCCACGTGGTCGGAGTGCTCGTGGGTGATCAGGATGGCCTTCACCATGTCCCTGTCGACCCCTTCCTGCTCCATCAGGGAGAGGATCCTCCTGCAACTGATGCCGGCGTCGATCATGACGGCCTCGCCGTCGCTCTCGATGACGGTACAGTTGCCGTCGCTGCCGCTGGCCAGGACATGGACCTCTAGCATCTGGGTGCGCCTCAGCCCTTCTTCTTGTAGAGAGCGAATATGATGTCGCCCCTGGAGATGATACCGACCACGACACCTTTCTCAACGACGGGGAGACGGTTGACCTTCATCTCGATCATCGCCTTGAGGACCTCCATGATGGTGGTGTCTGGAGTGGTCGTAAGGACGGTACGGGTCATTATGTCGGAGACCAGCATGTTGGAGATCTCCTCAGAGATGCTTTTGAGTCTGTTGCTCTCTTCCATCCCAGAATCCATTGGGTAGTTGAGCATGACGTCCTCGCTGTTCTCCTCCCCCAGCTTCTCCTGGTGATAGAGGATGATGTTCAGGACGTCGTTCTCGCTGAGGATGCCCATGAGGTGGTTCCTGTTGTCCACTACGGGGGCGCCGGAGATGTTGTCCAGCGCGAACTTTATGACCGCCTTCTTGACGGTGTCCTCGGGCTTAAGCGTCACCACCTGGGTGGTCATCAGGTCCCTTACCTTCAACTTAGACATCGGACGGGTATTCCCCCACGGCGCTTATATTCGTTTTGATGAGGGCGCTTGATTGCTGAATCCGACAACACCAGGTATCTGGGTAAAGCATAGTTTTATGTATAAGCAGGTAATCAAGGGATTTTGTAGGGGCCTGTAGCTCAGCTAGGTAGAGCGTTCGACTCTTAATCGAACGGCCAAGGGTTCGAATCCCTTCAGGCCCGCCACTTATTCATCCAGATCACCTCGAAAAAATTCTATGGATTTCCGTCTGCAGCTCAGGCGTCCTCCATTTGTCTAGTGTTTTGCCAGAATTCTAGCATTTCGTCGGTTGCGGAACGGTTGTCCTTGTCGCAGTAGTAACGCTGCGTCGTGGAGATCGTGCTGTGTCCCATCACAAGAGAGACATTGTGGATGTCGTGTCCCTCGTCGAGTGCGCGCTGTCCGAAGGTGCGTCTGCACTTGCGCAGCTCGAACGTCTCGCCGATGTCCTCCTCGACCGCCTTCTTCAGTTTCTCCAGCATGTTGTATCCGATGAACTCCTCCTTGCCCCTGATCGGAGGGAAGAGTGCGTCGGAGGCCTTGCCGGAGATCTTCAGCTTGAAGGCCCTGGCCTCGAGGTACTTCCTGAGAGGAGGAATCCCATCCGGGTGGACAGGGATCCAGCGGGCGGTGCCGTAGGAGCCCTCGCCCTTCACGTGGACGGCGAGGATCTCGGCACTATCGCCGGAGATGTGGACATTCTTGACGTACATCATGCGGAGCTCCTTCGGGCGGAGGCCAGTGCAGATGGCGAGACATACGATGCCGTAGGCCTCTGAGAGCTTCCAGTCGAACTCGGAGATCTCCATTGCGCGGGCGAGAATTCTGTCGACGACGGATTCCTCCATCGCCGGTGCGCGCCTCTTGTACTTCTTTGGGTAATGTGCCGGGTACTTCGATTTGAATGCAGAGACTGCATCGTTGTCGAAGTACGAGAGCATCTTCTTCAGGATGCCCAGGTCCTTGAGAATCGTGGCGTCCACGACGCCGTTGGCCTTGCGGTACCCGACGAAGGCGTCGATGTCCTTGGCGGTGATCTTACGGGGGTTGTCTGTGGAGACCCTTCCGTCCTGCTTCAGCTCATGGAATATTTTGCCCAGCTGGACCAGTTTGCGGCGGGTCGTGGCGTACGTGCTGGATGCGATGTGCCCGTACTCCAGGGGCATGTACTCGTTGAGGCAGTCGGTGAACGGATAGCGGCTCATCTGCTGACTCCGGCCTCCTCGAAGAGCTGCCCCTCGAGGTGGACGATGTACTTCTGGAAGCCCATGAAGACCCTGCGCTCGTCCTTCGTCAGGTAGGTCAGAGGGAAATCACGGAGGAATGTGGCGAGAACGCTGACGCTTACCATCCTGTCGATGGCCCTCAGCCTGTCCGCCTCGTCCGTCGTCGGGATCTCCCGCCGTCCCATCTCGTCAATAACATTTTTTCCATTCATGCTATCAGTTCCATCAATGTCAAGATGCGTATAAATAGGTTTTCCAGCGATTCCATCGATGGTATCAATGGTATTGATTGGACGCAGCAAGTTCGGACAGAACAACAGGATCAGTCTGGTCGAGGGCCTTCCGGACGTCATGAACCTGGAGGTGGGCGATTACGTGGAGTTCCATGTCGTGAACGGCGAGCTGATCATCCGCAAGGAGACCAAGAAGTACAGCGGGTTCGACTTCGAAGGCGAGGAGATTCACGAGAACCTGCTGAACCTTGAGAAGTCCAAGGCGGATGAGTTGGAAGATGCTAATCTAGATCCAGAAGTACTTGAAGAAAGGGCTAGGCAAAACTACCTTAAGGACAAGGCCGCGCGTGAAAAGAAAAGAACGAATTCTCAGCGATGAACCTCGTATTAACACCTACTCTGGATCCTCTCGAGCTCTGATAAAAAACATATGATTATGGCATGCATGGACATAGAGTACAGTAACTTTTGATATCAGCATATTGGATTAAACCATAGTATACGACCGACCCTATGGAATGCTGCAATCAAACTAATCCTGCATTTTTCAAATCGATGTAATTGACATAGAGATCTCCATTATATCCATCTGAAACAAACTTAAACCTAATGGAGTGCCCATCACAATTAGTGTTGTAAACTACACCGTTATCTAAGTGACCCGATGGCAAACCGTAGAACGTGTACTGGGTTCCATTGATGATGATGGATGATTCTTCTCCGGTCCACAGCATCTTGACATTTATGGTATCTGTGTTGTAGCCATTTCTAATCCACTCTGGAGTATTGTCATAATATTCAACTTCTATCGAAAATACCAGATTGATATTATCGGGCGCACCGCTTAGAGCCTTCTCAAAAATATCCTGCATTCTACTGTAATCGCTGAAAACCCAATCACGATCGTCCTGTGGAACTGGTTCGGCGATACTATAGGTAATTTCGATTGAATTTGTATGGATTATGAATAAAACATCTGCATCGGGCATAAGTTTACTCTGCAAAAAGGTATTACGAGCAGACTCGAGCAACGTTTCTGGATCCCACTCTGGAATCTCAGGTTCATCTGGATCTGTGTCTGGATAATCAGGTTCAGGATCGTTGGGAGGATCTGGCACTACTGGAGGATATGTAGGTGAATCATCAGGGAATGCAGCGCCGATACGCATTAGATAATCCTCATTTTCATACAACGTCTGCCAAGATACTACCCCCATATTCGATAAGGACAACTTGGCAAGAACCCATGTATTGTCAAGAATTCCCAGAGTGCAATTATAGTACACATCTGAAAAAAGATTAACTCCCATGGTTCCCGTGACAATATAGTACTCATTCGAGCCATTGTCCCATATTGGCTCCATCCTGTAAACGACTCCCTCCTGGGTGGTGTAAACATCACCAGTAAGTGGTGTAACTGCTTCAGCCATAAACTTATCACATAGGCTTACAGCAGCATAATTGACATCTTCATCAGAAACATTACCATCGTTGTTACCATCGCCCCCAAAAACTAAAGTGATGGCGACAATGGCTACGACAGCGACGACTATCACAGACAAAAATGCGATAGGTTTCCCGAATGATCCTGATTTAGACACAATTCATAGAATCATAAACTAGAAATAAACTGTTTTTGGTTACGACTTTGGTTATTCTGTTCAAGTCTATGGGGCCTCCGCTTCGCTACGGCCCCCGTCCGCCGCTGCGCGGCGTCCGTGAGGGCGTGCGGGCGCCCCTGCCTGACGGCGACGGGGGCGCCTCGCCCGCCCGACAATCGGGATATGACATGGTCTGCCTGAGTTGGCAGAGGTGAGGAATGAGAAAAGAGAGACAGCTTCCGCTAATCAAGGTGTTCTGATGAATCCGGGAGGTTTCGAAGAATCAACCTGAGACCGATGGTCCCTTCGAGAACGTGTTTGGATCGAGTTTAGTACAGTCGTATCCCATCCATTCGTACAACCGGGGATCCGTGCGATGCACCGTGTTCACCCACATCCAGTTACCCTTCCTGATCTCCGCCTCCTCCTCGAGCTTCTGCATGTCATCCTTGAAGGCCTTGGAGATCACCCATGTGTGGGAGTTCCATATGAGACTGTTGAGAATCGTCCACACCGCCGTCCGGTACTTCACCGGGAGCTCCGAAACCCTCTTGCACTTCCTGAACTCCTCCACATGGTCGAGGTCGAGGGACTTCGTGATGTACTTCGAGATGTAGTTGATCGGGGTGGCGTACCCCTTGATCCCCATATCATCCTTCGTGAACGCGTAGATGTCGATGAATCCGACCTTCCAGATCGGGCTGACGGAGTTCCAGTCATCGAGGTTCTTCAGCTTGCCGAGGATGCTGCGCGTGTAGGGATCCGATGGATCCGGACGGAACGAATTGCTCTTCCTGTGGAACTTGATCTTCAGGGGCTTGTCCAGATGCAGCAGGATGTGGACCGCAGGATAACCTGATACCGTCGACTCCTTGACGATCACCTTGGAGTAGCCTCCCTCGAGGGCCTTCTCCAGACGGGAGAAGAACCTGGAGATTCCCTTGCCCCTGGACGTTATGAAGAAGTTGGCCTGGTCGCGGGACATGACCTTGTGGTCGATGGTCAGCGTCATGAAGAACAGATGCGAATACAACCCGTCGGCCCTCTCCTCTGAGATCCTCGACTTCTTCAGGATCCTGTTGAGCTGCTTCTTCTTGACGGACTGCCTGAACGCGTACTGGGGGTTCCCCCTGCGGGACACCGGACTGGCGGAATGCTCGCCGGTGTCAAGGTTCGCGAAGAGGTTGTAGTACTCCGCGTCGACGTGCTCGACGAGGTCCGGAAGAAGAGTGTCCGCATCGACCTTCCCGGAGAGGACATCCTCCTGCAGCTGCCTCCTGTGGGCGTTGTCGAAGATGCTCAAGGGGAGCACCTCCCGAGGTTCACAATACCCCTAGCAGAGGAGGTGTCGAATCCTTCAGCCTCACGGCTGCCTGTGGCTGGAATCAATAGAATTTACGCCGGCATTAGACAGAGTCTATCGCCAGGGAATAGGGCTCCATAGAATCAAAGGGGAGGTGTCTGGACAGGTTCGGTGCGAGTCCCTTCAGGCCCGCCACTTCTCCATCCGTTTCACTTCAGGAGTGTTCCATAGACTTCATCAGCGGTCGATGGGCATGAGTCGGCATGCAGTTCCATCGAACATTCGGACCCGACCGAGGCCCGATATGCTTTCGTTGAACACGGCTAACAACCGGGACGGGGGATTGTGAGACGCTGACGATTGACCGTATGCCGGGATCAATCGCTCTTCTTGATTAGCCCGAACCAGATTATGCCCGACCGCCGATGCGAGGGCGACGATGGTCATCAGCCATTGGACCACCGAATAGCCCAAGTCCGATAGCCCGATGAACTCTGTCCTGCAGACGTCCCACAGCATGTACTTTATCATAATCGAGACAAGCAACAATGCTACGGACACGATCAGCTTAGATCCTGAGCGTTCATACGACCACCTTCGAGGAGAGTTCTGATTGGAACAACCCGCATTCCTGGGATCCGACGGGTCAGGATCCGCAGCTCAGATGGGCATCCGGACTCCGGTCACTGACCCGATGGGGGCCTGTCTTGGATAGGGCATTCACAGTATTAAAAAAAACTGACACAAGTGGATTAATTTCCTGATTAGGATAACAACTTCCGCAACCACTCTGGAAGATCCAAGAGGATTATGGAGAGGACTTGCAGTCACATCATGACGTCCATCATCGCCTGCAGGGCGAAGACCAGCACGAAGAGGCAGGACACCACCCACATCACACCGGAAATCTCGGACCTCCTGCCGGTGACGACCTTCATCAGACAGTACGTGATGAAACCCATGGCGATCCCGTACGAGATGTTGTAGCACAGGGCCATGAACAGACCCGCGAAGAACGCCGGCACTGCCTCCGCCATGTCCTCCCAGTCCACGCTCTTGAAGGAAGGCAGCATCAAGATCCCCACTAGGACGAGAACCGCACCGTAGGCGGAGGCGGGGATCATGCTTATCGCCGACGCGAAAATGGAGCTCAGGGCTATGCACGCCGCGACGACCAGGCTCGTCAGGCCGGTGCGCCCTCCAGCCTCTATCCCGGCTGTCGACTCTACGACCGTGGTCGTGTTGGACGTCCCGAAGACTGCTCCGACCGATGTGGCGCACGAATCGCACAGGAGGGCACGGTCCAGCCTGGTCCTGAATCCCCTGCTGTCAACCGATAACAGCTCCTCCTCCGTGAAGAGACCGCTGCGCCTCCCCGTGCCGATGAACGTGCCGATGGTGTCGAACGTGTCCACCAGACTGAACGACAGTATCGCCACTATGGCGGAGGGTATCATATGGGTGTCCGAGAACAACGAAGGGAGCCCCTCCGATGTGAAGATCACGCCGAACGTGTCCGGGAGCTGCCCGACGGCCTCGACGAAGGAGACGGATCCGGACATGCTCGTCAGACCGAGTGGGATCCCCACCAGGGTGGTCACGACAAGCGCGATCACTATGGCTCCGCGGATCTCCCTCATGTAGAGGACTATGGCGACGACCAGACCCAACAGGAACAGCAGGACGGCGGGCTCGGCGAACGACGACAGCGCCGGCGTCCCTCCCTGGAAGGCTATGACCCCCACCTGCACGAGGCCGATGTAGGCCACGAAGAGCCCTATCCCCCCGGATATGGCGTACTGGAGGCTGCGCGGTATGGACGAGATTATGAGCCTACGGACGTTGGTCACGGTGATCAGGATGTTTATGATGCCGCAGATGAACACCATGGACAGGGCCTGCTGCCATGTGAAGCCCATTCCCTCGCAGACGGTGACCACGAAGAACGAGCACATGCCCAGGCCCGGGGCGAGGGCGAACGGGACGTTAGCGTACAACGCCATGACGAGGGTCCCCACCACGGAGGCCACTACCGCTGCCAGGAAGACCGCACCCCATTCGATGCCGGACTGCGAGAGGATGTTCGGGGCGACTATGATGATGTACGCCATCGAGAAGAACGTCGTGAGCCCCGCCAAGACCTCGCGGCCCCATGTGGTGCCGTGCTCCTCCAGTCCGAAGAACCCTCCCATGGACGAGCATCGCCCTCTGCCGACTTGAAGGTTCGTCAGATAGGTATTAGTCCTTGACGTCGTTGGACGTGGCATGACCAACGTAATCCTCCACACCACCATGGGAGACATCAACGTCAGGATGCACGACGACATGCCCATCACCACAGGCAACTTCGTGAAACTCGCAAAGGAGGGTTTCTACGACGGCACCATCTTCCACAGGGTCATCGACGGATTCATGATCCAGGGCGGGGACCCCACAGGCACCGGAATGGGCGGACCCGGCTACAACATCCAGGACGAGTTCGGGAAGGGGCACTCCAACAGGAGGGGGACCATGTCCATGGCGAACACCGGCAGGCCCAACAGCGGAGGCAGCCAGTTCTTCATCAACACGGTGGACAACACCTATCTGGACAAGGAGGACCCCAGGACCCCCTACGCCCACCCGGTCTTCGGCACCGTCGAGTCCGGCATGGACGTCGTGGACAAGATCGGACGCGTGGACACCGACAGGAACGATAAGCCACTGACCGATGTCAAGATCGTCAGCGTCGAAGTCGTCGAGTGACCTGAAATCTATGGAGGGGTCCATACCGACCCCTCCCTTCTCCAAACCCCTACATCGCTAACATTAACATCGTGCTCCATTATGCCCGGTCAACGGAGCGTGAACAATGTCCAGACACGTCATGGAATGTCTCGGCATGAGCCGCGTGACCATCGAGGACGGAAAGGTCGTCGACGTCACCGAGCCCAGGGTGAGATACTGCCCCCTTTTCGCCAAGCGCAGGGGCATGGAGGAGCTGAACCGCGAATCGATCAGGGAGAACATCGAGTACCGCATCCAGTCCTTCGGAATGTGCACCGAGGACCGTGTCACCACCATGGACAATTTCCTCAACTTCGGCATCTCGGAGACGCTCTGCTCCGCTCTGAAGAACCGTAAGATCGATGCCGCCGTCATCGCCGCCGACGGATGCGGGACTTCAGTAATCACCGATCCCGCGATAGTTCAAGGGATGGGCGGGAGGATCTCTGGGATATGCGAGACCGAGCCCATACCCAAGGTCGTCGAGGCCATAGGCAGGGAGAACATGCTGGACCCCGACACGGCCAGAATCGACATGGAGGCGGGCGTGGACAAGGCGTTCTCCATGGGATACGGGAAGGTGGCTGTGACCACGCCTTTCGTGGATTCCGCGGCGAGGATGAGGGATAGATACGGCGACAGGCTGATCATCATCGGCGTACACACCACGGGCATGTCGGAGGATGACGCCAGGAGGGCGTTCGATACCTTTGACATCATAACGGCCTGCGCTTCGAAATACCTGCGCGAGGAGTGCCTCAAAAGACCAGACACCCTGGTAGCCGGGAGTAAGGTCCCAGTGTATGCCATTACTCCGGCTGGGAAGGAGTTGGTGCAGGACAAACTGGACGAGGTCGGCAAGCAGCCCTGGCACCCCGGGGATCCGACGGAGTACCCTGACCCGCTCATCTGACACTGGATCAGGATCGTTGCCTGACGTCCGCCAGATTCCGCGATGCCACGAGATCCGGGCGGCAGCGCCGGCACGGACGCAGACCGTCTGCTTCAGCATCCGCCTGAGTGTAGTAGAAACGGATCTTCCTCGGCAGGGGAGTACGTACCCTGCAGGACGGGACGCAGTAGACCTCCGAGTCGAGGGCGCTGAAGTAGAACACTCCGTCAAAGCGCCGGTCGTGCGACGCTACGATGCTATACATCCGCTCGTCGGTCAGATACTGTACCACGACATCAACTCCTGTGCGCATCATCGATTGCATGCCTTTCGACGCATCGCTCGTCGAAGACGTCCATGATGACCTCGTTGGAATGAGCTTTGCTGCATATGGACCTGGACACCATTCCAAGCTCCTTCCAGGCGGCGCTCAGCACCCCCATCGGACAGAGGCATGTGGTTGATAGTGGGGCGCGGACATCTGGGGCAACTACGACGCTATTGCAGAAGTCGGTGGCATCTCCCACGGTCATCTTGGTCAGACGCCTGGCGTACTCCTGCACATTCCTGCAGTCGGACTCGATGTGCACGTCCAGATCCCCGTCGTCCCTCATGGACACCTTGACCGTATGGGTCTTGGAGCACACGTTCATCTTCACGATCACCGTCGATGTCATGGGACTCGCTTTCGATTCGCAGCATATAACTTTGTCCGTCCCAGAACCGCACCGGACAACCATGGGTCGGGAAACGACGAGGGTGTGCCGGGAACGAATAGTCTGTTTGTACTATTATAAAAACATATATGATATCGTTTAAACGGAGCGTCCAAAGTCACTCACCGAGATACGTGTCTATCGCCAGGTGCGTCCCGGAGCGGAGGTAGATGATAGGGACCTTCTCCCTCCTGAGCCTGCGCCTGAGCTCCTTGTCGTTGGTGAGCACGTAACCCCCGGTCTTCTTGGCCAGCTCCAGGACCGAGTTGTCACCGGTCGTGACTGTGGGGATGATCTCGTACTTCCTGGCCAATGACAGGGCCGCGCCGGCGAACTTGTGGTCGAGGTGCTTGAGCTCCCCCACAAGCGGCCCGGGGACGACGATCCTCGCCTCGCCGACCAGCTCCCTGATGGCGAGGTCAAGGTTCATCTTGATCTCAAAAGGCATGAGTAAGGCGTTTGTGTCGAGGACGACCGTCTGCATGGCCATCACTCGACGATGCCGTATCCGATGAGCCTCCACTTGTTGGAGATCCTTCTGGAGATGGCTACCCTCTGCCCGGGCAGGATGCACACGGGGATCTTGAGTGCCACCTCGGCCGAGCCGCTCCTGGCGCTCTTGACCACGCCCACGGTAGTGGCCGTGCCCACGCTGAGCATCAGGGGCTCGTTGCTCTTGATCTCCTCCACGGACAGCTCCGCTGAGGACCCGACCACGCGGTCCAGCAGCACGGTCTTCATGCTGAAGTCGTGCGCCACGCGCGGGAGCTCCCCCGGACGGCCGATGACCCTCCCGGTGAGCCCGTCGGACTTGGTGATTGCCGCGTCCAGACCGGTGCCGATGGCGATGAGGCCTCCGGGCAGGACCTTGTCGACGCTCCTGCCGCCGGCCTCCAGAGACGTGATCTTGGCGGTGATCCTCTCGTACACGGTCTTGCCCGCGACCTCGGTCTTCCTGCCGGGGGCGATCTCGATCTCGTCGCCCACGCGCAGGGTTCCCTGCATTAGGGATCCCCCCAGGACGCCTCCCTTGAGATCCTGGGGCTTGGTACCGGGCGAGTTGATGTCGAAGGAACGTGCCACGTGCATCAGCGGCGGGGCGTCCACGTCCCTGACCACCTTGGACACTATATGCTCCTCGATGGCCTCGATCAGCATGTCGATGTTGACGCCGCGGTTGGCTGAGATGGGGATGATCGGGGCGTTCTCGGCTATGGTGCCTTTGACGAACTCCTTGATCTGCTTGTAGTTCTCCACCGCCTGTTCGCGGCTGACGATGTCGATCTTGTTCTGGACGATGATAATCTTGTCGATGCCTATGATCGACAGGGCCATCAGATGCTCCTTCGTCTGGGGCTGGGGGCACTTCTCGTTGGCGGCGACCAGCAGCAGGGCCCCGTCCATGAGGGCGGCTCCCGACAGCATGGTGGCCATCAGGGTCTCGTGCCCGGGGGCGTCCACGAAGGACACCGCCCTGAGGAACTCGGTCTCCGCCCCGCAGTTCTTGCACACCTTGGAGGTGCCGTAGGCGGCGGGCCCCTGGCATTGGGGGCACCTGTAGAAAGCGACGTCCGCGTACCCGAGACGGATCGAGATGCCTCTCTTCAGCTCCTCGGAATGACGGTCGGTCCACTCGCCGGAGAGGGCCTTGGTGAGTGTGGTCTTCCCGTGGTCGACGTGACCGATCATCCCGATGTTGATCTCGGGCTGCTGAGGTACTTTCATCAGTTCTCCGCGGCCTCGCCCTCGGGCTGGGGGTTGAGGCACTCCTCGATGGACTTGGGTCCGTACTCGGCGACGGCCATGTTGATCTGCACGATCTCGGCGGAGATGGCGGATCCGCGGATGGCGACTCTCTTCCTCTGGCCGGGGTACTTCTCGTGGAATCCCAGGCTCTCGGCCAGAAGGAGCTTGCTCCTCTTGTTGCCGGGCAGGTCCTTCCTCATGGGGGTGCCGTTCCCGTCGGAGCCACCGGTGATCTTGAGCTTGTAACCGGGGAGGCCCACGAAAATACCGTCCACGACCTCTCCGATGTTGATACCGATCAGAGAGTTCGCGTGGTGACCAGACACTGCGACGTTGTAGGACCTTCCGGTCTTGACGTCGTTGACAATGGCTTTGAATTCTACCATTTGAACACCTGTGAGGCTGGCTAACAGGGGATTATTTATAAACCTTTGCGGAGGCTCAATTCAGGAACATCAGGAAGCGGGCCACGGCGATCCTGACCCTGTCCGAGAACGACCTGCGGGTGTACTCCTCGGGATGGCACTCCGCCGCGTCCTCCAGCTCCTCCATGAAGCACTTGTCCGCATCCTCTGCCACATCCCTGGAGTACACCAGACACCCGGTGTTGAAATCGTTGCGCAGTGACCTGCCGCAGTAGTCCCCCGATCCGATGCAGCACACCTCGCCGTCGGCCACGATGACGCACTTGCTCAGCGACTTGTCGGCGAAGTACACCTTGGCACCGGCCATCATCAGGGGGTTGGACGCCGCCAGCGAGTTCCACGACTGGTACCAGTGCCTCCCGCGGGCCGGGAGGAGCATGATGACCTCCACTCCCGACAGCACCGCCAGCTTGACGGCGGAGTAGAGCTCGTCGTTCGGAAGGAGGAACGGCGTGGAGATGTGCAGCTTCCTCTTCGCACGGGTGATGAGCTCCGTGTAGCATGCGGAGAGGGTGCTGCCGCTTCCGTCCGGCCCGTCCGACACCGCCTGCACGTCCTCGTCGCCGCAGGGCCCCGCCTCCGGCGCCTCGGCCCCCAGGTCCTCCCCGGACCCGTGGAGCCAGTCCGCTCTGAACCTCATCTCCAGACGGGCGGCGGCGGGCCCTTCGACCCTTATCACTGCGCCACGACCCTGGTAGGCCACCTTGCCGTCGATGATCGCCATCGAGCGCATATTGCGGTTGGCGGGTTTCAGTGACAGCAGGGAATAGACGGTGCTGTGGAAGGTGCAGAACCTCACGCCGGCTGCCTTGAGCCTCCTGACCTCCGGTGTGCGGCCGAAGCCGTAGGACGAGGTCATGAGACGGACATCGACACCCTCGGACGCCCTCTCCTCCATGACGGCGTAAAGGGCCTCGTGCCCCCTGGGGACGCGCCGGAACATCACATGTATGCTCTCGGTCGCCTTGGCCATCTCCTCGGCGGCGATGGGCTCCATGTCGTCCCTGTTCCAATAGACCGAGACCTTGTTTCCGCAGGTGCATACGTCGGCCCCCGCGTCCCTCATGATGCGGGACATCCCTTGGCAGCCGTCCCCCTCCGCATCCAGGAACCGGCGGTCCCGTTCGGCCTTCCTGCCGAACACGTGCCTCGTGGCCAGGGTGCTCCCGTATATCAGATAGAGGATGAACCCGACGAAGGGGACCACTATCACTATCGCCACCCAGAATATCAGCGTCCTGGGCTCGAAACGCTCCTTGAAGATCATCAGGTAGAGCGCGATGAGGTCCACCACCAGCAGGGGCAGCCCGTAGGGCGCCACTGCGAAGATGAACGCGAAGAAGGGTTGGGTGAGGTAGGTCATGCGGCTTACATGCCCCAGAAGGGCTCTTCCCTGCGCTTGATGGCGACGGTCTCCTCCATGGCCATCCTCTCGTCCTCGTTCAGCTCCAGGTTGACGAGCTGCTTGTAGCCGGACTCGATGAGGTCCACGTAGAGGATGTCCTCCTCGTTGATCTGCCTGCCCACGGTGACGCCCTCGATAGCCACGGCGATCTCCTCGCCCTGCTTGGCCTCCTTGAGGGCGTCCTCGCCGGTGTGGATGCTCTTGATCCTGCCTGCATCGCGACCGTCCGGGGTTAGGAGGTTCTCCCCGGGCCTGATCCTGCCGGCCAGCACCCTGACGCCCACGATGGCGGGCTTGCTGGCGCGGAACACGCAGTTGGGGAGTATCTTGAACTTGGCGGGGAAGGAGAACTCGGACCTCTTGTCTGTGTCGGTCTTCTTCTTGCTGTCCTCCACCCACTCCACATAGTCGTCGATGAGCTGGTACACGATCTGGTTGGTCATGACCTTCATGTCCTCGTGGTTGGCCAGCTCAGCCTCGGCATCCTTGGACAGGTTCACGTTGAACCCTAGGATGACGCAGTTCTTCTTGTCGCCGTACGCCGCCTCGACTATGTCCCTGCGGGTGATCTCTCCCACGCCGTACTTCCTGATGGGGATGTCGTGGGCCTTGGCCTCGTAGGCCAGGGCCTCGAGGGAGCCGATGGCGTCCGCCTTGATCGTGATGCCCTTCTCCTGGGTCTCGATCTTGATGCTGGTCTCCTCCTGGAGGGCCTTGATCGCAGGGTCGTTGGGCCCCTTCACGACAATGATCGGCGCGCCGGCGATGACACCCTCGCAGTTCTGGCAGGAGATCTTCACACCTGCGGCGGCGTGCAGCTCCTTGACGGAGTCGAACCTGTCCCTGGGGTCGCGGATCTCGTCCAGGGGCTTGGGCTTCAGGATGGCCTTCACCTTGGTGACGACTGGCGCCCCGCGGGTGCCCATGGCGACGGTGTCCCCCTTCTTCAGGGTGCCTGAGTAGAGGATCATGTCCAGCGTCTTGCCGAGGCCGCGCTCCTCCTTGATCTCCAGGATGGTCCCCTTGCCGGGACCCTCGCCCTTGTCCAGCTGCTTCTCCAGGAAGCGCTGCGCCAGTCCGATCAGGACCAGCAGCAGGTCGGGGATCCCCTCGCCCTCCTTGGCGCTTATCGGCACGAGGGCCACGGCCTTGGTGAAGTCGTCTATCCTGTCGTACCTGTCCGCGGAGATGCCCTGGTCCGCCAGCTGGGCGATGACGGTGTACAGCTTGTCGTTGAACGCCGCCAGGGTGTGGTCCTGCTGGACCTTCTCGGCGAGGATGAACGGCCTACCCTCCTCGCTGATCCACCCCTGGATGGTGTCCACCTTGTTCAGGGCGATGACGAACGGGGTCTTGTACTGCCTCAGGATGCGTATGGACTCGATGGTCTGGGGCATCAGCCCCTCCCTTATGTCGATGACCAGCACGGCGATGTCCGCCAGGGAGCCTCCCCTGGCCCTGAGGGTGGTGAACGAGTGGTGGCCGGGGGTGTCGATGAAGAGCAGTCCGGGGACGTCGAACTTCTTGTTGCCTATCAGCTGCTTGCACACCTTGTAGATGTGCTCGATCGGCACCTCCGTGGCACCGATGTGCTGGGTGATCGCCCCGGCCTCGCGGGCCTGGACGGACGTACCCCTGATGCGGTCGAGAAGCTTGGTCTTTCCGTGGTCAACATGACCCAAAACACTGACAACCGGCTGCCTTATCGCCATGTCCGCCACCCTGTATCATAATGGTAAGGGGTTTGGGGAGAAAATCGTTTAGGTGATCACTCGTAGATCCACTTGTCCGCGGTCCTGTCGTAGGAGACGAGCTCCTCGGGCCTGAAGAAGATGGAGATCTCCCTCTTGGCGGACTCGACGGAGTCGGAGCCGTGGATGATGTTCATGCCGGTGACCATGGCGTAGTCGCCGCGGATGGTCCCGGGAGCGGACTCGGCGGGGTTGGTCTTGCCCATCATGCCCCTGCAGACGGACACGGCGTTCTCGCCCTCGAGCACCATCGCCATGACGGGTCCGGAGGTGATGTAGGAGATGAGCGAGGGGAAGAAGGGCTTGCCCTTGTGCTCGCCGTAGTGGTTCTCCGCGGTCTCCTTGGAGATGACCATCATCTTCATGGCGACGATCTTCAGTCCCTTCTTCTCGAAGCGGGAGAGGATCTCGCCGCAGAGGCCGCGCTGGACCCCGTCGGGCTTGACCATGAGGTAGGTCTGCTCCATGGCCATCTTCACTCCTCCTTCTTCTCGGCGGCCTTGAGCCTGGCGGCCTTCTCGATGGCGGCCTTCTCGGTCCACTCGGTGGTCCTTGCCACCCTCTTGAGCTCGATCATGTTCTTGTAGCACTTGTTGGTGTCGAAGAACAGGATGGTCCCGTCCTTCTTGACGTACATCTTGCCGGTTCCGGGCTCGATGGAAGCGCCGCAGAAGGAGCATTTCCTGGTTGTGTCCACCATGCAAATCACCTCATGCCGAGCTTGCGGGCCTCTCTGGAGGTCTCCCTCAGCATCAGGATGTCGCCCATCCTGACGGGGCCCATGATGTTCCTCGTGATGATTCTTCCTTTGTCGCGGCCGTCGAGCACACGGACCTTGACCTGGGTGGCCTCTCCGGTCATCCCGGTCCTTCCGATGATCTCGACAACCTCCGAGGGGATGCTGTCTGTGTCGACCATTCAGCTCACCTCAGTTCTTCAGTGCCTGGACAGCCTGGGCGATCTCGTCGCAGAGGGCCTTGCCCTTGCCGACGTCCATGATGGCGACGGATGCGGCGGGCTTGTCGAGGCCGATGGCCTTTCCGAGCTCGACCTTGCTGGGGACGTACACGTAGGGGACGTTCCTCTCGTCGCAGAGGGCGGGCATGTGGGCGAGGATCTCCGGGGGCTCGACGTCGGTGGCCATGATGACGATGGCGGCAGCGCCGCGCTCGACGACCTTGGTGACCTCGTTGGTTCCCTTCTTGATCTTGCCGCCGTCCCTGGCCATCTCGGCGAGGGAGTAGGCTTTGTCGGAGAGCTCCTTGGGTGTCTCAAACTTCACAAATACGGACATTTCAATTACCTCTTTCAGACGCTCGAAGACGCCTTCATCATTCATCGGCTCTTGGAGAGCAGGCCGTCCTATCTGGTGATTCTATTTAAAGACTGGGATATGGTCGGATCACGGCGACGGGACATCGTCGGATATCCTCCGGAGGGCGCGGGGGACCTTCCATCCGGTCACGCCGGAGACGCACAGCCAGAACAGGTACACGGCCAGCACGTTCCTGGCCAGGACCACCAGCATCCCCAGGTCGTCGATGTTGGCCCCTCCTCCCAGGTACCCTATGCTGTACGCGAAGTTGACCTGTGACAGCAGGATCATGCCCACCATGCACGCCGTCACCCTCCTGGAGCTCCCGGGATCCGACGTCATGGCCAGGAACAGCGCCGATGGGATCAGCCAGATGATGTACTGGGTCGAGAAGACCTTGTTGACCACCAGGAACGCCATCAGACATCCCAGCATGGCGAATGAGGCCAGCCTCATGTCCGCGTCCCCCTCGGCATGCCTGCGGTACGCGTAGAGCACGCACACCGCCAGTATGGCCAGGACCATCAGCGGCATCAGCACGTCGGCCACCGCATCCGGGAGCGCCCCCCTGAGGTTGTCGGACAGGAAGCTGCCGGCATCCGTCGCAGATTGGATCCACACGTCGGTGAGGCCGAACATGGAGAACAGGTAGATGACGGAGGAAGCTACGGACTCCAGCTGGAGAGGGCGATCCTCGTGGTAGCCGAGGAACCCCGTGATCAGGTCCGGATCCACCATGATGCACACCGCGATCGCGACGGCGCCGGTTCCGACGAACGCCAAAGTCCCTCTGACGGCATCCCTCCACTCCCTGTTGTATGCCAGATACAGGAAGAGCACCGGGAACAGCAGCGCCGGGTAGATCTTGGTCAGCATCCCCAGGGCCAGGAGGACGAACGCCCACTCCCTGCGTCCGGTGACGAACAGGTACAGTGCGGCAAGTGTCATGACCGCCGGGATCACGTCGAAACGGTCCAGGACGAACTCCAGCATCAGCAGCGTCATCACCGAGTAGAGGACCATCGCCCTCCTCTCGTCCCTGCCCATCGCCGCGGCGAGCCTCGAGGACAACAGTATGCCGGCCACCATGAACAGGTACATCTCGCCGACGAACGCCACGTTGTATCCGAAAGGGGTGTCAGCGAAGATGCGCGGTATCGCCACGAAGAGGAGAGCCAGCGGAGGGTACTCGGTAGGGGGGATGTCCCCCGAGAACAGTGCGTCCGCGCTGGGGAAGCGGTCCCTCATGACCTCCGTCTCGATGCCCGTGAAGTGGATCGCCAGGAGATAGCCCGCGCACGCTACCAGGAAGATGACGGCGAGTGTCACCTGGAAACGGCGGACGCCGTCGTCGAGGAACCCCATGGCCGTGCAACCTCCGTGATTGGTTTAATCGCTTTCGGCCACTTCGAACGCACCGCGTCCGAGGCGGACCTTTGCGGAGATCTCGTCCATGCTGTGCCTCTCGAGGTAGTGATGGGCGCAGAGGGTGACGATCATCACCCCGATCAGGTCGGCGGTCAGATCGCCCATGGTGTCCGTGGCACCGTAGACCATGTACGAGTATCCCGTGGCGGTGTCGGTGAACCCCTCCATCATCTCCCAGATGCCGCCGAAGCTCAGCGCCACGAGGAACAGCATTCCGCAGGCGCCGCCGACGGTGCCGAAGGTCACATGGGACGGGGAGTGCGTCTGCACCAGGCAGAGCGCCACGAACACTATGGTCGACACGATGGTGGAGGAGATCACATGCCCGAAGTCCCCGCACCAGCTCACGTTGAGGTACAGTCCGCAGGTCAGGCAGATGACGTAGAAGAATATGTTCGCGTAGATGATCCCCACGAGCGCCGGAGGCAGCGAGACCAGACGCAGCAGCCTGAGGATCGGGAGCACCAGGGAGATGATCGCCCACAGGACGCATGTGGCGACCAGGTACTCCTCGGGGTGCCCGGCCTCGAGCCCAGGGGCCCTTCCGGTCAGGACGAACGCGCATATCACCATCAGGAGGACCGGGGCGACGATCAGCAGCACCCACGACGCCCTCCTCTCGCGCGCGTCCTGTTCCCTCGTGAGGCCTTCGTGGGGCGCGGGCGGCTCCGGCTCGAAGTCCAATGGCACCATGCCGTCCTCGGTGATTATGAGCCCGTTGCGCCTCATGTAGCGTCCGGTGAGCCAGCATGAGACCAGCGACACCACCAGGGTCGCCAGGAGCGCGTAGAGGATGTATCCGTTGTTTACCATCCACACGTCCAGGTTTATGTCCTGGAAGAAGAACTCCAGCACGAATCCCGGGACCTGCATCCCCATGGCGATGAACGGTCCGAGGCCGGTGACCAGCGCCCAGTTGTAGGAGGACTCGGAGACCGAGGCGACGACCACGAACGAGGCCAGGGTCAGGGGCACCAGCGGGATCACGTGCAGGACCGCCATGATGTAGAACCACTGGAGCTCCTCCACCCCGCCCGTATCGACCAGGTTCTCCTGGGAGAACACCGTGACCGACAGGATCGTGCAGACAAGAGTCGCTATCGCCGCCAGCAGAATGAAGCGGTTGGTGGATGCAGAGCAGCGCTTGGACGCGATGAGGCCGAAGCCTATGGCGAACACGGCCGTCACCGTCATTAGCCCCTCGTACTCCACGATGGCGAGCGCCAGAGCCACCAGTGAGATGATGGCGCTGGATATCGCGACGACCCTTCCGCTGTCCATAGGTCTTCCGAACGGCACTACCTATAATAGCATTAGCCCGCGTTCCATCGGACGTTCCGTCGGTTTAATCCTCCTGTCCCCCATCCGCCTTCTTCGAAGCGAACCTCTTTATCCTGTCATCCAGACGCAGTGAGTCGATGGCCTCCGGGATCGTGCGGTCCCTCATGTAGATACCGACACCGGCCGATGCAAGCAGCGTCCCCAACGAATCACAGACCAGGTCGGTCAGGGTGTCATAGGGACTGTACTGGGTCATGGAGTCTATGAGCACGTCGGACAGGTACTCCATCACCTCCCAGTAGACGCTGAACGTCATGCTTATCAGCGCCGTGAACAGGGCCAGGCCGCGACCGGTGAAGTTGACCTTCCCGCCGCCGTAGTGCTGGAAGCACATCATCGCGTAGAACACGATGACGCCCACCACCGCCGAGGACAGAGTGTGGGTGATGGTGTCGTAGAAGCCTACCGTGGAGTAGAAGTCGAACCTCAGGCCGAACCCGTGCAGCGAGACGGACAGGGCGATCAGCAGCGTGACGCCCCATGGCAACTCCAGGATCCTGGCCGACTTAAGGACCGTAGGTATCAGCGCGATGATGCCGCAGATGAAGATGTTGTTCGCCGTGTGCCCGGTGGTGATCATCTGATGGATCGCGGACACCAGGAGCAGGACCCCCATCATCATCGAGACCAGGTCCGCCCAGGACGGGATGCGACTGATCATTCGGACCCCTCCAGTATGAACAGGCCCTTGTCCTTGCCGCGGGTGCGCACTATCGTCACCACCGCCATCACCGCTGTCACGAATGTCGCGGTCAGCGGGGTGGCCATCTGGATGCTGTTGGTGTAGCGGTCCGAGTCGTAGAAGTCGCTGTTGAAGACCGGATAACCCTCGGCGTAGAGGACGCCGAAGGTGAAGAACATGTCCAGGGCGGACAGCGACATGGCGAATGTCAGAGCGAACACCACCATCCACGGGATCGTCATGGTGAGTCCGAAGCTCTTGTCCATGACCACGGCCAGCATCATCCCTATGATGAAGCACTGGTAGGCCTGGATGGCGGCTGTGATGTACGTGTACAGGTTCACCTCCCAGAACTCCTCGCTCTCCAGCGAGAACGCGAAGTTCGCCAGATAGAAGACCACGGCGAGGATGGGAGCCAGCATCGACATCTTCACCAGTTCCCTGTTGTAGTTGTATCCCAGGGATTTGGAGCTGGGGAGCAGAAGCAGGGCTATGCACAGGATGTCGATTATCAGCCACATCCAGTCATGGGCCAGGAAGGCGATAGCGCCGAGAACCGCAGACAATGTGACGGATGCGGCGACTAGGGTCTTTAGCGGGTACACAGGGAGGTATGTAATGATGGGGTTATAATCCTTAGTCAAGGCATTCCCGACTGCTGCGTTTTCCAGCACTGCCTGGCAAAGTATATGATGACGGTGCTGGATTCGATGGTCACATGCCATCCAGCACACCCGGGGCCGGCCTCCTGTCCGATGCGGCCAGACGCGTCAAGCACCCGCTGGCGCTGCTGGTGCTGATCGCCGTCGTCATAAGACTGGTCGTGATGCCGCTCCTGTCCCACGACTTCGACATTTACCACTGGGCGCTGGTCATCCAGAACATCCAGACCGGCGATCAGCTGTACGACATGGACGGGTACTACTACACCCCGACCTGGGGGTTCATCCTCGGCTTCGTATCGTTCATCCAGGACACGTTCCTGAACGTCGACGTCTTCGGGGACAGGATCACCGGGCTGCTGCCCATCGAGGACCTGGTGTTCGACGACCACATGGCGACCGCCACGTCCATAGCGTTCAACATGTCCGTGAAGGCCCCCCTGGTGATCGTGGACGTCGTGGTCGGATGGCTGCTGTACAGGCTGGTGCAGGAACTGACCGGCAGCGACAGGAAGGCTATCTGGGCCGCGGCACTCTGGCTTCTCTGCCCGGTGGCCGTCTTCATGTCCGGGATCCAGGCGCAGTTCGACGGGATCTCCGCCCTCCTGGTGCTGCTGATCGTCATACTCCTGAGGAGGGACCACTGCTTCCTGTCGGGGATGCTCCTGACATCGGCGATCCTACTGAAGTTCTTCCCCGCGTTCGCGATATTCGTGCTCATAGGCTATGTCTACGTCAAACACCGCGACGACGGCACCGCGATCAGGAGGCTCGTGACGGCGGCCATCGGCATGGCCGTCATGTTCCTGGTGCTCTACATGCCCACCATCGCAGGGGGCGAGTTCATGGACAGCCTGTTCTTCATGACCGGGAGGGTTGAGACCCAGACGTCGTCCGGGGCCCTCTACACCATCGGAAGCTGGCTTCTGATCGCCATCGGACTCGCGGGCATGTTCTGGTCCGGATACAGGATGTTCAGAACCGGGAAGGAGAACGCGGACAGCGGGCTGTTCTCCAACATGCTGGTCTCCCTGACTTGCGCCATGTTCGTGTCGATCATGCCACAGTACATACTGGTGGTGATGCCGGTCCTGATAATCGTGATGCTGACCTCGGACGGCAGGATGCGCCTGGCATGGATACTGATGTGCGCGGGGGCGATGGTCACGGTCATAGCCAGCAACAACATCATGCTGCTCGACACCCTGAGCGCGTTCACCGGCCTGGTCTCCGCCGACTGGATCGTCGACGTCGCATACGCGCTCGAATCTGTAACGATCGGCCCGTGGACGCTGGTCACGTTCCTGGGGGCCTTGGGCATCGTCATCGAGTGCCTGGGGCTATTGTTTATATTGATACTGAACCTGGAAGGGCCCATCGGCGCGAAGCTGCCCCGTCTGGGTGATGCGCTTCGCAACGTGAGGAGATGGGACTTCGATGAATAAGAGGACCGAACTGCCCGCGATGGTCATCGCCGTCGCCATCCTGGCTGTCATCGTTATCGGAGAGGCGGTCGTGTACACGTCCGACTACACCGACTACTCGGCGGATGCCTCCCTGGAGGACGGGACCCTGAACTACAGCGTCTCCGCCGACGGATCGAAGGAGTACTCCGTCGTCGTCAGCGACAACGGCGGTTTCACAGGGATAAGGACGCTGTACCTCTACTACGACGAGTCGTACCCCTCCGACTACGAGGCGGTGGACTCCGACGTCGGGGCCCCGACGTTCAACCAGAAGTACTATCTGGAACAGGTCGCCAACCTCCTGGAGTACCGCGGGGTGCAGGATGTGCGCTTCGTCAACGCCCAGGAGCTGAAGGAGGTCCTGGGAGCGGACATCGAATCGGAAGGATGCTCCGGCAAGGGGCTGGTCGTGGTCTCGGGCGTGCTCCCGGACACGGTGTACGAGGGCAACCAGGATGACGTCATCATGAGGTGGATATCCTCCGGCGGCAGCCTCTACTGGGCCGGGAACACCCTTGGGTCCAGCTACGCCACCCAGGATGGGATCGAGCCTGTGGACTCCGACTATCAGGAGATGTTCTTCGGCGGCGACTGCCTCTACACCGGAGACGACACCAAGGCTTACAGCGAGGTGTCCAACGGCTACACGAAGGGCCTCTCCCTGATGAACAACGACGTCCGGTACGGGATCGATTCCACGAAGGTGGGGTCCGACCGCGCCTGCCTCACCATGGGGTTCGTGAACGACGCCGGATACGCCAGCATCGGGATGGTCCAGTGCGGACAGGGGATGGTCTGCGTGTTCGGTGGACAGCTGTCCAACATGCAGCGCTACGACATGGCCCAGGTCATCGCATCCGGCATAGGGCCGTCGTCCCAGCTCATAACGGTGGAGACCGGGAGCGTGACACGCGGCACGGTCACGGGAAGCATAGACGGGATAACGGGCACCGGCGTGTCCGCCTACATCTACCTGGGCGGATACTACCCGGTGTACGGCAAGCTGTTCGGGTTCTGATCGCATGCTCAGCCTCCAGCACACCGGCGCCGGGTTCCTCTGCAGGAACATACTGATAATGCTGGTCGTGGGACTCGTCGCCAGGTACGTGGTCGGGTTCTTCCTGACCTACTCCGACGACGTCCAGAGCTGGGCGCTGACGATAGCTAACTTCGAGGCGGGAGGAGGGCTGTATGACCTGGCCGGGTACTACTACGCCCCTCCATGGGGGTACATGCTGGGGTTCATCTCCGTAATAGGGGAGTTCTTCGGGATCGACGTGTTCGGAGCCAGGCTGACGGAGGGACTCCCGGCCGAGGCATACTCCGAGTGGGTGGCCGAGTCGCTGGTCCCCAGCGTCGAGTTCGCCCTGATGGTGAAGACCGCCTTCTTCATCTCCGACATCCTGGTTGGATATCTGGTCTACCGCATCATCATGGACAGGTGCGGAGACCACCGCAAGGCGACCATCGGATTCGGGCTGTGGTTCCTGTGCCCGTTCGTGATCACGGCCGGAGGCGTCCAGGGCATGTTCGACACGTTCTCCGTGCTTCTGACGCTCCTCTGCGTCTACATGCTGATGAAGGACAGGTGCTTCCTGGCGGGGATGCTGATGGGAGCGGCGGTGTTCCTCAAGCTGTTCCCCGGATTCCTGCTGTTCGTCCTGATAGGGTACGTGGTGGTCAAGCACCTGCACGACGGCCGGTGGAAGACCATGCTCGCCCGCGCGGCATTCGGCCTGGTCCTGATGACTGCCGTGATCTTCCTGCCGCCCACACTGGAGGGCAACCTGTCCGAGAGCTTCAGCTTCCTCACGTCCAGGACCGAGAACATGGGCACCGGCCTGGGACCGCTGGTCAGCTACGCGACAATAGCCGCCTATGTGGCGATACTCATCGTATCGGTCCTGATCGGACGCCACATGTACAGGGCCGGGGACGCGGATCCCGACCGCATACTGCTTGTGCTGCTCCTCGTGAACGTCTGCGTGATATTCCTCTACCCCTCGTCCGCTCAGTACATGGTCCTGCTGGTGCCGTTCCTGGTGTTCCAGATAGTCCTCACGGACAGACGGTACGTCAGGCCCCTGGCGCTGTTGATGGTCGGGGTCACCATGTTCGCGCTCTCCAGGAACGCCGTCAACCTGCTGTCCGTCGCAGGGTTCACGGACCTGGTGAGCATGGACTCCGTGCTGGCCGCCATAGACTGGTTCAACCAGCCCCTGCTGTTCTCGCTCACCGCCACGGACATCCTCCATGTGGGAGGGGTGATGGAGTACATCGGGATCCTGTGGGTCCTGTACACGTTCTACGACCTCCACAAGAACGGGAGATCGGGTCTGGAGACGGATCGTCCGGCGGTCACGACTGGGACCCAACAAAATTAATAACATATGTGGGCATGGAGAGAGCCCATGGAGCTGGGGCAGCTTTTCACCAAGCACCGTGAGGCCATACTCTACGTGGTCTGCGGCGCCTTCACCACCCTGGTGAGCCTCGGCACATACACGCTGTTCGAGTTCGTGGGGATCCTGCCGGACATCGCCAACATCCTGTCCTGGGTGTGCGGCGTGTGCTTCGCGTTCGTGGTCAACAAGTGGATCGTCTTCCAGAGCCGCTCCACCAGCACCAACACCGTCGCCTACGAGCTGGGATCGTTCTTCAGCGCCAGGATACTCACCGGCGTGATCGCGGCGGTGATGTTCTCGTCCATATACAACTGGAGCGAATACTACCACCTGTTCGGCTGGCTGGACGACATCCTGCTGGGAAGCGACGGCATCACCGCCAGGGGCATCACCAGCTGCGTGGAGATCATCCTGAACTACATCTTCAGCAAGTACCTGGTGTTCAGGAAGAAGTCCACCGACGTCCCCGCAGAGTGATTGTTCCGTCCGTCCGCTGGATAGAGTTAAAAATCGCACAGCAGATGGCCGCCCCATGACCACGGTCCAGGAGATCGAGGAGTACATGTCCGGGCTCGCCGAGGCGATGTCCCGCGTGGACAGGAAGAGCATAGAGTCCATGGTGGACACCCTCATGGGGGCCTACGAGTCGGAGAGCACCGTGTACATCTGCGGCAACGGAGGCAGCGGAGCCACCGCGTCGCACATCGTGTGCGACTTCAACAAGGGGATATCCCTGAAGCTGGACAGGAAGTTCCGCTTCGTCTGCCTCAACGACAACGTCGCCACCATGCTGGCCATCTCCAACGACATATGCTATGAGGATGTGTTCCTGGTGCAGGCCGAGGGGCGCGTCCGCCCAGGCGACGTTCTGGTGGCCATCTCCGGCAGCGGCAACTCCGAGAACGTCGTGAGGGTGGCCAATTATTTCAGATCCCGCGGGAACACCGTCGTCGGACTGTCGGGCTACTCCGGCGGGAAGCTGAAGGGGATGAGCGACGTGTCCGTCCACGTGCCTGTGGATGACATGCAGAAGGTGGAGGATGCGCACATGTCCATACTCCACATGTGCGCCCAGATCATAGCGAGAAGGCTCGGGAACCCGCTCTGCTGAACGGTTCACGATGACGGCCCGGGGGTCGCCCCCCGAGGCCCTTTTTAGAATCAGTTGACGTAGTCCAGCCAGGCGTCGTACTTGGGATCCTTGCCCGTGACGATGTCGTGGAACTTGGCGTGGATGCTTGTGGCGACCTTCCCGATCTTCCCGTCGCCGATGGGCCTGCCGTCGACGCTGGTGACGGGTGCGATCTCCGCGGCGGTTCCCGTCATCCAGACCTCGTCGGACGACATCAGCATGAACCTGGAGACCTCGGTCTCGACGACCTTGTACCCCATGTCCCTGGCAACCTGGATGATGGAGCGCCTGGTGATCCCGTTGAGGATGCTCTCGGCGGATGCGGGCGTGACGATCTCTCCCTGGAGGTACATGAAGATGTTCTCCCCGGTGCACTCGGCGACATGTCCGACGGAGTTCAGCATGACGGCCTCGTTGGCACCCTGGCGGACGGCCTCCCTCTTCGCAAGCGTGGATGCGACATACGATCCGTTGACCTTGGCGCCGGCGGGACCGCACAGGTTGTCGGGCCTCTGCCAAGAGGAGGTGATCAGCTTGGCACCCGCATCGGAGCCGGGTCCGAGGTAGTTGCCCATGTGGACGCAGGTGATGGCCATGGAGACGGGGACGCCGACGGGATTGAGCCCGACCTCCTCTCCGCTGAGGTAGATGCAGGGCTTGACGTAGTCGACCATCTCGCCGTTGGCGCGGACGGTGTCCTTGATGGCGTCGCAGATCTCCTCGAATCCGTAGGTCTTTCCACCGAACTCGAGGTCGATACCCATCATCTTGCATCCGTCGATCATCCTCTGGACATGGTCCTTGAGCCTGAAGATGGCCATTCCCTTGGGGGTGTGGTACACCCTGATTCCCTCGAAGACCCCGGTCCCGTAGTTCAGGGCGTGGGCGAGGACATGGACCTTGGCGTCCTCCCAGTTGACAAGCTTGCCGTTCAGCCAGATCTTTTCCGTCTTGTCCATAGAATCACCGATTGAATGTCGATTTGGAGGCCATGACCCCCGCATTCTCAATGAGTGCACATGAATGGCCCTATTTACACGTTATTGCTAAGGCCTTCAACGTCCGAGTATCTCGTCCACCGCGTCTGCGAACGTGAACGACTCTGAGACCCTTATGCCCCTGCACCCGAGGCGGCGCGCGAACTCCATGTCCTTCTCGTGGTCCCCCACCATGAACGACCTGGAGGGGTCGATCCCGTGCTTGGCCACGGCGGCCAGCCCCATGCCGATCTCCGGCTTCCTGCATGAGCAGTGGTCGTCCGGGGTATGGGGGCAGAAGAATATGTCGTCTATCCTGCCGCCTCCAGCCTCCACCGTCCTGCGGAGCTTGTCGTGTATCCTCTCGAGCGTGCCCTCGTCGAAGTATCCGCGTCCGATTCCGGACTGGTTGGTGATCACTATCACCAGATATCCGGCCTCGTTGAGGCGCCTGACGGCATCCGGGACGTAGGGGTAGAGCTCGAACTTATCGGGATCGTCGCAGTACGGGACGTCCTTGGCGATGGTGTCGTCCCTGTCGATGAGGACGGCTCGCTGACCGAACATCTCCCTCTCGACTATGCCGCACATGGTGTGGCAGGCGCAGAGGTACCCCTCCTGGATCCTGGGGGTCTCCTTGGAGGGTATGACGACCGCGTGGTCCACCATCTCCCTGAGCTTCCCGCCGTCACCGGTGAACGACATCGTCACCGCTCCGCGCTCCTTGGCGGCCTCCATGGCGAGGATGACGTTCTTGGAATTGCCGGATGTGGACATGCCGATGACGACGTCCCCCTTCCTGCATATGGCCTCGACCTGCCTCCTGAAAACGAGATCGTAGGAGTAGTCGTTGCCTATCGCCGTCACCGGGGCGATGTTGGACAGGCACACGCCGGGGAGCGCGGGACGTTCCAGCATGTACCTGCCGGAGAACTCGGCGGCGATGTGCTGTGCATCGGCCGAAGAGCCGCCGTTGCCCATGAAAATGGCCTGTCCCCCGTTCCTGAAGCATTCGATGAGGATGTCCGCCGCCTTCCTGATCTGTGCGGGGTCTATCCTCGAAATCGTCTCTGCACTCCTCCTCAGCTCTGCCTCGATCGCCTCATTCATGCGGATACCTCCAGGAGATGACTCCCTCTGGCTCGAACATGTAGTCGGTCACCCTGGCCCCCATTCCCTGGAGGGTCCTGGCGACGTCGTATTTGCGGTCGTAACGGCATATGAAGTACATGAAACCGCCACCTCCGGCTCCGGAGACCTTCCCTCCGATGGCCCCGTTGTCCTTGGCGGCGTTGTACAGCGCGTCGATCTGCGGGTTGGTGATCTTGCTGGAGAACTGCTTCTTGTAGTCCCAGGAGACGTCCAGGAGCCTGCCGGCCTCGTCGATGTTCCCCTTCTCCAGTGCCACGACCATGTCCTTGGTGAGCTCCTTGGTCTTGTCCAGGGCCTCCTCGTTCTGGCCCTTGTTGAACTTCTCCACCTGGCTCTCGATGATCTTTGCCGACTCGCGCGGATTCCCGGTGTAGCAGAGGACCGAGCAGTACTGCAGCTCGCTGATGGTGTCGGGATGGATCCTGACGCGGTTGACGTTGACACCGCTCCCGCTGAACTTCATGAAGTTGAAGCCTCCGAACACCGCGGCGTACTGGTCCTGCTTCCCGCCCTTGAGACCGATCACCTCACGCTCCAGCTTGTAGGCCAGCTGGGCCATCTCCATGCTGGTGAGCCTGATGCTCTGCCACTCGCAGATTGCCGCGATGATCGAGACGATGACCGTGGACGAACCCCCCAGACCCGATCCGGGCGGGGCCTCCGACTGGAGGAACATCCTGAACCCGTCAGTGATCCCGAAGTAGTTGGTCACCGCTTTGATGAGGTCCATGTTCCCGTCGAGCTTCAGGGGGCCTCCGTCCAGCGGGGCCTCGTACTTGCCGTAGTCGGTCGAATGGATCGACATCGAGTGGTCGTTGGTGGGGGTAACCGTGCAGTAGGCATAGCGGTTGATAGTAGTGTTGAAAACGACACCGCCTTTCTTGGACGCATAAGGCTCGACGTCCGTCCCGCCCCCTGCCAGCCCGATTCTCAGCGGTGCCCTGGCCCTGTAGTGTATCCCATCCATCCTATCAGGCCTCTCCAGACCATCCAGGTTGAACGGTCTAAGGCATATGTTCCTTACAGGGCATCCTACGAGGTCGTGATATATATGCCTTTCAACAAGTCTCTCGGAAACGCCTCTCTGGCACATTGCTTTTCCGAGTTATGTATCCCGTGTCCGCATCCGAAGGACGTCCGCATCCGATTATAAACGATGGGCGCATAGCACCCCGTCATGAGGATAGCGATGATGACGGACAGCTGGTTCCCCACGAGGGACGGCGTCGTGACCTCCATATGCATCATCAAGGAATCGCTGGAGGCTCTGGGCCATCAGGTGTTCATCGTCGCCCCAGAACCAGAGGAGGAGTTCAGACAGGACGGCGTATACTATTTCCCCGCAGTCCGGTTCAAATCGTACGAAGGATACTACGTACCGATATACCCCTCCAACAAGATGGAGATCCTCAGGGAGATCGCCCCCGACGTCATACACATCCATGGGGTGGCCACGATGGCCCTCCGCGGCCTGATATGCGGCCACACGCTGGGCATCCCCACCGTCATGACTTTCCACACGATGGTGGACGACGCGGCAAAGTACTACTCCCCGGTCAAGCTGCCCCCCGAGACCATGGACCGCCTGATCTGGATATACCTACGCCAGATCCTCAAGCGCATGGATGTGGTCGTCACGCCTACCGCGTGCATCGGGGAGGAGCTGAAGGCCCACGGGGCGAATTGCAGGAACCTCCTGGCGATACCGACCGGGGCGAAGACCGACGTGTTCCGTCCGGGCATCCCGTGCGACCAGATCCGCGAGAGGTACGGACTCGCAGGGAAGAGGGTGGTGATCCACGTAGGCCGCATCTCCTACGAGAAGGAGATAGACATGGTCGTGAGGGCGATGAGGGACGTCGACGCGGTTCTCCTCGTGGTAGGGAAGGGTCCCGCGGCGGAGGACATAAGGAAGCTGGTCGGAGAGCTCGGCATGGAGGAGAAGGTCATCTTCACGGGTTTCGTCCCCGACGAGGACCTCCCCGCATTCTACAACGCGGCCGACATAGCGGTCTCCGCCTCCAAGTTCGAGACCCAGGGGCTGTCGATCCTCGAGGCGATGGCGTCGGGACGTACCGTGGCCTGCCGCAACGGGCGTGCGTTCACGGAGATAGTCCGCGACGGCGAGAACGGCTATCTCTTCGACGATGAGAAGGGATGCACGGAGGCCATACTGAAGGCCCTGGACGCTCCTCCGGAGGTGAGGGAGGCATCGTACCGCACGGCGATCGAGAACTCCAGGGAGAGATCGATAGAGAGGTACATCCGGGCGTACGAGCTGGCGATCGAGACCAAGAAGGCGAGGTCGTCCAGATGAGCCTGGGCGACTGGCTGTTCGGCCTGTTCGACGGCCTCGGCGAGCCCGGGGTTCTCCTGTGCATCCTCGTCCTGTTCTTCATAGACGCGGTCATATTCCCGACCCTGCCGGAGGTGTTCTTCCTCCTGGGGTTCGACCAGGATCCGACCTTGCTGTTCGGATGCGAGCTTCTGCTGGCAGCCATAATAGGGGAGCTGGCGGGCATCTTCCTGCTTTACTACATCGTGAAGCATGTGCGGGTCCCGGCAAGGATCGCCAGGATAGCCCAGAAGTACATCGATTTCCTCGTCGTGAGCGACGAGAGGATCATACTCATTAACAGGGTGGCCCCGATGATACCGTTCCTCGGCGCATTCATCGCGATAATAGACACCTGGCAGCCGAGGAGATGCGTGTTCTACATCGTCCTGGGCTGCGTGCTGAAGTACGGAATAATCATGCTGGCCAGCAGCTTCTTCTATGGTTACTTCGGAAGCGACACCGCCCAGACCGTGATGCTGGTGGTCATTGTCGCCGTCATCGTCATAAGCTTCGTCGCATCTTATGTGAAGAAGAAGAGGTCGGGGCTGAGCGAATGAGGTTCGTCGACGTAAATCCGTTCTTCTACCCGCATCACGGCGGGATAGAGACCCGCATGCACGACACTGCGAGACTGCTGGCCGCCCGCGGCCACGACGTGACCGTCCTCACCGGAAGACTCCCCGGGACCGCCGAAGAGGAGATTTCGGAGTTCGGATACAGGGTGGTCCGTCTCAAATCCAGGCTCGTGAACGTGTACAATCCGCCGTTCATCTCCTCGGAGGGGGTTCTGGAGACGCTGGAGTCCCTCGACGCCGATGCCGTTAACTACAACTACCGCTGGGCGCCGTCGTACAACAGGGACCTCAGGAGATATGACGGACGCAAGGTGTTCACATACCACAACATGTGGGGCGAGGGCACCGGGATGCAGGCGAAGCTGTCCGAAATCAATGATAACGCCTTCAGGAGCACGCTTGAGACCTTCGACAGAATCGTCTGCGTCAGCGGCTATGTCAGGGACGACCTGGTCCGCAGGGGGATCCCCGAAAAAGAAACGGTCGTGATCCCCACCTGCATGGACCTGCCGGACCCCACCAGAGAACCGGAGGGGGACTTCATCCTGTCCCTGGGGAGACTGGTCGCGACGAAGGGCCTGGACGACCTGATCAGGGCGATGCCGGAGATCGACTGCAGGCTCGTGCTCTGCGGGAGGGGCCCGGAGGAGAAGCACCTGAGGAGACTGGTCTCGAAACTTGGACTGGACGGGAAGGTCGAGTTCAGAGGGTACGTATCCGAGGAGGAGAAGAACCGCCTGATGAACACCTGCAAGACGTTCGTCATGCCGTCCCTGTTCGAGTCCTTCGGCCTGGCCGCACTGGAGGTACTGGGTCACGGAAGGCCGCTTGTGTTCTCCGAGGTCAACGGTCTGCCCGAAACAGTGGGCGCGGGAGGAATAGGCGTCCCTCCCGAGAACCCGGAAGCGATTGCGGAAGCCGTCAACAGGATTCTTTCGGACGACGGACTCCGGAGGGATCTGTCAGGCAAGGCCCGCGCACAGGCGGAGACCTACACCTGGGACAGGTACATCGGGCTCTACGAGGACGTGCTCCTCGGCAGGCGCTGATCAGAGGGCGTTCAGGGCCTTGACATAGTGCTCGGGCTTGCTCCTCTCTATGAGCTCCTCGACCTGGTCGGAACCTCCGACGACGCCGACGTTACCGTTGGACGTGGAGAGCAGAGCGTAAGCGGACTGCCCGGATTCGGGTATCAGGACCGCCTCGTAGACGTCCTGGAGATTCTGGAGCCTCCCGATCGCCGTCTGGGCAGCATCGTGGCTGATGACGGAGAGGACCATCCTGGACTTACCCGGAAGCTCGCACTTCCCGACGACGATCGTCTCGACGTTGATCTTGTTGCGGGTAAACTCACCCATGACCCTCTGCATGACACCGAATTCGTTCTTGACGATGAGTGAGATAACGTGCATGGTTCCACCGACCCGTGATGGAGGCAATTTATATTAGATAGTAATGTCTCGAAGCGGTCTGTACCATGTCGGACGGAAGTTCTGTCTCAACGCCGGGTGGGAACCCATCGGTCAGCTGTGCCGGTAACAGTCCCGATTGGGGGATGCCCGTCATGGAGATCGCCGTCGGGATATGCGCGTACAACGAGGAACAGACCATCGAGAGGAGCATCCGTTCGATCTACTCACAGCGGACCCCCGGCATACTCGTGAAGGAGGTCCTGGTCGTGTCAAGCGGAAGCACGGACGGCACGGACGACATCGTCAGGTCCCTGGCCAAGGAATACGACAACATAGTGTTCCTGCCTCAGACCGAGCGCGAGGGGAAGAACTCCGCGATCAACATGTACCTGGACAATAAGACGACCGAGATCGTCGTCATGCTGAACGCCGACAACATATTCGCCTCGGAGGACTCGCTCTTCAATCTCGTGGAACCCTTCCGCGATCCGAAGGTGGGGATGGTGGGCGGCCACCCCATACCGACCAACGATCCCAACACGAACGTGGGGTTCGCCAGCCACATGCTCTGGGCCATGCATCACAACCTCGCCCTGATCTATCCGAAGATCGGGGAGCTCGTGGCGTTCAGGGACATAGGCACCCGCCTGCCGACCGACCTCCAATCGGACGAGGACATCATACGCATGCGCCTGGAGGAGTCTGGGTACAGCTGCGTCTACGCACCCGGGGCCACGATCTACAACAGGGGCCCGGAGACCGAGGAGGACTTCCTCAAACAGAGGATCAGGGTCAACATCGGCGAATGCACCATGAAGGACATCTACGGATACGACATCCCGTCCTGGAACAAATGGTACCTTCTGAAGACCATGATAGGCACGATCCGCGACCTGGGCTTCCATCCGGTGAAGATGACCTACATGATCAGCCTGGAGCTCAAGTCCCGTCGCATAGCCAAGAGGCACGTGAAGAACGGCGGCGAGAAGATGAGCGTGTGGGAGCCGGTCCGCAGCACCAAGAAGGTCTGAATCAGACCCTGCGCCCGCCGTCCAGAACCTCCCCCGGTGTCACTACCGTCCCGTCCGCCAGCACGGCGTTGGAGACCTTCGCGCCCTCCCCTATCCTGCAGCCGGCACCGAGGATGCTGTCTACGACCTTCGCGCCTTCGACCACACACCCGTCCATCACCAGCGCACGGTCGAGGTCCGAGCCACGGACCGAGGACCCGGCCAGCACCACGGAGTCCCTGACACTCGAGTCCTTGACGGAGGCGCCCTCTCCCATGAAGAACCTGCCCTCCACTTCCGACCCCTGGACATCCCATTCGACATCCCCGAACTCCGACTCCGCAACCGCCAGGTTGGCGCCGAGCAGGTCGTGGGGCCTGCCGACGTCCATCCATATCCCGCTCACCTGATAGCCCTGGACCCTGTACCCGTCCGCCATCAGACGCGGGACGAGGTCTTTGGAGAAATCGAAGAACTCCCCCTTCGGGACATAGTCCAGAACCGAGCGGTTGATGACGTACACCCCGGCGTTGATGAGGTTGGAGAAGACCTCTTCGGGCTTCGGCTTCTCCTTGAACTCCGTTATCCTGCCGTCGTCCATGACCCTGGCGATGCCGAACTCGCAGGGGTTCTCCACAGGGGTGAGCGATATCGTCACCGACGCTCCGCTTTCCATGTGCTCGGAAATCTCAGCGGCCACGTCTATGGACGCGAACACGTCGCCGTTGGCCGCCACGAAGACGTCGTCCAGACGGTCCTCGACCAGCTTCATCGCACCGCCGGTTCCGAGCGGCTCGTCCTCGTAGGAGTACACTATGCTCATGCCCAGGTCCGAGCCGTCGCCTATCGCGTCGCGCATCTGCTCGGACTTGTAGCCGCACGCCAGGATGACCTCCTCTATGCCGGCCCTCGCCAGGGACCTCAGCAGGTACCACAGGCAGGGCCTCCCGGCGACCGGCAGTATGATCTTCGGCCTGGTCTCGGTGAGAGGGAGGAGCCTGGTGCCCTTCCCTCCGACCATCACGACGGCCTGCCTTACCTTCCCATCCATGTCGTCATCTCCTGTCGGGCCTAACCACCCTCAACACGTTTATGTCCATCGGCACCCCGAGGGCCGTCGCCACCGGCGCGCACTTGGTGCGCAGTATGTGGGCTATCGGCACGTCCAGGCGCCTGTCCGATGTTGCCTCGTAGTTCGCCATGCCTTTGGCGATAATCAGCCCGCATCCGCTGATCTCCTCCGAAAGGTCCGGAGGGATGTCGTCCCAATCTATCCCTATGTAGAACTTCCCAGTGGTCAGGATGGCGTCCAGTTCCCTGTCCAACCCTATGCGGACGGCGTCCTCGTAGGTCACGTCGTTGAGGATCGGCGCTCCGCGGACGACCCCTACGACCCTCTTCCCGGTTCCCCTGAGATAGCGGATCAGGACCTTGTCCAGCTGCGACTCCCCGCAGTTGTCGAACATGTACACCACGCCCGGGACTTCGTCGAGGATGCCGCGCAGCTCGTCGGTGCCGTCCGAGCCCAGGCCCTGGGCCATCATTCCGTCGAAAACCGCCATGAACTCGTCGGGATCGCTTATTGCCGACCCCGCGCCGAAATCCATTATGTTGCCCACAACCGCCGCCATGACGGCGGCCCTCAGGGGATCGTCGGAACGGCGGACGGCATCGTCGAGGACGTCCACATAGCGCTCCGCGACCTGGTCTGCCCGGACCTTCATCTCCCTGTACGGATCGTCGGATCCGACGGCATCGTAGGCCCTGCGATGGACCTCTGTGGCGATCCCCACCGACTCCCTGCCACTATCCATGTTCTCGGCGAGAGCCGTGACGGCGGCCTTCACCGCGTCGAACTCGCGCCCGTTTCCGACCAACCCGGACTGGAAGAGGACGCGCCTCATAAGGCAGGGAGCGCAGTCAGCGGTGAACCTCATGCGCACAACTCCATAGAAACCACCCCGCGGAAGCGCCGCGGCCCGCGTTTTGAACGTGTGGGGTTTCCCCCACGTTTATCGCGATCTCAGACGACGGTGTTCGATACGCACTCGACGTTCTCGATTCCGGGGATGGACTGGAGGGCCTGCTCGAGCTTGCCCCCGACCTCCTCGTCGGCATCGTCGATGAGGAATCCCGCGTTGACCTTCATGAGTCCGAAGGCGACGGGGAGGATCTTCGTCTCCAGGAGCTTGACCCCCTCGGGGAGGACTCCTGAGAGCTGGCTGATGACGTTGTCGAGATCGACCTCCGTGCTCTCGGGCATGAGGTCGTAGGCTGCGGCGATCTGTCCCATTCGAAACACCTCACGGTCCGATGAATCCGCATTTCTTGCACTCGTACGAAACGCCCTGGTCGCGGCACTGGTCGCACCTTCCGATCTCGTACTCACCGCAGCGGGGGCACTTGAAGAAGGTGTTTCCCTTGCCAACCAGTCTCTTTCCACAGGAAGAGCATATTTTATCGGCTGCCATGAGCACGCGATTAGGTTCTTTATATTTAAAGGGGAACGTCGCGATGCATCACTTGCGCTCGGACGGATACATCTCGTAGTAGTCCACGCCGTAGAGCTTCGCTATGAGCTTGGCGGTGAACTTCCCGAAGCCCCACAGCTGGTGGAACGTCATGATCGGGACCTTCGGGTTCAGATGGGACTCTCCCTCTGCGCGGGTGCCGAAGTCGTACCTGTGGTAGCGGATGTCCAGCTTCCTGTCCGAGTACTTTAGGAGGTCCATCAGGACCTTCCATCCGCGGAGCTCCATGCTGTCCCAGTTCTCCTGGATGACCGGCCTGAAGACGTCGCAGCGGACCGCGAACAGACCGCTCATCATGTCCTTGGTGGTCTGCTTGCCATGGATCTTGAAGAACACTTTGCAGAACAGCTCCACCGCCTCCGACCCCAGCGCCCTCTTGAGTCCCATGGACATCCTGCTTGTCCTCCACCCCACGCAGAGGTCGGCCCCGGCGTCCATCTGCTCGATCAGTCCGCCCAGCGCGGACACTGGGTGCTGGAAGTCGCAGTCCATGCACATTGCGTAGTCGGTGTTGGCGATCTCGAACCCCTGGAGCACCGATGCGCCCAGCCCCCTGGCGTTCGGGTCGCGGACGTAGAACGTGAGCAGAGGGTCGTTGAGCGCCTCAGCCTCCTCCCTCGTGCGGTCGGTGGAGTTGTCGTCCATGAACAGGATCCTGTAGTCGGGGTACGCCTCGCGTATAGCACGGGCTATGTTGGCGACGTTCTTCTCTTCATTGTAGGTGGGGATAACAATGGTGACTGTTCCTGCCATGCTCATGCCTCGGACTGCTCTTACCGACACACCATCTTGAGCTGCTTATAAAACGTTCTCCCTGCGGACGCGTCAGACCATATTATCTACCAACAGCGTCATTGCCGCACAGGTGCACCAATGAAGATGTTCGGCACGAACGGCGTACGCGGAATTGCCAACGGATACCTAAGCTGCGAGCTGGCCCTGCAGATGGGGAGGAGCATAGGGGTCGTCCTTGGTCCGAGGGTGGCCGTGGCCACCGACACCCGCGTCTCGTCCCCGATGGTGAGGGACGCCCTGCGCGCAGGGCTCATGTCCGTCGGCGCCGACGTCCTCGACCTGGGCATGGTCCCCACGCCGGCTCTGCAGCACTACGTCCGCACCCGCCGCGATGTGACCGGGGGCGTGATGGTCACCGCCTCCCATAACCCCCCGGAATACAACGGGATCAAGTGCATCTCCGGCGACGGCACCGAATGCTCCCGTGAGGAGGAGTCCCGCATCGAGGACCTTTACGAGACGGACATCCCCACCGTCACATGGGACCGCATCGGCCATGTGTCCGACGTTTCCGGGGCGGGCGAGGACTACGTGGATTCGATAGTGTCGAAGGTGGACGCGGAAGCCGTCAGGAAGGCGAGACTCACAGTGTGCCTCGACTGCGCCAACGGCGCATCCGTGAACACCACCCCTTTGCTGATGAGGAGGCTGGGCGTCAGAGCGATAACCCTGAACGGAAACCCCCAGGGGGAGTTCCCCGGACACCCCAGCGAACCCACCGAGGACAACCTGGCTGAGCTCAAGAGGATGGTCCTGGACACAGGCGCCGACCTGGGGATAGCCCACGACGGCGACGCGGACAGATGCGTCTTCGTCGCCGGGGACGGCCGCTACGTCAGCGGCGACGTCGCCTTGGCGATCCTTGGACGCTACATGCTCCGCAGGAACGGAGGGGGAGAGGTCGTCGTCACCGTTGCCACATCCAAGGTCGTGGAGGATGCGGCGACATCCGCCGGGGGATCCGTGGCTTACACCGCGGTGGGGTCCCCGATAGTGGCGCGCAGGATGATCGCCGACGGCGGAGTATTCGGAGGCGAGGAGAACGGGGGCCTGATCTTCGCCGACCACCAGTACTGCCGCGACGGAGCCATGGGTGCGGCCAGGATGCTTGAGTGCATAGTGTCCGACGGCCCGCTGGCGACGCAGATGGACTCCCTCCCCCGGTACCGCACGGTGAAACTGCAGGTTGCGTGCCCCGACGACAGGAAGACGGAGGTCACCGAGATCATCGCCGCCGCCCATGTCGGCGAGGATGTGAACCGCACCGACGGACTGAGGATCGACTACGAGGACGGGTGGGTCCTTCTCCGTCCGTCCGGGACCGAGCCGAAGTTCAGGATATACTCGGAGTCGAAGGACCCCAATACCGCGGAGAGGCGTGCTTCGGAATTCGCGGACGAGTTCGAAAAGGCCCTCGGGGATCAGTGACGGCGGCTGGCCAGCTTCTCCTTCATCTGCATGACGGGACGGACCTCGGCAGGATCGATACCACGCAGACCAGCCATATCCACGGAGATGTAGTCCCCGAGGATGATCGCCCTGAACATGTTCTCCAGGGTTGACGACCCGCCCAGACGGACGACCCTCAGCCTCACTCCCGACTCCCGAAGCTCGCTTATTGCCGATTCCATCGTCCCCGTCCCGACGCACATGGGATCGTCACAGCCGACCAGGAACGTCAGGACACACTCGTCGTGACAGGACCCCGACCATGCACGGAGGTCGTTCGTGCTGAGCGTCGGCTCGGAATCGCAGAAGGCCACATACTTCGAGTTCTCGTTGATCTGGGTCTTCCATCTGAAGGCGACCGAGCGCATGCTGCTGTCGGAACAGATGACGGGAACGCTTCCGATGAACTCCTCCGCCATCTCGGAAGCCAGTCCTTCCTCTCCGAGGACGACCTCGTCGCGATACCGACGAAGACTCGGTATGAATGACCTGATCCTCTCCGAGAGATCCGGGCCTCCGGCTGCGTGTATCACCGCCAACGTGTACCCTATCATGTACCCTATGGCATGCCTCGGATGCATCCCCTCCGGAAGCATCACCAGCCCGTCCCCCTCTTTCGTCGCCTCCTCCCTGAGTGCGCCGCCTGAGGTGATGGCCACCACGGTGCATCCCTTCATCTTGGCCTGACGGTACATCTCGAGGGTCTCCGCCGTATTGCCGGAGTAGCTGGAGATGACGGCCAGGGTACGCTCCGACACCCAGCTGGGAAGGTCGGGATACTTGACAAGACGGATGGGCTTGGCGGAATCCATGAAACAGCAGTCCGTAGCGAAATCGCTGCTGACTGCCGACCCGCCGACACCACAGAGGATGATGTTGTCGCACTCGAACACGGTTCCGGGATCGAATCCCAGTGACGATTCCAGGTCATCAACGAATCTGAAAAGCTGCACGTCCGTAGGGATGGAGGGCGTCATAGTCCGGTACCTCCCATGAGATACGCCAGCGCGTCACCGATCATGATCCCACGGATGTTCCTCGAGACGCTGCTGCCCGAGCCCAGATCGACCTCGACGACGTCCCTACCGTTCTCACCCAGGACCTCCATCATGCATTCCACGATCACCGGGACGAGACCTGGCTTTCCAGAACCCCTCAGGACCACCATCGCCAGACCGGGCGCGTGGTCGTTCGGATCGGACCAGCCGACCAACTCGTTGTGGTCGAACTCCGGCAACTCCCCCGAGAATGCCAGACATGATGCCTGTCCAGCAAGGGACATCTTCCATCTGCGGGAGCATGCACGGGTGTCCGACGTGCTGTATACGGCCACGATCCTGCCCTTGAGGGCCCTGGCCAAGGACTCTGCACTGCGGACGCACTCGTCCCTGTTTCCTTCCAATGCGCGGAGGTCATGCAACAGGGCGTCGGCGGCATCGAACGCCCCGGACCCCTGGACTATGGAGGCCAGGGCGCCGAGAACGAAACCTGTCGCACTCTGGGATGTCATGCGAGAGGGGATGTCGACGTTCAAGGCCCCATCGTTTCCGCACCTGGATGCCAGCTCCCCCCCGGAAGTCAGACAGACTATGCCCGCCCCCCTCCTGCGGAGCTCCTCGTACACATCCAGCATCTGCGGACAGTCGCCCTCGTACGAGATTATGATTCCGAGAGTTCCAGGCCCGACCCATCCCGGGACACGCCCATCGCATACCATGGGCACGGGCACATCCGAGATCTCGTCCGACATGTCGGACAACACATCGCCCGCCACGGACGCCTGGTCGATGCCGAAGATGCATACCGAATCCGCCTTGGGGGCACCGGACACGGCCCCGATACCATGCATCGCGAGCTCTGGAAAACGCATCGCCTGCTCGAACGGGGACATGTCAGAAACATCGCGTCCCCCCACCTTGACCTCTGACTCGCATCCCAACTAGAAGTCCTCCGGGCTCTGATGGGGAAAACCAGGTCATGATATTAAACCACCGCAGAGATTCGACGGGATATTCGGTTCACCCGAGCCTCTCGAAAACCTTCCTGATCGGGCCGGGGAGGCAGGAGTTGACAACGTCCCTCTCGTCCTTGTGCAGAGCGAAGCGATACACCAGGAACCCGTGGACCGCCAGCAGGATGACCCCGAGAAGGATCATCCAGATCCATGATACTGGAACATCCAGGAACATGTCGAGCACGTAGTAGAAAACGAGAAGACCGAAGTACGAGACGAATCCGTACGCCAGGGACTTGTGAAGGTCGAACGTTCCCATGCCTGAGATGCGTCCGATGTACCAGGGGTTGACTATGCAGTTCTTGACGAACATCGTGATCGACCATGTGAGCCCGACGCCCACGAGACCCAGATCCGTGAACTGGATGACCGCGACCGTGAGGATCACGTTGATCACACCGAAGATGAATGTGATGATCCCCGGGACCTTCACCTTAAGATAGACCATGGTGAGCGGGTACGCCGGGGAAATCGCACCGATTCCTATCATGACGAACATGGTGGCCCAGACCACATCGGTCAGGAACGCGTAGTCCGCACCGACCCACAGCGTCAGTATGGGGGCCGAGAACACGCAAAGGAACGCGATTGGCATGGACATCACCAATCCTACCACCTTCACCGCCATGCGGCTGACGCGTCCCATCACCTCCATCCTGCCTTCGGCGAACAGGCCGTAGATGATGGGGGCGAATATCGACGCCAGCGTGTCAACCAACGACGATACGGCGCTAATCACCGTGACGATGACCCCGAAGTAGCCTCCAGCCTCGGCACCCATAAGCACGTTGACCAACAGGAGGGATGTCTGGATGAAGAGCAGGTTACCAAGCGAGTTTATCAGCGACCATCCGCCCACCGACAGCATCTCCCCGAGACGGCCGCGGTCGAACTGCCTGCGGCTCACCTTCAACTCCGGACAGACGTGTCTGGCCATCAGGAACCCGAAAACCGCATAGACCACGGCCGCGATGAAATAGGCCAGACCCACGTACTCGACGGACTTGGAGACGAAGGTGAAGAAGAGGACGATGAGCGCGATCTGGAGGACAACCTGGGTGATCTTGACGATGTTCATCAGATCGATGCGGTTTCTCGAGTACATCACCGTGATGAAGTTGTTGCTCCAGATGCTTATCAGCACGGCGGACAGGATGAACACGAACATCAGCTGGACCGATATTACCGTGTTCGTAGCGATGTCGAAGATCGATGGCGCCAACAGCGAGATCAGAACGATGATGGGTATGGCCGCCAGCACTATGCCGGTGAACCCCATAACAGCGGTGTTGAACGTCCGCTTCGCGGACGTCATGTCCGAGCCCATGTCGATGGTTAGGTAACGGGACACGGTACTCGTCAACGAGTCGGAGATCAGGGTTATGTAGCTGGTGATGGACGTCGCGACGGGGATGATGGCGTATGCCGCGACCCCCAGCTCGCTGGTGTAATACGGAACGAGGACGAGACCCATCACGAAGTTCACGAGCATGAACGCAACGTTGGACACCACGTTCGGGAGGATGCGCCTGCTCACCCCCGCCTCCAGCAATGCACCGTCCCCGCTCATGTGAAGCGCCTCAGCGGTTCAGCCCCATGGATGTAATATGTATTTCCATATGTGCCGAGCAGTGACCCGTACATCACGAAGACCGTCGCATTGTCATGCGGCCCTATCCCCAGATCCACAGTCATGCTGCCGGATCCCTTCTGGGCGTTCTCCAGAAGCAGGACCTGGGAATCGTAACAGAGACCGGAGAAGAAGACCTTCAGAATGTTGGAGTGGGTAGTCTGCATATCGCTTGGAGGGAAGGCCCCGCCGAATATGCACAATTGCCCCGTACCCCCGACATACCTGGACAGGGCGATGCTGTTGTACCCGTCCTTCTCATAGCCGATGAACAGGGAGTCGGGAACCTCGCTGCTGACCCCGTAATTGCAACTGTCGTAGTAAACGTTGAGGGCCTCTCCCAGATAACGGTCGGACGAGTGTTCCTGGGCCAGGTCGCTGGCCTCCTGGGTCCTGATCGACCCCGATATTCCGAAGAACCTCTCCCCGGGATCGTCAGTCACCAGCTCGAAAGTTACGTCGGATGACCTCTCATGGCCCACGAACATCCCTATCGGGGCACCTGACCAGTACACGAACCCCCCGGCCGACAGCCAGCTCTGGAACAGATTGTCGTCCTCCGGACCGTAGACGGTGTCTGGAAGGATGCCCGTGAGGATTATCACCGCGGTCTGGGACGCGGTTCCGTTGTAGACGCTCCCCGCCATCATGTCCCTCAGCCCCTCGGCGTCTATCAGTACGTAGTCCGTGTAATTGTACACCTCGAACTCCGCCTGCATCTTTCCTATCCAGTAGTCCAGGTACGAGTCCTCGATGAAGGAGGCATAATCGAAATCCCTGTAGATGTACAGATGACGGGGTTCGCTGTTGGCTTCGGACTCGGTGACGAGAACGGTGTACTCGGTGGAGTAGTTGGTGTCCAGAACGATGTTGTACCCATCGTCATCCAATGTAATCTCCGAGTCGGAGACGTACGTGCCGGGACCGTAAACGATGAACTCGCCGACCAGCAGCACCGCCACAACGACGACGGCGATGACGATGGCGCCCTCGGGCCTTCTCACGGGCTTCATCCCTCCTATAAAGATAGTACACGACCGCCATCATCATCGCCATGATGATGACCTGGACGACCTGTCTGGAGCTGTCATAGGTGTATCCTCCCAATATGTCGGTGCTGAGGTTGAACGACAGGAGGTGATCGATGACCCAGTCCGGGGATATCAGGTCCGTGTAGACGGACAGGGGCATGAGGAGCGAGAAGTTGTGCGACAGCAACAGATACGCCACAGACGGTATTGATATCGCAAACATAATCGCCATCGACGTCTTCGTCCCCCATCTGGGCAGCATCATGGCTATGAGCATCACAAGGACCAGGTAGTAGCACTGCTGGGACACCGGCCAGAGGAACACCGCGATCATCGTGATGACCGCGTACTTCACGAACTTGTCCAGGTCCCTTGTCCCATCCCTGTAGTACTTCCCGGCGAATATGAGCGCCACTGCGATTATCACCGGTTGCAGCCAGATGAAGATCTGTGAACTGAAGCTTGTGATCAGATGCAGGACGTATTCCGATCCACCTTCCGCCGCATTCTCTGCCGACTCGATGCGTCCTGTGAGGAATGTCAGGGCATCCGAGAACTCCCCGTTCAGCAGCACCGGCAGGAATATGATCATGAACGCTCCGGCGAATCCCCCCACGGTCAGCGCGAAGCTGTTGACCTTGCCCCTGAGGTCGAACTTCCCCAGCAGGAAGTACACCAGGATCAGCGGCACCAGATAGAACGCGAACGGCTTCACCATCCCCGCCATCAGCATCATCGCCCCGGCGATGAACGGCCTGTCGCGGATCATAGCCAGGATGCACAGGGCCAGGAAGAGGACCTCGATCGTATCGAAGATCAGGTACATCGATGAACTGTAGATCACGAGGGGACACAGGAACCACAGGGTGAACGCGATGTTCGCCTTCCTCTCGTCATGGCACATCTCCATGACGATGGTGCGTATCACGAAGGCTACCGCCAGATCGAAGAGGAACAGAACGACCTTGAGCAGCATGGCAAACCCGGGCTCGATCATCACGGAGTTGTAGTAGCTCACCCTGAACCCGTCGAGGAACAGGAACTCGTCGAACTGGTTGGCCAGCGATGACCCTCCGAACGACAGGTAAATCTTTGACAGGAACGCCAGCAGATACCCCCATATCGGGGCGTAGTAGTTGTCAGGACGATCGTAGAGGGTCTCCCCCGAGATCACCGTCTCGGCTATCTTCGCCCAGTTGCCGGAGTCGTACGGGAACGTGAAGAACAAGCCCAGGACCAGCCTGATGGCCAGACCGGACACAATGATCCAGAAGAGGTAGGACGAGCACGCGCGCGACAACGGACTGCGGAGGTCGAACCTCAATGTTCAGGCCCCCATGATCCGGTCCTCCTGTCCCATATCCAGTGAGTGAACGGATACAGAGCCAGATAGTATAGGGACCTGGACCTGGAGAACACATTCATCTCCGTGGTCCTGTCCCCGATTTCCTGGAGCACCTGGTGAGCCACGGAACCATCGTAGACGCGTTTGTACTCCCTGTAGGGAACGAACGCCATCTGACGCATAAGCCTCTCCAGCATCCTCACCTTGAAGCCTTCATAGGACTCGGGACGTCTCGAACGGATGAAATCCAGCGTGCTCCTCGCGGTGTCCTCCATCGCCCTGGCCTCCTTGGCCCTGTTGGCGCTGGTTGCCGACCCCCCGACCTTATAGTAGACGTACAACGGCTTCCCGTAGTAGCAGACGGTCTCCGACACTGCCAGAGACCGTATGGTTTGCTCCACGTCCTCCGCCGCCGGACGGTTGATGAAGAACGCGTCGCCCGAATCGAAAATCGACGTCTTCTGGATACGCGACCAAGAGTACACAGGGAATCTGGTGAAGTCCGCCACGGCCTCTGACGCCGCCATCACCTCCGTCTTGAAGACCCCTGACGGCTCAGGCGGGACGGTGAGGTCCGTGAGCTGGATGTGGTTGCAGAACACCATGTCGGCACCTGTCTCCTCCTGGATGCGCACGAGTTCGCTGAGGAAGTCCGGATATGGGTGATCGTCGACGTCCAGGAACCATATCAGTTCACCCGCGGCCTCGCGAATCCCTATGTTCCTGGCACCTCCCAGGCGGTCGGAATCGTTCTGGATCACGATCCTGTATGATGGGAGACGGGGTGCGTATTTCTCGATGAGATCCACTGAATCGTCTGTGGTCTTTGAGTCGACGACGAATACTACCTCGAAGTCACGGTACAACTGTTCGGACAGACAGCCTATGCATTTCGGGATGTGCGTCGACCCGTTATACACCGCTACAGCTACAGTGACCTTCACAGAACGTTGTGAAGTTGTCCCTCTTAATAAACAGATTGCAGTCTTGCTTTCAGAATCCATTTTTAGCTTGGCACGGATTGCCCCATCCACCAAGACAGGTTTATATCGCGAAGATTATGGTCGAAGAACCGAAGCTCGGCAACGCCCAGCGTGATCGTCATGATAATCTCCAAGACACCCCTAAGGATAAGCTTCTGCGGTGGCGGAAGCGACATCGCATCATTCTACAGGAAACACGGCGGATGCGTCATCAGCACATCAATCGACAAGTACATCTACATCTCGTCGGTGAGATCGTTCAACCCGGACGTCACGCTCCTGAAGTACTCGGTGGTTGAGGAGACCCGCGACCTGTCTGACATAAGACATCCTGTGTTCAAGGCGATGTTGAACGAGTTCGACATGCCGGGATATGAGATCAACAGCACGTCCGACATACCCGCCGGCACAGGGCTGGGATCGTCCAGCACGTTCACCGTCGGGTTGTCCAATCTCCTGAGGACCCGCAGAGGCGAGAACCCCGACAAGGAGACGCTGGCGAACGACGCGTGCAGGATCGAGATCGACGTGCTGGGGGAGCCCATCGGAAAGCAGGACCAGTACGCCGCGGCCTACGGCGGACTCAACTTCATCGAGTTCAACCCGGACGACAGCGTCAGCGTCTCGCCCGTCAGCATGACGAGGGAGTCCAAGGAGAAGCTGAACCGCAGGCTGATGATGCTCTACCTGGGAGGGACCCGCAGCGCGTCCGAGATCCTGAGGAAACAGAGCAGCAACATCTCATCCGGATCCGCAGAGAGCAACCAGATGAGGATGTGTGACCTTGCAAGAGAGCTGAGGGCGGAGCTGGAGGGGGGACGGCTGGACTCCATGGGCGAGATCCTGGACAAGGGATGGAAACTGAAACGCACCCTGTCCTCCGGGATCACCAATCCCATGATCGACGAGGTCTACGAGACCGTGACATCCCACGGTGCTGTGGGCGGGAAGCTGCTGGGCGCAGGTGGCAACGGGTTCATGCTCTTCTACGCCGACGAGTCCGCACAGGACGAGATCCTGAGGAATGTGCCGGGCAGATGGATGCCGTTCAGGTTCGACGATGCCGGCTCCACCATAATATACAACGACGAGGGATTCTGAATCATGAAGGCGGTTGTTGCAGGAGGGGCCGGGTTCATCGGCAGTCAGCTGGTGGACAGGCTTCTGGACAAGGGATACGAGGTCCTCGCGGTGGACATGATACCCGTTGATAAGGCGAAGAACATAGCGCACCTCTCGGACAGGAGGGGCTTCGAGTACATGCCCATGGATATGAACACTGATGAGTTCATCGAGGTCTGCAAGGGGGCGGACGAGATGTACCACCTCGCCGCCAACTCTGACATCCGCAGCGGAGGGCAGGACCCCCATATAGATTTCGACAACACGCTGTGCACGACCAGGTCCGCACTGGAGGCGGTCAGGACCAACGGCATCCCCAGGATGTTCTTCTCCTCCACATCCGCCGTGTACGGGGACAAGAAGGGCAAGAAGCTGACGGAGGACGAGGGCGATCTGAGACCGATATCCTACTATGGGGCATCGAAGCTTGCGTCCGAGGCCCTGATCTCCGCCTATTCGTACATGTGCGGATTCGATTCTCTGATCTTCAGATTCCCCAACGTGGTCGGACCCAGGCTTACCCATGGCGTTATCTTCGACTTCATAGAGAAGCTGGAACGGGACCCCTCCCGCCTTGAGATACTCGGCGACGGGAGGCAGAACAAGCAGTATGTGTACTCCCAGGACCTGGTCGGGGGGATCTGCGACTTCATGTCCCACGGTTACAAGGGGTACAACGTATTCAACATCTCCACAGAGTCCTTCACCGATGTGAACACGATCGCGGACATAGTTTGCAAGGGCATGGGCCTCGATGATGTGAAGTACGAGTACACCGGCGGATCCTGCGGATGGAAGGGCGACGTCCCCTCCTTCGACTACGACATCTCGAAGGCGAGGTCCGAAGGATGGACGTTCAGATACAACTCCACCCAGGCCGTCGAGGCCACCGTTTCCGCCGTGCTCTCGACGAGATGATCACAGGTCCGGATCGCACAGGACGTCCTCCTTCATGGAGAACTTCCTGTCGCGGGCCCTCCTCCCGATGGAGTAGTACAGCGAGGGGCTGAACCTGAACAGTTGCACCTCGGCGTCGAAGGACGGCTGCTTCGCGGCGAGGAGCTCCTTCAGCTCCGGACGCTCCGCCAGCGCCATCGCCTGGGCCTTTGAGGCACGGGTCAGGCTGCGGATGACATGGCGTGCCATGTACGCGCGATACAGGTCATAGCATTCCGGATGGGTCTCCCTGACCTCCTCGCCGAGGGTCCCGGACAGGGTCACGTCCCGCTCAGCAATGGCATCGTCGTTCGCGCCCCCGCACAGGGAACCGGCGTGCTGATAGTACACGTAGAGCGGCTTGTTGTAGTAGGCGACCTTGTCGGCGTGCATGAACGAACGGACGGTCTGGTCGAAGTCCTCGCAGTACCCCGTCTTGAAGTCGAGGCCGTTGTCCCGCAGGTAGGCCACCTCGAACACCTTGCTCCAAGGGCACGACGACAGCCTGCCCTTGCCCACCTCGTAGACCGCCTCCATCCCTGTGTAGACCCTCACCGAGTACTCGCCGTACGTCCTCTCCGGCAGCTCCCTGTCCGAGGAGTAGACGCTGTTGAACGTGGAGACCTTCGCCCCGGTCTCCTCCATGATCCCCACCATCTCCTCCAGCAACGTGGGGTAGGGGCGGTCGTCCACATCCAGGAACCACACGTACCTGCCCGTCGCGGCACGGAGGCCCAGGTTCCTGGCGCCACCCATGCGGAGGTCGTCCTCCTGACGGATCACGCGGACCGCGTCCCATCCGTCCGATGCCCTGCGGATGGCGTCCTCGGTGCCGTCCGTGGTCTTGTGGTCCACGACGAAGAGGACCTCGATGTCCCCGAGGGTCTGCTCCCTCAGATGCCTGATGCACGATTCGACGAACTTCGCACCGTTGTAGACGGGTATGACCACGGAGACTGCCGGCAGACTGCTCACCTGTGATGTGAGCATGGGTTTGAAAATAAAAGGTTGGGGGTGTGACCCCCGGTGTTTTCACTTGAAGGCGGGCTCCGCGTCGGCGATGAAGCCGTCCTCCATCATCTTGGCGGTGAGTCCCCTGGACCTCTTGATCATGAAGTCGGCCCTGTCGAAGAGCTCCTGCCTGGACAGCTTGAGCCTGGCCACGCCCTGCTCCTGCGCCTTCATGGCGACGGCGACTGCCTCCCTGGGGAAGACCTCGGCCTCGGCCATGGTCGGGATGATGTAGTCCTCGCTGATGCCCTTCTCCTCGGCGCACTTGGCCAGTTCGGTGGCGGCGGCGATGCACATCTCGTCCGTGATGGTGGTGGCCCTGACGTCGAGGACACCGCGGAAGATCGCGGGGAATCCCATGGAGTTGTTGACCTGGTTGGGGAAGTCGGACCTTCCGGTGGCGAACACCTTGCAGCCGTACTCCTTGGCCTCCCAGGGCCACATCTCGGGAATGGGGTTGGCGGTGGCGAACACGACCGGGTCGTCCGCCATCAGCTTGACGTACTCGGCGGGGATCGTGCCGGGGCCGGGCTTGGAAGCGGCGATGACGATGTCCGCGCCCTCCATGGCCTCCTTGATGCCTCCACTCTTGCCTGCCCCGTTGGTCTTCTCGCAGATCTCCCACTTCTGCTTGAAGTCCTTCTTGACGTCCTCCCTGGACAGGTTCAGGATGCCCTTGGAATCGCACATGCACATGTGCTTGGGGCTGAAGCCGGTGGCGAGGAGCAGCCTGGCGATGGCGATGGACGCGGCGCCGGCTCCGATGACGGCGATCTGGGCGTCCTCGAGCTTCTTCCCGACGAGCTTCATGGCGTTGATGGCACCGGCGACCTCCACGGTGGCTGTACCCTGCTGGTCGTCATGCCAGACGGGGATCTTGCAGTCCCTCCTCAGCTCGTCGAGGATGTCGAAGCACTTGGGGTTGGAGATGTCCTCGAGGTTGATCCCCCCGAACGACGGGGCGATGAGCCTGACCGTCTCGATGATCTTCTCGGGGTCCTTGGTGTCCAGGCAGATCGGGACGCAGTCCACGCCTCCCAGGTACTTGAACAGCATGGCCTTCCCCTCCATGACGGGCATGGCCGCCTCGGGTCCGATGTCGCCGAGTCCCAGCACGCGTGTACCGTCCGATACGACGGCTACGGTGTTCCACTTGCAGGTGTACTCGTAGGCGAGCTCGGGGTCCTTGGCTATGGCCTTGCAGGGCTCCGCCACACCGGGGGAGTACCAGATGGCGAAGTCGTCGAAGGACCTCACGCAGGCCTTGGGGGCGGTCTCGATCTTCCCCTTGTAGTACTTGTGGAGGACCATGGCGTCCTGTCCGGGCTTCTTCGCCATCTCCAGGCGCTGCTCTATGCTGATATCCTGTTCGTTGACCATGAATTCACCTCGATTTTCTACGAAATTCGTAGTTTTATTTCGAATTCTAAACATCATCAACGGACTTTCCATATTTATAATAAGCGTCCAGGTCGAAGTTCGAAAGGACGCTGCTTGGCATGGGGAGGACGAAAAACCGAGGGCACGTCCCATACGGCGAGAATGCCCCTCTACCCGGCGGCAAGGACTCGCGGCACGGGCCGGATCGAACGGTTGTCATAACGCTACTTTGCTAAAACGGGAAATTTTTCTCCTCTGAACATTGCCATAGAGGTATTTTTATGATTTAATTTCGTTGCCATAGCAGCAAAAACTATTATCTGGACTGCGCATGACATGTCATGGCGAAGCCGAAGTCCGAGAGTCCAGTGTTCAGGAGGAAGATATACGGTCAGATGCTGGAATGGAAGAAGAGGGAGGGGAGGACGGCCCTGCTGATCGATGGGGCCAGACGCGTCGGCAAGACCACGGTCGTCGAGGAGTTCGCCAGGAAGGAGTACCGCAGCCACATAATCCTGGACTTCTCCGACGAGGACGATTACATCAGAGGTCTGTTCAAGAACGTCAAACAGGACCCCGACCGCTTTTTCCGTCTCCTCCAGGAGTACACCGACACGACCCTCTACGAACGCGAGAGCGTCATCGTGTTCGACGAGGTCCAGCTGTTCCCGCTGGCCAGGCAGATGATCAAACACCTGGTCAAGGATGGCCGCTACGACTACATAGAGACCGGATCGCTCATATCCATCAAGAAGAACGTGAAGAACATCCTGATACCTTCCGAGGAGACGTCCATCAGGATGCACCCGATGGACTTCGAGGAGTTCCTGTGGGCCCAGAACCGGGAAGGGACCATAGACACCATACGCAGGGCCTTCGAAGCGAGGGAACCGCTTGGGTTCGAGAACCACCGCCGCATCATGGACATGTACACCACATACATGCTCGTGGGAGGGATGCCCCAGGCGGTGGAGACCTTCGTCCGTATGAACAACTTCGAAGCCGTTGAGGGGATCAAGCGGGACATCCTGGAGCTCTACAGCAACGATGCCGTGAAGATCAACTCCAGAGCCATCCTGGTCAACGTGCCGTCGTTCCTGTCGAAGCACGACAAAAAGTTCACCCCCGGCACCATCAGAGAGGGTTCCAGGACCAGCGACTTCGAACAGGCCGTTGACTGGCTCAGGGAATCCAGGATGGTGAACATGTGCGTGCGCGTCTCCGATCCAGGGCCGGCACCCGACCTCACCTCGGACGAGACCACGTTCAAGCTGTACATGCTGGACACGGGGTTGCTTGTGACAGCCGCGTTCAAGAAGAACGTGGCGAAGAGGAAGAAGCTCTACGAGGACCTACTATCCGGCAAGCTCAACGTGAACAAGGGCATGTTCTTCGAGAACATGGTCGCCCAGGAGCTGGTCATGAACGGACACGAGCTGGCGTACTGCAAGTTCAGCTGCGACGAATCCGACAAGCTCCAGGAGGTGGACTTCGTGATCGCGGACGGAGACAAGGTGATCCCGGTGGAGTCGAAATCCGGGAGGTCCTCGGAGCACGCGTCACTCGACCGCTTCATGGTGAAGTACTCTGACTGGGTGGACAGGGCGTTCGTCGTCCACTCCAAGGACCTGAGGGTTGATGGGAACATCACCTACATCCCGATCTACATGGCCATGTTCCTGTAAGAGGACGGATTGTGGCCGACACAATCCATTTAACTCCTTCACGGATGGGTTCACCATGAGCCGCGAGATCACCGTCCTCCTCGTCGACGGATACATCGACGACCCCGCCGCGCTGGGGGTGCCCCCCTACATATCCCCGATAGTGCGCGCCATAGCCGGCGCTGCGATGGATGCGGGAGCTGACAGGGTGGAGTACCTCACGGCCGACATGATCAGGAGGGGGGCGAGGATCCCCCAGGCGGACGTCAGCGTGGTCATGTCCGGGAACACCGTCCCGGGGAAGTACCTGCGCTCGATGCCCATGTCCACGAAGGAGCTGGACGCCCTGTTCCCGAAGCTCACCGGGTGGAGGCTCATCGGCGGCTCCGCAGCGGACTCCCCCGCCGCGGAGAGGTTCGACTTCGTGATAAAGAGGGATCTGGCCGCCTCCCTCTACGACGGGATTATCGGGAAGGAGGTTGGCGAGAGACTCCGCACCCTGGACGAGTGGAACAGATGGATGCTCCTGGGAGCGGACATCGTGAAGCAGCACCAGGACTTCCCCCAGCCCCTCATCGCCGAGGTGGAGTCGTACAGGGGATGCCACAGGTGGTCGACCGGAGGGTGCTCCTACTGCATAGAGCCCATGAAGGGGAGACCGCTGATGCGCTCCCCCGACGACATCATCGCCGAGGCCTCCAGGCTCAGGGATCTCGGGGTCAGGAACCTGAGGGTGGGCGGGCAGACGTGCATAGTCTCCTACGGGGCCGCCCCGGACTCCCCTGTACCGAGGCCGGACCCCGAGGCCGTCTCGGACCTGTTCGAGGGGCTGCGCTCCCTGAGATTCGACGTGCTCCACGTTGACAACGCCAACGCAGCGGTCATATCCGCCTACCCCGAGGAGTCGGAGGCGGTGCTGACGACCATAACGGGATGCTGCACCGACGGGAACGTCCTGGCCCTGGGCATGGAGACCGCCGACCCGAGGGTGGTCATCGAGAACAACCTCAACAGCACCCCGGAGCAGGTGATGGATGCGGTCCGCGCGATCAACCGCGTCGGATCCGAGAGAGGGCCCAGGGGCCTGCCCAGGCTGCTCCCCGGCCTGAACCTGATCTGCGGTCTGGACGGCGAGACGAAAGCGACGTACGGCATGGACATGGCGTTCCTCCGGAGGGTGAGGGACGAGGGGCTGATGCTCAGGCGCATCAACATCCGCCAGGTCCTGCCGGTCAGGAGGGAGTTCTCCGTCAGGGTGGACCAGAGGACCTTCAAGAGGTTCAAGGAGGACGTCCGCAACGACATCGACAGGGAGATGCTGGAGAGGGTGGCACCCTATGGAACCATCCTGAGGGATGTGTACACGGAGATCCATGACGGCAACGTCACCTTCGGAAGACAGATAGGGTCATATCCGCTGCTGGTGGGGATCCCGTACAAGGTGGACCTGGACGGGTTCGTGGATGTGTTCGTCACCGGATGGGGCTACAGATCGATAACGGGCATCACCTACCCGTTCGACATCAACTCCATGCCGATGTCCGCATTGGAGGCCCTGCCCGGGATCGGGAGGAAGAGAGCATCCAAGATCGTCATGGAGAGGCCGCTGTCCGGGTTCGACGACCTGCTCAGGGTGGTGGAGGACCCTAACGTGGTCGACGGACTGCGGGACCTTGTGGTATTCGGACGACCGAGGGACCTCGCAACCCCCTAACCATCTCCTCTCCGATACGTAGCCATGGACTCCGGACACGCGGCTAAGTTCCCATCCCTATCCGATACGGCCCAGTTGCAGAGGCGAACCCGGTGGATCCGGATAGGTTCATCACATCCCCCTGGTCGAGCCGGCCAGGAAACGCGAGCCGTGAAACCTCGCAATCTTCTGATGACGCCCCGAGCCGTTGAGAAACCCGGTGACCAAATCTCTTCTCGACATGACATCGAATTCCCAAAACGTTGGTTGATTGATTGTAAAATATTGTAAAGGGTTGAAAAATTTAATATTCCATATTTCAAAAAGGTTGGTTTACAGCCGAATTAAACACTGAAAAGGTTGGATTAAATAGCAGCAACCGCCATCCTGGAACATGCGCCGCAAGATCACCCAGCGCCTCGAGGAATGGTTGGAGGCCGATCGCAGAACGTGCCCCGTCATCACCGGCGCAAGACAGGTCGGAAAGACATACGCCGTGGAAGAGTTCGGCAGGAGACACTTCCGCAATTTCATCAGGATAGATTTCGTGAGCAACGAGAAGGCCAAGGAGGCATTCGACGGCGATCTGGATGTCGAGACCGTCGTGAGGGAGCTGTCGGCCAGATTCCCATCCATGAGATTCGTCCCCGGCGAGACGCTGATCTTCCTGGATGAGATCCAGGAATGCCCGCGGGCCCGTAGCGCACTCAAACCGTTCGCGACCGACGGTGATTACAAGGTGATCGCATCCGGGTCCCTGCTCGGCCTGAGCAACATGACGGCACCGTCCATCCCTGTCGGTTACGAGGAGCAGATGCGCATGGGACCCATGGATTTCGAGGAATTCCTATGGGCACTCGGGTTCGATGAGAGGCTGATCGACCACATCCGTGAGAGGATCCGCGCCGTGGAGCCGTTCGAGAAACCGTTCTTCAAGACGATGATGGAGTACCTGAGATGGTTCATGGCCGTCGGAGGGATGCCGGAGGCCGTGAAGGAGTTCTCCCTGCACAGGAAGTTCGACGGCGTCCGTTCGATCCAGAGGAAGATCGTCAACGCATACATGGACGACATCCAGCATCATACGGACAGGAGGTTCGCATCCCGCGTGAGGAGCTGCTTCGAGGCCATCCCCTCGATGCTGGCCAGGGAGAACAAGAAGTTCATGTACTCCAAGGTGGAGGACGACATCGGATACAAGGTCGGTCTGGACTACTACGGCTACGCGCTCGACTGGCTCAGGGTGGCCGATCTGGCTCTGTTCTGCGAGAACCTCAGGCAGATCAAAGAACCGCTGTCCGAGAACAGGAAACCGGAAGCGTTCAAGGTATATCTCCGGGACACCGGACTGCTGACGTCGATGTATGACGACAACCTGATCGAGAGGATAATCAAGGGCGACCTGGATGTCAACAAAGGTGCGCTCACGGAGAATCTCGTCGCGGGCATGCTCGACCTGCAGGATCGCAAACTGATGTACTTCGGGAACCGCTCCGAAGACATCGAGGTCGATTTCGTGACCGGGTTCCGCGAGCATCCTGCTGTGTTGGAGGTGAAATCCAGAGACAGGCCACGGTCCAAATCCCTGAACAAGCTGTCTTCAGACCCCGACATCGAATGCATCATGTTCGAGACGAGGAACACTTTCATCGACGAGCGTGGAGTCAAGCACTTCCCCCTGTTCGCCGCCGCGTTCATGGACTGCATAGATCCGCGCGAGGCGTTGGAAGCCGACCTCGTGAGCCCCGAAGAGCTTCTGAGGACCATATCGGAAGGACGGGAACCGAAACCGCTACAATGAGGCGACGCATACGCTCGGCCATGGACTCCGGACGCGCGGCCAAGTTCCCCTTCCTCAGCGACGCCTCCCAGTTCGCGGAGGCGAACTCGGTGGACCTGGAGGCGCTCATCACCTCCCCGTCGTTCGAGCCGGCCAGGAAGCGGGGCCTTGAGAGGGTGATGGACGCCCTGGAAAGATCCGAGGTCTCGTACAAGCCCCTCCTGAGGGAGTACGACAGGCTGATCGAGGTCATGTCCTACCCATACGCCAGGATGATCGTCTCCATGGTCGGAGACAGGTTCCTAACCAAGAGGTACGCCCTCGCCGAGGCCGTGAGAATGAACAGGATCCTCTCGGGAGAGGACCACGCAACGGTCATGGCCGTCTCCGATGAGCTCGGGGTCGAATCCACCGTGGACCCAGACGGGATCATCCGCATGAAGTTCACAGACTACCTCACGCTTGCCAACAGGCTGAAGAGCGTCGATTGGAAGCTCATAAACAGCGACGTGCACAGCGGACTGGTCTACCTCCCGCAGGAGAAGTTCAGCCGTCTGATGCAGAACGCCCTGCAGGACAAGATCGAATCCGAGCTCCCTCTGATGACCCCCGAGGAGTACAGGAAATATCTGAGAGGAGCCGTCGACGCGGCTTCCATGGCCCTGGAGGAGACGAAGAAAAAGTACAGCCCCACCGGAGGGGAGGGGATGAGGAACGAGTACATGCCCCCATGCCTGGTGCGCATCCTGGAGATGTCCAGACAGGGGATGAACCTGCCCCACAGCGCCAGGTTCGCCCTGGTCACGTTCCTGCACGCCCTGGGCCTGGACTACGACGGGATCATCCGGGTGTTCTCCGAGTCCCCGGACTTCGACGAGGACATCGCCGGGTACCAGATCAAGCACATCACGGGGGAGCTCAGCGGGACCGAGGGATACTCGCCTCCGGAGTGCAAGACCATGAAGACCAACGGCCTCTGCCATAACCCGGACAGGCTGTGCGAGCAGGAGTGGATGAACCACCCCCTCACCTACTACAGAATCAAGAAGAAGGACGCCGAGCAGCGTCAATCTGCCGCAGGTCAGGTGACGCCGCGGGATTCGGACAAGAACTGATTCCCTCCTGAACTCTGTCATCATGGGATTTAATTTATAGTTAGATTCAACTCCAGATATGAGTGGATCCATGACATCCAGAATGATTTGCGTCGAAGCCGATGGGAAGACGATGACCGCGACCCTGGAGGACAACTCCTCCGCGGACGCCCTTTGGGACATGCTCGCCGACGGTCCGATGGGAATCCGTATGGACGACTACATGGGCATGGAGAAGGTCGGCGACCTGGGGAAGGACCTGCCCCGCAACGACAGGCAGACCAAGACCGGCCCAGGGGACATCATCCTCTACCTCGGGAGGAACCTGGTGATCTACTACGACAGGAACAGCTGGAGCTTCACCAGGATCGGGAGGGTCGAAGGCGCCACCAAGGAGTCCATGATTGACATCCTCGGCGACGGGAGCGTGACGGTCACGCTCTCCAGGGCGGAATGAGAGTTCCGCCCGCTATCGGTCGAATCACGTCCGAGTCCCTCCGGATGTATTTGCAAAATACCACAATGGAAATCTGCAATTCGCCACAATGAAAAATTGCAAAATGCCACAATGAAAATCTGCAAATCCCCACAATGAATTAATAGCCAGACGATCTTCTAAGATACATGGAGATGGCTCCAGGAAAATACAGGCCACGCATCTCGGACGTCCAACTAGAGAGGGAGCTGTCATCCATGGGTGCCGTGCTGATACTCGGCCCCAAGTGGTGCGGGAAGACCACCAGCGCCGAGAGGCTGGCGAAGAGCGCCCTGTACATGCAGGACACGGACAATAGCGAGCGCTACATGGAGATCGCCGGCACCAAACCGTCGCTCCTCCTAAAGGGTGACAAACCCAGGCTCATAGACGAATGGCAGATGGCGCCGGTCCTGTGGGATTCCGTCAGGTTCAGCGTGGACCATTCGGACGAGAACGGGATGTATATTCTGACTGGCTCCACGGTGGTGGACCGCGGCTCGATAAAGCACAGCGGGACGGGGCGCATCGCCCGCATGAGGATGTGGACGATGAGCCTGTTCGAATCCGGAAAGTCCACGGGAGAGGTGAGCCTGAGAGACCTCTTCTACGGGTCCGGATGCTCAGGGATGTCCGAGCTGAGCCTGGAGGATGTGGCGGGGCTCGTGATCCGCGGAGGCTGGCCCAGGACGGTGGGCAAGAGCGATGAGGAGGCGTACAACAACGTCAAGAACTACTGCGAATCCATCGTCGACTCCGAAATCCAGACCACCGAAGGAAAAAAGCACGACTCCCAGAAGATGAGGATGATCCTGAGATCGGTGTCCAGATGCACGGGAGGTCAGAGGGCGGACACGGGCATCCTGGACGACATGACCCCGAGGGACAAGGACGGCAACAAAGGTGAGCCCCCCATGCACATCAACACGCTCCGTGAGTACCTATCGTACCTAGAGGACGTCTATGTGGTGGAGAACCTCGAGGCGTGGTCCCCCAGACTGAGATCCAAGACATCCATAACGACCTCTCCCACCAGATACCTCACGGATCCGGCCATAGCCGCGTACTTCATGGGCTCATCTGTCGAGGATCTCCTATACGACCCCGAAACGTTCGGGCTACTGTTCGAATCCCTCGTGGTCAGGGACCTGAAGATATATGCGCAGGCGTTGAACGGGACCGTGTACCATTACAGGGACCGCAACGGGCTCGAATGCGACACCATAGTGCATCTGGCCAACGGGAAGTGGGGCGCTATCGAGGTTAAGCTGGGACAGGGGCGCGTGGACGAGGCGGCCAAGAACCTCCTGAAACTGAAGAGCATCGTCGATTCAGACACGATGAACAGCCCGTCGTTCCTGGCGGTGATTGTGGCGACAGGTTACGCCTACACCCGCGAAGACGGGATCCATGTGATCCCCATAGGCTGCCTAAGGGACTGACCCGAGGCTGGGATCAGAGCTTGCCCTCTTCCTCCATCTTCCCCAGGTTCCTCCAGGTGATGATGGCCCTCTGGATGGCTGTCAGGTTGCCCACCACGGCGAACCAGAGCATCATTATGCCGAGCCAGGTGAGCTCGAACCCGAAGATGTCGAACGAGGCGTACTGCCCGTCGGCCACATGCAGCATGACGTACTGGATCAGTGGGAACAGCGTGGACAGGACCACCCTGTCGGCCCTCCCAAGCAGTCCCGCATACAGACGGGGCGCACCGATGGCCTGGGCCTGTGTGCCCATGTAGGAAGTGAGCAGCACGCCGACAAGTGCCAGCATCCCCAGGTAGGGGTCGCACCAGGTGGCGCAGAAGGCCACGCCTCCGATCATGAAAACGTCGGCGTACCTGTCGAACACGTGGTCCAGGTAGTCCCCCTTCGGACCGGCCTTGCCGGAGAGCTTCGCCACCTTCCCATCCAGAGCGTCGAAGTACCCGGACACCAGCACCATGACCGCTCCGACCACCAGCATCCAGTCATAGCCGTCCATGCCGCTGAGGTAGAATATCAGTCCGCAGACCAGCGCGAGTATGAGCCCGATCCACGATATCGTGTTGGGGTTTACATTAATCAGTTTCTTCGCCACCGGGGTCAGGGCGAAGTCCACGCTCGACCTCTTGCTGTCTAGAACCATCTGTCCATCTCCGCCGACCAGTCGGTCTTTCCTGGCAGGTAATCCGACCCATCCCCATTAAGGATTTTCTCGACCGCATCGGCCGAGTCCGAGACGGTGCCGGAGGAGCAGTCCACCTCCCAGACAGGGATGTCGGAATCGGTGGATTCGCAGAGGATCACGTCCAGCAGCTCCGCCTGCACGTTCTCCCTCACCTTCTCCGGTCCGTATCCCCTGGCCTCCAGGCGCTTGGCGAGGATGTCGGGGTCGCAGCGGAGCACGATTATCCCGTGGGAGTCCATGAAATGGGAGAGATGGGAATCCAGGATCACGACGTCATCGGATGCGCGGAACGGCTCCAGCGCGTCGTTGAGGGCGTCGAGATCCACCTCGTGGGTATCCCTGGCCTCATCCAGCTCCCCCATCAGGCCGTTCTCGATGATGAAACGCTTCCCGTCGACCATGCGGTATCCTCTGATGCGGAGTTCCTCCGATACTGAGGACTTCCCGGTGCCGGGGGTTCCGGTGAGAGCGTAGAGTGTCATTGTATCGCTCCTGCGACGATTTCATGCATGATCAGCAGATGTCGCCGAGATAGGGCTCGGCCCTTCCCATCGCCTGCTCCCAGGTCGGGATGTTTGTCAGCGCACCCACCTTCTCGACCACGAACGAAGAGACGGCGGACGCGATGACCAGGGCCTCCGGCACCTCGTACCCCCTGTAGAGAGCGGCGTAGAATCCGGCACGGTAGGTGTCCCCCGCACCGGTCACGTCCACCGGCTCCCCTCCGGGGACCACTGGGATGGACAGCAACTCGTCTCCGAACCTGGCCCTGCTCCCCTCGGCCCCCATGGTGTTCACCACCAGCCCGACGTCCGCGTCGAGCACGTCGTCGAGACCCAGGTACCTGCAGAGCGTCTGCGCCTCCAGCTCGTTGCAGAACAGGGAATCGCACATGGGGAGCGCCTCCTTCACCAGATCCGCGTTCCACACGCGATGGACCTCCTGCGCGGGATCCAACGCGGTTTTCGGACCACCGCCGAACTCCCTCATCAGCGAGATGTAGTGGGAGGCCTGCCCGGTGCAGAAGTGCACGTTGCTGGAGCGCTTCGCCATGTCCGTGAGCCTCACGCCCAGGGAGTCCATGTGCCCCTGAGGGCCCTGGTAGAAGAACACCCTGGTGTTCAGCTCGCTGTCGTTGACTATGACGCAGGTGGACGTCTCCTCCCCGTCCAGGACCCTGAGGTCGTCCATGATGACGCCTGAATCGCGGATGAAATCCATGTACTTCTGGGGAAAGTCGGGGCCCACCAGGGCGCAGAGCGCGGTGGGGCACCCGAGCTTGGCCGCTGCGACGGCGATGTTCGGACCTGTGCCGCCCAACGTGGTCTTCTTGGACAGGGCGTCCGCCGTTATCCCGGGAGGGAAGAACTCCCTGATCCCTATGATCTGGTCCACCGTCACATGACCGTAGACGGAGAGGAATGGATCGCTCAGGTGCCTTCCTCCCAGCCTGTGACGTACTTTATCTGCTCGTCCGTCAGGGTGTCGATGGTGACGCCCATGGACCTCAGCTTGATCCCGGCGATCTCCTGGTCGATCTCGTCGGGGACGGCGTACACCTTGTTCTCCATCTCCTGGTAGTGGCGGGTCATGTGCACGATGCCCAGGGCCTGCGTGGAGAAGCTCATGTCCATGATCTCGGCGGGGTGCCCCTGTCCGGCGGCCAGGTTCATCAGCCTGCCCTCTGCGATGAGGTACAGGCTCCTGCCGTCCTTCGTCCTGTACTCGTCGATGAAGTCGCGGACCCTCTCCTTGGACACAGACGCCTCTTCGAGGGCCGTCTTGCTGATCTCGTTGTCGAAGTGGCCCACGTTGCCCATGATGCATCCGTCCTTCATGGCGGCGATGTGCTCCGCCCTGATGATGTCCTTGCATCCGGTGACGGTGATGATTATGTCGGCCACCTTCACGGCGTCCACCATCCTCATGACCTCGAACCCGTCCATCTTGGCCTCGATGGCCTTGATCGGGTCCACCTCGGTCACGATGACGCTCGCACCGAGGCCCTTGGCCCTCATGGCGACGCCCTTACCGCACCATCCATAGCCCGCGACCACCAGCCTCTTGCCGGCGACGATCAGGTTGGTGGCGTTCATCCAACCGTCGAAGGTGGACTGGCCGGTGCCGTACCTGTTGTCGAACATGAACTTCATCTTGGCGTCGTTGACGTCCAGGACCGGGAACCGAAGGGCGCTGTCGTTGGCCATGGCCCTGAGACGGACCACACCGGTGGTGGTCTCCTCGTTGGCGGCCTTCACGTTGGGCAGAGCGTCCTTCCTGGTGGTGTGCACCATGGCGATCAGGTCCGCGCCGTCATCGATGATGAAGTCGGGCTTCATGTCCAGGACGGTGTTGAGGTTGGCGTAGTACTCCTCGGATGACTCCCACTTCTTGGCGTACACGTTGAGGCCGTACTCCTCGCGCAGGGCGGCGGCCACGGAATCGTCCGTGGACAGGGGGTTGCAGCTGGCCAGGCGGATCTCCGCCCCCGCATCCGCCAGGGTGACCGCCAGCATGCCGGTCTTGGCCTCCGTGTGCAGGGCCATCCCGATCTTGAGGCCTGCCAGCGGCTGCTCGTCTATGAAGCGCTTGCGGATGTCCATGAGGACGGGCATGTGGGACTCTACCCAGTGCAGCCTCAGGGACCCTTTCTTGACAAGTTCGTCCATTCAATCATCTCCGTCGAAGCCGCTCCTGAGGTAGTCGCAGATGCACTCCACGGTGCGGCGGCGGTTCTCCGAGTTGGAGAAACCGTCCAACGTCTTTAATATTGTTTCAGGGTCGTCGCGCATCCCCTCGACGGAGCGGAGGATGTTGGCCATCGCCCTGGACATCTCGTCGCAGATCGGCACCGTGGCTGCCACGGAAGTGCGGGACAGCGGGTTCAGGTCGATGGATATGACCTTCTTCCCCATGGCCACCAACGCCTCTGCCCGGTCCCCGTCCTCTATCGGCACGAGGATCACGTCGCTGGAGAATATCCCCTCCGACGTGCACAGGGCGCGGTCGTGCTCCAGACCCTCGATCCTGCGGTCCGGGTCCCTCCCGAGCACCGTGCCGGCGCCCTTGGACTCCAGATAGGATATCAGGCCCTCCATCCTCTCGGGGGTGCGGTGGAACAGGTTGACCTCTATCTTCGCCGGCACCGCCTCCGCCAGTGCGATGATCCCCTCGGGATCCAGCGCGGCGGCGTTGCCGTTGACGCAGATCACCGGGTTCTCGGCACTCAGCAGGTACGCCGCAGCGGCCCTCTCCGCCTCGAGGGCCGCGTCGGTGCTCCTCTCGCCCATCATGTAATCGAATGCCTCGCCCCTCCCGTGGGAGATCAGACCCGTGGGCGTGACCAGGCCCCTCTCGACCATCTCCGCCAGACGCTCGCGCGTCATCAGCGACTTGTATCTCGGATGACTGGTAGGTATTTCCACGACCGTTGCATCGGCTCATCCCGTATAGGGTTCTCGGTCCCGACAGACATTAAGTAGCTGAGCGGGATGCATCGAACATGCCGGACATACGCATCGTCGTCGTAGGAGCGAAGTTCGAGGGGAACGTGGGCGCCATCGCCCGTTCGATGGCCAATTTCGATGTCAGCGAGCTGTACCTCGTCAACCCCTGCGAGCTGGGCGACGACGCGTACCGCAGGGCGAAGCACGGATCCTCCGTCCTGGACAGCGTCCACATCGTCGACACCCTCGACGAGGCCCTGGAGGGGTGCTTCCTCGTGGTGGGCACCAGCGGAGTCACCACCAAAGGGGACAGGAACTACACGCGCATCCCCGTCCCGGTCAGGGAGTTCGCCGAGCACTGCAGGGGCTATCCGGAGAAGATCGCGGTGCTCTTCGGCAGGGAGGACATCGGGCTCCTCCAGGACGAGCTCAACCTGTGCGACGTGCTCATCACGGTGCCCACGGGCGAGGAGTACCCGATCCTGAACCTGTCCCATGCGGCGACCATCGTGATGTACGAGTTCTTCCAGGCGGAGCACGTCCCACGCAGGGCGGAACCCGCCGACAGGCACGAGAAGGAGCTCATGTTCGACTTCTTCGGAGACGTCATGGAGGGCATCGAGTACCCGTCCATGCGCAGGGAGATGACCACCGTCATGTTCAGGCGCATGATGGGCAGGGCCGTGCCCACGAAGTACGAGTACAACACCATCATGGGAGTGTTCGGGGACGCCGCCAAGATCATAAAGTATGGGAAGCCCTGGGAGAAGGACGATCAGAAGCCGTGAACAGGCAGGAACGTCAGCACCTTGGTGTCGTCCCCGTCCTCCCTCTTGACGATGTCCGGGATTATGCCTGTCATGGAGACGACGGTGCTGAAGATGGACTCTATCTGGGCGGTGCCGAAACCGGAGCTGACCATGACCACGGACTTCCCGTACGAGGGGTCCACAGGGAACATCGACGCCTCCACCGCCCTCCCCACCGCGCTGGAGGGGGAGATGTCCGTCGTGTATGCGACCGTGTAGATCCTCTGGGTGAAGGTGCTGAAGAACGGGCCCTCCATCAGTGAGGCCATGCTCCTTGCCGAGAACGTTATGGAGCTGGCTATGCGGTTCATCACATGATGTGCCTTGATGTCGGGGAACAGCCTGTTGATGGTCTCGATGTCCATTATTATCATCCTGTCCGAGGCCTCGAGGATCTCGGGCAGGGCCTGTGTGGCCGTCCTCCTGCGCTCGGACTCGAACTGCATGGGGAGACCCGCCACGGTCACCACGGCGCAGCCCTCCTCGTGGGCGCATCTTGCTACCACGGGAAGCATCCCCGTGCCGCTTCCGCCTCCCAGCACCGCGAAGGCGATGACGACCCTCATCCCGCGCATGCTGGCACATATCTCCTCGCGGTTGTCGTACGCGAGGGTGTACGCATCGTACTGGTCCATGTGGGCGCCGATCTCGGCATCGGCCATGGGTATGGAGCTCCCGCTGTGCGAGTCCAGGAAAACCACCGGGACGCCGGGGGACTCGCGCGTCGAGGAGAGTATGTGCCGGGCGGCCCCTCCGCAGGCGAAGAGGATCACATCCCCCATTGACCCGACCTCTCACGGGCGAACCTCCGGGCGGCCGCACAGACGGCATCGTCCAGGGACGAGCCGTCGATGGTCAGGTCCTCTATCCTGAGCACGTCCTCGCCCAGGTCCGGTGCGGGGACCACCCCCTGTGCCAGACGGCCCTCGGCATATCCGTCGAGGACCGAACGCACGGCATCGGAGAGCGAACGGAACTCGCCGGCATCCACCAGGGCCCTGAGGACGGAGACGGTCTCCGCGGAAAGCCTCACAACAACTCTCTGGTCGTCAGCCATTGGGAACCGTCCTTGAATCAAAGAAAAGGGTAAAGGGTTTGTGTTGTCAGCTTAAGACCAACCGTTCATCCGAACAGAGCGGAGAGACCGGCAGCGGCCTCCTCCTCACTGACAGCTTCCTCCTCGGGCTCCTCGGCGGCTGCGGCAGGGGCGTCTGCGGCAGCGGCTGCGGCGGGGGCTGCGACGGCGGCGGCAGGCGCGGCGACAGCGGCGCTTGCGATGGCCTCCTTGATGTCAACTCCCTCGAGAGAAGCGACCAGTGCTTTGATCTTGGCTGCGTCAGCCTCGACTCCGGCGGCGGTCAGGATGGCGTTGATAGCCTCCTCGGTGATGTCCTTGCCGGCAGAGTAGAGCACCATAGCGCTGTAGATATACTCCATCTAAATCAACTCCTTTAATTTAGCCGAATAATGCACTGAGGCCAGCGGCTGCTTCTTCCTCGCTGACCTCCTCTTCTTCCTCTTCGACGGTCTCCTGAGCAGGGGCGGCTGCCTCGACGGGGGCTGCAACTGTGGCTGCAGCGGCGGCGGAGCTGAGCCTCGCCGCGATCTCGTCGCTGGTGTATCCGCTTGCGGAGGCGAGGGCGAGCATCTGGGCGTCAGCCTTCGCCAGGAGCCTGTCGATGTTCTCCTTGGTCGGTATCGCGGCCTCAATGGAGAGTCCCATGGACTCCCTGAACGCCTTGGCGATGAGCGGGACGATCGTCTCCTTCGTGGGGAACGCGATCGACACACCGAGTGCCAGTGCGTTGTGCGCGGCCGTAGCGAACATTGTGGAATAGTAGTCCTCCGGGATGTCCAGGACTTCCCTGCTGTAGATCACCCCATCCTCGTAGGCGGACCTGAGGTCCATTCCCACGACCATGGGCAGAATCTCCAGCTTGGGCAGCATCGCCGCGACGGGTCCGGGGATGGGCTCCCCCTCCTTCACGAGCGTGGTATCCTTCTTGACGACTATCTTCCCCGCCTCAATGGCTGCGGGGAGCCCTATCTTCTGAAGTTCACCGATGATCGGGCCGGGTCCGAACGGGGTCGGTCCCTTGGGTACAACGATGTCGAAAGGCGCGATCTGGCCCTCCTTGGCGGGGGCGGGGGTCATCGTGGCCTCAAGCTTCTTGAAGAGCTTGAAGGGGTCGATGTCCGTGGTGACGATCGCACACTGTCCGTGAATCGCGTCTTTGAGTCCGATAATCTCGGGCTTGTCCTTCGCCGCCTCCTCGATGGCCAGGAGCATGAGGTTGTTCTTGGTCATCTTCAGTTTGGCGTGGGCCCTGAGTCCGGCTCTCATAGACTGGACCTGCTGACCGGGGATACCCTCCATGTCGACGATAGCGACGACGGGGTACTCGCGCATGTCCTGTACCAGCTCGCTCACCATGTCCTTCTTCCAAGCTGCGACGTGTGCCATCTCATAACCTCCTTACAGCACCCTCTCCGAGGGACCCATGGTGGTCTTGACGTACGCGGAGGCGATGTTGTGCCTCCCCTTCTCCAGGTGGGACTCCACACGCTTCAGGATCAGCTCGACGTTGTCGGCGATCTCCTCGGCGCTCATGTCCACGGTCCCGACGGGAGCGTGGAAGGTCTTCCTGTCTTTCGTCCTGATGGTCACAGACTTGCGGAGGCTGTCGATCATCGCCGACGGATCTGCTCCGGGGGCGATGGGCTTCGGCATCTTTCCGCGGGGACCGAGAACGGTACCGAGCCTCTTACCGACGACGGCCATCAGAGGCGCCTCGGCAATGAAGTAGTCGGTGTTGTTCGCGATCTTCTTCGCCTGTTTCTTGTCGTCCGCGATCGCTCCGAGCTCCTCGGGCGTGATCACGGTATCGGCTACGTCCTTGGCTTTAAGGGCTAGTTCGCCACCACCAATCACGCAGACCTTGACTGCCTTCCCGCGTCCGTTCGGGAGGATGATGTCCTCGGTGATACGGTTCTTCGGGATGGTCAGATCGACGTCCTTGAGATTGATGGCCAACTCAACCGTCTCAGTAAAATTGCGCTTCTTCGCACTCTCGAGTGCCTTCTGCACAGCCATTACGGTTGGTTTTTCTGCCAATACAATTCCTCCTCGTAGTGCATGCGAGCCTTGCGACTCTCCTACAAGTGATTGTGGCTAATAAAGAGGTCATATTTAAAGGTGACACATACCTGAATATATAGACGGCCCATCCCTGTCAAGATTCCGACCTCGGTCGCTACGTTGCAGAGGTACGCGGACGGATCTGTCTCGGACCGTGTTCTCCTCGGCCTCGATGAGCGTATTGCCCGCGAATGACATGCCATCGTGATGACGCGGCCCTCGACTTTTGGACGAAGACCCGGAGGATTCTGACAATCGGCAGATTGGGATGCAGTGCGTATCCAACGGCTTGCCGGAAGAATCGTGTTGGAAAACAAGTGATTGGGGAGGGGTCTCCCCCTCCCCGTCTTTTGAAGTTTGAAATCAGAACTGGTCGTCGTAGACGCCGGCCTTGACATCCTTGGTGAAGACGCGGGGGTCCTTGCCGTCGATGGTGACTCCGACGGAGACGCAGTTGCCTGCGACCTCGAGGACCTTGGCCTTCATGTCGGCACCCAGGAGATCGTCCTGCTTCATGGTGGCGATCTTCTTGGCCTGGTCCAGGCTCAGGTTCCCGACCTTCTCGGTCTTGGAGTTGTGGGCACCGGACTCGACTCCGAGCTCCCCTTTGATGAGAGCGGACATCGGAGGTGTACCGACCTTGATGTCGAAGGTCTTGTCATCGTTGATGAGGACCTTGACGGGGACCTTCATTCCCTCGAAAGCTTTCGTCTTCTCGTTGATCTTGGCGATAACCTGGCCGATGTTCACGCCTTTGGGGCCCAGGGCGGGACCCAGGGGCGGACCTGCGGAGGCCCTGCCTCCATCAACCAATGCCTCAACAGTATCTACCATTGTTCATCTCTCCTTTTCGATGACCCTCACGCTGTCTCCTTTGACAGTGACGGGTATGGGGACCATGGCCTCGATGAGCTCGACAGTGATCTCCTCCTTGGCCTGGTCGATCTGCTGGACCCTTGCTTTCTCGCCCTTGAAGGGCCCGTTGACGAGTTCGACGATGTCTCCCTCGACGATCCCCACAACTGCGGACATCGGGATGAGGTAGGGTCCGATCTCCTCGATGTCTGTCTCCCCGTCGATGAATGAGCGCGCCTTCTTGATGTCGCGCGTCTTCTCGCGGAGACGGTCCGTGTTCATGCCCTCGACGAACACGTATCCCCTGAGTCCGCCGGGACTCAGAACCGCATATATGTCCTTGGGCTTGTCAGAGCTCGACTGAAGCTCGGCGACCGCCTTCAGGTAGAGGGTGTCGGCGACGCTCCTCTCCTGGTCGATCTGCGTCTTGAGGACCATAATGGACTGTGATGCTATTGCCTTGAAGCTCAGGGAGTCTGTACCGGCCCCGTCGTCCGCGATGACCTCGGTGACGACGCTGTCCTCGTACCTGGCACCCTTGGGGCAGATGACCTCCAGGACGAACTCCTTGGGACTCCTCCCCGGAAGGTCCACCTCCACCTCGGTCTTGCTGCGGTAGTTGCTCCAAAGCTCGCCGCCGGTGGAATCGTAGAGCGTGACGTTCCACTCCGGGGCGTTCTCCGTGTCCGGCCCCGTGGTGATGGAGAACGAGATCTTCACCGCGGAAGCGTCAGCGGACACGCTGAAGGGCCATTCGACCTTACCGCCGGCATGGACCTTCTTGATGCCGTTCTCGCCGGAAACGCTGGGACTCATCCGATTCACCCTCAGAAATAGTTCGGGAGAACCGACATGATCCACCAGATGGCGAACCCGACTGCTCCGATGATGACGATCCCAATCCCAGTGATCCAGAGGGTCCTCTTGTACTCCTCCCTGCTGGGGGTGCGGGCCATCTTCAGGATCCTGCCGTACTTCCCTTTGCCGAAACCACGGGCCTTGGACTCGAACTCGTCCTGGAGTTCGTACGCCATCGACTCTTCTTCCGCCATCTTATCGTTCTCCATCCGCGGAGCGGACCAGTGCCCTCGTTACCACTGATAGTAATAACACAGGGAATGCCCCTTAATCATGTTTCCATTATAAAGCTTTCTGAGCTCTGACGCCTTGGCCGTCCGCATGGGGACACACCGACCGACCGACATAATTGGATGTATATTCCATTCACATACCGGACATTCCCATGGATCTGGGTCGTGATTACGAGCATGCGGGATGTGTTCCCGCATGTGCCTGGAATATTGATTATGGCTGGAACGGGGCCAACCAACTGATTTTATATGAGATTAGGGTACGCCTTCAACATAGGACCTTAAGGGGGTTATTTGTATGGAAGAAGTGCTTTGCAATGTGGAACTCGTCAAGGAGAACAACGACTTCGTCATCAAGATCCAGAGCGACCTGGGCGGAGTGAGGGAGTACAGGTCCACCAGCTTCGAGGAGGTCCTCGAGCAGCTCATGCAGGATCTCCAGGAAGAGTTCGAGACACTCTGAGGAAGTGATTCACATGGCACCCGACAAAATAAAGCAGATCACGGATGTCCTCGACATGCTCGCCGAGGACACATCCATCCCCAGGAACATCAGGAAGGGGGCCACGGACGCCAAGGCCAGGCTCCTCGACACCAAGGAGGCCATGGATGTGCGCGCCACCGGGGCAATCGTCATCCTGGACGACCTGGCTAACGACCCGAACATCCCTCTGCACGGCAGGACCATCATCTGGAACGTCATCAGCCAGCTCGAGGTCATCAGCCAGCAGAACTGAGGCGCTTCACTTTTTTCTGATGCGGACGGCGCCGCTCAGCGGCGCTGTTCCGCCACGATGTCCAGGAAGTTCTGGAATATCTCGGGGCCGTGCTCCGTGTTCTCCACCTCGGGGTGGAACTGGACCCCGAAGATCGGCCTGTCGATGCATCTGACCGCCTCGTGAGGGCAGGTGTCCGATGACGCCGTGACCTCGAAGCCCTCCGGGATGCTCTTCACCTCGTCGTTGTGCGATGCCCATACCTGGAACTCGCCGGGAAGGCCCCTGAACAGGTCGTCATGGGACCTGACCTTGAGCGAGACACCGCCGAACTCGGGGGTGGTCCCGGGCCCCAGCTCCCCTCCGAAATGCTCGCAGAGGAACTGCATCCCGGCGCAGATGCCGAATATCGGGAAGTCCGCCCTGTCCAGATACTCGCCGTTGTTGCCCATGCGGGCGGCGTCGTTGGCCACGTTGGGTGCGCCGCCGGACAGTATGAGCCCGTCGACGTCGCTGATCTCCTCGAACGGGGTTGTGTTGGGGATGATCTTGGTCTCCACCTTCAGGTATCTGAGAACACGCCACTCGCGGTGGGTCCACTGGCCCCCGTTGTCAACGACGTAGACTTTCATCACGCGACCATCCCCCGCGGACAATAAAATGGTTGCGGGGCCGTGTCTCAGGCCCCGCCGGCGACTCACTCGGGATAGAATCCGGAGGGGGTCTCCTTCAGGTCTATGACTATGTTCTTCTGCTGGGTGTATGCGGACATGATGACCTTGTGGGTCTCGCGTCCGATTCCGGACTGCTTGTATCCGCCGAATGGCATGCCGGCGGGCAGCTGGTTGTAGCAGTTCACCCACATGCGGCCGGTCTCGACGCCGCGGGCCACGCGGATGGCCCTGTTGATGTCCCTGGTCCAGACGGCCCCTCCCAGCCCGTACACCGAGTCGTTGGCCATCGCGATGACCTCCTCCTCGGAGTGGAACTTGATGACGACGGCGACCGGCCCGAAGATCTCCTCCTGGGCGACGCGCATGTCGTTGGTCACGTCGACCAGCAGGGTGGGCTCGTAGAACACTCCCTTGTCGCATCCCCCGTCGGTCTTCCTCTTGCCTCCGCAGGCGATCTTCGCGCCCTCCTGGACACCGATGTCCACGTAGCTCTGGACGATCTTGAGCTGGTGCTCGTTGACCAGCGCGCCCATCTGGGTGGAGGGGTCCATCGGATCGCCGACCTTGACCTTGTTGAACGCCTTGACGGCGGCCTCGACGAACTTGTCGTAGATGGTGTCCTGGACGAACACGCGGGATCCCGCGCAGCAGACCTGGCCCTGGTTGAACAGGATGCCCAGCTGCAGGCCGTCGATGGCCTTGTCCCACTGGCAGTCCTCGAAGTAGATGTTCGCGCTCTTCCCGCCCAGCTCCAGGGTGGCGGGGATGAGCTTGTCCGCGGCGGCCCTGCTGACGCTGAGTCCGACCTCAGTGGAACCGGTGAACGCCAGCTTGCGGAATCCGGGATGGTCCAGCATGTACTGCCCGGACTTGGAGCCCTTTCCTGAGATGATGTTGACGACTCCGGGCGGAAGCAGGTCCCCGATCACCTTCATGAGCTCGAACGCGCTGAGAGGCGTGGTCGAGGAGCTCTTGAGGACGATGCAGTCCCCTGCCGCCAGTGCCGGTGCCAGTTTCCATGCCACCATCAGGAAAGGGAAGTTCCACGGGACGATCATGCCGACCACCCCTATGGGCTCGCGGAGGACCATGCTCAGCAGGTCACCGTCCAGCACCGTGGCGCTGCCCTCCTCCGAGCGGATGACCCCCGCGAAGTAGCGGAAGTGGTCCACTGCCAGAGGCACGTCCAGCGCGGTGGTCTCGCGGATGGGCTTGCCGTTGTCCATGGACTCCACCGCCGCCAGATGGGCGGCATTGGCCTCTATAGCATCGGCGATGTCCAGCAGTATCTTCGACCTCACCGACGGCTCGACCGCCTTCCATGCCGGGAATGCGTCCCATGCGGCACGGACCGCCTTGTCCACGTCGTCGCTCGTTGCTTCCGCGCAGTCGGCGAGATGACTCCCGTCTGCCGGATTGTACACGGGGAATGTGCCGCCATCCGAGGCGGGCACCCATTTTCCGTTGATGTAAAGACCGTACTCTTTCTCCAATTCCACAGACATGAAAAACAGCCTCGGGAACGAATCGAGGTGCTAAGTATATAAGAGCTAGGAGCGCCGAAATCCGCCCGCCACCCGTATTAAACCCGACACCCATTCTCATGGCATGATAGACTTCGAGAACAAGGAGTATCTGAAACTGAAGGAGACGGACAACGACGACTACCAGGACCTCATCGGCGGGATAATGGTGGACGGCGAGAGGATAATCCACACCTACAAGAGCGTCCGCGACGGCTTGGTGTTCACGAACAGACGCCTGATAGCCATCAACATCCAGGGGATCACCGGCAAGAAGAAGTCCATAACCATCCTCCCATACGATAGAATCCAGGCGTTCTCCGTCGAGACCGCCGGGGTGATAGACCTTGATAGCGAACTCTACCTCTGGTTCAGCGGCATGGGCCAGATCAAGTTCGAGTTCACGTCGAGGACGGACGTGTCCGCCATCTGCCGTTGCATCAGCCAGTGCATAATGGACTGACCCGGGAGGTCGCCGGGGGAACCCCCGGCTTTGTTCCGGGGTCACTCCCACTCGATTGTTCCCGGGGGCTTGGCGGTGAGATCGTAGACCACGCGGTTGATGCCCGGCACCTCCGCGGTTATGCGGGCGGCGATGCGCTTCAGCAGAGGGTACGGGATCTCCTCGACCTCGGCGGTCATGGCATCCTTGGTGTTGACCGCGCGGATGATCACCGGGCGCTCGAACGTGCGCCTCCCGTCGCGGACACCGACGGACCTGAAATCCGGGACCACCGTGAAGTACTGCCAGACCTTGCCCTCCAGCCCGTTGGCGGAGAACTCCTCGCGAAGGATGGCGTCGGACTCCCTCACCATCTCGAGCCTGTCCCTGGTTATGGCCCCGAGACAGCGGACGCCCAGCCCCGGTCCCGGGAACGGCTGGCGGTAGACCATCGAGTCGGGCAGCCCAAGCTCCTTCCCGACGACGCGGACCTCGTCCTTGAACAGGAACTTGACCGGCTCCACCAGCTCGAACGAGAGGTCCTCCGGAAGGCCGCCGACGTTGTGGTGGGCCTTCACGGTGCCGCTCTCCAGGATGTCGGGGTATATCGTCCCCTGGGCGAGGAACCTGACGCCGTCCTGCTTCCTGGCCTCCTCCTCGAAGACGCGGATGAACTCCGCCCCGATGATCTTCCTCTTCTGCTCCGGCTCGGAGACTCCCGCGAGCTTGTCGAGGAAGCGGTCGACCGCATCGACGTACACGAGGTTGGCGTCCATCTGGTTGCGGAACACCTCCACCACCTGCTCCGGCTCCCCCTTCCTGAGAAGGCCGTGGTTGACGTGCACGCACACGAGCCTCTTCCCTATGGCGCGGATGAGCAGGGCAGCCACCACGGAGGAGTCCACCCCTCCGCTTAGGGCCAGCAGGACCTTCCCGTCCCCCACCTGGTCCCTGATCTCCACCACCTTCTCATCGATGAAGGCCCTGGCCAGCTCGGGGCTGTCGATCCTCTGCATGTCTTCCGGGCGTTTGTTGCCGTCGTTCATGAGAGGTCGTACGGATTGGTTATGTAAAAGGAAGGGGTCGGCGGAAGCCGACCCGTTGGGGTTTGACCGGGCCTCACTCCCATTCGATGGTCGCAGGAGGCTTGTTCGTGATGTCGTAGACCACGCGGTTGACCGAGTCCTTCATGGTGTTGGTGATGCGTGTCGACATTGCGTCGAGGACATCCAGGGGGATCCTGGCGTATGTCGCGGTCATTCCGTCGACCGAGGCCACGGCCCTGATGGCTATGGTCCTGCCGTACGCCCTCCTGTCGCCCTGCACGCCGACCGACTTGGACGGGAGGAGCACGGCGAAGTACTGCCAAGGCAGCTCCATCTTCCCGGCATCGGCGGCCTTCCGGATCTCGTCCTCGACTATGGAGCATGCCTCGCGGACGATGGCCACGTTCTCCGGGGTGACCTCCCCGAGGCAGCGGACCGCCAGCGCCGGACCGGGGAACGGCTGCCTCTCGGACGCCCTCACCCCGAGCTTCCTGGCCACGTCGCGGACCTCGTCCTTGTACAGGTCCCTCAGAGGCTCGACCAGGGTCATGCCCAGGTCCTTGGGGAGCCCTCCCACGTTGTGGTGGGACTTGATAGTGTCACGCACACCGTCCCCCGACTCTATCCAGTCGGGAGCTATGGTGCCCTGCACCAGGTACTCGGCGCCGAACTCCCTGGCATTCCTCTCGAAGACGCGGATGAACTTCTCCCCGATGATCTTCCTCTTGGTCTCCGGGTCGGTTATCCCCTTGAGCGCCTCGAAGAACTCGGCGCCAGCGTCGGCGATCCTGTAGTTGATGCCCATCTCCTTGAGCATCCCCTCGACCTCCTCGGTCTCGCCCTTCCTCATGAGCCCGTTGTCGACGTACACGGCCAGGAGCCTGTCCCCTATGGCCCTGCTCGCCAGGGTGGCGGCGACCATGCTGTCGACCCCTCCGGAGCAGGCGATGATCGCCTTCCCGGGGATCCTCTCCGCGATGTCCGCGACGGCCTCGTCTATGAAGTCCTCAACACCCAACATCTGCAATCACCTTCTCCGAGTCCGCCAGGACCTTGGCCGCCTGCTCCTCCCTGTAATCCAGGAGGGCCTTCCTCACCCCGGCATCGGTCACGGCTACGATCTCCGCCGCCAGGACAGCCGCGTTGTCCCCACGGTCCAGGCCCACTGCGGCGACCGGAACCCCCGGAGGCATCTGCACGACCGAGAGGATCGCATCCATGTTGACGGCTCCGCTCACGGGGACGCCTATCACGGGTTTCACCGTGAACGACGCGACCGCGCCCGGGAGCGCGGCGGACAGGCCGGCTATGGCGATGAACACGTCTGCGTCGCTGGACCTGACCAGCTCCTCAACCCTTGCGGGCGTCCTGTGGGCGGACGCAACGGCAACGTCGAACCCGATTCCGAACTTCCTGAGGATGCCTATCGCCTTCTCGGCGACGGGCAGGTCACTCTTGCTTCCCATGATGATGGAGACCCTTGACATCGCACGGACGACTCTATCATGACATATAAAACAAACGAGAGGGGGTAGGGTTTGGTAAATGGTTTCTCCCTGTCATCAGCTCTTGAGGACTACGACAAGGAAGATGCCGACAGCGACGAGGGCTCCGATCAGGATACCGATGAGGTCGATGATGGCATTGTACACGGTGTCCCATGCGGCAACCTCGCAGAAGGGCGAGATGTCACTGAACCCAACGAGGTATGCCCAGATGACACCCACGACGAGACCGATGATGGCCATCGCGCCGCCCGCGGCTTTGCTCTTTCCAGAGCCGAAGTACGCGGAGAACAGCCCTGCCACGAGCATGACCAGGGCGAACGCGAACACCACGAGGGTCAGAAAGGACATTGCATCCATTTTTTTGCCTCCGATTTTCACCCGCTTATGCGGGAATCTGGCAGTGGTACTCGTTTTCCATATTTAATGTGTCGTTCGGGTGAAAAACGCGCTGGATACGCTCGGAGCTGCCCTGTCGCAACGTCCAGGAAGGCCCCTCCATCCCGGTCCACCTTCTATGGCTGAAGCATCCATCCGTGTATGTCGGTTTACGCAAAGTATATAGATTCTTAACGATGATTAAGACAAGTAGTTAATAAACTATATCCAATATTTTAAATATAATTTCAGCATTTTCCCATTTACCATACCTACTCTCAATGGAGTGATGCGGACTGATAGAGATTCTCGGTATCGTTGAACAGATCACCTCTGATGGAAGGATGATCGTCCGCTGCTCCGAACCGCCCGACATAGGGTCGGCAGTCTTCGACCGCAAGCAAAAGCGCATCGGAACCGTCGGCAGGGTCTTCGGGCCTGTCGAAGGACCTTACGCATCCGTCTCCCCCGATGGTGGGACGCTGGGGATCGGATCGGAAATAATCTTCAGGGGGAACAAGCAGAATGCCAAAGGTAAGAGAAGGAACGGAAGAAATTGAGGTCTGTCCCGAGTGCGGGAGCCACCATCTTGTTCGCGACTACGAGCGCGGGGAGCTCCTCTGCGAGGACTGCGGCCTCGTCCTGGACGACCAGTTCATCGACCAGGGACCCGAGTGGAGGGCATTCGACGTTGAGCAGGGCGAGAAGCGCGCACGCACCGGCGCCCCCATGACATACACCATCCACGACAAGGGTCTGTCCACCGAGATCTCCTGGAAGAACAAGGACAGCTACGGCAAGAGCATCCCCACGAGGAACAGGGCACAGCTGTACAGGCTCAGGAAGTGGCAGAGAAGAATCCGTGTGTCCAACGCGACGGAGAGGAACCTGGCGTTCGCCCTGTCCGAGCTGGACAGGATGGCATCTGCCATGGGGCTCCCCAGGAACGTCAGGGAGACCGCGGCCATGATCTACAGGAAAGCGGTCAACAAGAACCTGATCAGAGGAAGATCCATCGAGGGGGTCGTGGCCGCATCCCTGTACGCCGCATGCAGACAGTGCGGTGTCCCCAGGACCCTGGACGAGGTCGCCAGCTCCAGCCGCGTGGGCAGGAAGGAGATCGGCAGGACATACAGGTTCATGACCCGCGAGCTCAAGCTCAAGCTGATGCCTACCAAGCCCCAGGACTACGTCCAGAGGTTCTGCTCTGAGCTGAAGCTGAGCGGAGAAGTCCAGAGCAAGGCTGCGGAGATCCTCAAGGACGCCTCCGAGAAGGAGCTCACCTCCGGCAGGGGCCCCACCGGCGTGGCGGCCGCGGCCATATACATATCCTCCATCCTCTGCAACGAGCGCAGGACCCAGAGGGAGGTGGCTGATGTAGCGGGCGTGACCGAGGTCACCATCAGGAACCGCTACAAGGAGCTCACCGAGAAATTGGGTATCGAGATCCAGCTCTGACACCAATGCCCGGGCGATTGCCCGGGACCCCCAAACCCCACCCCAGCCGGAAGTCGCACCCTATACTCCTGCATCACCCGTGCGATGGATCCTGCCCCAGGAAACATATTAGTTTTAGGAATGACTGAACCCAATCCATGGCCGACGAACAGCCCCCTCAGAGACCGAGCAGACACATCTGCCTGACCAACCGGAACGCCCTAGGGATATCGGACGACCCCGAGTTCGACATGCTCTCGGCCCTGGCGGACAAGGACGTCCTCACGATGGTCAGGGGACTCGCCAGGGAGGAGGCGCGCTCCCCGTTCCCTGACGGCCTGTTCGGGCTCGACGGGGAGCGTACGAACGCTGCGATCAGAAGGATGAAGGGTGCCGGCCTGATCTCATCCCGCAGGGACGGCCCGGACCACGTGTACTTCCTGAACGCGGGGAGGTTCAGGGACCTGGCCAGGTTCCTCGAGGGACTGATCAAGGCTTGAACCACTTGAACTCCAGATAATCGACCGAGTTCTTCCTGACCCTGCCGAAGAGGATCTCCTTCTTCACGCCGCCGGAGAGCCTCACCGTCCTGGAGATCTCCGGCCACATCCTGATCCCGTCGTCGGTCACAGCATGGACCAGGTAGCGGGCGTGGCACTCGTCCGGCGACGCCTGGTACACCCTGAAGTGGGTGCCGTACTTGAAGCCGGTCTTCACCACAAGGCCCCTCTCCCTGAGGTCGGAGAACACCAGATACCTGATGCGGAACTCGTCCTGCATCGAGGTGCCGAAGTCCATGAGGTCGTCGAACGTAAGCACGCTGTCGTCCTGGTCGAGGACCGTGAGCCTGCCCTTGCCGACTAGATGGCAGCTCTCGATGAGGGACAGCTGGAGGGCGTCCACGAAGGCCCTCCCGTAGAACCCGTATCCCCTGAGGGCCTCGGCGTGCTCCCTGTCGAAGACGAACACCCTGTCCCTTATCAGACGTCCCACCGGTTTGGCCGACATGGGCTCGGGGAAAACCTTCCCCGCAGGGTCCCTCATGGACATCATGTAGTACGTAAGGTCCCCCTCCTCGTCCACCACGCCGTAGAGGAGCTTCTTCTTCCTCTGGCGGATGTCGGAGACCTCGCGGATGAACGTGTTGATGTCGATGGCATTCCTCTCCGAAACCGCCCTGACCATGAACTCCGGACGGGAGTTGCTCATGGTCTTCCCGCGGGGGAACACCGAGATGTCGTAGTCCCCGGTCTCGTACTTGGCTATGAATCCTCTCTGACGAAGGTCGCGGAAGACCAGGTACTTTATGTCGAACCCGTCGACCACCGTGGCCGAGTGGCGGAACAGCTCATCATAGGCCATGGGGCCATCAGGACCGACCACCTCCAGCCTCCTGCATTCCACTAAGTAGGTGGCCTCGACCAGATCCAGGTCGACGCCTCCGCCGCTACGGGGATAGCCGTAGTTGCCGCGGGTATAGAGCCTGCTGCCCTCGCTCTGGTCCCTGACCTCGACCACGTCGTCGATGAGAACTCCTGCCATCGGGCGGAGTAGCGGATGCCCGTATTTAACGAGGAAGGAGGACCATGACTCGCGGGGAGCTTCGACGGTTTCCGCGGTTTCTCCAAATAAGTTTAAATGTTTAAACTAATGAACTATTATGGACGAGTACGAGGAGGCCAGGCAGAAGCTTAGCGAGGACTTCAGGGAGATCTGCGACTGCATCACGGTGCTGGGCGACCCGCACAGGCAGAGGATCATCCTGCTGCTCCTGGAGAGCAGGTGCTACGGCATGAGCGTCCAGGAGATCACCGAGTGCGTGGGCCTGTCCAGACCGGCGGTGTCCTACCACCTGAAGACCCTCAAGCAGGCCGGCATCGTGACGATGCACCGCAGGGGCACGTCCAACCTGTACTGCCTGGACATAGAGTCGGACGTGTGGCACAGAATGCGCGACATCGCCGACGAGGTCTGCTCCGTGGTGGACAGGATCCGGGCCAACGGCTTCCCGATCGTACCCGAGGAGGAATGAGGATGGAAACGACGGACATCATGGAAGCCATGAGATCGCGCAACTCCGTGAGGAGGTACACCGACAGGAAGGTCGAGGGGGAGGTCAGGAGGGAGCTCCAGAACTTCGTGGACACCTGCAACGCCGAGGGGCACCTCCACTTCCAGCTGGTCACCGACCAGCCCGGGGTGTTCACCGGCATCCTGGCCAGGGGATTCGACAACGTGAGCAACTACGTCGCCCTGATCAGGAAGGAGAAGGACACCGACGAGAAGGTCGGGTACTACGGGGAGAAGGTCGTCCTCGAGGCGCAGAGGCTGGGACTCAACACATGCTGGGTCGGACTGACCTACAAGAAGAGAAAGCTGGACGTGAACGTCAAGGACAACGAGAAGCTGGTCTGCGTGCTGGCACTGGGATACGGAGTGGACCAGGGGGTTCCTCACAAGAGCAAGCCCGCCGAGGAGATCGGCAAATGCCAGGGGGAGATGCCTGAGTGGTTCAGAAACGGCGTGGAGGCGGCGATGCTGGCACCCACGGCCATGAACAAGCAGAGATTCACCTTCACCCTCCAGGATGACGGCAAGGTGAGGGCGGAGACCGCCGGCGGAGCCTACTCAGAGGTCGACCTGGGTATCGGCAAGCTCCACTTCGAGCTCGGTGCCGGCAGGGAGAACTTCGAGTGGGCCTGAGCCCGTTGTCACCCGTGACCCCGGGATGACCGGGGCCACGGGAATTTCTTCGAACGGTCTCTCACTCGATGGACGAGGACGGCAGCGTCCCCTCCATGTACTGCTCGTAACCGTAGAGGTCCAGGAACCCGTGTCCGGAGAGGCAGAACACGATGGTCTTCTCCTCGCCGGTGGCCTTGCACTCGAGGGCCTTGTCGATGGCCGCCCTGATCGCATGGCAGGACTCCGGGGCAGCTACGATCCCCTCCGTCTTGGCGAAGGTGACCCCGGCCTCGAAGGTGTCAGGCTGGTCGTACGACACCGCCGTTAGCAGGCCCTGGTCGTAGGCCGCGGAGACCAGCGGCGCCATGCCGTGGTACCTTAGACCGCCGGCATGGATGCTCTTGGGGACGAACTCGGATCCGAGGGTGTACATCATGATGAGGGGCGTCATCCCTCCCGTGTCACCGTAGTCGTACCTGAACTCGCCCTCGGTGAGGGAGGGTGCCGCCTTGGGCTCGACCGCGATGATCTCCGCCTCGCTCCTGCCCTCCATCTTCTCGTGCATCATCGGGAACGTGAATCCAGCGAAGTTGGAGCCGCCGCCCACGCATGCGATCATGTAGTCCGGGACGATCTCCGCCTTCTCCATCTGGAGCTTGGTCTCCTCACCTATGACGGTCTGGTGCAGCATGACGTGGTTCAGCACGCTACCCAGGGCATAGCAGGTGTGGTCGTCGTTGACGGCCAGCTCGCAGGCCTCCGAGATGGCTATCCCCAGGGACCCGGTGGTCTCCGGATGCTCCTTGAGGATCTTCCTCCCGAACTCGGTGTACTCGCTGGGCGAGGCGTAGCACTTGGCGCCGTACATGTTCATGAGCGTCTTCCTGAAGGGCTTCTGGTTGTAGCTCCCCTTCACCATGAACACGGTGGTGTTGATGTCGAACAGGTTCGAGACCATGGCGAGAGCCGTACCCCACTGGCCGGCCCCGGTCTCGGTGGTCAGGGTGTGTATGCCGGACTCGGCGTTGTAGTATGCCTGTGCCAGCGCGGTGTTGCCCTTGTGGCTTCCGAGGGGACTCATGTCCTCCCGCTTGAAGTAGATCTTCGCAGGGGTCTTGAGGTACCTCTCCAGACGGTACGCCCTCTGGAGGGGCGACGGCCTGTTGAGGTTGATCAGATTGTCCCTGACCTCCTCCGGGATGTCTATCCACCTCTCGGTGGAGCCCTCCTGCTGGATGATGGGCTTGCAGAAGATCAGTGCGAAGTCCTCCGGCTTGGCCGGCTCCTTGGTGACGGGGTTCAGCGGAGGCTTGAGGTCCGGGAGGTCGGCGGCCAGGTTGTACCAGCGCTTCGGGATCTCCTCGGGGTCGAGGGTCACGCGTGCGTCTCTTGGAATCGTCATGATGGTGACAAAATTGTACAGATATATGTATTTATTTGACATTGATGTACTTTTTTATCCATTTTCATCCTAATAAGGCCTAGACGTGCCCCTGCTTCGGAAGACGCGATCGCGCCACGGGATGACCCAGACGCCTCTGGGTCTCCGAAACCCTTTTTTATATGGCCCTCATGGCAACGCCGATTAACATGCACTGGGCAGATGTCATTGCCAAGGACGTCGTGGACAACTGCGACAGTCCGCTCATCGCCACCGGCATTAGTCCCACCGGCATCCTCCACGTCGGCAGCCTCAGGGAGGCCATCACCGGGGAGTCGGTGCGCAGCGCCGTAGAGGCGGCCGGCAAGGAAGTCAGACTGATCTATCTGATTGACGACTTCGACCCCCTGAGGAAACGCTATCCGTTCCTCCCGGAGGAGTACGAGAAGTACGTCGGCATGCCCATCTGCCGCATCCCCTGCCCCTGCGGGAAGCACAACAACTACGCCCACCACTTCGTGCAGCCGTTCCTCGACACCATCGAGACCCTCGGGATGAAGTGCGAGATCGTCTGGACCCACGAACTTTACGAGAAGGGCCTGTTCGCCGAGTGCATCGACGCCGCGATGACCAAGCGCGAGAGGGTCATCGAGATCCTCCACGAGGTCACAGGCAAGGAGGCGGACCCGAACTACGCTCCGTTCAACCCCCTGTGCAGCAAGTGCGGGCGCTTCTGCCGCCCCAAGTTCGACACGTACTCCTTCCCCCACATCGAGTACGAGTGCACCTGCGGGAACAAGGGCGTCGCCAACATCACCAAGGGCGAGGGGAAGCTCACGTGGAGGCTGGAGTGGCCGGCGAAGTGGAAGATCTTCGGCACTTCCGCGGAACCCTTCGGTAAGGACCACGCCGCCGCAGGGGGGTCATACGACTCCGGGAAGATCATAATGGAGGAGATCTACGGCGGCAAGGCCCCGTTCCCGATCCCCTACGAGTTCGTCCAGCTGAAGGGGGTCGGCCAGATGCACAAGTCCCTGGGCAGCCCCGTCACGGGCCTGGACGCGATCAACATGATGCCTCCGGAGGTGCTCAACTACCTGTTCCTCAGGGTGAACCCGTCCAAGAGCATCGACTTCGACCCCGGACTCGGGGTTCTGGACATGGCAGACGAGTACGACAGGATGGAGAAGCTCTACTTCAGCGGCGAGTGGACCGAGTCGGAGGACAACTCCGTCGCCGCCTACAAGATCGCCCAGCACAACAAGATCCCCAAGAAACTGCCACTGCAGGTCTCTTGCAGGCACCTGGTGAACGTCGTGCAGATGGCATCCGACTTCGACGAGGTCCTCACCATCCTGAAGAGGACGATGGACCTCTCCGAGGCCACCATGGACGACATGGAGAGGCTCAAGAGGAGGGTGAACAGCGTGAGGTACTGGCTCAACGGATTCGCCCCGGACTCCGTCAAGTTCAGCATACGCCAGACCATCCCGACGTCCGTCACCCTGACCATGAACGACAAGCTGTTCTTCCAGGCGCTCATCAGCCGTCTCAACGACGCGCCATGGGATGTGGACACCATCAACAAGGTGTTCAACGAGGTCGCCAAGAGCATGCCCATCGGTTCGAAGGGCGCATACAAGGCGATGTACAAGATCCTCATAGCCAAGGAGGCTGGCCCCAGGCTCGCCCTGTTCCTTGCCAGCATGGACAAGAAGTTCGTCATAAACAGGCTCATCCAGGCCTCCAACTGAAACCGCGGGCGGGGCAACCCGCCCATTCTTTTTCTCTTAGGATCCACGACGGGACCGGTGTCGGATTCATCCGTTGAATTAGAAATATTTTTATAGAAGACCATGCATATACTGATGTTGTGAACTCAAGGTTAACAACCAAGGGATAACATGGATGACATCGACATGCTACTGTCAATCGTGGAGAACCCCACGAGGAGGCGCATACTGGAGTCGCTGGTGCGCGAACCCAGCTACCCGCTTCGCCTTTCCAAGGAGCTGGGCATCAGCCAGCAGGCCGTGATGAAGAACCTGGCTCTGATGGAGAGCAACGGCCTCGTGGTCAGCAGCCGCGTCGACAGCGACATGGGTCCGATGAGGATCGTGTATACCCCCAGCAGCGAGTTCACGCTGGTGGTCGAGATGCACAGCAGCATGTTCTCCGCGAAGGTCATCGGACCTTCGGGGAGCCCGACCGGCCCACGCGAGGGCATGACCCCCCTGGAGGCATCGAGACGCATCAGCGAGATAGACGAGAGGATAGAGGAGCTCGACAGGGAGCGCACCGACCTCATGTCGGAGAGGAGCGCGATAATGGATTCGCTCTCCGGATCCGGCAGGGGCGACGGAGATGGGAAGATCGTCAGGAAAATCGAAAGGGAGGTATGAGTATGGTGAATGAGAAAGCGATAAAGGTCGCGGAGCTGAAGTCCGGAGAGACTGGCAGAGGCATTGCCAGACTCGACCCCGAACTGATGGACATCCTCGGCATCAAGGTCGGGGACATCGTCCAGATCGACGGTAACAGGAAGACCGTGGCGAAGGTCCTCAGGGGAGCGCCCGAGGATGCCAACCGCGGCATAATCAGGATCGACGGCTCCACCAGACGCAACGCAGGCGTGGCCCTCGACGAGAGGGTGGCAGTGAAGAAGGTCACCGCCAAGAACGCGGAGAAGATCACTTTCGCTCCCACCGAGCAGCTGAGGCTGCAGGGAGGCGAGGAGTATCTGAAACAGGTCCTGGAAGGCAGGGCCCTGGCGAAGGGCGACACCATCACGCTCAACGTGATGGGCAACAAGATCGACCTGGTAGTCACGTCCTTCGCCCCGTCCGGGGACGCTGTGCTGATGGCGAGCGCCACCGAGGTGAAGGTCTCCGACAAGCCTGCCGCCAACAAGGGCGACGTGCCCAAGGTGTCCTACGACGACATCGGAGGGCTGGGCGACGCGGTGAAGAAGATCCGTGAGATGGTGGAGCTTCCGCTGAGGCATCCGGAGCTCTTCAAGAGGCTGGGCGTAGAGGCACCCAAGGGTGTGCTGCTCCACGGTCCGCCCGGAACCGGCAAGACCATGCTGGCCAAGGCCGTGGCAGGCGAGACTAGCAGCAACTTCATCTCCATCGGAGGTCCTGAGATAGTCAGCAAGTTCTACGGCGAGTCCGAGGGCAAGCTGAGGGAGATCTTCAAGGAGGCGGAGGAGAACGCCCCGAGCATCATCTTCATCGACGAGATCGACTCCATCGCCCCCAAGAGGGACGAGGTCAACGGCGAGGAGGAGAGACGCATAGTCGCCCAGCTCCTGTCCCTGATGGATGGTCTGAACTCCAGAGGGAAGGTCGTGGTCATCGGCGCCACCAACAGGCCCAACTCCATCGACGAGGCCCTGAGGAGGCCCGGAAGGTTCGACAGGGAGATCGAGATCGGCATCCCCGACAGGGACGGCAGGCTCGAGATCCTGGAGATCCACACCAGGGGGATGCCCCTGGCCGACGACGTGGACCTGAAGTGGCTCGCGGACAAGACCCACGGGTACGCCGGAGCGGACCTCAGCGCACTGACCAAGGAGGCGGCGATGGCCGCCCTGAGGAGGGTGCTGCCCGACGTGGACCTGGAGGCTGAGGAGATCCCCAGGGAGGTTCTGAACTCCATCCTGGTGACCAAGGACGACTTCAAGAACGCGCTGAAGGACATGCAGCCCTCGACCATGAGGGAGGTCCTGATCGAGAAGCCCAACGTCAGATGGGAGGACATCGGTGCGCTGGAGAGCGCCAAGCAGGAGCTGAAGGAGGCGGTCGAGTGGCCCCTGAAGTTCGGCAAGGTGTTCGAGCACATGAACGCGAGGCCCCCCAAGGGGATCCTGCTCTACGGTCCGCCCGGAACCGGCAAGACCATGCTGGCCAAGGCCGTTGCGACGGAATCCGAGGCCAACTTCATCGCGGTGAAGGGGCCCGAGTTCCTGAACAAGTGGGTGGGGGAGTCCGAGAAGGCCGTGAGGGAGACGTTCAGGAAGGCCAGACAGGCTTCGCCCTGCGTGATCTTCATGGACGAGATCGACTCCATCGCGCCCGAGAGGGGATCCGGCAACGGGGACAGCAACGTCACCGAGAGGGTCATCTCCCAGATGCTGACGGAGATGGACGGTCTCGAGAGCCTGAACGACGTGGTGGTCATCGCAGCCACCAACCGCCCGGACATCATGGACCCTGCCCTCCTGAGGCCTGGCAGATTCGACAAGTCGATCTACATCGGACCCCCGGACAAGGAGTCCAGGAAGGCCATCTTCGGCATCCACGCCAAGGGCCGCCCGCTGGCCGAGGACGTGGACCTGGAGAGGCTCTCGGAGGAGACCGAGGGCTGCACCGGAGCGGACATCGCCGCCATCTGCAACGAGGCGGTGATGAACGCGGTCAGACGCCTGGTGGCCTCCAAGGCGGACCCGACCGACGAGGACATCGCCGGATGCAGGGTGGAGGCGGAGGACTTCGAGAGATCGATGGACAAATTCGGCCCGAAGTCCCGCCAGAAGCTCAGCGAGTACGGGAAGGAGTGATCCCTCCCGCACCCCCAAACCCCTTAAGACACCGAGAACGAACTGAAAAAGAACGAGAGAACAAGGAAGGAAATCAAAGGAGTGAGACATATGACCGCAGCAGACGACATCTGGAACGACCTCTTCGGAGGTTTCGAGAGCCTGAACAGAAGGATCGAGGACATGTTCTCGCAGATGGACATGTCCGGGCCCGACGTGAAGACGTACGGATACACGATGTACCAGGGGCCCGACGGCGTGAGGCACGTGAAGGAGTTCGGCAACTCCGGCAGCAGGTTCAACGCGCTGGGCTCCGGCGATGTCAGGGAACCCTTCACCGATGTCACGGAGGAGGACTCCGTCGTCAGGGCGGTGGCCGAGATACCGGGCGTCGCCAAGGACGACATCACGCTGAGATGCACCGGCAACAAGCTCTCCATCTCGGTGGACACCCCGGGCAGGAGGTTCGAGAAGGACCTCGCACTGCCCTGCGAGGTGGACGTGGACTCCGCCAGGGCCGAGTACAACAACGGACTCCTGGAGGTGACCATGGACAAGGTCTCCCCATCCAAGACCGGGAAGACCATCGCCATCAACTGAACACAGGGGAGGGGTTCCCCTCCCCCACTTCCAACGCCCCCGGATGACCCTGATGGCGATATTAAATAGAAGTTCTGACAATCGTAACCATATGGGCAGGAACGAGCTCATCAACACCACCCGCGCCATCCTTGCGAAGGCGGGTTTCGACGTCTCGTCCGCGCTGACGATAAGGGGGATCTGCTTCGACGTAGTCGCCAGACTCGACGACAGGGTCCTGATCGTCAAGGTCCTCAGCAACATCGACGCGTTCTCCAAGGACAACGCCGAGGAGATGAAGGTGCTGGCGGACGCCCTGAGCGCCACCCCCATGGTGGTGGGCGAGCGCTCGAGTTCCGGGGCCCTCGAGCCCGGCATCGTGTACTCGAGGTTCAACATATCAATCGTATCCAACGAGACTCTAGCGGACCTCCTCCTGGAGGACGCCCCGCCGTTCATCTTCGCCGCCCCCGGAGGCCTCTACGTCAAACTGGACAGCGATCTCCTGCGCGCCGTAAGGGAGGAGCGGGGAATCAGCCTGGGGGCCCTCGCTGAGACCGCGGGCGTGTCCCGCAGGACCATCCAGATGTACGAGTCGGGCATGGGGGCGATGATAGACGCCGCCCTACGCATAGAGGAGTACCTCGGTCTGCCCATAATCGAGCCCATAAACCCGTTCGACTTCAAGAGCGAGGAGCGCGGAAAGGAGGAGCGCACCGGACAGGAGCCCATCGACACCTTCGCAGTCAACCAGCTCTGCAACCTGGGGTTCTCGGTCAGGCCCGTGGTCAAGAGTCCCTTCGAGGCCGTGAGCCACAACGACAGAGCGCTCATGCTCACCGGCCTCGGCAGGTCGGACGACGCCAAGCTGGTGCAGAAGGCCGTCGTGGCCTCGGACATCGCCCGCATAATGGACAGGTTCTCGGTCCTGATCGTGGAGTGCAAGCACGACAGGGACAACATAGACTCCACCGCGGTTGTCTCCAACGAGGAGCTCAAGAAGATCGACGCACCCGATGATCTGACGGATCTCGTGGCCGCCAGGGGGACCCGCAAATGATCGAGGTGCCCGTTGGCAGCTGCAGGGTCTGCATCCTGCCGGTGGTCAACGGGATAGTATCCGAGGCGGACAGGGTCCGTGATGCCTTCGGCGGCTTCGAGGCCTACGGCGCCACCATGGGCATCGAGGGGATCCAGGCCATCAGGTCCAGGGCCCAGCTGGAGGACGAGTTCGAAGTGAGCGAGCTCGACCTGGCCTACGCCCACAGGATGGAGGAACTCACCGGCCTCCAGGTCGAGATGCCGTCGCCTGCCATGTGCGCCCTGATAGACCTGTGCACCCAGGAGGGGATCGGCGTCATCCCGCTCGACATGAACGACTCGGAGTTCACCGAGATGTACTGCGACACCGTGAAGACCTGGGACTTCGTGAAGGAGCACCGTCTGGCCAAGAAGGGCATGAAGAAGAAGTTCAGATCGACGACCCCCGAGGATTTCGCATTCGAGTGGGACGAGTACGTGAACGGCGTCAAAGGATACCGCGACGTCTCCCGCAACCGGGAGGAGCACATCGCGTCACAGATAAGGGAGGTGGCCAGATACCGCGCCAGCCTCCTGGTCGTCTCCGAGATAGAGCGCGCCGAGGGCATCGCGGAGCTCCTGAGGTGATCCACTGAGCTGCGACAGATGCGACGAGAGCCGTCTGGCCGGCCACATGTTCTGCATATCCTGCGGCGAACCCCTGGACGGATGCGGGGAATGCGATGCCGCCAGGGGGAGAGGCGACCGCTTCTGCCCCAGATGCGGGAGGCCTCTGACGCCTCCCGAACCCCGGAGGTCGAGGTTCGGCCTCTCGTCCGTCGTCATGCTCATAGCCCCCGTGGTAGCAGCCCTGCTCGTCATCCAGCTCGTCCTGATGCTCGCCGGTGCCGGCGGCGTCTGGGGATGGGCGGCCGACATGGCCATGAGCATCCTGGTGCTGAAACCGGAGCTGGACGTGATCGGCGCCATCAGCGGACTGGGCCTGCAGCTCTTCTGGGTCTTCCTCGTGGTCGCGATAACCGCATCTGTGCTGCTGGTGTTCTACCGGACCTGGAAGGAGGTGAAGGATGCACCTGACCGCAGCGAGGCCTTCGGCAGGACCCCGATGTTCTGGATGTGCATGCTCCTCTGCGCCTCGCTGCTTCTGAACGTGATACTGGCGATACCCCAGCTGGGCTCGACGACCAGCCTCCCCGACGACACCGTCGCTGGGTGGGTGCCGGAGGCCCTCCTGACCTACGCCAACGCCGCGGTGTGGGAGGAGGTCATCACCAGGGTCGCGTTCATGGGGGTGCCGATGACGGTGATGGCACTGTGCCAGTTCAGGAAGGATTTCTGGAGGTGCCTCTTCGGGGGGTTCGGCGTCAGTCGCCTGGGACTGGTGCTGATGGTCGTCTCCGCGGTGGTGTTCGGATTCGGGCATCTCAGCGGATGGGGTCTGTGGAAGGTGCTTCCGACGATGATCACCGGGTTGGCGCTGGGCTACCTGTACATGCGCTTCGGTGTCCACGTGTCGATAACGTTCCACTTCGCAGTGGACTACATGGCGGTGATGCTGGACGGCGCGCTGGCACTCGTCGTCAGCGTTGCGCTGATGCTGATTCTGGTCGCGGGCATCCCGTGCATCGTGGAGATCGCCAGGAGGATCGGGAACCCCGTTCCCAAGATATCCTCCATGCCCGCTCTGCTGCCCGATCAGGAGAGCAGCTTCCGCAGGCGGGACTGAGACTCCACCGCCGACGGGAGATCCTTGGACTCGATTATCCAGTTCCCGCGGTAGCCGGAAAGCCTGCTGACGACCCTCTGGAAGTCGATGTTCCCCTCGCCTATGGTCAGGTGCTCGTCGCGGGTCCCGTTGTTATCGTGGATGTGGATGTTCGCGATCCTGTCTCCGAGCATGTCTATCATAGCGTCGATCTGTCCCGTGGTATTGGCGTGTCCGATATCGAAACACACGCTCAGATCGGTGCCGTCGATCAGAGACGAGAGGGACGCCGCCGTCCTGCCCAGGAAGAACGGCACGTTGGGCATGTTCTCTATCGCCACCGTGACGCCGTACTCCTTCGCGGCGGCATTGATGAGGCGCATCGACTGACGTGACAGCTCCTCGGCCTTCGCCTCCATCCCGTTCACAGCCATCGACGAGAGGCCGGGATGGACCGTCACCGTCTGTGCCCCGAGCTCCGCGGACTCCATGATGGTGGCGACCGTTTCCTTCAGCGACGCCTGCCTGAGCCTGTCCGACAGCGACGCTATGTTCCAATCGCAGATCGGAGCGTGGACGGAGCATGTGATCCCAGCATCGTCGATCAGCCCCTTGAAACGAGGCACGTTCCCCAGGATGCTGTGCTCCGCCTCCGAGAACACCTCCCAGTGGCGGAACTCCGCAGAGACCGGACCGATCCATTCCTCGAACGGCCTGCTCCCGAAGTGAGTGCAGGACATCCCGATCACTGCCTCACCTCCTCACCGTCCACGGTCATCGGTGCCACGCGGTCGATGAGCGCCACGAGCCCCGTGTCCTCGATCGTCACCTCTATGGCCCCGAGCACGGGGTTCCTGTCCGCGAAAGAAACCTTACCCACCGTCGCGACCTGCTTGTTCAGGCTCATGCGGGTGCGGTCACCGCGCATGTTCATTATGAGCACCGCACGTGCGGCGTCCAGTATCCTCTGGGAGCGGATCCTTTTGCCGAAGGCATCCAGGTTCTCGGCAGTACCCGTGAAGCCGTCCTCCCCCAGCTCCAGAACCGCATTGGGGAATATCGAGAGGATGGCCGAGCGGACCTTCTCGGGATCCTCGCTCGGGTTGACTGGACAGGAGATGCTCACGATGGTCATGACGTAGGGGACGTATTCAGTGTATTTAAACCACCCAAACAACACGAAGGGTCCCGCGGATGTATGTGGGAACCAAAGGACTATACGGGGGCCGTGCATCAGTCGTACGATGAAAGAGGAGATCCTGTCGGCAGCAGCGAAGAGGAAGATTTTCTTCTCCCCGGACGCCATGGAGATGATCCTCTCGAACAACGACCCCATGGGCTTCACCAACACCGTGTTCTCCCATCTCTCGGCCAACATGATGTTCGTGAGCAAACAGGACATCATGGACTGCATCGCGGGGGACAAGATCCTCTTCGAATCCCCGAAGGAGGTGAAGCCGAAGAACAGGTTCACCTCCGACCTCACGGTGATGAAGGGGACCGATGTCACAGGCGACTCCACCTGCGAAGGCAAGATCAACGATTTCGCCGTGTACTTCAGGAGCCGTTTCCTGACCCTGAAGAGGCTTCTGGAGAAGCGCCACGACTTCGGCAGGGCGATGGACATATCCAGGGCCCTCAGCCTGGACCGCGACGTCAAGGTCGCCGGGATAGTCTACGACTGCAGCACCACGAAGAACGGACACACCATGGTGACGATCGAGGACGACACCGGCACGACCAAGGTCTTCATCTCAAAGGACTCGCCCCTCAGCGGGGAGACCTTCGTCAACGACGAGGTCATCGGCGTCCTGGGTAGGCCCAACCTCCAGAAGACCATGATCATCCCGGAGAAGATATACCGCCCGGACGTCCCCAGGCAGCACACCTGGGAGCCCAGCGACTCCACTTCGAAGATCGCGTTCCTCTCCGACGTCCATGTGGGGAGCTCCACCTTCCTGGAGAAGGACTGGCACAGGATGATCGCCTGGCTCAAGGCCAACTCCGAGGAGGAGGGGATCGACTACCTCGTGTTCCCAGGAGACGTCGTCGACGGGATAGGCGTGTTCCCGGACCAGGACAAGGAGCTGGACATACCTGACATCGACAGGCAGTACGAGACGCTGGCCGAGTACCTGAAGGAGATCCCAGACCACATCAAGATGGTGGTCCATCCGGGCAACCACGACGCCGCACGCCTGGCGGAGCCCCAGCCCGCGCTGAACCTCAGGTTCACCAAGAACTTCGACTCGAACATCCTCATGGTCGCGAACCCGGTGTACCTGAGCGTGGAGGGCAGGACAGTGCTGACGTACCACGGCAAGAGCCTGGACGACTGGATCGCGGCGGTTCAGAACCTGACATACGACAACCCCCTGGACACCATGAGGCAGATGTGCGTCAGGAGGCATCTTGCGCCCATATACGGCCAGCGGAACGCATTGGCGCCGGAGAAGAAGGACTACATGGCCATGGAGTACATCCCGGACATCTTCGTGACCGGACACGTGCACGGGGTGGGACAGGAGATATACAACGGGGTGAGGATGATCAACGCATCCACCTGGCAGTCGCAGACCGAGTACCAGAGGCAGCACAACTTCAACCCGGACCCCGGGATAATGCCGACGGTGGACCTGGGCACCGGCCAGATCCGCATGCACAACTTCCACGCGGAGTGATCGGAGCATCGCAAGTCCTGCCAAGGTGCACACCGACCTCATTATCGACACGAGCCTGTCGTAGGCATCCCTTCCGTCGTCGGCCCTGAACGCCAGCCCGCAGTGGATAGGTTCCACCCCCTCCACCGGTATGCGGGTCACCAGAGGCCGGATCTCGTCCGCGTATCCGGGCCCCAGCACGACGCCGCGATGGGACTCCATGTACACCCTGGCGCAATTCGGATCGGTCGAGTTCATCAGGCTCACATCCGCCTCGGCAATGAACCTCTTCTGTACCGCCCTCAGCTCCGGAGGTGACCCCTTGCCTACTATCAGGGTCCTCCCGTCCAGATCCGACGGGACTATAGTATCCTTGGAGGCAAGGGGATCATCCGACCTCACGAAGGCGTATATCGGGCTGGGGTGGATCTCCTCGAACCTCACATCCTTGAGGTGTGCCACCTCGCCTTCCCTGACGAACACGGCGACAGGAACCTGATCAACGAGCCCCTTTTCACCGAGATCGGCAAGAAGTACGGTAAGACCAACGTCCAGGTCATCCTCCGCTGGCATGTGCAGGAGGGCAACATCGTCATACCCGGCTCCAGGAACCCAGAGCACATCCGCAGCAACCTGGACATCTGCGACTTCGAACTCACGGGTTCGGAGATGGAATCCATCAGGAAGCTGGACAAGGGCATCCGCTACTACAACGTGCCCTACGAGCAACAGAGCCAGTACCTCGGATTCAGGCCCGAGGACTGATCAGTCAAATCCATTTCCGGGCGGGGTCACCCGCCCAAACACCTTCATCGGGACATCCGCAAGCGTCACCGCTGCCGTTGGCACCCTGATTGTCATATCACAATATATATTCAATCGATTGCGAATATATGAATGCGTATATGCACTCTGCAACTATCTCGGAATGTCAGAAAACCTGTCGGGGTTTGGCCGGGTCCGAAGACCCGGCTTGAGAGCTTGTAAATGGTTTGTCACAGGTACAGGTACACCAGGACCGCGACGATGATCAGGCCACCGAGGACCAGCATCCCGTAAGATGCGATCCAGATGATGTTGAAGGCACGCTTCAGCTTCACCGGGTCCTCGCGGATCTCGTTGAGACGCTCCTCTGTGGACTTCACTCTTCCGCAGCCCCTTTGCCTTTCAGGTGCTTGAGACGGGTTGTGTTCTCCCTGTCCATCTCCTCGAGACGGAACTTGACGAACCTCTCCGACTCCTTCAGCTCGGGAATGATCTTGAACTCCAGAGCGTTGACACGCCTCTTGGTCTTCTCGATCTCGTCCAGCAGCTTCTTCATCGTGGACTCCACCTCGGCCGCGCGGACGAGGGTGTCCAGCAGCTTCTCGAACGCCTGGGCGGCATCCTCGATGTAGGCGGAGGTGGAGATCACACCGTAGCCCTTCTCGGTCATCTTGGTGTGGATCCTCTCAGCCTCCACCTTGGGGACCATCATCCCCATGATGGACTTGCTTCCGAGCTTCACCTGCGGGTCAGCCTTGAGGGCGTACGCCGCGCTCTTCACGGCGATCTCTCCCTCCACCGCCCTGGCGATGGTGATCTTCTCCATTGCCGACTCGTAGTCGGAGGAGACTCCCTCACGCATCTTCCTGGCCTTCTCCAGGACCTCGAAGAACTCGATGATGAGGCCGTCCCTCTTCATCTTGAGGATCTTGTACCCACCCTGGGTGAGCTTGATCCTCCTCTTCAGGTCCAGAAGGACCGAACGGTTGGGGGTGACATCGTGTGCTGCCATGCGATCACTTCTTCGGCAGGTACTTCTCGATGTACTTGCGGCTGATCCTTGTCAGCTGGTCGAGGTCGAGCTCCGTGAAGATCTCCCAGGCGATGTCCAGGGTCTCCTCGATGGAACGGTCCTCGTCCAGTCCCTGACGGACGATCCTGTCCTCGAAGATGTCGGCGAAGTCCAGGAGCTTCCTGTCCTTGGCGGAGAGGGAGTCCTTTCCGACGATGGCCACGAGACCGCGCAGGTCCTTACCCTCCGCGTAGGACGCGTAGAGCTGGTCGGACACGTTCTTGTGGTCCTCACGGGTCTTCCCGGCACCGGTTCCTCCTCCCATCAGCCTGCTGAGGGACGAGGACACGTTCACCGGCGGGTAGATTCCGGCCCTGTGGAGCTCCATCGACAGAACGATCTGACCCTCGGTGATGTAACCGGACAGATCGGGGATCGGGTGGGTGATGTCTCCTCCGGGCATGGAGAGGATGGGGATCTGGGTGATGGAACCCTTCTTGCCCTTGATCCTTCCCGCACGCTCGTACAGCTGAGCGAGGTCGGTGTACATGTAACCGGGGTAACCACGCCTTCCGGGCACCTCCTCACGGGCGGCTCCGATCTGACGGAGAGCCTCGCAGTAGTTGGTGATGTCGGTCATGATGACCAGCACCTGCATGCCCAGCTCGAAGGCCATGTACTCCGCGGTGGTCAGACCGAGACGGGGGGTCAGGGTCCTCTCGACAGCGGGGTCGTCGGCGAGGTTCAGGAAGACCACGGCGCTCTTCAGGGCACCGGTCCTCTCGAACTCCTTCATGAACATCTGCTTCTCTTCGTTGGTGATACCCATGGCGATGAACACCACGGCGAACTCCTCGTTCTCACCGCGGACCTTGGCCTGCCTGGCGATCTGGAGAGCCATCTCGTTGTGGGGCAGTCCGGACTGCGAGAAGATGGGGAGCTTCTGTCCCCTGACCAGGGTGTTCATTCCGTCGATGGTGGAGATACCGGTCTGGATGAAATCGGACGGGCTGTCCCTCGCCCAGGGGTTGATGGCACCTCCCTCGATGTCCAGCTCCTTCTCGGGGACGATCCTCGCGCCTCCGTCGAGGGGCTCACCGGATCCGGAGAGGACCCTTCCGAGCATGTCCCTGGACACGGGCATCTTCATGGTCTCGCCCAGGAAGCGAACGGACGCATCCCTGTCGACACCGGTGGTTCCCTCGAACACCTGGATGACGACGATCTCTCCGGAGGAGTCCAGTACCTGTCCCCTCCTCATGGTGCCGTCCGACATCCTGATGCTGACCATCTCCTTGTAACCGACGGGCTCGGTGTTCTTGACGTACACCAGGGGTCCGGCGATCTGGGAGATCGTCTTGTACTCTTTGGTAATGTCTGCCATTGGAATCACACTCCGAGCTCAGCGAACTGCTTGTCCATGTCCTCGGCCACGGCCTTCAGCTCCTCGTCGATGGTCTTCTCGTACTTGGCCTGGTTGAACCTGGTCTTCACGGGCAGGTAGGCGATCTTGTCCACCTGCACGCCGGCGGCCAGGGCCTTGTCGGCAAGGTCGGAGTACTTCTTGATGAGACTCATCATCACGTACTGCCTCTCGATGGGACAGTACATGTCCACCTCATCGTAGGCGTTCTGCTGCAGGAAGATCTCACGGATCATCTTGGCGACCTCGAGGGTGATCTTCTGCTCGTCGGGCAG
>CAUFXM010000004.1 GCA_959597175.1 uncultured Methanomassiliicoccales archaeon
GAGGTACCCATAGGACGCTCGTAAATGACGAGTTTGATAGAAGCCGGATGTAAGTGCCGAGGTTCGCCGAGGTATTCAGTCCTGGCTTACTAAAGTTCTTTGAACGTCGCTGGGGTGTGATCTAGCAGTTAAACAGGTTTCGTATGAAAAATTCTCATCCTCCGAGAGAACCCTCTTTCCTTTTTTTCCAATTCCATCTGTGTCATGTGTTCCGTGCGTCGTTCTCTATCGTTTTATACGACGATTGCATGGCCATCCCGATGCAGATAGTCAGGATACAGTCCTCCGTTCCCCACGATTCGGGGATCTACCTCGTGATTTCGGACAGGACGATGCTCGTCGACGCCGGCACCGGGGCCGATCCGTCCGTCCCCGACAGGATCCGCGCCGAACTGGGCGGCAGGGGCCTGGACATGGTCGTAGCGACGCACTGCCACTTCGACCACATCGGCGGGATGCCGGACATCGTCCGGGAGTTCGGATGCCCTGTGTACGCGGGGGAGGCGGACGCGCAGCATATGAGGGTGTCTGACGACAGGTACACCCTGGCGTCCATGTTCGGCGGGTCCCTTCCCGAGATGGAGGTCTCGGATCTCGCCGACGGCCAGGTCATCGACCTGGGAGAGGCGGCCTTCAGGGTGATCCACACCCCCGGCCACACGCGCGGGAGCATCTGCCTCCACGAGCCCGTGTCCGGGGCGCTGATATCCGGCGACACGCTGTTCGAGATGGGCGTCGGCAGGACGGACTTCCCGGGAGGCTCGATGGCGGACATGAGGTCCTCCCTGAGGGTCCTCAGTAACGTTGACATAAGGGAACTGTATCCGGGTCATGGAAGCATATGCAGAGACTGCGGTCCCGAGCTGACGCGGAGGGCCCTGGCTTTGGTAGGTGTTTGAATGAAGATCATCAAGTGCGATTACTCCCACGGCTTCGACGCCCACTGCGAGGAAGCCGTAGCGGCCGCCGCCGAGGACATCGCGGCCGGCAAGCTCATAGTCTACCCGACCGAGACCGTCTACGGGATAGGCGCGGACATCTACAACGAATCCGCCGTCAAGAGCCTGTACGTGGCCAAGAACAGGCCGTTCGACATGCCGCTCTCGGTGGCAGTTTCGGACAAGGCCATGCTGGAGAAGGTCGCGGTGCTCAACGAGAACGCGGACAAGCTGATCAAGGCGTTCCTGCCCGGACCCCTCACGATCATCATCAAGAAGCAGCAGAACGTGCCCGACATCGTCACCTCGTCGTCGCAGAAGGTCGGCATACGCATCCCGGACAACAGGTTCGCACTGGAGCTCATCAGACGCACGGGGCCCATCGTGGCCACGTCCGCCAACCTCCACTCCCACCCCGACGCGGTGGACATCGACGCGGCGATCGTCGACTTCGGCGATGCCGTGGACACTTACATCGATGCCGGGGCCTGCACCATCGGTCAGCCTTCGACGATCGTCTGGCTCATGGACAAGGAGGTGGAGATCGTCCGCCAGGGAGCGATACCCGCAGACAGGATAAGGGAAGTGTTGCAATGCTGAGCGAGGACCAGCTGGCGAAGCTCCGCACGGCCGGGAAGGTCGCTGGAGCCGCCAGGGAGCTGGGGCTCTCCATGGTCAAGGAGGGCGTGAAGCTGTACGATGTGGCGCAGGAGGTGGAGGGCTACATCCGCGAGCACGGATGCGGACTCGCCTTCCCGTGCAACATCAGCATAAACGAGATCGCGGCCCACTACACCCCGAGCTGCACCGACAAGTCGGTGTTCCAGATCGGCGACGTGGTCAAGGTGGACTGCGGGGCGGAGCTCGACGGGATGGTCGGCGACACCGCCGGGACCGTCGAGGTCGGGACCAACTCTTACAGGGACCTGGTGGAGATATCGAAGACCGCCAGGAACACCGTGGCGGAGTTCATCGGCGACGGTGTCCCCCTCACGGAGATAGGCCGCGCGGTGCAGATGACCATCGAGGGCGCCGGATACCACCCGATCGTCAACCTGTGCGGCCACCAGATCGAGCCGTACAACCTGCATGCGGGGCTCTCCGTCCCCAACTACGAGAGCGGGGAGACCACCGAGATAAAGAGCGGGATGACCGTGGCGATCGAACCGTTCGCCACCAACGGGAAGGGCGAGGTCAGGAACGGCAAGCCCGGGAACATCGTGAGGATCCTCAGGGAGAGGGAGATCGCCGACCCGAAGGCGAAGGAGTTCTTCGACTACGTGAAGGAGGAGTTCAAGACGTTCCCCTTCTGCGCCAGGTCCTGCGACTTCCCGGACGCGGAGAAGCACGTCAGGAACCTCATCAGGCACGGGGTGCTCTCGAGCTACGCCCAGCTGGTGGAGGTCGACGGCGGCATCGTGAGCCAGCACGAGTACACGTTCTACATCGACGGGAAGCGCGGAGAGGTCACCACCCTCCCGTGATCCCCTAATCGGATCAATCCCCCGGGGTATCCCGGGGTTTTTCTTCTGTGACATTGTGGCATGTCCAGGTTTCCTGCATTGTCGAATTGTTCCTAGGTGTAGATTTCATCACATCCATGATGTGCCAGACATATGGAACGTAGTCTGTCATCAGCAGGATCTATCGTTGGTTATGAGTTCCAACCGTATTGTAAGACCTGTCGCTATCGAACGTTGATGCTCACAATCCCCGCAAACGTTTTCAATCAATCCTCGTTCTCTATGATATGTGCCAGGGTAGCCGAGCCTGGTCAAAGGCGAGGGACTCAAGATCCCTTACCGTAGGGTTTCAAGGGTTCGAATCCCTTCCCTGGCACCATTGTTTTCGACATTTGTGTCTTATCTGTATCCGAGGGTATGCAGAGTTATTGCAGGTGGAGGGGGCATCTGAGGGAGAAGGGTGTTCCATACGGTGGTTACGGAGTTAGGACAGAATCTTTCGTTCATATTCGTTTGCGTATGCGTCCTCAATTATCGATTCAGGATCTACCATTTTCCTGGAGTTATATCCAGGTTCAAATACGAGCTCAACCTACCGACGGGCATGAGAGACTACCACGAGACAGATCCGGAGTTCGCAGAGAGGTTCGACCACTTCGCATTCGACGAGGTTGTGAACGAGGAGGGCCAGACCCTCGAGCCGGTGACCAGGCACCTCGCCATCGTCGCCACGCTGATGGGGTGCCAGGGGATCGATGAGTTCCGCACCGAGGTCCCCAGGGCACTGGACGCCGGGCTCACCCCGGTGATGCTCAAGGAGACGATATACCAGGCTGTGGACTACCTGGGGATCGGTAGGGTCAGGCCGTTCCTGGACGCCGCCAACGGGATACTGGAGTCCAGAGGGGTCAGGCTCCCCCTGGAGGGGCAGGCCACCACGACCATGGACGACCGCCTCGAGAAGGGCGTGGCCGCCCAGGTGGAGATCTTCGGCCCCCAGATGGCCGAGGCGTGGAAGACCGGCCACATCAACCGCTGGCTCGCCGCCAACTGCTTCGGCGACTACTACACCCGCACCGGCCTGGACCTGGCCCAGAGGGAGCTGATCACCTTCTGCTTCCTGGCCGCCCAGGGGGGATGCGAGCCCCAGCTCACCGCACATTCAATGGGGAACATGAACATGGGCAACGGCGCCGCGTTCCTCAGAAAAGTCGTCTCCCAGTGCCTGCCGTACATCGGATACCCCCGGAGCCTGAATGCGATGACCTGCATCGCCAATGCCGAGGAGCAGATGAAGAGCCAGTAAACCAGAATCGTCCGGATGGAGTCGACATGGGGATCCCCTCCATCCGGGCATTTTACGGTTTGTAGCATGATTCTTGGGTCAATCAGTCCGCAGGGACGCGTCCAGTTCGTCCAGCACCTCGGCGAACCCCCTTCCCTTATCGGTCAGGGTGAGGGTCACCGCCCGGGTGAACCTGTCCCGGGTCTGGACTATCAGGCCGGCCTTCTCCAGCAGCGCGAACTTGTCCGGCATCCTGTCGTTGTTGGCGATGTCGTTGTACACCTCCATCCTGGTGGCCGACCCTCCCTTCCGGCGGAGGTACAGCATCAGTGCCAGCATGTGCTTCCTTTCGAAGATCAGTATCCCTTCAGACATGTCCGACTCCCACCTGTATACACTATACAGGTGACGACAAGCCTATTGAAACGGACCCCGTATTATCAAGGTTATGGAATTCGCATGGATCCTGCTGGCGGTAGCGGGACTGATGGAGCCCTGCTGGGTCCACACCCTGGAGCGCTCCGAGCACTTCAGGCGGAAGGGGTACGCGATTGCGACTGTCGTTCTGATCGTGGTCGACCTGTGCATCCTGTCCGCGGCGATGGGGACGATAGGCACCGGCGTGTCGTACGCGGTGTGGGCCGGCATCGGCGCGGTGACCACGTTCGCGATGGGTGCGGCGATCTACAAAGACCCGGTGTCGCCGGCCAGGGTGTTCTTCGTGGCGCTCCTGATAGCCGGAGTGGTGGGGCTGCACATGACCACGGGGGGACACCGATGGGCGGGACCGCGAAGGGATGGATGCTGATACTGGTCGCAGGCCTCACCGAGGTGGTGTGGGCGGTGGCCATGGGGATGTCCGATGGGTTCCGGATCCCGGAGTACACCCTCTTGGTGGCCATTTTCCTGACGCTGAGCACCTATCTGTTGTCCAAGGCCCTGGACCAGGGGCTGCCCGTGGGCGCGGCCTACGCCTGCTGGGTGGGGGTCGGTGCCGTCGGGGCCGTGGCGGTGAGCTCGCTCATCGGGCTGGAGCACCTGACCTCCGAGTCGCTGGTGTTCGTGGCCATGGTGGCTGTGGGCGTGGTTGGGTTGCAGGCTACCGGGAAAGGTCATGGCGGATGATGGGGGGCTGCATTGACGGCATCCTGGGCTTGGGGTCGGGCGCGGTCACGGTACGGCGCATCGGTCAATCCAGGAACACGCACAAAGAAGAAGCCCGTCAGGCTCTGGCGGGAGCCGAAGAGAAGAATCCAGTCAGGAGGTTTCCCAGCATCGATGATTCCGGGAGGGGCCTGGAATCTCGAGATTTGATATGCCCTCCTATCACGCCATCAAACCCTTTATTAATAAGGAGGGAATCGGGAGCATCACGTAAACTCAGGACCCGCCCTCGGCATGTTCCGGGGGATGAACACTGAGAGCTCCTTCCCTCGGGAACAGGAGCTTGTGCGTACCCCCTCAGGGGGAGGCATTTACGGAGGTTTAGCGCAATGGCTAAGAAGAAAGAGCAGCAGCAGACGGAGGACGAGAACTTCAACTTCATCGTCCGTATCGTCAACTCCGACATCGACGGTCAGAAGAAGACCGTCGTCGGACTCCAGAGCATCAAAGGTGTAGGGAAGAGGGTCGCCCAGATCGTCGCCAAGAAGGCCGACGTGGACCCCGCCGTGAAGATCGGTTCCCTCCCCGACGAGAAGGTCAAGGAGATCGAGGCCCTGGTCAAGTCCTACGTCGAGTACGCCCCCAGCTGGGCCATCAACAGGCAGAACGACTACGAGACCGGCGCCGACATGCACCTGTTCGGTAACGACCTGGACATCATCCAGAAGGACGACATCAACAGGATGAAGATGATCCGCTGCTACCGCGGAATCAGGCACGAGGGGCACCACAAGGTCCGCGGACAGAGGACCAGGTCCAACGGAAGGCACGGACTCACCATGGGAGTCCAGAGGAAGTCCTGAGGTGGTTTGAATGGGAGACCCTAAGTTTTCACGCAAGACATACGACACCCCCTCCCACCCCTGGGAGGGCGAGAGGATCAAGGCCGAGGTCGAGGTCGTCCGCGCCTTCGGACTGAAGAACAAGACCGAGGTCTGGAAGGCCGAGACCATCCTCAGGAACCTGAGGAAGCAGTCCAGGGACCTCCAGGCCCGCCTGAGGACCGGCGACGCGCAGGCCAAGATCGAGGCCGACGCCCTGCTGGCCAAGTGCGGCCGCCTGGGATACCTGCCTGTCGGCTCCGACCTGAACGACATCCTCGCACTGAAGGACGAGGACGTCCTGTCCAGGCGCCTGCAGACCATCGTCTACGAGAAGGGACTGGCCAGCACCATCAGGCAGGCCAGGCAGATGATCACCCACGGACACATCTTCATGAACGGTCACAGGGTGACCGTCCCCGGGTACCTCGTCACCAGGGCCGAGGAGTCCTCCATCGAGTTCAACCCCGCGTCCCCGTTCACCGACGAGATGCACCCCATGAGGATCTCCGCCGAGGCAGCCGCCGCCAACGCAGCGGTCAGGGCCAAGGCCGAGGCCGACCAGGCCGCCGCAGACGCCGCGGCCGCGAAAGCAGACGCCGAGGAGGCGGGAATCACAGCAGAGGACGGTGTTCACTGATGACAGCCAAATGGGGAATCGCAAACATCTACGCCAGCTACAACAACATCATGATCACGCTGACCGACATCACCGGTGCCGAGACGATCACCAAGGCCACCGGCGGAATGGTCGTCAAGCAGGCCAAGGACGAGTCCTCGCCCTACGCCGCCCAGAAGGCAGCCGAGAAGGTCGCCGAGGTCGCGAAGGAGAAGGAGTTCGTCGGGATCCACGTCAGGGTCAGGGCCCCCGGAGGAAACAAGTCCGTCTCCCCCGGACCCGGAGCCCAGGCCGCCATCCGTGCCCTCACCAGGGCCGGCCTGAAGATCGGCAGGATCGAGGATGTCACACCCATACCGCACGACGGTACCAAGAAGAAGGGCGGACGCAGGGGACGCAGGGTCTGAGGAGGCTCTCCCATGGACATCGAGATTCTCGAAATGGCGGAGAGGAAGGCCAAGTTCATCCTGAAGGACTCCTCCCCCGCCATGGCGAACGCCCTCAGGAGGACACTCCTCTCCGACATCCCCAAGATGGCCATCGACAAGGTCGAGTTCCACCTGGGACCCATCATGTACGATGACAAGGAGTACGAGAGCGTCACGCCCTTGTTCGATGAGATCATCGCCCACAGGCTGGGTATGGTCCCGGTCCCCACGGACCTGGACCTCTTCGTCCCGCAGAGCGAGTGCTCCTGCGGCGGTGAGGGCTGCCCCAACTGCACGATCATGTACAGTCTGAACAAGATCGGACCGTGCACCGTGCTCTCCGGGGACCTGGAGCCCCTCGGGAACCCCAACCTCAGGGTCAAGGACGAGTTCATCCCCATAGTGGAGCTCACCGACGGACAGGCCGTGCTGATCTACGCCACCGCCGTCATGGGCACCGCCAGGAAGCACGTCAAGTGGCAGGTCGCCAACGGTGTCGGATACAAGTACATGCCCGGCGTCGAGGTCGACCCGGCCCGTGCCTCGGACGAGGACGTGGTGGAGTGCGCCGCGCTCTGCCCCAAGAAGGTCTTCGAGGTCGAGGACGGGAAGCTCGTGGTGAAGAACCCCCTGGACTGCAGTCTGTGCATGACCTGCACCGAGCACGTCGGGGAGCGCGGAGGCGTCACCGTCACCGCGGACGACAGGAACTTCCTGTTCAAGTTCGAGACCGACGGGTCTCTCACCGCCCAGCAGACCCTCGACAAGGCCCTCGAGGTCCTCACATCGGAGGCCAACGACTTCGCGTCTCAGCTCGAGGCCCTCTGAACCTTTCAAAGCCCCTCCCCAAGGGAGGGGCATCTTACCCCAAACCGCACGCGGTGGGAGATGTTATCATCACGTTCGGCAATGTCCCGGCATGAAGAAGTGCCCCTCATGCGGTCAGGAGACCAAGGACGACAGCCAGGAGTTCTGCACCAGGTGCGGATCGTATTTCGTAGTGCGTCCTACGGGGGCACCGACGTTCACACAGTCTCTCTCGGGCGACCCCATCGGCAGGGGAATGGCTGCCATGGACGTAGGGAACTTCGCCGAGGGGATACGCACATGGGACGACGCGATAAGGTCGGGAACCAGGGTGGATCCGATCATGTACGCCAGGATGGTGGATTCCGCCGCCGGATGCATGCTAGGCACAGTCCTCCAGCCCCAGGCGTACGACGCAGCGGCCGTCCCCCAGCTGGCCTCCGCCATGCCGGACCGGGAGTTCGTCTCCGACCTGATGGCGAAGCTCGCCGGGAGCCTGGAGGTGTGCTCGATCCAGAACGGCGTGCTCGGTCTCGCCAACTCGTACATGTACCTGTACCTGGACAGCTTCGCAGTCTACACGGACCTCCGCGACCTGAGGAGGGTCTGTGAGACCGCCTGCGAGGACATCGGCGCGATGGTCGCCAAGGCATCGGTGCTCCAGGATGCCATCATGGCCAAGGGCCCCAGCCCCCTGGAGTGGCTGGCGTCCTACCAGGACTTCACCGCGGAGGTCAGGGATGCCGTCGCCGGCATGGTGGACTCAACCTCCCAGGAGGAGATGGACAGGCTGGCGGAGCACTGGGCGAACGCCAGGTCCATCGACTACATCGGTCAGATCAAGGGGGCCTTCGGTCTGAACTCCCAGGCGGTGATGGCCGGGTCGATAACCGCCAGGATGCTCGTCAAGAGCAGGGACACGCAGATACGCACCTTCGAGAAGAAGTACCTGAAAGGATGAGGGATCCCGTATCCTTCGTCCGGCCCCATCCTTTCTTCAATACGGGTTTATAAGGGGTCCCGTATGCACCCCCCATGAAGGTCTGCAGCGCGTGCGGCTACAACTGCGATGACGACGCCGAGTTCTGTGCGAAATGCGGGGAGTACTTCCCCAAGCCCGGCGAGGCCCCGAAGCGCCCGGCGCAGCAGATCCCCGGCATGCCGCCGATGCAGCCGCCCCAGGACAGCCGTCCCAAGGACGACTTCGCGCTGACCGTGGACGGCTGGATATCGAAGCTGAAGGAGTCCGGGGAGCCGGACGACTCAGAGTACGCGAGGATCCTCGACGAGTGCACCGACGCGGCATTCAGGGCGATGGCGATATCCGGGACGAATCCCCGCTACAGCGTCTGCGACCTGGCGATCCTGGCCGGGGACCACGACCTCATGACGGATATCCTGAGGGCGATCTCCGAGAGGGCGACCCGCATCGGCTACCAGAAGGAGCTGATGAACACCGCCAACCTCTACGTGTTCCTGGCTATCGACGCCTTCGCCGTCTACACGGACCTGGACGATCTCGTCGGGATATGCGACGACGCCGTCTCGGTGTTCGCGGAAATGGAGTCCAGGATAGACTCCCTGGAGCCGGTCCAGTCGAGGAACGATCCCAAGGCATTCCTCCAGAACTACGAGGCATTCTTCGGCATCCTGAGGGACAGGCTGGAGTCCATGAAGGCGTCCAGCACCCCGGAGAGGCTGGAGCAGCTCTCCGACTACTGGGCGGAGCGCTCCGGGAAGAGGTTCTCCGAGGTCATCATGGGGGCGGCCAACATGCACGTGCAGCTCGTGGGCACCGGGAAGCTGGGATCCAAGATAGCGTCCAAGGCCCGGGACATGCAGCTGGAGGCGTTCCAGAGGATGTACACCTCGGTGAAGGCGTCAGAAGAAGTCTGACAGCTTGCACTTCTTGACCTTGTCGTTGTTGAAGACCGAGTCCATCGACATCTCCAGGATCTCCACCCTCTCGCGGGTGTAGGTGTCCAGGCCGTACTTCTCGCCGATGACCTTGGATATATCCAGGTACTTCTTGACGCTGGCCTCGTGGACTGTGAGCGTCAACGCGTTCCCGCACTTGGTGCACTTGCCCGCCAGGGGCATCCTGCGGTACTTCTCCCCGCACTTGGTGCATCTCACGGTCTGGGTGGAGAACGACCTCAGGTTTCCGATCATGTCCGGCAGGAAGTGCTTGTTCAGCACGCGCCTGGCGACATCCTGCTCGTCCACCGCGCGGATCTTCTTGCCGAGCATGAGCTGGGCGTCCATCTTGTCCATCATGGTCTCCAGGGTGGTGTAGGCGGAGTACTTGGGGCCGTCCGATATGTCGTGGGTGTCGTGGGTGAAGCCCAGGTGCTCGTACTGGTCGGGGGTCCCGATCCTGCCGGCGATGAGGTCCATCTTCTTCTCTATCTCCTTGGGATCCTTCATCTCCATAGCCGCGCGGTACAGGTCCAGCGGGTACTCCCTGAGGCAGTCCACGTTGTGGGCCTCCTTGTCGATCTCGTTGGGGTCCAGCCTGGTGGTCAGGACCAGCGGGGCGTCCATCTGGCCGCCCCTCCTGTCGGGGAGGAAGGTCCTGGAGAAGTTCAGCAGGCCGTCCATCGCCAGGATGACGCAGTCCTCGTCCCCGTCGCAGTTCCTCCTCTTCGCCGCATGGAAGAACGGGTGCCCGTAGCATCCGCGGAGGTCGGCGTAGCCGATGATCCTGCACAGGATGCATCCGGATGTGTGGGGGGCGAGCGCGAACGTGATGTGGCCGATGAGGTCGTCGCGGGTCTCCACGTTGTAGTATCTGGGTAGGTGGTAGAACTCCTCCAGCTCGTCGTCGATGAACCTGGCGACGTTGACCAGGTACGTCCCGCAGTCCTTCGCCGGGACGATGTCCTGGACCTTGAGCTCGCAGATCTGCTCCGGATCGGTGAGAGGGTCCCCGTTCCAATCGTGGGTGTATCCCAGCTCGTGGGCCTTCTCGATGCTGAGGCCTATCTCCCTGGGCTTGAAGTGGGTGAGCGGGATGTCGGTCATGTCGAACCGGATCGTCCCGTCCTTGAACGTGCTGATTCCGTTCTTCCTCCTGAGTATCCCCTTCTCCACGGCCTCGCAGGTCTTGGTCCTGGATATGAGGGTCTCCAGGCATTTCAGGTCGGATGGAGGCCTCTCGCCCAGGCTGTGGCAGGCGGCGTTGAACTCCTCCTCGAGGTTGATGTCCATCTCCGCGGGGCCCATGTTGCCGAACTCGTTCTGCTTGGGTGTGTACGTGGTGTGGGATCCGCACTCCCTGCACCAGTTGCGGTATGTGTAGTTCCTGCACACGGGGCAGAATCTGTTCCCCACGTCCACGGAGACGGTGAGCTTGCCGTCGCGGGTCTTGGAGGCCCTGCTGCGGACCACGGAGATCATGGAGACCATCTCTCCCTTGCCGTCCGCGTCCTTGCTCACAGGGAACAGAGAGTGGACCTTGGGGGTCATCTCCCTCTCCTTGGCCTTCTCCGGACGGGCCATCCTGGTGCCTATGCGGGTCATCGCCCTGGCGCGGACCTCGTAGCCGGCGGCCCTGGATATAGCCTGCAGGGTGTCGTCCCCCTCCAGCTCCGGGCCAGGGGAGAGCCTGCCGCCCTCGACCTTCACGCCCAGGCAGTCCAGCATTGGGAGCGAGTACCTCTCGTCGATCACGACCCTGCCGTCCACCACCCTGTGGAGGGCGCAGAGGTCCTCCAGCATCCTCTTGGACACGGGCTCCCTCTCCACGGAGAGGTTCCTCCCGTCGTAGGTCCCGGTCGAAAGGACGTGCTCCCTGAGCTTCCTTATCCTGTCCAGGGGCCAGTCCGACCAGAACAGGTTGAACTTGGGGTGCAGCGGGACGCCGAGGGTCAGGGACATCTCCTTCGCCCTCTCGTACGTGGGGTCCATCCAGTCGTTCGGAAGCTCCCCTTTCGCCTTCAGCTCCAGTTTGTGCCATTCGATCGGGTATCCGCATGGGACGAGGACGTGGTTGTTCTCGCAGAACTCCCCGAACGGCACGAGTATCTCGCCGTTGTCGACGATCTCGGAAACGACGTTCCTGACGGCGAGCACCTCGTCCTTCGTGTGGCAGTAGACCAGGTCCCCGTTCTTCAGGAGCAGCGTGGGGCCCTCCAGCAGGTCGCAGGGGGTGACCACGCAGGCCTTGCCCGGTCTCTCGATCTTGACCTGGGTCCCCAGGGCCATGAACTCGTCCATGGCGTACATGCTGCCGGTGTTGAACGCCAGGGCGGCGAGGCCGGATGTCCTGGCCCTCCCGTACCTGAGCCTGAATCCTCCCACGGCGCAGGGATGCCCGAAGATGGGGCGCCCGGCGACGATGTCCATGAGGTACTTCTCCTTCGGCTCCACCGTGGGCTTCTTGGGCTTGTCGTCCTTCTCGGCCTCCGGCTTCGGAGGGGCCTTGTGGGCGTCCAGGAACTTCCCGATGAAGTCCCATCCGTCCAGTCCGAGCTTGTCGACGTGCTTCTTCAGCTTGGAGGCCTTCTGGCACATCCCCTCGGCGATGACCAGGCAGGCGCCTCCTCTGACGCGGTTGGTGTCTATGCGCGGAAGATCCCTGAAACCGGAGATCTCCATCTGCTCGGTCCCCTCCCCGTCGACGCACACCGGGCAGTTCCTGACGATGAGGTCTATCTCCTCGGACGTGGGCGTGTACTGCAGGTGCTGGCACTGCTTGTACAGGGGAATCTCCTCGTCGAACCTGGCGATCTCCCCCTCCGTCGGCTGGTACTTCCCTATGCCCAGCTCGGTCCTGACCACGTCCGCGATCAGCACGCTCATGGCCTGCCCGGTGCCTCCGGCGGCGCGGATGGGTCCGGCGAACACCAGGTCCACGTAGTTGGACCCGTCGGCGTTCTTCCTGATCCTGGTGTCGGCTATGCCCTCCAGGGGTGCCACCAGGATCCCCTCGGTCAGGACCGCGAGGCCAACCCTCACCGCCCTGTCCAGGGCCTTCTCGATGCTCTCGGCGGGCTTCTTGGCCATCTCCTTGGCAACCATCAGCGCGACGAGCTCACGGTTCCCGTACTCAGCGGTGAGCCTGCGGATGTCCTCCGCGACGCCCTCCACATGATACTCCATCAGGAGCTTCTCCACACGGGACGCCAGGTCCTCCGCCTGGGGGATCTCCACCACGGTCTCCGGGTCGAAGCCCATGGACCTCGCCTTCTCGGCGATGGCGTAGCACTCGTCCTTCTTCGCCGCAAGCTCGGCGAAGTACCTCAGCATCTCGGGGCTGGCCGCGGGTCCCTCTGTCATTCCAGCGACTCCGAGGCCACGGCCCTCTCCCTGAAGACCGCTCTAAGCCTGTCCATGATCTCTCCGGTCAGGACGTCCATGTTCTCGCCCGTCTGGGCGGAGAAGCACATCCTGCCGTCCCCGGTCTTCATGATGTCGCACTTGCTCTCGGCGACTATTATCGGCACCCCCGGGAACCCGGCCTCCACCGTCTTCAGCAGCCTCTCCTGCATCTCCCTGGGGAACCCGCAGGTCTCCGACGGGTCGATGACGAAGAGCATCACGTCGGTCAGGTACCTGAGGGCCAGGACGGCCTGCTTCTCGATGTCGTTCCTGTCCTCGAACTGCCTGTCCAGCAGTCCAGGGGTGTCTATAACCTGGTATTTCCTCCAGTCGTCCTGGATGTGGCCCACGATGACGCCCTTGGTGGTGAACGGGTAGGGGGCGATCTCCGGGGCGGCCGTGGACAGCACGGTCACCAGGTTGCTCTTGCCCACGTTGGGGAACCCGGCGACCACGATCGTGGGCACGGACGGGTCCACCGCGGGGAGCTTCCTGAACTTGTTCTTCGCGTCCTGCAGGAACAGCAGGTCGTCGGAGATGCGGTCCACGTAGGAGTTCAGCCTGCCGTAGAAGCTGCGCCTGGTGGCCTCCACGATCTCCGGGTCCTTGGTCCTCCTGATGTCCTTCAGGGTGTCGTTCTTGAGCTTCTCGGCCTTCGTGGCGCACCAGTTCACCGCACCCAGTGCCTTCTTGTACCTGTCGATTCCGATGACGATGTCGACGAGCTCGGGGAAGAAGTCGTCCTCCTTGTCCAGGCGGGGGAAGCGGTCCACGTAGCCGTTCAGGGCCGCGACCACGATGTCCCCCGAGGCGGTGACCTTGGCCAGCGCCGTCTTCTTCCTGCCGTCCAGGGCGTTGGTGCCGTTGATGCGTATCTTTGACGCCCTGTGGAAGGCCTTCTCCATCAGCTCCTCCGAGGTCAGCACAGTGGGGATCTTGTAGTCCATTCCGGCCATGTCGCTCTCCATCGCATCCCTACTTATTAAACTAAGGATGGTCGGCTTCGGGGGTTCGGCGGATCGGTGCCTTCCCTGTTGGTTCTGGTGGTCTCCAGCCATTCCTTCCACTCCATGCATCCGTCCGGATACTCGGACTCGCATTCCTCGATGGAGTGCATCATCTCAGGTTCCGACAGGACGTAAAGGGTCTCCACGATGCTGTTCCAGGTCTCTTCGCTGATTATCAAGGCGTTCCCGTCATCTGTGGTGACGATGAAGCGCTTGTTACCGCGAACCACGGCGTCCAGTATGGGGGATAGGTACTCTCTGCATTGGGTGGCGTCGATGGTTTCGATGCTTGATGGGGTCTCATCGCCGTACGATGATGCAGATGCAGATTCGTTTGTCTCCAATTCGATCACGTCTGGTTCTATGCGGGAAACGGGGTTCACCGTACCATTCGAGAGCCACCATCTACAAGATGTTCGCCTCCTGCGAAGCGATCTCCTCTGATGTCAACGAGGATGTCATATTAGATATCATACTGGATAAAACTATGTATAGTTTATTTATCATTCAATAAAGATTTAATATTTCGAAACGTTAATACAAAATCGTGATCGTGGATCACCTTACCGTGTGAGGCGACGTCCCCAAGCCCAACCTCATCACATTTTCGCGATGATTAGTTCTTTTGAAAGTTTCTTATACCTGTATGCCGATTAAGAATCGGGCGTAAGGACCACCTTACCGTGTGAGGCGTCGTCCCCAGGCCCTTCCTCTATCGGTTTTCCGCGATGGTCGTACTTCTCAAGATTCCTGGCCCAATCCTCCCAGAGGAGAACTCTCCTGTCAGGATCCTCCATCCTTAATTCATCGGCAATAGAGTCCGTGAACAGCGAATTCCATTCATCACGGATGTCAGGGAGATTTTCGTCGTCGTCATCAACGCGAAGTAGTCCGACTTCCCGCGGTTGTATACACGTCCTATTCCACCGGTGATGAAATCCTGGGTCTGCAGGCCGAGGGACCTGGTAGAGTCGAGCGATTCCGCTTCGATGTTCCTGTCCCTGCGACGGGGGTTCCTTTCGAATATGGTCTTCGCCAGGTTGTCACCGACCATGTCCGTATGATCGATCTCCACGACCAGGTCCCCGTGTTCCATCTCCAGGATGAGATCGGCTATCCTCTGCAGGGAGCGGGCACCCATCATGTGCTTCATCGGCTTGCTGGCGTCAATATTCGGGACAGCTATGTAGACGATGTAGTCTATGCTGTCCTGTACGCCCCGGATGATTGGCCTCCTGGAGGAGATGCGAGTGTTGAACTTGATTTCCTCCAACTCTGGGTGTTTTCTCATCTGCCTGACGAGTTCTCTTTTGGTCGGACGGGTAAACCCCCCGTAGTCGTTCACCACGCAGGCCGCTAGGACGAAGTACCTGTCCTTCCTGAGGTCGCCCACGTTCCCGGATTCGTCCACGGAGACGTAGAGCCTCTTCGGCTGCCCGGAGCCGCCTGTGGCGGAAGGTGCCGACGGGCTCATGCGAACCTCACCGTGAGCAGCATCAGCCACAGGTCGTGCTCCATGCCCTCCTTGGGGGAGAGCCTCGTCGGTATGGCCACCTCCGGGCAGTCTATTATCCGGATTCCGAACTCAACCTCCGGCCGGCCCATGTCCGATCCCAGTATCCTGGACAGGGCGGAGACGTTGGTCCTGAACGTGACGCCCAGGTCCATCTCCGGCAGGTCGGCTCCGTTGGACAGTATCTCCGGGAAGCCCACGCCGGCGTGCACCGTCACCTCCAGGTCGATGTTGTCAGTGAACATCCCCACGGGGTCGATGCTGTAGGGGTTGTCCGCCTTGAGCACCAGCTCCATCACCTTGCCGACGATGTACCTCAGCACGTCCTCCACCAGGTCCCCGTCGGTCCTCAGCGCGACCCTGACTCCGGTGGACACCGACGACGTGGGATCCTTCACGTCGACGCTCACGAAGACGGACGCCTCCACTATCTTCCCGGACACCACCCCGATCAGACCCTCCAGGGTGTATCTGACCAGGTGCTGGAGGAACTCCTGCAGGGATTCCAGGTCGGTGATGCTGCCGATTCTGTCGAAAGACCTCTCCACAGCGCTCCACACCGTGTCCTTAAGCTCCGCGGCGGAGACCCACTTGGCGCCTGGGAAGGCGTCGTTGGTCCGTCCCTGGGTGGCCTCGGCGAACACCCACTCCGTTGAGCCGTCGAAGGACCTCTGCCAGGTCTTCGAGTCGTTGTCCCCGTCCTTCTCCGTGGGGGTGCGGTCGATCTCGTTACCGTCCGGGTCCTTCAGGATCACGGCCTCCCCGTTCTTGGTGTACTTCCCGGAGGAGTTCACCAGGGTGAAGTCCGGCTCGATCACCAGGAACTCCCCGGGCGAGATGCTCCCGGACAGCTCCATGACCTTGGTCCTCCTGTCGGAGGCGGCGGAGATGGTGTAGCCGTCCAGGTCGATGGTGGAGACGGAGTTGTTGTACAGCTCCACCCACTCGTTGCCGGAGTCGGTGCCGGGAGGGTTGGTCTCGAACTCGTTCACTATGAGCCCGAAGTCCTGGGGGTCGGCGTACTTCAGGCTGAACCCGGCGTCCAGTCCGATGTTCGCTCCCCCGACGGGGATGTTGCTAACCACGTCTCCCAGGCCGGGCACGTCGCTCAGGGCGATGCCCATCTCATGGTAGTTCTCCAGCTTCGGGGCGATCAGGGAGATGTCGGTGTCCCCCACCTCCCCGTCCACGGTGATGAGGTACTTCCTGGACTTCATCAGCGGGTCCAGGCTCACGTCCACGCTCCAGCCGTCGCCCTCCACGCCGCCACCGCCGGTGACTATCAGGTTCTCAGCCTTCATGTCCCCGCGGACCCTGGCCGTGACCTCGGCGCTGACGATCAATCCCGCCACGGGGATGGTCATGGATGCGGAGAACAGGGTCTTGGTGTTGGACGCCCACGTTATCGCGTCGGTGGATATCTCCAGCGTGCATCCCAGGAACTCTATGGTCAGCGTCTGCTCGCCAAGGTTGATCAGCACGCCGAAGACCGTCTCCGTGAGCACGGATTCCAGAACGTCCTCCAGCCACCGCTTCAGTTGGGTAAGGGGGTCGGTGATCAGCTCGTAGATGCGCACCAGTTGCTCGGAAACGAAGGTCAGGGCCTCTATGAGGGCATCGGAGATCGACGTGACCACTCCGCGGATGATTTCCATGACCTTCCTGAGGGGTTCGATCAGCGGCTCGATGATCTTCAGCAGAGCCGCCTTCAGGTCGTCGATGAAGGTGACGCTCTGCTCGTACTGGACGCCGGCCAGCGGCCATCCGCTGAGGACGGTGACCTCGATGTCCGTATCCAGGGATACGGAGTCGCTCATCACCGACGAGGTGGTGCCCATGGCCCCGGAGAACGTTCCCGTCCCGGTGAGCCTCAGGTCCAGTATGTCGTCCAGGCCGATCCTGAACGTCGTGGAGTAGGACGCACCCATGCTCTCCCTGAAGCCCACTGTGTGGGTGCACCTCTCCTCAGCGATAGCAATCGTCACCGCTGGCGCGGAGGAGATCTCGGCGGCGATCCTCTCGTAGGTGATCCCGCCCTCCCCTTCGTCCATCTCGAACCCGGACGATCCCGGGAGTTCCGTGACCCCTCCGCGAGGGTTCATCCCGATGGAGGCGGAGACCTCGTCGAACATCATGGTCGCGGCCTCCTTCACTGGTGCCAGCACCCCTATGATTCCGAGGCCGAAGGCGCAGATCTGGGTGAGCACGGTCTTGACGATGCTCCCGCCGTCCTCGATCTGGCGCATGCGGTCGAAGACCTCCAGGTCGGAGAGGACACCGGCCCTGTAGGAGTGGACGGCCCTGTCGACGACGTCCCGGGTGAGGGCGTCCGGGGTGACGTCGGAGTCCTCGGGTATGGCTGCGGCGTACGCTTCGCGGATGCGCCTCTCCAAATCGGAGGAGAGGACCATCTCCTCGGAGTGAGCGAGGATCTCGTCGGCTATCGCGCCCAGGTAGGGGTCGTAGACCTTCGCGGAGCCCAGGGAGAACGATATGGACGACTCTATGGCCAGCTCGCAATCCTCCAGGGCGGTGTCGAAAAGGTCGGAGAGGGTCTGCGCGAAGGGCTCTGGGTCGTACGGGTCGATCTCCACCGACACGGTGCCCAGGTCGCCCCTCTCGGACACGGCCAGTGCCGCCCCTCTGAGGACGTCGTGGATAAGGTCCATGACGAAGTTGGTGTCCTGCTCGTACCTCTTGCCGAAGTCCCTGAGCCAGGTGGCGGAGTGGATGTCGAACGTGGGGTTCTCCACGGTGACGGTGATGCCGGCGGCGGAGACCGTCGTCGTCCCCGATCCCGGGTACCTGTACTCGGATTGCGGTATGCCCCAGAGCCCCATGCTGTCCTCCACGTAGGGGACGGCGCTGTACACCGACTCCTCCCCCAGGAGGAAGGCCACCAGCGAGGATATGGCGTTGCGGAGCGGGTTCAGCACCCTGTCCAGGGCGTCCAGTACCTCGAATCCGCAGAAGTAGTCGAACCAGCGCAGGGCGATGTCGTCTATCACAGCCGTCAGGGCCTGGGCGTAGACCGCTGCCAGGTCCAGTTCGATCACGCCGTCGTCGGAAACCAGGAGGTCGGAAAGGTCCACCTCGCCCTCGGTGGCGAACCTGTTGCCCTCGTCCCGGAAGCAGATCATTGCGATGGCGTCCAGGGCGTTGGAGTACGCCTGCCTGACGTCGTCCGCGGTGATTATCGCCGATGTCCCCCTGTCGCCGTAGGCGGACGCGGAGCCGTAGCCGTTCATGACCCTGTACTGGGCCAGTCCGGTAAGCTGGTAGGAGACCATCTCGGAGACCGATACCCCTCCGTCCCCGGCCATGCTCTCGAAGAGGGAGCCCCTCTCCGCCACCAGCGGGAGGGCGTAGCTCCCGTCCGTCGAGACCGTTATCGTCGCCGCACCCCTCCCGCTGCCGGTCTCCAGCGTGACCTCTATGGTCCCGACCCCCCGAAGGTAGGTGGGCGTGTAGCCCCCGTCGTTGATCGGGGACGAGAGCTGCATGGCCTCGGCGGTGAGGTCCACGTCGTGTGACACCAGATGCGCCACCGCGCCTCCGCTGGCTATCGGGAACTGCCCCTCTATCCAGGCCGCCGACCTCGCTTCGAAGGCCTCCGCCCTCTCCTCCAACGTGTCGGATTCGCTCGCTCCGTTCGATGCGGTGGACAACCCCCTGATTATGTTCCCAAGGCCCCTGTTGACGTGGACGGTGATGTCGGCGAGGGCGTCATCGGCCGAGTCTATGTCGTCCCCGATGCCGTCTGCCGCATCGTCGGCCGTCCCGTGGCGGTACGCGGCCGCCGCCAGCGCCCCCGAAGCCAGCAGGATGGCGACCGCGATGACGGCGAAGGGCATGCTCCCCCTGGTGTCTGTCTGCCTCATGGCACGCGGTTCCCTCTGCACGGGGATAAAAGCCGGACCGTGCAGGCACGCTGCGTCCGGAGGGTCCGGGTCCGGGCCGCGGGGGTCGTCATCGCCTGCCGGGACGGTCATCCGACCCCGGTTCAGCCGAATGTGCCAGCGCACACAGCGGCGATCCGGATTGGATGACTGGTCCATCGTTTGCGGCGGTTGCCCGCGACGGGCGCGGGGGACCATCCGTCCGCAAGAGCCAGACATGTGTTCCCGGGGGTGATTTTTCCTTCGTCTGGACACGCTCGGTTCCCGCATCTCCTTTTTTATAGGTAGATAACTTTGCAACGGACAGTACTATGACCGCAACTGCGACGAATTATGCTATCAAAAAGGGCCTTCCCAAGAAGACCCAATCGATCTGCCCCGAGTGCGGCAAGATCATTGAGGCAAACATCTTCGCCAAGGATGGCAAGGTCTACATGGAGAAGACCTGCCCCGAGCACGGATACTTCTCCGATATATACTGGTCCGATGTCGACCTCTATCTCAAGGCAGAGAAGTACGCGTACGACGGGGTCGGGCTGCACAACGCCATGGACCGCACCATCGGCGAGGACCCCGACGACACCGTCCACATCATGATCGACGGCCAGAGGGTCGACATGCTGTCTTGCACCGCCCTGGCCAACCTGGACCTGACCAACAGGTGCAACATGAACTGCCCCATCTGCTTCGCCAACGCGAACGATGCCGGGTACGTCTACGAGCCCACCTTCGAGCAGGTCCACGACATGATGGTGGCCCTCAGGTCCGAGAAGCCCATCAAGTGCACTGCCATCCAGTTCGCCGGAGGGGAGCCCACAGTCTACCCCAGGTTCGTCGACGTGATCAAGGATGCCCACGACCTCGGGTTCGCGCAGACCATGGTCGCCACCAACGGGATCAAGTTCGCCAAGGACTACCAGTTCCTCAAGGACTCAAAGCTGGCCGGGCTGAACACCATCTACCTCCAGTTCGACGGTCTCACCGACGACGTCTACATGAGGAGCAGGGGCAGGAAGATGATGCACATCAAGCTGGGCGTCATCGAGAACTGCAGGAAGCTCAGGGAGGAGGGCATAAAGCCGCCGTCCATCGTCCTGGTGCCCGTCGTGGGTATGGGGATGAACGACGACATCGTGGGAGACATCATCAAGTTCGCATTCGAGAACTCCGACGTCATCAGAGGGGTCAACTTCCAGCCCCTGTCCTTCTCCGGAAGGATTACCAACGAGGAGCTGGAGACAGGCAGGTTCACCCTGCCCGACCTGGTGGACAGGGTGGAGAAGCAGACCGGCTACGCCACCAAGGACGACTGGTACCCCGTGCCCGTCGTGGCTCCGATCTCCAAGTTCGCGTCCATCATCCTGGGCGAGAACAAGGTCACCTTCACCACGCACCCCCACTGCGGTATCGCCACCTACCTGTTCCAGGACGACAAGGGCAACGTCACCCCGTTCCCCAGGTTCGTGGACATCACCAGGTTCTCCGCCGGGCTCAACGAGATCGCGGACAAGGCCGAGAACTCCAGGTTCAAGAAGATGTACGTCGCCAAGCTGATCAAGCTGCTGAACAGCTGCGTCGACGAGAGCAAGATGCCCGAGGGCCTCACCAAGGCGAAGTTCGTCTCGCTGATCAAGGACGTCATGTCCGACAAGTCCAAGGACACGCTGGCACAGTTCTCCTGGAAGATGATGCTCATCGCAGGGATGCACTTCCAGGACAACTACAACTACGATGTGGAGAGGGTGAGGCGCTGCGGCATCCACTACGTCACGCCCGACCTCCGCGTCATCCCGTTCTGCGCCTACAACACCGGCCCCGAGTACAGGAAGGAGGTCGAGGCGAAGTTCTCCGTCCCGCTGGACGAGTGGAGGAAGACCCACGCCGCGGAGGCGAAGGAGCTGGCAGACGCCCTCATCGTCCCCAAGGACGAGCAGATGTGAAACCGATTGACGAGAGTGATGTGAATGAAGGTCGATGTGAACAAATGCCTCCACTGCGGGGGATGCGTGGGCTCCTGCCCCAAGAACGCGATATTCCTGAACGACTTCGTCCTGGAGTTCAACGACGACTGCATCAAGTGCGGCAGGTGCGTCAAGCTGTGCCCCGTCGCCGCGCTGGCCCTGGAGTGATGACATGAGGACATACGAATGCGACATCGTGGTCGTCGGGGCGGGCCCCGGCGGCAGCATGGCGGCCAAGTTCTGCGCCCAGGGCGGTCTGGACACCATCCTGATCGAGAAGAAGGCCGAGATAGGCGCCCCCCTGAGGTGCGCCGAGGGAGTCTCCAAGAAGTGGCTGGAGGAGGTCGGCATCACGCCCGACCCCACCTGGATCCGCGGGGACATGAAGGGAGCGATCATCAAGTCCCCCCAGGGGACCACCTTCCAGCTGGACGAGTCGAAGGCCGGGTCCGAGGTCGGGTACGTGCTGGAGAGGCACCTGTTCGACAAGGCCCTGGCCAGGGACGCGGCGGAGGCGGGCGCGAAGATCATGATGCGCACGTCAGCCACCGGCATCATCCGCGAGGACGGGAAGATCGTCGGGGTCAAGGCCAGGAGCATGGGCGAGGAGATCGAGATCCGCGCCAAGTGCGTGGTCGCCGCCGACGGCTACGAGAGCCAGGTCGGCAGGTGGGCCGGCATCGACACCACCCTGAAGCTCAACGACATCGACTCCTGCATCCAGTACAGGATGTGCAACATCGACGTGGCGCCGGACTACTGCGAGTTCGTCATCGGGTCCGTCGCCCCCGGAGGGTACGTCTGGATCTTCCCCAAGGGCAACGGCGTGGCGAACGTCGGCATCGGCGTCATGGGAAGGCTCTGCAAGGGCAACGGGGACGCCAAGTACTACCTGGACAAGTTCATCGCGAACGACCCCCGCTTCGCGAAGGGCCAGATCCTGGAGATCATGGGCGGGTTCGTCTCCACGTGCCCCGGACTGGACTGCGCCGTGGACGACAACATCGTCCTCGTGGGCGATGCGGCGAGGATCATCGACCCCATCACCGGCGGGGGCATCTGCCACGCCTGCAGGACGGGAATGTACGCAGGCAAGGTGCTGACCGAGTGCGCCAAGACCGGCGACTTCTCCAAGAAGGCCCTGATGCCCTACGAGAAGATGTGGCGCGACAGGATGGAGGACAAGCTGTTCAGGAACTGGATGGCCAAGGAGAAGCTGGCCAGCCTGGACGACGAGACCATCGACGAGCTCATCAAGATGATCAAGGACTCCGACATCGGCGAGGTCAACGTCTACAACCTGCTGAAGGTCGTCAAGGAGAAGTTCCCCAAGGTCGTCGAGGGCTTCGAGGACCTGATCTGAAACCTTTCCAGGGGGCCACGGCCCCCTCCACCCTCTTTTGTCATTCCCACACCCCCGCCCCATCCTGGAGGGATGATCGGGATTACTGCCCCGTTCTGCCGGTTCTGTTCAATGTTCGGACGAAGAGAATCCCTCGACATGGTGCTGTGATGCACTTCGGAAAGGGCGTCGGCCCGATCGCTGTCTGACGGTCTCGGAATACAAACGTCTCCCTTTCCTTTATTTCGGTGCAGATCCGATCCTTGATCCCGGGGTTTTAAGACCGTCGTACAATCGTAAGAGCGTACGATCCGATCGGACCGATGCACAGCGGGTTTATCTTCTTTCAACCCATGGGTGCACACATGAAGCAGATCGACACGTCCGGTATGGGGTTCATCGATGTCAGGAGGGACGGCAAGTTCTATGTCGACAAGTCGATGCTGATCGCCGATCTGCTAGGAACGAACGACCGGGGGGTCTATCTCTTCTCGCGTCCTCGTAGATTCGGAAAGACCGTAAACATATCCATGCTGGACGCGTTCTTCAACATGGAGTACGAGGGCAACGACTGGTTCGATGGCCTCGAGATATCCGAGCATCATGAGTTCGACGGGTACAGGAACAGGTATCCCGTGATCCACATAGACATGAAGGATGTGTTCCATGAGGGGGAGAACCCTAGCTATCACAAGTTCATCGCCAAGTTCGCAATCGCCATAAGGGATTCTCTAAGGAAGTTCAGATACCTGCTGGACTCGGGCGTCCTCTTCGACGACGAGAAGCGCATACTCAGGTCGCTCCTGGACATGACTGCCGACGAGACCATCCTGTCCGTCAGCGTGAAGGAAATCTGTCAGCAGCTGGAGACACATCATGGTAGGAAGGTCATAGTCCTGATAGACGAGTACGATCGCGCGGTGACGGATACCTTCGGAACCGATCTGCAGAGATCAATCATCGGTTTCCTGGGAGGGTTCATGTCGTCCACCCTCAAGAGCAACCCCAGCCTCCAGATGGCATACATCACGGGTGTGATGCAGGTGGCCAAGGCAGGGATGTTCTCGGGGGTCAACAATCTGAGCATCAACAACCTGTTCTCCAAGAGATCGGACGAGAGATTCGGGTTCACGGAGGATGAGGTCAGGGACATCCTGGAGTACTACGGTCATCCGGAGAGGATGCCGGAGGTCCGCGAATGGTATGACGGATATCGTTTCGGGGATGTGGACGTCTACAACCCGTTCAGCGTGATGAACTACGTATCATCTGGTTTCATTCCCAACAAGTACTGGGCGAACTCGGGCAAGAACACCCCGGTGAGGTGGATGATGGACAGGTCCGACAGGGGAACGTCCGACCTCCTGGCGGAGATTGTCAGCGGGATCCCGGCCGCCACGGACATACATCAGGACATGACCTATGAGGATATGCGCAGGTCCAGAAGCACGGACCTGTACTCCCTGATGGTCATGACGGGGTACCTGAAGGCCGTATCCAGGGACGACGGCAGGTTCGACATATCGGTGCCCAACAAGGAGGTGATGGGCCTGGTCGAGGATGTTCTGAGGGACTTCGTCCCGGTTGACGACGGCTTCTTCAGGGAGTTCGCGATAGCCGTCAGGGACGGGGAGGCAAGGGAGGTGGAATCGCTTCTCAACGGCTTCCTCGACGGGGCCAGCTACTTCGACCTCAAGGACGAGTCCGATTACAAGCTGGCGATCTATCTGGGGCTCCATGCGGTCATCTGGCGCTACGATGTCGACTGCGAGAGGCAGAAGGGGAACGGCCGTTTGGACATCATACTCACGCCCAGGGACGACTCGCAGCCATCTGTTATCTTGGAACTCAAGAAGGCCGACGACGAAGCTTCGCTGGTGGCGGAGGCGGAGAAAGGAATCAGGCAGATTCATGAGAGACGCTACTATCATCGCATGAAGGGGGAGGTCCTCCTGTACGGCATGGCCTTCTGGGGCGTGGTGCCGAAGGTGGTGCTGGAGCGCATCCACCTATGAATGGAATGGGATCTCAGTGTCGGGTCAGATCCCGGGGCCCTTGATCCTGTGCATCCTCAGGGACTCAACGTCCCCGGCGGCCATCGCCACCAGCTCGGCCAGGTGCATGACCGGCTTCCCGGACTCCTCCTGGTCGTACTTGTTGAGGCACATGGGGCATCCGACGACGATCCAGTCCGCTCCGGCGCTCTCCGCCTCGCGGTCGGCCATCAGCTCGGGCGAGAGGGGGCTCCTCTTGCCGCAGCATCCCATGCTCTTGTTCACGATGACGCATCCGATGGCCTCGAGGACCGCCTTCATCTCCTTACGGAAGGGCATCATCGAGCATCCCGGCTCCATCGAGACCCTCAGTGGCTCCTCCAGCCTCGGCAGGCTGTCGATCCTGGCATGCAGGAACTGCACCAGGTTCTCGCTGTCCACCAGCGCGCTGGAGAGCTCCTCCGCGCATGCCGGGCAGAGGGTGACGATCCTCCTGGACTGGGCGGACTCGCCCATCGCGACCCTGGCCGACCTGCGCTCCGGCTCGCTCATCTCCCTGAACTGGACGGGGTGCAGGCAGCAGGCCTCGTCCGGGAGCGCCTGGGCACCCACGCCCATGGACCTCATCATGACCGCCGCCGCGTGCATCGCGTAGGGGGTAAGCGCCCTGACGGTGCATCCCGCCATGACGTACACGTCATCGCCGCCCCATTCGGGCGTCGGGACGAACTCCTGGGGCCGCATGGTGCAACCGGTGTCCCTGTACATCTGGGACACGTGGATGTCCCTCTCCATCGCCAGGAGGTCCTTTATCACAACGCCCGGGTCGGTCCTCCTGCAGACATGGGAGCAGCTCCCGCACATGATGCAGGTGGAGAGGTCCGCCTCCCCGCCCATCATTACCTCCATGGGGTCGATCCCGCCCTTTGAAAGTGCCGGGCACACGTTGCTGCACTTGGCGCATCCGATGCACCTGACGCGCAGTCTCTCTATCTCGTCGTTTAGATCCATCATCTCACCTCCGGATGAATCATGGCGCCGGGGACCCCGGTCTTCACCACGTACGGTATCCCTCCCCTGGCGGAAATGGCCTCGCAGACCTTCTCCGGCTGGTCGGTGAGGGCGACCATGCACCCGCCACCGCCGGCTCCGGTGAGCTTCGCCCCGTAGGAGTAGGGGAGCGAGGCGTTCACGAGCTTGTTCAGCTCCCTGCAGGACACGCCCAGGATTGACAGCAGCTTGTGGTCCTTGGTCATCAGGCGTCCCAGCTGCTCCACGTCGTTGCGGGCCAGCGCGGCGCTGCCCTCGATGGTCACCTGCTCTATGTCGTTGACGACGTCCACCGCGAACCTGCTGCGCTCCATGTACCTGCGCACCTTGCTCACCAGCGGGCCGGTTGGGGCGCGGATGCCGGTGTTCCCTATCACGAAGGTCATGTCCGGCACGTCCACGTCGGACACGGACCAGGTCCTCTCCCCGCGGGTGACCGTCCACAGGTGGCGGCTCCTCGCCTCGGGGAGGTTCACGGCTATCCCGCCCCCGTGCACGCAGGCGGACGCATCCATGGGGCTGCCGATGCCCTGGGCGTATAGCTCCGCGCCGTACGCCTCCTCCACCAGCTCGGCCTCGGTCATCCTCTCGCCCCTCCTCTCGGCAAGGGCCATGGCCAGGGCTGCGGACAGCGCGGCGGAGGACCCCATCCCGGATCCCACGGGTATCTGGCTGTCGGTCTCGAACTCCAGTGCCCTGTCGACACCTCTGGTCAGGTACCTGAGGTGGGGCTGCCTCCTGAAGTCCACCCTCTCGCCGTTTATGGTGTTGAACCTGGCGTCCCTCACGGCGACGGTCATCCTGAGGTCCACCGCCAGTACGACGGCGGGCTTCCCGTAAACAACGGCGTGCTCCCCGAGGATCACGAACTTCCCCGGGGCGGACGCCCTGTACCATCCTCCGGTCATTCGTCCAGACCGTACCTTCTCATCTCTTCCCTGATGGCGTCGTCGGGGGTCCTACCGTTCAGCAGGGGCTGGGGTATGGACCACCAGGCGTCCTCCATGTCGGAGAGCCTGCGCTCGAAGTCCTCGTCGGACTCGCCGGTGTCTTGCTTCACGGTGAGGATCGCCTTCCTGAGCTCGCCCATGATGTCGACCTGGTTCTTCTTGTTGACCAGGCTCATGCCCAGGTAGCCGTCCAGGCAGGACGTGACCTCCACGGCGGTCTCGGGGAAGAGGCACTCCATGACGATGTCCAGCACGCTGTTCGCCGTCATCTTGAAGATCAGCTGCCTCTTGGCCTCCTCGGGGAGGTCCGCCTCCTCGTCCACCGTGGCGATCATCTCGGCCAGGAACAGGTCGGACATCACGGAGGTCCTGTTGGGGTTCTTCCCGAAGGTCTCCTTGAGGTACGCCTCCTCCTCGCTCTGCTCCGGCTCGTCCCCTCCGAAGAGGGCCGCGTTGGGGTCTTGTTCGTCGGTCATGTCAATCTCTCCCTTCCATGACCTTCGCCAATATATCCATTCCCGATTCTATCTTGGACTCGTCGGCGGCGTAGGAGAACCTGAGGTGCCCCTCCCCGTAGCTCCCGAAGGCGGATCCTGGGGTGCATATCAGGCCACTCCTGGCCAGTTCGTTTGCCAGGTCCGCGGACGGGATGTCCGCGTCGTAGGAGGGGAAGGCGTAGAACGCTCCCTTGGGCGGGACAAGGTTCATGCCGGGGATATCGTTGATCCTCCTGGTGATGAGGTCCCTTCTCCTCCTGTACACGGATCTGGCGTTGTCCAGGTAGGGCTTCATGTGGGGCATGGCCGCCAGAACACCGTACATGGATGGCATGGCGGGGCTGGCGCAGACGTGGTACTGCATCTTGATCAGGGTGTCCATCAGCTCCCTCTCGGCGCAGAGGAAGCCCATCCTCCAGCCCGTGACGGCCATCATCTTGGAGAACCCGTTGACCACCACGGAGCAGTCCAGGCTGTCCAGGAAGGACTGGTGCTCGCCCTCGTAGATGAACTCGCAGTAGACCTCGTCGGCGAGGATCGTTATGTTCTTGTCCCTGGCTATGTCGCACAGCGCCCTCTTGCTCTCCTTCGTGAGCACGCCGCCGGTGGGGTTGGACGGGGTGTTCACGACGATCATGCTCGTCTTCGGCGTGATCTTGGACTGGATGTCGTCGATGTCCGGCTGGAACATCCCGTCGTCGGTGAGCCTGTACTCGACTGACCTCCCTCCCGCCAGCTCGGCGTGGGGCCCGTAGATGACGAACCCGGGGCTGGGGACCAGGACCTCGTCGCCGGGGTCGACCATGCTCTGGGTCACCTCCAGGAGGGCGGTGGAGCCGCTGGGGGTTACCATGACGTTGTCGCCTGTGAGCGGTCCGAAGCGGGAGAAGTACTCCGCGACCGCGGCTCTCAGCTCGGGGATCCCTGCGGTGGGGCCGTACTTGTTCCTGCCCTCCCTGGCCGCCGCGACCATCCCGTCTATGGCCTCCTTCGGGGGGTCCAGGTCGGGCTCCCCAAGGCCGAGGTTGATCGAGTCCGGCCCGGCCAGGTCGAACATCTTCCTGATCCCCGACATGGGAATGTCGGCGATCCTGCTGGCTATCTTCATGGAGCCTCGGATGGGCGCGCTCTCTATTAAACATGTGATGCGGGTCGCCGATTGTTCAAACTAAAGGTGGTTGCTTAAAGGTAGTTACGCCCTTTTAAGTAGACACATCCCATGGTCATTGAAAGGGATTCAGGGATGTCCGCACACCGCGATTCAGCGTCCAGCGCGTCGGCCGACGGCATGTTCGACGACGGCGTCATGGACGATCAGTACGAGCTCGTGGGGGTCTTCAACGAGGACTCCGACCCGGAGCCCGGCTACGAGTACGAGATATTCATCGTGGCCGCCAGGTCCGAGGTGTGAGCACCCATCTGTTTATAGGGGCCGAGGCGATGGGGTCCCGATCACATGCCGGGATTCGACAACGACCTCTACCTCCGCACGCAGTCCGAGCACATCCGCGAACGCATACAGAAGTCCGGGGGGAAGCTGTACCTGGAGTTCGGGGGGAAGCTGTTCGACGACTACCACGCGTCCAGGGTGCTGCCCGGGTTCATGCCGGACAGCAAGATCAGGATGCTTGAGGAGTTCGGCGAGCAGGCCGAGGCCATCGTCGTGATCAACGCGGAGGACATCGTCAGGAACAAGGTCCGCAAGGACATCGGCGTGGGATACGACATGGAGGTCCTGAGGCTGGTGGACTCCTTCAACGACAGGGGGATACCGGTGTGCGGCCTGGTGATCACCCACTACAACGGCCAGTCCGCCGCGGACGCGTTCCAGAGGAAGGCGGAGGCGCTGGGCCTGAGGGTGTACCGCCACTACCCGATCGCCGGCTACCCGTCCAACGTCCCGCTAATCGCGTCCGAGGAGGGGTACGGCAGGAACGACTTCGTGGAGACCACGCGCCCGCTGGTGGTCGTCACCGCGCCCGGCCCCGGCAGCGGGAAGATGGCGGTCTGCCTCTCGCAGCTGTACCACGAGAACAGGAGGGGGGTCTCGGCTGGCTACGCCAAGTTCGAGACGTTCCCCGTGTGGAACCTCCCGCTCGGCCATCCGGTGAACATCGCGTACGAGGCGGCCACCGCCGACCTCAGCGACAGCAACATGATCGACCCGTTCCACCTGGAGGCCTACGGCCTCACCGCGGTGAACTACAACCGTGACGTGGAGATATTCCCAGTCCTCAACGCCATCCTCGAGGGGATCTTCGGGAACTCCCCCTACAGGTCGCCCACGGACATGGGCGTGAACATGGCGGGGTTCTGCATCACGGACGACGCCGAGGTCAGGCGGGCCGCCGAGTACGAGATCGTCAGGAGGTACTTCGCCGTCCTGAGGGAGCGCAGGGAGGGCAGGTGCGACGACGCCCCCGTGTTCAGGATGGAGCTCATAATGAAGCGCGCGGGGATCGCCCCGGAGATGAGGCCTGCGGTGGTCTCCACCAGGGAGGCCATGGCTGCGAGCGAGAGGCCGGTGGTCTGCGCCGAGCTCCCGGACGGGAGGATCGTCTCCGGCAGGGCGTCGCCGCTTCTGACCGCGTCCTCCGCGATGATACTGAACGCCCTGAAGGTGCTTGCCGGTATAGACGACTCGGTCCTCCTGATCTCCCCCGACGTGATAAGGTCGATGCAGAGGCTGAAGGTCGATTATCTTGGAAACAGGAACCCCCGCCTGCACATCGACGAGATGCTGGTCGCCCTCTCCATAGCGGCCAACACCGACCCGGTGGTCGAGAGGGCGATCGCCAAGCTGCCGGAGCTGAGGGGATGCGACGTGCACTCGTCCGTCATCGTGTCCCAGGTGGACGAGGGGCTCTACAAGAAGCTGGGGATGTACCTGTCCAGCGAGCCCGAGCACCAGACGAAGTGCTTCTTCCACGGCAACTGACCACCCCACAGGTAATAACGGAGTAGCGCGTTGGGGTGCCCATGACGGACATCCACGACCGCCTCCTGGAGCTGGAGGAGAGGGCATACTCCGCCGCGGCGGCAGCGGACAGCGAGGGCTGCGAGGCAGTCGCCAGGGAGGCGGCGGAGCTCGACCCCGACTTGTGGATCATACTGTTCTCATGCGGATGCGCCGACATGCGCGCCGGTCGCGCCGCGGACGCGATAGCCCAGTGGATGGCCGCCGCCGACAGGATGGAGGACGAGAGGGACATCGAGAGGATGTCCGATGCCGTGGCGGAGGTCACGGCGGAGTGCGTCCGCTCCTGGCCCTACCCTGCGAACGTGGAGCTCGCGGGAATCATGGCGCTGTCCGGCGGCCTCTCGGACCTCACCGGGGGTCCGGACGGCGGTTTCATGGTGAAGGTCCTGAAGGCCATCGGGGGGCTGGCGGGTGCGGCGGACACCTCCGCGCAGGCCGAGCTCCTCCAGGCGGCCTCCGAGGTGACCTACACGGCGGTGATGTTCGGGACCGACCTCAGGGGGAGCGCGGAGGCGGCCAGGGCCCTTCTGGGGATAGCGGACACCGTCATGGCGTCCATGGAGGCCCGCGGCGTCCCGGAGTCCATGGGGGGCGTGCCGGTCGAAGGATTGAGGGGCCATGTGGGGCTGAGGATGGAGGCGTACCGCTGCCTTGTGGACGAGTGGGACGCGGCCTCCCCAAGGTTCTCCCCCGAGCAGATCGAGGGCATCGCCGCCTACTGGGGAGGGAAGGCGTCCAGGGTGGAGGCCATGGTGCTGTCCATGATGGACGCGGGGTTCCAGTACTCGCGGACCGGGTCGGATGCCGACAGGGAGGCCGTCCGCAGGGCGGCGAAGATGCTGGTCCTGAAGTGGCTGAGGATCAGGAAGTGAGTGGGCGTGATCCGGATTCGACGCACGTTCCTTCCATCCCGGATACCGTTCCGAACTGCCGGAATGCGTTCGGCATCCTATCCGAACTATGATTCTTCAAGTATCATCAACACGATTGCATTCAAGTCTTCGAATCCAAAGACACGGTAGTTCCCAATCTAAGAACTACAATCTGTAATCTGGGATTTTCCAGTCATTCGGTTGAATCGAGGTGGGGCTTAGCTGAACCACCTCTGTCACGGTGTCCTTATCCAGCAGTTTGACCCCCGCCTCGTATGTTCTATCCTCCAGCTTCTGCCTGAGATTCACCGTTTCGGCTTTTTCCACTCGTGATCCTTCTGATGGGGGACGGGGGCGTTCCAAATGGTCGGGGGACAGGTGAACTCCGATATCGATGGCGTTTCGACCAGCATGTTAATGTGCGTGCATGGCATTCCATTGTATCCAGGGCCGCATCTGATACACGACTGAAGCGGATGACATCCGAACCCGAAGCCGAGAGGTGGGAATCATGTGGAGAAGGGATGAGGGCGATGAGATGCTGCGTGTCTTCAGCAAATACTACCGCAGGAGGAAGGTCGATAGCGAGGACATGCCGATGTTGAACTATCTGTACGATGCGTCATTTATAGACTACTCGTACAAGGGCGACGTTCTCTATGCGGAGGCCAGTCCCATCGGCAAGCAGTACAAGCCACGCCTGTTCAAGAAGCCGTTGTTCTGAGCGGTGGTGCGATGCAGGTACTATGCGGATGGGTCCCGAACCTGTCCGGATGCGCGTGCAGCCAGGCGCGCCTTCGGGCCAGGATAGACTCATGGGAAGGGCGTGATGCTGGCAGTTCCGAATTCGACTTCAGACTCCGCACCGTCGGAGGTCTGAACCTCGTCGATGCTCTGGTCGACGGGAGGGTGGCGTGCACCATAGAGGTGATCGATGATGCGGGCATGTGCCGCATCCTGGTCGATGAAGGGGACGATCGCGCCTCTAATGAGGCCGATATGGCTTGGCGCGAGTTCAGGGCCATGATGGACGGGGCCATGTTCACGGTATTCCAGTGCACCGTGGTTGACAGGCTCGTCGATACGGGTAGCGGATCGGAGGATACCGAAGCCCTGCTCAGGAAGTTCATATCGACGATGGAGGCGGACGCGCAGTTCTCGGCGCGTGTGATCAACGGACGGTACTCTCTCACCGACCATAGTCAAAGCCCGTCGTACATAACGAAGTCGAGGTACATGGCAAACAAGCTGTACTTCGACGCGTTCAGGGACTTCTATCAGCACAGGGTCGGTGGCGGCCGTCTCGAAAGGCTCTGCGAGGAGATGGAGCGCAGGGTGGAGAAGAACGAGATTGCCGTGGAGTACATCGATCAGAGGTATCACAGGAGGCACGAGATGTGGGCACTGTGGATATCAATCACGGCGGCGTTCCTATCGGCTGCGGCATTGGTGATGACGGTCTGAACAATGGTTTCAGATTTTGCGCACGTACCTGCAGCCGTTCCTGTAGTTGGAGCACCCCATGAACCTACCGTACGGCCCCTTCCTGGGGACGAGCGATCCTCCGCAGAGGGGGCACACCTCGCCTCCCGCATCCGTGAAGGCGGAGAGCTCCTTGACGAACTCTGATTCCTGCCCCCTCACCGTGAGCACGTACGCTGCCTTCTTGGCCCTGGTGATCGCCACATAGAACAGCCTCCTCTCCTCGTCGGTCCCGGTGCCCGCCGACTCCCTCAGCAGCCTGATCGGCACGGACTCCGGACGCCTGTCCGGGAACCCGCCTGGACCCCTGACGTTGTTCAGGACGAACACGTGGTCCGCCTGGATCCCCTTGGACCCGTGGATGGTCATGAACCTGATCCCTCTCCCGGGGTTGCGGGGGTCTGTGACGGCGTACGCCTGGTTCCCCAGCTCCGGCCTCCACCCGAAGCCGCAGGATTCGAGGGAGACGACATCGTGGCGGAAGCGGCCCAATATCAGGATGGACTCGTCGGCCGGGATCCCGGAGATCCTTCTGGACATTTCCCTGACGCTGGCGTCCCTGTCCGGCATGTCGATCACCTCCAGCCGGCTGTCGCCGGGGATCCCGGGGCGGAGCTCCTTGCGGATCTGCCCCTCGGTCCGGTTCATGAAGCGGTTGCTCTCCTCCAGCAGCCTCCCGGAGAAGCGGTACGTGGTCTCTATCCTGCAGGTCTCCGAGGGCCCCCAGTGGCCCTCGTAGTCGAGTATGAATCCGACGTCGCTGCCGTTGAACCCGTAGATGCTCTGCCAGTCGTCGCCGACGCAGAACAGCCTGAAGTCGGAGGAGTCCCTGAGGGCCTTCAGCAGCCCGTACCTGGAGCCGGAGATATCCTGGTACTCGTCCACCACCACGTATTCCAGGCGATGGACGTACCTGCCGGAGCGCACGGCGTCGGCGGCGAGGTTGAGCATGTCCGCGAAGTCTATCTCGCCGTTGGAGCGGAGGTTCTGCTGATAGGAGGAGTACACTGGTTCCAGTACCTTCCTGAACCTGCGCATGGTCATCATCTCCTGGATGCTGCCGCCGGAGGGGTATGCGCGTTCAAGGTCGCCGCCCAGCTCCTTGATGAGGGAGATGGCCGTGGAGATCTCGTCCACCAGCCTGTCGAACTGGCGGTCGTCGCCTTGGGCCAGCTTCGCGTACGTCTCGGAGGGGTCTGGCTCCCTGCGGGGGATTCCGAGTCTGTCGAGTTCCTCGTCCAGTCTCTCCAGGAGCCTCCCCTCGGAGCGGTCGTAGGCGTACAGCTCTATCATCGCCGTGCCGTTGGACGCGTGGAGGGACCTCTTCCATTCCATGCCCCGCCTGTACTCGGTGGAGGGGTCGTCGGAGTCCGACTCCACGAATGGGGCGACCTTCCCCTCCCTGTCGATGCCGAAGTACTCGATGTACACGTCCGTGTCCAGGATGTGGAAGTCAGGGTGGTACTGGCCGTGCTCCTCTGTCCGGGTGTCCACGGTGTAGGCGTCCTCGTAGCGGTAGCGGATCCCGCACATGGCGAGGTGGTCGGCGATCTCCGCCTCCCCGAAGCTCTTCACCCTCTCGCCGTTCAGGGTGATGAGGGGGTTCTCGGAGATGAAGCGACGGTACTCCTCGCCGCTCAGGAACTCCCTGTTGCCTCCCATGTACCTGCAGTCCCTGGAGAGGTGGTCCACGACCGCGGAGAGGTACCTCCGATCGGACATCCGTCTCGTGATCTCATCTTTGACGAATCCCCTGATGTCTGTGCGGGAGACCCTCGGGGCGACACCGTCGGCCTGGGCGAGGATCCTCATGCCCAGGCGGTGGAAGGTGCAGGCGTCGGTCCTGCACCCCACCTCCTTGGAGATGCGGTGCTTCAGGTCGTCCACGGAGTTGTTGGTGTACGAGAGGAAGAGGATCTCATCGGGTGACGCCTTCCCGGAGAGGATGAGGTGCTTGGCGAGGCCGACGATGGTGGTGGTCTTGCCGGTGCCGGCGCCGGCGATGATGAGCCTGGTGCGGACGTCCGTGGCGATTGCGCCCAGCTGCTGCAGGTCCAGGTCGCGGCCCTCCACCGGGTTGACGGTCCTGCCGATGTCCGGGGCCAACCTCATGGCCAGGTCGTGGTTGTGGCGGTGGACCAGGTCCGGGAGGGAGTCGTAGAGCTCGACGAACCTGGGGCCCACATCCTTCAGGTGCTTGGACCTCAGGCCGGCCTTGAACAGGATGCCGGACGTCTTCCCGCCGATGTCCCCTCTGATCCCGGAGAGGGAGTCCAGCAGCTCCTTTGCGTCGACGGGGTCGCAGAAGCCTTCGTTCCCGAGGAAGCCGGTGATTCTGGAAATGGCTGCCTGGCACCTGTCGATCTCGTCCTGCTGCTTCGGTTTCAACTCCCATCCTCCAGGGTTGGCGGCGGTGATTCCGTCGTGAGTATAAGAACGGGATCGGGGGCGGTTAGTGCGCTGGCTCAGGACGCGGGGGTCTGCAGGTGCAGGACGTATGGGATGGCCCACTTCCACTTCTTCTACATCTTCTACATCATTGGATGTAGAAGAACCGCACCTGGCGGATCCCGTCGAGCGTTATCCCTTCATCTCGTCCAGCATCCGCTGCAGTTCGCTCCTGTCGCTTCCCGCCGGTATCTCCACGTAGTCTCCGCGTTCCAGTTCAGCCAGACTGATCATGACGCTGACCGTCTCCTCCTCGGTGATGGGGTCGTTGTCGACCAGATCCGGCTTGTAGCGGTTGGTGTCCATCAGGATGTATGTGCTGCCTGTCCGGGGGAACAGGACGTTGCTCGCGGTGATCCGGAGCCTGTTGTTTTCCGTGCTAATGACTCTCTCATACATGATCGGCCATCATCGGATCCGGTATTAGCGGTGTTCGGGAGGACGGTCCGTCCGTTCCGGATGCGGGAGGGTGCCGGACGGGGCACGGGAGGTCATCGTAACCTTCGTTACTGTAATCCAGATTACGATTGGCTGGATCACATCCATTTTTGGATGTCTGGCTGTGTCCTTCGAGAAGGGGAAAAGGTGGGGCCCCGGCCCTTATTCCGGGGCCCCGTTTGCTGTTCAGGTTCCTGGTGGGTTCACGCTCTCTCAACGTGGGAGCAGATGTCACTCGTTTTCACGTTCGTCTCACGTTCAACCCTTTATCGGTTCTTGTTTCAGGACCTCATCAGCCTGAGGGCCACGATGATCGCCATCACGAGGATGAGGATCACCAAGACGATCAGGAGGATGTCGGTCAGGGACATTCCGTCGTCCTGCGAGGGGACGTTGACGGTGATGTCGCCGCTTCCGCTGTCGGAGGTGATGTTTCCGCTGGCGGTGACGGTGATGGTTCCCTCGTAGGCGGCGGAGGCCATGTCGGCGGTGATCGTGAACTCGCCGTTGGTGATGGTCTGGCCGTTGAACTGGATGGTGATGTCGCCGGAGAATCCGGGGTTCACCTGGGCGCTCACGGTGTGGGTTCCGACGGTCAGGGTGGCGGGGTATCCGCTGGTCTGCCTGATGTTGTCGATGTACAGGGAGATGCCCTCTCCGACGGAGACGACGACCTGCACGGTGGAGGTGTTGGCCTTGAAGTACAGGGCATCGGGGTTTCCGAGGGAGGCTGTGTTGCTGGCGTTCACGGTCATGTCGGCGTCGGTGAACCAGTCAGTGATGTCAACGACGGTGACCATGCCGTTTCCGGACCCATAGGATGTCTCGTATCCGGTCAGGCTGAATCCCTCGTCGTAGAGGAAGTTGCCTGCGACAGCGGCGCTTCCGAGGGTGATGGCATCGGCGTTACTGGAGTACACGTCCATATACAGCTGGCTGTTGATGTAGAACGCAGTGGACTCGGAGACCGAGGTACCGGCGGCATCCACATCGATCAGGGCGTTGGTCAGGTCGGCTCCGGTGTAGGCCTTGATGTAGCCATTTCCAGCTGTGTTGACGGCTCCGTTGACGACTCCGGCGCCGACGGTTCCGAGGGTGGCGGGCTTGTCGCCCACGACGAGGACACCGTTGACGGTGACGCTTCCCTCCTCCCCGTCGGTGACGGAGATGTCGAGGGTTCCGGTGACGGTCAGGGTGCTTCCTGCGGCGACGATGACATCGGTGGTCTGGTCGGCGACCTGGAAGGTTCCGTTGATGAGCATGTACCCGTTCTCTCCGACGAATCCGACGTTGACGGCTCCCTGGTCCACGATGAGGGTACCATCGACGATGACGGCGTTGGCGGTCCTGTTGGCTGCCGTGGCAGCGTCTCCGACGTTCAGTACGGCGTTCTCCTTCACGAGGAGGGTGGCGCCGCTGGCGACGGTAACGGTGTTGTTGGCACCGTCGACGGTCAGTGTGCCGTTGATGGTGGCGGTTCCGGCAGAGACAGTGAGCCTTCCGCTCAGGGTGTCGATGTCGTAGTTGTTGACGTACATCTCGTTGGTCCTGACGTTCTGGCTGTCGGTGACGTAGCCAGCCTCAATCTCGATACCGCTGGCCCTGTTGAGGTCGACGGTGGAGTCGGTCTCGCTTCCGGCGACGCCTGTCTGTACGGTGACGGCTCCGGTGAGCTCACCGATGAGGGTGATGGTGTTGCCGTTGGCGAGGGTGATGGATGAGAAACTGGCCCTGGCTCCGTCTGCGACGGTCATGTCGACGGCGACCTGGAGGTCCCCGGCGGACACGGTTCCGTAGACGGTGACGTTCTTGTTAATGTCCTGAGCGGCAGCAGCAGCGAGGGCTGTCTCTGCAGAGGTCAGGATGTCGAGGGTCTCCTCGTTGGTGTAGGCGACCCCGTTGACGGTTGCGTTGGATGCGACCAGGTCGTCCAGGTTGGTTCCAGAGAACACGGTGGTTCCAGTGGATGTGATCGCGTTGTTTGCGGTGTTCTGTCCGAAGACCAGGGTTCCCTCCTCCAGGTCGAGGGTTCCGTTCACGGTGACGGTGGACCTCTCCCCGTTCATGTTGAGGGTGCTGGCGTCGGTCATGGCGAGGGTGGCCTCCTGTTCGATGACCAGGTTTCCAGTCAAGGTGATGTTGGCGGAGGCGTTGACGGTGACTCCCTGGGGGATGGTAAGGTTCTCGACCCCGCTGACGGGGTTGGTCACCTGGATGGTGTCCCCGGGCTGGGCGATGCCGATGGCCGCAACGATTCCGCAGTACCTGACGTAGTCGGTTCCCCTGGTGAGGGTGTCGTAGCTGATGGGTGCGGTGTAGGACGAGCCGTTGTAGGCGGTCATGATACCGTCGACGTTGACGACCTGTCCGGTCAGGGTGGACCTGGCCTCGAGGATCAGCTCGGCGTCCTCGTCGATGGTGACAGAGGCTCCGTTGATGTTCAGGATCTGGCCGGCGGCGAGGGTGACGTCGTTGAGGATCTCCAGCTGTCCCATGACGGTGACGGTGTTCCTGTCGGCGGTGCCGATTGCTCCCATGGCGGTCTCGAAGGGCACGATGTACCCGGTGGTGGACCTGGCGGGGGTGGTCACGGTGACGGTGTAGCTGGATCCGATGTACCTGGTGACGTCGGGGGCTCCGACGGTCTGGATCTGTCCAAGGACCTGGATGGCGAGGGTGTTGCCCTCCATGGTGATTCCCATGCCTTCGTCAAGAGCGAGGGTGGTGTCGGCGGCGACGACCGGGTTGATGGCTCCGCCGAAGACGATGTTGCCATCGAAGTCGTGGTTCAGGTTGTCGGTGCACTCGAAGGACAGTGTTCCGGAGATGTAGAGCCTCTGGGCGGTCATTGTGACGGCATTGCTTCCGGTTCCGGACTGATACTCATAGGAGCTGACGGACAGCGTGAAGCCTGTGATGTAGGCGTTGGAGTCAACAGAGTTATCGTTGTTAATCTGGCCGATGGAGAACTCGGTGTCCTTGTCTCCGGTGATCGCGTCGTAGGAGCTGCGGGACTGATAGTCTCCGGTCTGGGCCAGGATGGTCCCAGTCATTTTGCCGTACATGTTGATGGTCGAGTTGTTGGCCATCACGAGGTTGATGTTGCCGGCGTTTCCGTTGGCGCCGGAGGCGTTGAGCACCCCGTCGACGTCCATGACGGCGGATCCCATGAGGGTGGATGTTCCAGCTACGGTGAACATGACGTCCTGTCCGACGTAGACGTCGCCGATGATCCTGACGCCGTCCACGGTGACTCCGTAGGGGGCGTTGGTTCCGTCGGCCTCGAAGCTTCCGGTGACGGTGAGCTGGTAGGACAGGTTGTTGTTGGAGGTGGTGTTAGCGAGTCCGAACTCGACTCCGGAGACATTCTGCATCTCGACAGCTCCGGTCCCGGTGTAGCCAGGTGTGATTCCGTACTCGGTGTTGAGGCTGTTTGTGACGGCGGAGACGGTCACGGGGACTCCGGATCCGATGACTCCGTCGTTGACTATGGAGCCTCCCCTGAGGAGGTAGATGGTCTCGTGTCCACTGGTTCCGGAGATAGATCCGTTGGTCTGTACCTCGATGGTTCCGTAGACGAGGATGTCGTTCCTGGCGAGGTTCAGGGCGCCGTTGGGCCCGATGTACAGGGTGACTCCCTCGGGGATCACGAGGCTGCGGGACAGGTACTCGCTGGAGGTGACGGTGTAGTCACTGTTGAGCGTGTCGCCGAACTCGAACTCCCCGTCCTGGTTGTCGTAGACGATGGTTCCGGTTGCGCTGGCCATGACTCCGCTGTACTGGGCGCCAGAGGCAACCCTCAGGACAGCATCGGTGAAGTTGTCCGTGTTTCCGTCAAGGACGAGGTTACCGCGGAGGTAGACGACCTCATCGCCTGTTCCAGTAATAGAATCGGCGGTGAAGGTGAATCCTGCAGGGATTGTCAGGGAGGCACCATCGGACATGGTGACTTTTCCGTCGATGTTCGTGTCACCTGTGACGTTGACTTCTCCGTTCAGGGTTATGTTACCAGAGGTTTCATCCAGGACATAATCTCCCTGGAGATTGACGGATCCAACGGTAACGGAGAAGTTAGCAGATTTCAGTCCTGTGAAGGCGATGGAGCTCTCATCTTCGTCGGCGTTGGTGGTCTTGATGGTGAATGCATATGTTCCATCAGCAAGGTTGAACCTGGCGGTGGAGTCGCCGGAGATAGCAATCGTTCCAGATCCTGAGATTGTAGCTCCGTTGGCGACGGTGAAGTCATCGCCCTCTGCAACTGTCATAGTATGGGTTCCGAGGTTCAGCGTGTCACCACTGCCGATTGTGAGGTTGCTTCCTGCAGGGATGGTGACATCGTTGCTGATGGTGATGTCGGAGTATCCTACGTTGATGAGATCGACGACAGCACTTCCAGATGTGACAGTCTGGGTTCTACTGGGGAGTTCGGTCGTAGCACCAGAAATCGTACTGGTTCCAAGGTTATAGATTGTGCTCCCGGTGAGGGTGTAGTTGCCAAGCGTAACGGTGGATCCCTGGGGAATCATGACGGTTCCGATGACGGTGACGTTCCCAGAGAGAGTCACATCATCGAGGTAGGCAGTCGTGCTGATCGTGGATGTGCCGATAGTTACGCCGATGAGTTTGAAGTCATAGGCGGCTACAGCATTGTTAGTGGCTGAGGCGGTAGCCTGTGTGAATGCTCCAGAGATGGTTCCGCTTCCAGTCACAGTCGCAGAGTCCTCGCCGCGCGCAGTTCCATCGGTAAGGCTGTTGAGTATGGTCGTAGCTGTAATCGATGTTCCCTGTCCCAGGTTGACGACGTTGGTCGTGAACCCCTCATATGCTGACTGGGCGGTTCCGCTGAAGATTCCGACGGTATCAGCATTAATGGAGCTGGTTCCGGTCAGGTTGGCTGCATAGAGTCCAACAATGTCACCATTGACGGTGGAGTTGTTCAGGCTCAGATATACTGCGAGGCTTCCGCCGTTGAGGTCGCTCGTAATAGTGGAGTTGGTGGCGATGATTGCCGTGTTCTGGACTCCAGCGATGCTGGGGGCTTCATTGGTGAAGTTGATTGTGGAGTTCTGCACAAAGAGAACAGTGTTGTTGCCATCCACCTTGGTGGCTCCAGTTCCAGCACTGTTGGCGTCGGTATGCCAGAGGGTTCCGGTAGCCGATGCATCGGACTTGGAGACGTTGAATGTCGCGTTGTTATTAACCATGATCTGTGAGATGTTCATGGCGTCGACAGTCCAGGCCCCTCCAGCTCTGTCGCCGGATCCAATGAAGTTGACAGTGGTTCCATCGATGCACAGATTGGCTGCGGTCGTGGCCTTGCTCATTATTACAGCACCGAGATCGTCGGCACCGCCAGCATAGGTCACGGATAGTGTATAGGCTCCAGTGATCTTGAGGTTGTGGCCGTTAAGGTCAACGGATGCGTTAGTTTCTGTGATGTTTCCTGTAAGCTCCCATGTTTGGTTGGCGAGGAGTGTGATTGTTTTCACTCCTCCTTCGGGGGCGCTCACGGATACCAGACTGTTTGTAGTCATTGCATTCCAACTGGTCTGGTCCAGTTCTACGGTGTCTCCGTAGTCAAGGGTGGAAGGTGTAATGGATGTTGCACCCTCCACGTTGTCGGAAGGCATGATTGCGGCGAATGCGCATACCACCATCGCGAAGACGGCGATTGCGGCAAGCAGCTTGGTCTGCCTCCCTTTCTCGTTCATGTTTGCTATCATAGCAACACTTGCCCGTTTTGGACCTAAACGGGGTTAAACATGGTTCGATCGACGCTCCAGTCCCGATTCTGTCTAGAACATGCATATAATCAGGCATTCAACGTTCCAAGTAGTCACGTTAGGAAACGATGGTCTTAGATTCTGAATCCTACTTTGACAAACCTGGAATTCTAACGCATAAGTGGTGAGAAATGGTCGGAATCGATGGAAAAACATCCGAAAACCGTCAATAAACCCAATAAAACACAATGTTTAAACAATCAGAGCAACATCTGCTCCACAAGGGGTCGTGCAGGCGTGCCATTCTCCTTTCGGCATATCTGACGCCTGTCGGCCCCCAGTCAATGAGCCAGACGTATCATCGAGGGGGTGCAGGATGGGTGAATTCCCGACATTCCACGGCATTGCGCAGTCGAACAGACCAGCGAACGAGCTGTGGGGCCGCGACCTCTTCCAGAAGGCGTTGGGAGTCGCCCTCGTGAACAGGATGGGGGATTCGGGGACGCCGCTGAATTACGTGGTCACAGATGCTGGTTCCACCTGTCATGTGGAGCATATGCCGGTGCCGAGGCTGTACGGAGGGCACCGCACCCCGTTCAACGACATCCGCTTCGACTTCTCCGTCCCGTACGCTCCGTTCGAGTCCATGGCTGCAGGTGTCCCGGATTCCGACCTGGTTGCCGTCGGGCCCGACGGAGAGAACCTATGCCGCCTGGACATCATGGCCTCGGTCATGCCGGATGCTGCCACGAAGGACCTGCCGGTCCGCAGATGGGGCCCGGAGATCACCGTCAGGACACCTATCTTCGAGAATCTGGCTCTGTCGATAGCACAGTCCGTATCGCATCACCGCGACGAGGCCCTCCGGATCCTGGACAAGGCATCGCCGGAGATCGTAGACTGGACGGACTGGGATGCCGTCAGCGATCGCGTGGAGGACATGACGGACGCCCTGGACACACTCGAATCCAGTTTCTCGGACTGCCAGACCCCGTTCCTGCTCCAATACCTCTGGATGACGGAGGACGACGGTCCCCTCCTTGCAGATGACGCCATGGACGCATTCGTATGGTCTGACTTCGCCCTATCCAGGCTATTCCTGGACAGCGACAGGAGCACGTCCGACGGAAGCGCCACAAGGCCCCACAGATGCGTCGTGAGGCTCTTCAGGATCGTCCACGAGGCCCTGCAGGGAATGAATCCAGATTTGGACGCCATAATCTCCGAGACGGGCTACGGGATATCTGCGGGAAAGGAATTCATGGTCAACGGGAAGGTCTCCAGCAGGGTGATGTCATGCGACAGGCTCCTGAGGCCCGCAATGTCCGCCGGGGAGGTCAAGAACCTAGCTTCCAGGGGGTTCGAGCGCATGATCGCCCCGGAGAGGAAGCTGGAGGTGTCCATTTACTACGCCGCTCGCGACATCCGCGGATGACACCCGATTCGTACAAACGACGAGCGACCGGACATTAGCTTTTTATGTGTCCACTCATAACGTCGCATATCCGAAGGGCGTGCGATCGCTTTTCGGACGCAGTGAATGGGATGCGCTGTGGCCGAAGACCTAGAATAGGCTAAGCCTAGAACGTCCCTGTTCGCTGCTCCGCGTCCGCCGCGGGATCGGCCGTCTCACTGATTCGGTCGCACTCGGCGACCCATGCGGAACAAATGAAAGGAGCAGATGTTGCTATGATAGCAAACATGAACGAGAAAGGGAGGCAGACCAAGCTGCTTGCCGCAATCGCCGTCTTCGCGATGGTAGTATGCGCGCTGGCAATTGCGATGCCTTCCGTCGACGCCGCAGATGAAACCGGCGCTGACACGGGAGCCACCGACTCCACAGAGGAGACCACTCCCACATATGTCGCGATGATCGGCGACGAGTCCTTTGAGACCCTGAGTGCCGCCATCAGCGCCGCAGATGAGGCCGACACCATCGTCCTCATCGCTGACGTCACCGAGTATGTGACGATCGAAAAGACCGTGACAATCGACCTGGCAGGATTTACGATTGTCAACAACGCCACCGCTCAGGACTCCAATGTCAGTTCAAGCGACAGGCACAGCACCATCACCGTCAACGATGGAGGCAACCTTACCGTCAACGACTCCAGCGAGAACAAGACAGGCATCGTCGACAACGTGTCCCATGCAGTCGCTGCACTCTACATCAACAACGGCGGTACCGCTACTCTCAATGGCGGGACCTTCCAGAGAAGTGCGGAGGCCGGCAGTGACCCGCAGACCAACGGGAGCAACTCCTGGTACACGATCATGAACCAGGGGACGCTGACCATCAACGAGGGCGTCAACGTCTACAGCAAGCTCTCCCCCGACGGAACAACCTACAGCTCGTACTCCAGCCTCATCAGGAACGGATGGCAGGAGGGTGACGGCTGGGATGGGGAGGTGACAGCCGTCATGACCATCAACGGAGGAAACTTCTTCGGCGGACTCTACGTCAAGAACGACTTCGGCGGAGAGATGACCATCAACGGAGGTACCTTCGATTCCTACACCGCTTCCGTGTTCACATACGGAAAACTCACAATTACTGGAGGAACCTTCAACGAGGGACAGAGATGCGCCGTGTGGGCTTACTCTGAAACCAACAAAGGCTTCAGCCCCACCCCCGAGCTCACGATCACCGGAGGCGACTACGAACCCGGCGAATCCGAGTGGGGAACCGTCAGGGCCACTTTCGCCGATGACGCAGTGTCGACAATCGAGCTTGACATTAGTGGAATGGAGACCTTCAACACTCAGAAGGCCGTCTCCATCAACAGCGGAGCGGTCGTCGATGGTACCATCAACCTCAACGGCAACGCCATCAGTTTCACCGGACTCAAAGCTGGAACGAATGCCATCACATTCAGCCAGGGGTCTGTCGTGATCAGCGGAACCATGGATGCCTCCTCGGCAGGAGCACTGATCGAGGCTACCAGTGGAGACGTTGTTCTGAACGATGTCACCATCACTGGAGGGGATCTCGACATCGATGGGGATGTGTCCGTTCAGGGAACTCTGACCGTCGACAGTGGTGCATCCATCACAGTCACCGGCACTGTTACTGCCGATGCTGAGGCCACGATTACCTTCACGGGCGATGTCAACGTCACCAACGGTGCGACGCTCGATCTCTCTGCTTCCACGAACAGTGGTGACGGAACGATTGTAGCCGGTCCTGGCTCCGAGGTCGCCATCAACGGAACTTATGAGAACGTGGAGGTTTACCAGGGCGCCTCTGTCACCGTGAACAACTCCCCGGTCGCTCCTACCGAAACCATCGAACCCATCGAATCCACAAATGTCGATGAGATTAACAAGCTAATCAATCTCGGGGTATCCGAGATCACCATTAACGGGGACATCGATGCGAGCAGTCTCGATACTGTTGGCAATGGAACCACCCTTATAGTCACCGGAGCCATCTCCGGAACTCTTGATGCGGAAACAGGCGCAACGGTTTCTGCCGCAGTATACAGCAACTCCGTCATCGGAGGGGTGACCATCAACAACCTCAGTCAGGCCGATGTAGCCGTGACCGAGGACGGTATCGAGGTCGTCTCCGAGACTATCGGAGCATCCATCACTACAGTCGAATTCGCTGTGGCCGAGAACACCTCGGTGGCGTTCAGAGCGGACACCGAAATAGTCAACGCCTCCTTCGAGAACGGTTCTGGCTCAATCAGTGTCAAGGGAGTCGTAATCGGTGCAGGAGGAGCGACATTCTCCTACGGATCCGTCGTCCTGGAGGGCGAAATCATCCTCAACGGGGATAACGTGGAGTCTGTCGTCATCGCCGACGGAGATATTGCTGTCGACCTGGAGCTGGGAGATGTCACCATCTCCGGCACCGGAACGATCAACGTGAGCGAGATGATCGTCAACGGAACCGTTGATATCGCCGAGGGCATCATCATCAACGTCGCTGACGACGCAACCCTTACCGTTAAAACCGACGGCGTTATCACCGGTTCTGGAAAGATTGTTCTTTCCGCCGAGGGTACAATCACCAACAACGGAAGTATTGAAGTAAATGTGGAGACCGGAGAAAGCGTCGTCAAGGAGGTTACCACACAGTCTGAGTTCATCGCCGCCCTTGATTACTACGACACGATCTACATTACCGGATCCCTCGAACTCAAGGGAACTGCCCAGAATCCCGTTGAGATCGATGTCACCGGGAAGACCATATACATCAACGGCAAACTCACGATCGGTGCCAACGTCTACGTCAACTTCGACAGGGTCACCTTCAGCGGCGCCACCAGCAGCACCGTAACCAACAACAGCGGGGAGATCGAGGTCCTCGGAGAGCTGTACATCGCTGATTCCGATGTCTACGCCAACGTCTACATCTCCGATCCCGACACCAACACCGATGCCCTCATCAGTGTCACCTCGGCCAAGACCATGACCATCGGAGGTCAGAGCGTCGGCGACCTCGGTGACGTAGGATACGGGAACATCCTCGAGGTAACCGGCACCTTCACTATCGAGAACCGCAACACCGTCAACGTGTACGGAACCCTCGACATCCCCGGCACCCTCACGGTCGGAGAGAACGCAACCGTCACAGTCTACGGTGCGGGCAACATCGATGTCACTGGCACCATGACGCTCAACGGAACCCTCGACCTCTATGGAAAGGGCACCGTCGACGGAACTGTCACAGCCAGCTCCACCGCAAGGCTGAACGTCATCGACAACGGCGAGTTCGATGTCAACGGCGAGATGACCTTCAACGGAACCCTCGCTGGCGCGATAAACAACGACGGCACCGTCACCTTCGCAGGAACCGCTGGCACCGGTGCTGAGATCATGATCTCCGAGGATGCCACGACCACAATCGCTTCCGTCTCTGGCTCCCTGACCGTCTCCGACACCGGAGCTGCCGAGGACAACACCACCAGGGACACGGACAGGACAGTGGATGGAAACAAGATCGTCATTACCGACATGGAGGCCGTCACCGGAGGCACGGGTGTCTCCATAACCACATCCGTGTCTTCCAAGACTGAGAACAGGATCACCACCTACACCGCTACCATGGATGTCGCGGGAGCTGTGAACGGAACCATCGCTGTCACCGCTGTCGAGGAATCCAATGGTAACGGCAAAATCGTCGTCAGCCAGACCCTTGACGTCGATGGAAACATCACCTTCGACGGTGCTGTGGATGTCACCGGAATCGTCAACGGAACCTCTGATGCCGTCTTCACCAACAACGGTACCCTCACCGTCACCGGCGAGGTCACCGTGATCGGTGCTAATGCGGACAACGCGGTCATCAAACCCGGAACGGACAGCGTCATCAACGCCACCTTCTATCAGATCACCACCGCCGCTGTTGGAAGCACCGCCGGATACGTCACCGGTTACTACGCCGGATTCGACATCGCCGTCCAGCAGATCGCAAACGCTGACAACGACACTATCACCGTCATGGGCGAGCAGAACGTCAGAGCGAACGCAACCATCGCTGACGGACAGACGGTCGTCGTCTCCGCCGGAGCCGAGTTCACCGTGAACAACGGCATCACCCTGACCGTCGCCAACGGCGGAAAGATCAACGACAACGCCTACAACGCCACCGACAGGACGGGCATCATCGTGGAGGGCACCCTCACTTTCGAGAACTACTCCACCGGATACGTCCCCGCATCCAAGAACTACAAGATCTTCGCCGACGTCGTCGTCGACAACGCCCCTGCCAAGACGTTCATGTCCCTTGCCGGAGCCATCGACGCCGGCATGACAGACATCGTCTTGAACGACGATGTCGTCATCAAGGAGGACCTGACCATCCCCGCAGGAACCAAGGTCTCTTCCGACACATATGGAATAACCGTCGGTGCCGCTGATGTCGAGAACGATGTCACACTCACCGTCGAGGGTGCCGTGGAGCTCACTGGCACATCCCCCGGACTCTCCTTCGTCGCCGGACAGGACTCCGACGGAGTCGCCACCGAGTCCACCCTCGTCGTCTCCGGCGAGAGCGGATACGCCCTCGTTCCTGTCGACACGTACGCCCCCAGGTTCACCGGCCTGGACGCATCCACCGTCGAGGGTGCACACTATCTGAAGACCGTCGTCGAGGACAGGAGGGAGAACACCTACTACGTGATCTCCACCGTCCCGTACGCCGCTGCCGACAGCCTCAACGTGGCCGCCGACGCCGACGGAGAGAGGTCCATCACCATAACAGGTGGCATCTCTGTCGGAGAGGTGACCTTCACCGCTGCCGAGGACGATGCCCTTACCGTTTATGTCAAGAACATCATGAACGGCAGCACACCCGTGAAGAACTCCGCCCTCGTCGCATCCTCCATCACGCTGGTCGGTGCGACTCTCGACCTCACCGCCGAGTATTCCGGAACCGTCTCCGGTGCAGTAGCCACCGAAGTCGGCCAGATCGACCTCAACAGAGCCAGCGGCATCACCATCACCGATGTGCCGGCCACAGAGGACGATGCCGAGAAGATGACCGTCAACGGAACCGTCACTGGCGGCATGACCGTCTCGTCCGGAACCGTCGAGGTCTCCGGAACACTCGGAACGTCTGTTGTCGAGGGATCCGAGGGAACCATCACCGTCTCCAACGGCGCAACCCTCGTCGTTCCCAACAACGCCATCCTGAACGCTGACAATGCTGATTCCGATGACAGCGACCGTGTCGTCATCGACGGTACCGTCGAGTTCGACAGAGGAACCCTCACGGGAGACTCCATGACAGTCAACGGGACGATGCTCGTCTCCGAGAACTTCACCCTGGGTGTCGACGTGACCGTCAACGGAACCATCGAGGTCGCCCAGGACAAGATCATGACTGTCAACAAGGAGATCGCACTCACGAACGGTGCCGTCATCAACGGATCCGTCACACTCAATGATGGATACATCGTTGCCTACGTCGGTTCCGACATCAGTGGTGCAGTCCTCAACTGGAACACCGCTTCCAGCTCCTCTGATGCAGTCGACACCGACTACTATGTGCTCGGAGAGATGTACGCCACCGTGTACGCTGCTCAGGACGCGGTCACCATCGGAATTGCGATTAATCCCCGCGACATCGAGATTGACGACTACCAGTTCGTCAAGGGATGGTTCGCCACCCAGGCCGATGCTGATGCAGCTCTCGACGACGAGGGTCAGCAGGGTACCGAGAACAACAAGTTCGTCGGAAATGTGGACGCGGTCTACTCCAGCGCCAAGCTGAAGGAGGTCACCATCGTCGTCTCCCAGGGAACCGGTCTGAATATCTACATCGACAATGTCGCCGTGGGGATCGCAACCGAGAAGACCCTGAGTGTTGGAACTCACACAGTGAGTTTCGATGTATCCGCGAGCTACGACGGCACCAACGCCGTCATGACCTTCAACGGCCAGACCATCCAGAACGGCGGAACCATTACCATTGACTCTACAATGGACGGCTACGTTCTCAGCGTCTCTGGTGCAGTCCCCTCCTCCGGATCCGGCGACATCACCGTCAACGTCCCCTCTCAGGACGACGGAATGTCCCTGACCGACATCCTCCTCATCGTGCTGGTCATCCTGATCGTCATCATGGCGATCATCGTGGCCCTCAGGCTCATGAGGAGCTGAACGGAAAACGAACGAAGAAAGGGTCAAACGAACGAGAACGTGGAAACGAGTCGACATCTGCTCCTCACGTGAGCGAACGTGAACCCACCAGGAACCTGAACAGCAAACCAGTCCCCCGGAAAAGGGCCGGGGGACGACTTCCAATCTTCTAACAAAGGAACCACGGCCGAGAGCTCGGGATCCGCACCTGGGGCAATATACGACTTCGCAAGCCAGTCTCTCCGAAGGGACTCCGACAAGGAGCCGATGCGGAGGCACACTCATGAGGATATCAAAGGGGATAGTGAGCGCCGTCTTACGAGGCAAGGATGTCGATATGATACCGTCCTACCATCGTTCCAGGGTCACTGGGTGCTGGACGACGCGGGGATCACCACCATCGGCTCCATACAGCATCCGGAGTTCGCTGCGTTCGCCCGGATCATGGTTGCTTGAATGTCGCATGGACGCTGTGGAAGCCCTCTAGGGCCAGCTGCGACATCCCCGTGGGAACGCCGTTCGGGAACGTCGTGGCGATGTTGGACATGTTCATGAACTAAGGGACCTAAGGCCGTAGATTCGCATGATTCCAGTGGATCATCGACGCATCTAAACTGCGTTCTTATTACAGATGAGAAAATCAAAACATAATTTTACAATATTGTTTTTCAATCATGACCTTTTGTATTGTCATTATAATATGGTAAATAACAATAATAGTACATTAACCAGATATCAGAGTTAGTGTACAAACAACTCAAGAATTTAATCGAATTTTTAGTTATTAACGTAACTTAAAAAATATTGAAAAAATGTAAAAAATACAGAAATTTATTATCAAAAATGTGAAATGAACAATTATTTCAACTCCGAATGCATACTCCATCCCATGAAGCGGACGATATACGCCGACCTCCTTCAATGGAAGGACCGCCCCGACAGGAAGCCCCTCATACTCGAAGGGGTCCGCCAGTGCGGGAAGACCTTCATCATCAAGGAGTTCGGCAGGAACGAGTTCGACTCCATGATCTACGTGGACCTGGAGAAGAGGCGTGACCTCCACGGGATCTTCGGAGACAACATCGATCCCCGGAGGATAGTCCGCACCCTGGAGACGCTCCTGAACAGGAAGGCCGTCCCCGGCAGGACCCTGCTGGTGTTCGACGAGGCCCAGGAGTGCCCCCGCTCGCTCACCGCTCTGAAGTACTTCTGTGACGAGGCCCCAGAGTACCACGTCATCTGCGCCGGCTCGCTCCTGGGGATTCTCACATCGGACAAGAAGTCCTTCCCGGTGGGGAAGGTGGACAGGCTCAGAATGTACCCCATGTCGTTCCTGGAGTTCCTGGACGCCAGCGGGGAGCCCGGCTTGAGGGAGTACCTGGAGTCGAGGCCGGAGGACGAGACCGTACCCTCCGCCATCCACGACAGGCTGGTGGAGCTCCTCAGGGAGTACTATGTGGTCGGAGGCATGCCTGATGTGGTGTTCTCATGGATCAGTGTCCACAGTCTGGCGGCGGTCACACGCAAGCTCAGGACGATAATCCAAGACTACAAGGATGATTTCGCCAAGCACGCGAGCGCGGACCTGCAGAAGCTCACCGACATCTGGGACTCCATCCCGGTGCAGATGGGCAAGGAGAACGCCAAGTTCATGTTCGGCCAGGTCCGCCGGGGCGGGAGGGCCAGCGACCTGTCCGACGCCCTGGAGTGGATGGTGGACGCCGGTCTGGTGTACAAGGTCAATCTGGCGGAGACCCCCCAGCTGCCGCTGAAGAACTCCTGCGACGCGTCCAGCTTCAAGGTGTACATGTGCGACATCGGCATCCTCAGGATAATGTCCGGACGCAAGCCGTCTTTCCTCGCTTCGGACAACCCTGCGGAGAGGCTGTTCAAGGGGGGATTCACCGAGAACTACGTCCTGTGCCAGATGCTGGCCGGAGGGTTGGAGGATATCTTCTACTGGAGAGCCGGGCCCAACGAGGTGGACTTTCTGGTAGACGGGGACGACGGGCCGGTGCCCATCGAGGTAAAGGCGGAGGGTGGTACCGGGATCGCCAGCCTGAAGGCTTACATGAAGCGCTACTCCCCATCCAGGGTCGTGCTGACCACCATGGAGCCCTTCGCCGGCAAGACGTACGGCAGGGTGCCGCTGTACGGTGCAGGGCTGATCCCGAGGTACCTGTCCGGGGAGGCGGTCGCGCCGCCGAGGGAGGGGAAGCGTATGAGGCTGCACCGCGAGTTCTTCACGGCGGATGACTGGATCGACAGCATCCTCTCCGTACCCGCGTCCAGGCATGGGGTCGGGCTGCCTGCGGCGGTGCAGGTGTACAGGCAGCAGGAGGATGGCTACGTGAAGGTGGAGGTCGGCGTGTGCATAACCGCCGCCGGCGATGTGGAGCTGTCGGGCGGACCGTTCGACGGGTTCGTCTCGATAGAGTGACCATGCCGGGTTTCGGGAACGGCGCTTGGCCAGAGGGGTCCGGGATGCAGAGGATTGCCCAGGGGGCAAGCCCCCTGGTAAGGTTTCACTTGGACCACTTGGGCCTCATGCCCGCGTAGACCAGCAGCGCCAGGATCGCGACTGTGACCACGGCGCATATCGCCACGTAGACCATCGGGGACCCGTTGGGGCTGCTGAACCCGCTGGCCTCGTAGGTCACGTCGTAGTACAGGTCGTTGACGCTGTTCTCGAACTCCACGGTGACCATGGTGCTGGAGCTCGGCGTCAGGGTGAACCTCCCGTCGTCCACATGGGTGGAGTCGTAGCCGTTCAGCACGTTGAACGACGCCGTCCTCCCCTCGTTGTCCAGCACGGTCATGCGGAGGTCGAACGTGTCCCCGGACTTCACGAAGTAGGCGAGGTCGTCGGCGTTGTACGGCTCCATGACCATCTCCCAGTACCCGATGTGGCCACCGTAGTTGACCGTGGGGTTGTACAACGAGCTCCCGCCGTGGCAGTAGATGTGGACTGTGGTGGTCTCCTCCACGAGGCCGTGCAGCTCCTCCTGGTCGTCCTGGGTGAACCTTATGCTCTGGTCGGTGGGGTCGCGGATGTGGGCGTCCATCGCGGCGTCGTTCACGCTCCCCTCGCTGACGCACCAGTAGGACCCCATGTACACGTTGACATAGTCCCCCGGGTCCAGGGTCACGGTGGCCCTGTAGAGGTAGTAGCTGCTCATCCTGTAGCTGTCGCCCCCGCTGTCCGCTTCCGAAGAATCGGCGGGCATCAGCGGCGTCAGGCACATCGCGATGATGATCGCCGCTCCGATCGCGGCGACGGTCCTGTTCATCACATCTCCCTCCTCTTGGTCCTGTACAGCCCCAGCGCGAGGAACGCGATGCCCCACACCAGGCCGATCGCCGTCATGACGCCGGCGTCGTCGACGTCCACCAGGGTGCCGCCCATCATCAGCCCGAAGAACCCGGACACCGAGCCGATGACGGGTGTCCCCAGGAACGCCAGGGACACGTCCGGTAGGAAGCAGGGCAGGAGCATCAGCTCCTCTATGCCGTACCTCAGCCTCACGATCATGAGCAGCGCCGGGAGTATGAACGTCATCAGCATGAACGGGGTCATGCTGGACGGCTTCCTCGTGAACGCCCCGATGCAGAACGCCGTCGCCGAGTAGGAGAACAGCGCCACCACCATCATGGCCAGCGACTCGGTGATCAGGTCCGCGAATATGGTGTCGTAGTAGACCGTGGACGTCGCCACGGCCATCCCGTAGGCGAACATGAACACCCCCAGCGACAGGACGAATCCCGCCAGGTACTTGCCGAGGTAGAACGAGGACCTGGACAGGGGCAGCGAGACGTTCATGTACGCTGTCCGGTCCTTGAACTCCCTGCCGATGGCCGGTCCGCTGAGGATCGCCGTGAAGAATCCCAGGAGTATGGGCATCATCGCCAGCAGGACGCCTATGAACGCCGTGGAAGACGGCGTCTCGGCGACGATGGCGTCGAAGACCTGACTGAGCGCCAGCGTGATGATGGGGATCAGCAGGGCCATGAACAGCATGAAGTACGTCCATTTGGCCTTGGAGTACAGTCTCATCTGCACCATGAACACGGTCACTGTCTGCCTGGCGAACGACGGGATGCGGTAGGTCCTGTCCCTGTGGGCCTCCTCGTCAGTCGCCGAGTACCCCCTGTCACCCCAGGTGCCCTTGCGGTCCTCCTCCTTCCTGCCGAACCTCCTCTTCGCGGGCTCGGGAGGGGCGTCGGGGAAGTCGGACCGTTCCGGTTCGGGGGTCTGGGCCTCTGGCCCCTGGACCGGCTGCGGGGTTGCGCCGGCCAGGCTGATGGATGCCACGGTGGGGCCCTTCTCCCTCCTCTCGGGCTCCGGCTCCCTCGCCGGCTCGGGCGCTGGCTCCGGCGGGACGAACGGCTCCGGCTCGCTCTCCGCCTTTCTCCTCCGGGAGAACCTCCCTCCCTGGTCGCCCTCGTCCAGGTCGGACCTGGCGGTGAAGATCTCGGGCTCGTCCTCCTCTTCCTTCCTGGAGAACAGCTTCCTCTTCTCCTTCCTGGGGGGCTCCGGCGTGCCGCCCAGCTCCTCCTGGGAGTGCCTCCTCCTGGGCCTCTGGATGGAATCCTCGGTCATTGTATCTCGTCCCCCTTGGTGAGCTCCATGTACAGCGACTCCAGGTCGGCGCCCTTCTCGTTCAATGCGAGGATGCCGAGGCCGCTCCTGAACGCCACCTCGGTGACGTGGGCCTGGTCCTCGGTGGTGCCCGAGAACTCCAGCTTCACGCTGTAGTCCCCCATCCTCTCCGAGCCGCGCACCCCCTGGCAGTGCTCCAGGTCGGAGATCACCTGCCGGGTCAGCGGCCTGAGCGTCCTGATCTCCAGGGTGATCTCCTTGTCGGCGCCTACGCCGTGGATCAGCCTGGACACGTCCCCCGCGGCGATGACCCTGCCGTCCCTGATCATGGTGACGGAGCCGCAGATCTCGGAGACCTCGCTAAGTATGTGGGTGCTGATAAGCAGGCTGCGGTCCCTGGACTTCAGCTCCGCCAGGGTTTGCCTGATCTCGATCATCCCCCTGGGGTCCAGGCCGGAGGTGGGCTCGTCGAGGATGATGGTCTCCGGGTTGGCCAGCAGCGCCTGCGCCAGCACGACCCTCTGCCTCATGCCCTTGGAGAACTCCCCCACCTTCTTGTTGCGCCACTCCCACATCCTCATCGTCTCCAGGACGTCCCTGGAGCGGATCCCGATCTCCCTGGAGTCCAGGCCGTAGATCCTTCCGACGTAGTCCAGGATCTCCGCCGGTGTGAAGCCCGGGTAGGGCTCCGGCGTCTCGATGACGCACCCCACGTGCTCCATGGCGTGCCTGTGGTCCTTTATGTCGATCCCGCCGATCCTCACCGTGCCGGAAGTGGGCATGAGCAATCCGGTTATTGCTTTCAGCGTGGTGCTCTTCCCGGCCCCGTTGGGCCCGAGGAGTCCCATGAACTCCCCCTTCCTGACGGTGAGGTTGACGTCAGAGATGGCGGCGAACCCGCCGTACATCTTGGTGAGACCGACGGCCTCTATCGCCGGTGTGTCTTCCATGGCCGTGGTATCGGGTCATATCTTAAGAATGTCTCCGCCAGCAAGCCGAAGGCGGGCGGCCAGATGTTTCGGGACGAACGGACGGCCGTATCGGCCGGAGGTCCGATAGGGGCGGGATATAAGCTTGTCGAAGCGACGAATCACCGGATTGATTCATAATGATTTCCCGGGATCCCGTCCTCCGACGACGGTTCCAGACACGTCGGTGCGTCCATGACGTCCCCGGACAGGTCGACATGCACGGATCTCGTTTTCATAGCATCCTGTGTTAAATAGCCTCGAGCAGACTCTAAACTATGAACAATAAGGTTCTGATCGCGATCGCGGCTGTTTTCATAGTCGTGATAGCCGCGTTGGCCGTTTACTTCATGTTCAACGGTAATGACGACAACGCGGATCCGTCGCCCGTCCTGAAGGAGACCTTCGAGGTGGGCGACTACTACACAGTAAGCAACTCGTACAGCTTCGGAACAATGTCTGAGAACGAGGAGACCACATACACCATCACGGGGGTCGTCCAATCCGGCTACACCGTGTCCGAGACCACGAACGGCGTGACCAGCAATCTGGGGACCATGACGAGGGCCGAGTTCCTCAGCGACATCGTCCCCACGGATGGGGACATGTCGGGGATGTCCGACACCGGGTCCGTCGTTCTGCAGACGGCGTTCGGAAAGCTCAGGTGCGACACGTGGGAGGGCACCATCACAGGGCTCCAGGCCAAGGTCTGGATCTGCCCCGACAACGGTGTCGCGTTCCGCATCGAGGGGTCCGGAGACATACTGGGCACGAGCGTCACCTCCGTCACCGTCCTGACCGCTGCGACGATATTCGAGGACGGGTCGCAATCCGGCACCTCCAACTCCATAACGGTTAGGACAGGGTTCGTCGTAGGCGACATGGCACGCATAGAGGTGTGGGAATCGCAGACCGTCAACGGCGAGGAGGGCCGCATCAACGGCTACGAGCAGTACACAGTGGATGCGATAGACGGCGACAACCTGTCCATGACCCTGGAAATGGACGGCGAAACCCATGACAGGACGATGACCTCGGACGACTTCCGGAGGATGCTGGTCCCTGACCTCGAGGGATACACCCAGACGGGTCAGGAGACCGTCTCCACACCGTGGGGCGATCTGAGCTGCGACGTGTACTCGATAGTGTCCACGAACACCATGGGATTCGACAAGGCCCCCACACTCACCTATTGGGTGGAGCATGAGACCGGTCTGATGATCAAGGTGCTGATGTCGGTTGACGACGCCTGGTCCAACGGCACGCATCTGGATCATTGGGAGATCGGGACGGTCCTGACCGCCGCGACCATGGTGTCCTGACGGACCGACTAAACTTGGACGGGGCGGATGCCGTCGGCACCCGTTCCTGTCCATCTCCTCGTTCAGGAGCGCGTCCGCCCGGGGGATCATCTCCTCCGACCTGCGGACGTTCCTGTACGTCACCCTGGGGATCATCGAGGCCAGAGCCACGGCGTCCGCATGCAGCTCGGCCATGTCCCTGTTCTTCACCTTATACTCCCCGTTCATCTGCCTGATCACCAGCTGGGAGTCCATGACGAACTCCGCCTCGTCGGCGCCAAGCTCGATCGCCTTGCCGATCCCGGAGATCAGTCCCCGGTACTCGGCGTAGTTGTTGGTGTGGACGCCGAGGAACTCCGCGTGCTCGTGAACGACCTTCCCGGAAGAGACCACCACGATGGCGTAGGCGGACGGTCCCGGGTTCCCCCTGGAGCCGCCGTCCGAGTACACGGTGACCTTCAATAGACCAGCTCCCTGGCCACGGCGTTGCGGTCGTCGACCAGCACAACCTTGGCGCGGACCGGCTCGTCGGTGAGCTCGAAGCCCATGATGATGACCTTGTGGCCCTCGGCGGTGAGATGGGCGGCGGCGCCGTTGACGGCGATGATCCCGCTGCCGCGTTTCCCGGCCAGGGTGTAGGTCTCGAACCTGCTCCCGCTGTCCACATCGGCCACCAGGACCTTCTCCCCCACCCATATCCCGGCACGGTCCAGCAGGTCCTCGTCCACCGTGATGCTGCCCTCGTAGTCTACGCGGGTCTCGGTGACGGTCGCCCTGTGGATCTTCCCGCGGAGCATCCAACGCATGGATGCCGGTTAGGTGCGATGGTAGAATAAGCTTTGCATCCGACGGGAGGTGTATTATGGCGATGACGCGGATGGGAAGCCGGCACAGTCCCGGATCGTTTCGCGAGGTCCGATCGCGACCGGGATCACACGATTCAGACTCGGCATCAGACGTCTGGATCTTCGTCGCAGGCACCGTACAGTCTCACCGTGGGGTTCCCGCGATTGTCGATCCCGTACTCGGCGTCGATGCTGAACACGGTGCGCATGTTCTCCGGTGTGAGAATCTCGTCAGGGGTTCCCACGGCGAACACCCTGTGGTCGTGGACGAGGATCATCCTGTCGCAGTACCTGGCCACCATCGGCAGGTCATGGGACACGATTACCACAGACAGTCCCTTCTCTCTGGACAGGCGACGGACCAGGTCCAGCACCTCGAACTGCATGTTTATATCCAGGTGCAGGGTGGGCTCGTCCATTAGGATGACCTCCGGCGTCTGCGCGATGGCTCTGGCTATGATGACCCTCTGCCTCTCGCCCCCGCTCATGGTGTTGATGAGGCGGTCGGCCATGCCTGAGATGCCGGTACTCTCCATGGCCTCGTCGACGATCCTCTCGTCCTCCGAACTGCTTCCCCTGAAGGCCTCCTGGAAGGGCATCCTGCCCATCTCCACCATCTCCCTGACGGTGAAGGCGAAGCGGATCTCGTTCGACTGGGGGACGGCGGCGACCCTCCTGGCTATGGCCTTCTTCTGGATGTCCTCCAGGTCGGTCCCCTCCAGCATCACGCATCCTCCCTTCGGGGACAGGTTCCTGTTTAGGTTGCGCAGCATCGTGGTCTTCCCGCAGCCGTTGGGCCCCAGTATCCCGAGGATCTCTCCGGGCCTGAGCTCGAAGGAGACGCCGTCCAGCACCACCTTCCCGTCGTAGTCGTAGCGGAGGTCCTTGACCTCCAGGGGGTTCACCATCCCACCTCCCTCTTCCTCCTCACCAGGAGGTATATGAAGAACGGAGCCCCGATGATGGCGGTGACCACTCCAATGGGGAGCACGCCGTACATGGGAGCTACCAGGTGGGCGATGGAGTCGCACATCAGGATGAACGCCGCACCTCCCAGCAGGGAGATGGGCAGGATCAGCTTGTTGTCCGGGCCCAGCAGCAGCCTGAATATGTGGGGGATCACCAGCCCTATGAACCCGATTGTCCCCACGAATGCCACGCACGCCGCCACAACCAGGGAGGACACCACCAGGAGCATCAGCCTGGTCTTCCTGACATCGACCCCCAGGTCCATGGCGTGTGCGTCCCCCAGCATCATGGCGTTCAGTTTCCTGCTCTGTGTGAGCATGATGGCAACGCCTATCACAATCAGCGGGACCACGATGCCTATCTCGGTCCAGTCCACCGACCCCAGGCTCCCCATGGACCAGAACACGATGTTCTGCATCTCGTCGCTGGGCGCGATGTACGTGAGGAAGGAGACTATCGCGGAGATCAGCGCCGACACGGCCACCCCGGCCAGCACCAGTGTCTCGGTCCTCACCATGCCGCCCCCGGCTCTGGAGATGGCGTAGACGAGGACCATGGTGAGGAAGCAGAACACGAACGCAAGCAACGGCTGGCTCACGCTCAGGGGGATAGCGCTGATCCCGAACAGGATCGCCACTGCCGACCCCAGGGAGGCACCGGACGACAGGCCGAGGATGTACGGGTCAGCCAGGGGGTTCCTGAACACTGCCTGCATGACGCCGCCGGTGACGGCCAGGCCGGCGCCGATGAACATCCCGACGGCAACCCTGGGCAGATTGTTCCGGTTCACGATGATGTCCGTCCCCCAGGTCCCGTTCCCGGTGAGGGCGGCCCAGACCTCCTTCGGGGACAGCATCCTTTCCCCGGCGATGGAGAGGTCCAGCATAATGAAAATCACTAGAAGGGCGATGAGCACGGCGACGCAGAGCAGGGCCTGTGTCCACTTCCTCTGGTTCATACTCATCGCCCGGTTTATCCGCGACCTGCCCTTAAGGCTTCCTTCTCATGAGAGCGTAGGCGGCCACGGCGATGACCACTATAATGACGATCGCGACGGCGATGTAGAGCATCGTGTTGTCGCTCCCGCCGTCATCATCAGATGTCTCGGAGCCGGAGTACTGCTCGATGTACCCCTCGTAGGGCTCGCCCAGCAGCTCGGGGTAGAGGTACTGGCCGATGGTAAGCAGGCCGTCGGCGGACTCGGGGCACCAGTTGTTCCAGAGTGAGTCCATGATCACCACGGGGTAACTGGTGTTCCCGTTCAGGACGTCGTTCCTAAAGTCGTCGGCGTCGTATCCCGCGGTCCCGTAGGAGTAGTTCACGAAGATGACGGTGCCGGGGTTCTCCTCCAGCAGTGTGATGATCATGTTGACGTCGCCGTAGTGGCTGGCGGTGTCGGAGCTGTAGCCGATGTTGTTTGCGCCGGCCACCTCCAGCATGGAGTTCATGATTCCGGAGTTCCCGACGGAGAACTCTCCGCCGGTGTACCAGACGAACAGGGCCGTCCTCTTCTCGTCGTCCGCGATTCCGGAGACTGCGTTCTCGACTGTCTGGGTCTTGGTGACCATGTCCTGAACGGACTGGGGCACCGAGCCGGTGGCGATCATGGAGACGTCGCTGACCATCTGGACTATGCCTTGGTAGTCGGAGACGCTGTCAGTTGTCCAGACTAGCACCTTCTCGAAGTCGATGGACGTGAGCCTGTCGTACAGGTCCCTGTTGGCGGTGTAGCTGGTGAGGATAATGGTGTCGCCCAGCGAGAACTCGCCCGCTTCCACCATGTTCACTAGGGTGGTGACGATGTAGTCGTGGTTGGTGGTCCCGTAGAAGCTGCCCAGGTTGACGGCGTCCATCCCGCTCAGGGCCTCGTATCCCGTGTAGTCGTAGGTGGAGTAGGTGTCTACGGCGACTATCTTGTCCACAGCGCCGGCCTCGGCTATGGTCAGGGTCGTGGCAGAGCCCACGGAGACGATCCTCTCCGCGGGGGCGTCGTAGGTGAAGGTCCGGCCCTCCCCGTCGGTCACTGAGAAGCCGTTCGATGCCGTGTCGTCCGCTTCGACGCTAACGAAGGCGAGCGTGGACGCAAGGAGCGCGGCAACCGCAACTGCTGCAACAATCTTGGAGTTCATGATATCACATACAGTGTTACTAATTTAAAATCAGTAATACCGCTGAAGGGACGTCGGTATTTAACGCTGTTGGAGAGAAGGGACGGAAGCAACGGGCGATGACACAGAACGGAGCCGTATACGCGAAGACCGCTGGGGCCGATACGAATCGAGAATAAGGATGAGCGCCCTGGTCGGAATTCGAATCCGAGTCGAAGCCTCGACAGGGCTTCATGATAGGCCGCTACACTACCAGGGCAGTATGCCTTGGTATAGAGGGCACCTATATAATGATTGTCATTGTCAATATGCAATCATGACCGTTGCCAGAGAAGTTTCGGAGCATCGTTTTATAGTGTCCTCCCCGAATCACGTGGCATGCCCATTGGAGATCCGCATGGAGCGAACTTCGAGTACACGGTGGAGGGGCTCCCGGAGAGCATATTCGCCTGCGTCATACCGGTCAGCGACCTGGAGAGGTCCAGGGAGTTCTACTCGCAGGTCCTCGGCATGATGGAGCTGGGCTCCGCACGGGACGAGGTGTACATGCGCAGGGGTCAGTGTCGTGTAGTCCTCAGGAGGTCCGAGCGCACCGGCGTCGACACCGGCCTGATGTTCGGAGTCGATTCGCCGTACAACACACGCCGCAGGCTCATCGACGAGGACGTGGAGTTCGTGGTGGACCCGGTCAGGGGGCCGTTCGGGACGTACACGTCGTTCCTGGACCCGGACGGGAACGTCATATCGGTCATCGACACGGGCGCGGAGTTCAGGATGTGAGAACGGGAATGCCCCCGAGGGGGCGGTTTCTCAGTCCAGGAAGAACGACTTGACGTTCTTCCTGAAAAGGTACCAGACGATGATCAGCGTGATCGCGAGGGGGACCACGGACGGCACGCTGCCGCCGACGATGCTGATCAGGGAGGACAGCGCGCCGATGATGGCGAACAGCACGCCCAGATACCACATTATCTTCCAGCCCCTGTACAGGCCGGCGCCGATCACGAGGACGATGAGCCCGAAGACCAGCAGCGCGCCTCCGCCCAGCTCCCCCAGGAGGGTGGACCCCTCGATGTCGGACATGACGCCTCCCGCGAGGATGAGGGCGCCGCCGGCCAGGAGTATCACTGCCAGGACTATGTACAGCACAGATATGACCGTCACGAGGAACGGCCTGTCCACTCCGTCAGACATGAGGGTGTAATGGCTCTAAGGATTTAAAAACGGGTGAGGGGCGCTTCGCCCCCCACCGAAGGGTTTCAGTCGCCCAGGTTGGCCTGCTCGATGGCGGTGTCCAGCTCCTGCTGGAGCGCGGGAGGCAGCCCGTTGATGCTGCCGGAGAGGAATCCCCTGACGATCATGCTGACCGCCTGATCCTCGTCCAGACCCCTGGACATCAGGTACTCTATCTGGTCCCTGGCGATCTTGCCGACAGCGGCCTCGTGGGTCATCTCCACGTCCGCCACATGGGCCTCCAGCTCCGGGACGGCGTTGGTGGAGCCGCCGTCCTTCATGATGATGCTCCTGCACTCTAGATGGGCCTTGGCCCCGGGTGCGTTGCCCACGAGGCGTCCGCGGGCGCACATGTGCCCGCCCATGGATATGCTCCTGCTCATGATCTGGGCGCTGCTGTCCCTGCCGTTGAGGTACACCAGGCCGCCGGTGTCGATGTCCGACCCCTCGTGGGCGATGCACATGGTGTTGTACAGGGCGGTGGCGCCTTCGGCCAGAGTGGCGGACGGGAAGCTCTGCAGGCTCCCGACCGGGTTCAGGATCACGTAGTTGTTGGTGTAGTTGGAGTTCTTGCCGACCATGGTGGCCGTCCTGGGCCTCACCCCGGTCTGCTTCCCCCAGCTGTGTATCATGGAGAACGTCAGGTCGCTGTTCTCTCCGATGTATATCTCGGACACACCGATGTGCAGGGCGTCGTTGGCGTGCGGGGAGGTGGAGCATCCGGTGATCATCTCCAGGGAGGCGTTGTCCTCCACGATCACGATGTTGTGGACGTTCTGGATCGTCTTGTCCGTCTCGATCATCATGCACGTCTGCACGGGGTCCTTCACGTGGTACCCGGACTTCACGCGGATGAAGTAGCCGTCGGCCTCCTCGAGGTAGCTCTTGGCGGTGTACTTGTCCTTGGCGGGGTCCATGGCCTTCCACATGTAGTCCCTCACCCAGTCGTACTTCTTCAGCGCGGCCTGGGTGGACATCATCTCCAGCCCCTCCTGCTGGGAGGAGGAGCAGTGGCTCATCCCGTTGTCGATGAACATCAGGGTGCCGGAGCGGTTCATCTCGTCCGCCACCACCCCGACCTTCTCCAGGTAGTCCTTGTACCTTGAGCTCTGGAGGTCGTCGATCTGCTCGGAGTCCTTCGACCCCTCCTCGTAGTGGTCCAGGTCCAGGTCGGCACCGTACGCGCCCTTCTTGGACAGGGCGTCCTTCACAGCCTGATTATCTGCTGACATGAGTCGCACTCCCCGTATCCGTTCTCCTTGATCTCCTTCAGCAGGTCGCTGGGCCTGCCAGAGCAGAAAATCCTGCCCTCCTTCATGACGTAGCCCCTGTCGGCGCCGATGTAGTCCATGATCTGGCCGGTGTGGGTGATGACCAGCGAGGACACGTGCCTCTGCTTGCCGGGGCAGCTGCCGTCGTACAGCAGGTCGTGGACCTTCCTGCCGATGAGGTCGATGTTCTCCAGGTCGACACCGGACTCCGGCTCGTCCAGGAGGATGAACTCCGGTTTCTGGGCGGTGAGCTGGAGTAGCTCCGACCTCTTGATCTCCCCTCCGGAGAACCCGACGTTGACCTCCCTCTCGAGGAAGTCCTGCATCTTGAACTTGGACGCGTCCTTGAGGACGTCCGCGCCCTCCGGGGATGAGGCCTTGATCAGGTCGCCCAGCTTCACACCGAAGATGTTCGGGGGGCGCTGCATCATCATGCCGATCCCGAGCTTCGCGCGCTGGTCGACGGTCTTGTCGGTGATGTCCTCGCCCTTGAACAGGATCTCTCCCTGGGTCACCTCGATGGAGCTGTAACCCATTATAGTGGACATCAGCGTGGATTTGCCGGACCCGTTGGGCCCGAACAGCACACAGGTCTCCCCCTCGTTGACGGTGAGGTTGACGCCTTTCAGGATCTCCCTCTCGCCGGCGCGGGCGTGGAGGTCGACCACCTTCAGCATTTCGGTCATGTCTTCACCTTATAACGGCGCTAATCATCTGCCTCTATATAAGTGGTAAAGTTCACGTCGTTAAATCAGCAATCCCGTGAAGATATTTAACGATTGTTAGGAAGGTTCCCGGGCCGAACCTCCGTTGAATCCAGAGGGTTCCCGGGGTCACAGGTTTATCCCATGAGCCGTTTCGGATGGTCATGAAGGTCATCGCCCTGAACGGAAGCCCCCGCCCCATAGGCAACACGAGCAACATCCTGAACGAGGTCCAGGACATGTTCGAGAGGGAGGGCGTGGAGATGGAGATCGTCCACCTCTACGAGTACCAGTTCGTGAACTGCAACGTCTGCATGACCTGCGAGATCAGGGGGGACGGCAGGTGTATGGACGAGGACGACGGCCTCAACGGCATTCTGGAGAGGCTCAGGGCGGCCGATGGCCTGCTCCTCGCCGCGCCGACGTACATGAACGCCTGTCCCAGCGTGATGCAGACCTTCCTGGAGAGGGCGGCGCTGGTCCTCGGGAAGGGCGACCAGGGCCTTGCCGGGAAGGTCGGGGGAGCCATAGCGGTGTGCGGCCACGACGGTGCCTCACTCGTCTACAACCAGATGGTGGACTTCATGCTGCTGAACCGGATGCTTGTCTCCGGTTCGTACCCTCTGCCGATCATAAGGGCGCTGAACTCCCCCGCATACGAGGACGACGTCCAGGGGATGAAGGGTGTCAGGTCACTGGTGGAAGGGATGGTGTCCGCGCTGATGAGGCTCAACGGGTACCAGTAAGGGTGTTTGCGGCCGTCCGAAGACGGCCGCCTGAGGGTGTCTGGGTCAGTCCCTCCTGTGGAAGGCGACGAGCGCCAGGGCTATGACAACTGCTGCAACGGCACAAGTCACGACGCCCGGGAGGACGAGGCCAGCAGGAGGCTCGCAGAGTTCATCGACGGGATAGTCGTGGAACAGCGCAGATGAGGGCATCCGCCCCGGACAACCGCCGGGGCGGTGCAACTAAGAGGTTTCGAGGGAACCGGAGCGGGTCTCAGTCGCCGCTTCCGTCCCAGACGCAGTGCTCGTCGGCACACCTTTCCCCGGCCTTCCTGTTGCCGTTCTCAGGACTCACGCTGCGGTCCTCCATATCCATTCATCCCATCCTTCGGACATCGTCCGTATCTGCCCGTACGACGCGTTCGTTTATAAAAGATGTGCGTCCACGGTCGGGATGTCCAACCATGGACATGTCATCCAGCTCATTCGGCCGCATCGGACAGGCCGTCGGAGTCATGGACCTGCATCCCGTACATCTCCACTATTTCCGTGACCGAGGTACATTGCTCCGGGTCCTTGTCGTTTCTGACCCTGCCCGTGAACCTCGGGAACCTGATGCCCAGGCCGGACCCCTCCTTCAGGACGTCCCTGGCCGCCGTGTGGATGGGGCTCAGCGTGATCTCCGCCGCGACGACCTCCAGGACCACCGCGGGCTCGAACCACACGTCCGGGACCATCTCCGCATCGACGGACTGGGGTCTGGTCTCCGAGAGAGTCCCGTCCAGGAGCGCCGGCATGGCGTCCAGGAAGGCGTCGTCGAACCCGGTCCCGAGCTTGCAGACGGTCTCGAACCTGCCGGTCTCCCCGTCGTAGGCTGCCATGAGGAGTGCCCCGTACTTGCCCGCGCGCTTGCCCATGCCGTAGAAGGCCCCCACGACGGCGAGGTCGAACGAGTCCGTCAGACCCTTCTGGTAGTCCTTCTTGTACTTGATCCACAGGAATCCCCTGGATCCGGCGCGGTAGACCGAGTCCGGGGCGACGGACTTCGCCATTATCCCCTCGCATCTTGCCGCAACGGCGGAGGAGAAGAAGTCCTCGCCCTCTTCGGGGCTCTCCACGATCCTCATCGTTGTCATCTGCACCTGTCCGTCTATGTCGAAGCCGGACTGCAGGGCGGACCTCCTCTCCAGATAGGGCATCCGGGTCATGTCCTTCCCGTCGGCGTAGAGCATGTCGAACATGAAGATCCTGACCGGAACGTCCCTCACGGCCTCCTCCATCCCGTGCTTCTTCCTGCGGTGGGTCACGTTCTGGAACGGCAGCATGTACCCCGTCTCCGGGTCTATGGCAACGCACTCCCCCTCGATGATTACCTCCCCGTGGTGGCACTGCCTCCTGAGGGACTCGGCGATGTCAGGGAAGTTGGACGTCAGGTCCTCCAGCCTCCTGGAGTACAGCCTCACGGAGTCCCTGGCTATGTGGGCCTGCACCCGGATCCCGTCGTACTTGAACTCCATGGCGCACCTGCCACCAAGCTTCTCCACGACCTCGGATATCGAGGGGAGCCTCTCGGCGAGCATGACCTTCACGGGGCTGTCCACCTTGACACCTATCGCCCTCACGGCGTCCATCCCGCCGTTGGCTATCGTCTCCGCCACCAGTCCGATGTCGCAGGTGACGTTGAACGCCCTCTCGATGACCGGGCGGTCCTCCTTGGTCGCGAAGGCCTCGGCCAGCGCGTCCAGGATGGTCATGTCCGCGGCCCCGACCCTCATCCTGCCCGTGACCGTCCTGCACAGGTACCTGGCCTCCAGCGGCCCGGAGTCGTGGAGCAGGCTGGCCAGGGTCTTCTGCTTCCTGTCCTGGGAGTCCTTCCCGTCGGCGTTCTCTATGGCGGTCAGTCCCCTGACCACCCTCTCCACCGTCAGGTCCTCCGAGAACAGGGTCATCTGCTTCTTCTTGGAGATCAGCTCCTCCGCCACCTGCCCAGGGTCGCCGGTCTTCACCGCGAGCTCCTCGACCTTCGCTTCGGGTGCGCCGGAGGTCATGGCTATTGCCCTGAGGACGAGCCTGTCCGCCATTCCGAGCACCCCAGGCACGAAGTCCGGGTGGAGCTTCCCCTGGCTGAGGTAGACGATGGCCCTCAGCTCGGACCTGTCGGCCCTGGAGAAGAACTCCGCCAGTATCGATGTCATCTCCAGGCGGCTGCCCGTGGATTCAAGTCTGTCGAAGGTCTCTGCCAGGTCGGAGTAGAGCATGCACCCTCCAACGCGGGTTCGGATAAAATCGGTTGCGCTCGGAACCCGTCCAGGCTGGTCTGGTCCCTCTTCATGATGGGGGACGTCCCGCGGCTCAGCTCCTCGCTCAGCCTCTCCAGCCTGGCCCTCATGGAGGCCTCCTTCTCGGCGCTGGACCTCTCTAGAACCTCGTCAAGGGTGCCCTTCGCGACGAGGACGTAGACCTCGCCATCGTTCTTCCTTCCGGTCCTGCCCCTCCTCTGTATGGTCCTGATCTCGGAGGAGACCGGCTCGTAGAAGATGACCGCGTTGGTGCTGGACACGTCCAGACCCTCCTCGCCGACGGAGGTCGAGACTATCACGTTGTACTCCCCGGACCTGAATCCGTCCAGGAGAGCCACCTGCTCCCTCTGCTTGAGCCCGCCGTTGGACTGCCCCACCAGCATGGCCACCCTGGCGCCCGGCACCGTGGAGATCTTGGAGGTCAGCATGTCGCAGGTCTCCCTGTACTGGGCGAAGACCATGACCCTGGAGCCGTCGCCGGAGTTCACCGTGCGGCTCACCAGCGACATCACCCTGGACACCTTGGAGTGCTCCACCCTCGAGCTGTCGGCTATCGTCCTGACGCCCACGTACTCGGGGCGGTTGACTATCTCCCTGGAGCTCTTCCCGCCCTCCTTCTGGGCCGCCTCGGCCTCGATCTTGTCGAGGTATGCGCGGAGCGGGGTCATGCCCTGGGTCTCGGCCAGCGCCACGGCATGCAGCAGCTTGATGCATATGGAGTGCAGGGCCAGGCCCCTGTAGACCATGGCGGTCTTCTCGCCGTGCGCCAGCCTCTTCTGGAGGGCGCTCCCGACGCTGAGCATGTAGGTGGTGGATATCTGCCAGGAGGGGTTGATCATGCCCAGCCCCGCCATCTCGGACGCGAAGTGGTCCAGCATGGACCTCAGGAGCGCCGACGCGTCCAGCAGGTCCTGTGGGACGTTCAGCTCGATCCTGTTCACGTATGTGTAATGTATATAGGGGGACACGTCGGGGTCGTCGTCGGACCTCACATCGATCCTCCGCAGCCTCAGGTTCACGCAGACCTCCTCGATCCTCGACACGCTGCTCCCGGGCGACGCGGTCATCCCCACGCACCTGGTCCCCTTCCGGCAGAACTCCGCCACCCTGACGTATGCGTAGTTGCCGGTTCCCCTGTGCGCCTCGTCGTATATGATGAGGGAGAAGTCTTCCAGACCGTACCTACCGGCCTCCAGGTCGTTGGCGACGGACTGGGGGGTGGACACGACCACGTCGTTCGATGCGATGACCTCCGCCCTGGTCTCCGGCCTCATGTTCCCGTTCATCTCGCCCACGGAGGAGCCCACCAGCAGGGACGAGAACGTCTCCCTGTGCTGGTCCACCAGCGGCTTCGTGGGCGCGAGCACCAGCACCTTCCCGTCGTCAAGGAACTCGGCGACGAGCCTGACGGCGACGACGGTCTTCCCGAGGCCGGTGGGAAGGATGAGGAGGGAATTGCGGCTCAGGCACCCCTCCACCATGTTGGTCTGGTACCTGCGCTCCTCTACGGTGTCCGGGACTATGCGTGGATGCTTGACGAAGACCATGGTCGGCCGTGAATCCGTCGGACGCGGATAAAAATGATGGGGGTCTCCCCCCGTGAAGGTTTAGTGGCAACCGCCGCCGCAGGAGGCGCAGCCGTTGAAGTTGGGGTTCCTGATGGTGAGGCCGGTTCCGAAGTTGGGGTCGTCGATGAACTCGATGACGCACTCCTCGAGCTCCTTCTTGGTCTCGTCGTCGTAGAACATGTCGAACCCTGTCGCCGACTTGTCGACGTTCTCCCCCTCGTTGGCCTTCTCCTGGAAGGACATCCCGAACTGGGGTCCGGAGCAGGCGAAGCCCGAGAGGTAGATCTTGATGCCGTAGCCGACCTTCTGGTTCTTCTCCAGCAGGTCGTTGATGAACTTCTCCGCATCGGGGCTGATCTGTACCATTTTAATCGTCCCGTCAACGGCTGTGCCGTATTTTAGGTTAACGTCGTTACCTCCACTCTAGCATCCGGGGTCTTCCTCCGCGGACGCAGCGTACGTGCACGGTCGCCCGTTTATCCCCTCGCGGGGTGTGATTCGTACCGCGGCTCCGGCCGCAGGAGATCTACCAGATGAACAACAAGACCCTGACGGCCCTGTTCGCCGCGGTCGGGAGGAGGTACGGTTACGAGGAGACCACCGCCGAGTTCGCAGCGTTCAGGGATTTCAAGATAAAATGGACCCGTTCGCCGAGATGGATATCTTTCGAGGTCAGCGACTACCTGTCGGACGCTCCCGAGAGGGTGATGACATCCATGGCGGTGACGATATTCGACAGGATAAAGGGGGAGGAGGCCAAGGCCTACGACGACGAGGTCAGCGAATGGATCACCTCCGACGAGTTCGTCCGTTCCAAGCAGCCCCTCTTCGTCCGCAGGTTCAGGGGGCTGAGCAGGGGGACCGCCGGGGAGTCGAGGGACCTCGCGGACTCCTACGAGAGGCTGATCGACGGCGGCCTGGTGGAGCGCGACCCTGACATCTACATCGGATGGGCCGGGGCCAACAGGTCACTGAGGGTGGCGAGGTCGAGCGTGCTGATGAAGGTGGTGGCCATGTCCGACCTGCTGGACGACGACGGGGTGCCGGAGGACGTCCTGGACTACTGCCTGTACACCCAGCTGGCCCACATAGGGATGGGGTTCAACCCGTTCTCGGACCGCCGCGGACCGGAGTACGACGCGCTCCTGTCCAGGTTCCCCGGGAGGCCGTCGATGGAATCCTATCTGAGGGGGAAGGGGATGTACGTGTGATGTCCCCCGTGCGCTAACACGCCGTTTCATTGTCCGGCGATGACGCCGGCCTCGGGGCACTGACTTACGCAGGGGGTGTGTTTCGGGCCCGGTGTTGTCCCCCGGTCATCGCCCCGGCGACGCGCCGGACGCTCCCGCGGGTGCCCTACAGAGTAGGGGCCGGGTCACTTTCCGCCGTCCCGTGCACATGGCGTTCACGTATCGCGCCCCTTCGCCGGCACGGCGTACTCTCATTGGCCGTCGGAGTATTTCAATGCTGTCGGCACTTCGTCATTCGACGTATTATGCGTCTGCAATCGGGAAATGTACGAAGAATTATACGTCTATTGTCGTAATTTTACTGATTCTGTGAAAATAGATACCGATTTTCTACGGATTCCTTCAGAAATTCTACGGAATCAGTAGAATGGCTACGATATTTTCACAAAGCTTTATCAAAGGGTACAAGATACCACGCCACATGAAAGGACTACTCACGCCTGAATCCGTAGCAATCATTGGAGCCTCCAATGACGAGACGAAGCTGGGCGGAATGCTTCTCAAGAACATGATCAACGCAGGCTTCAAGGGCAGGCTCTACCCCATCAATCCCAAGGGAGGGGAGATCCAGGGCCTGAAGGCCTACACCTCCGTCAAGGAGATCGGGGAGCCCGTCGACCTCGCCGTGTTCGCCGTCAAGAACACCCTGGTGGCCGAAGAGGTCAGGAAGCTGGGGGAGGCCAAGGTCCCCTACGCCGCCATCCTCACCGCAGGGTTCAAAGAGGATAGTGCTGCAGGAGCCGAGCTCGAGAAGGAGCTCATCCAGGTCGCCAAGGAGTCCGGGGTCAAGTTCCTCGGACCCAACTGCTTCGGAGTCATGAACCCCGGAGCCGGTGTCAACGCCACATTCGCGCACCTGCTGCCCCCTGTGGGTAATATATCCATCTTCTCCCAGTCCGGAGCCGTCGGATCCTCCATCATCGACTGGGCCATCTTCAACGGGATGGGAATCGCCAACTTCGTCACCTTCGGAAACAAGGCCGACCTGGACGAGGCGGACATCATCCACGACATCATGGAGGACCCCCAGACCAAGGTCCTGGGTATGTACTGCGAGGGTATCACCAACGGTGAGAAGTTCGTCAACGAGATCCAGAACACCAAGGTCAAGAAACCCATCGTGGTCTTCAAGAGCGGAAGGACCCAGGCCGGTTCCGCCGCCGCGTCCTCCCACACCGGGTCCCTCGCCGGCTCCGACGCCGTCAACAACGTCATCTTTGACAAGCTCAACATCTACAGGGCCCACGATCTGGACGACATGTTCGACGCCCTCAGCGTGTTCAGCAGCTGCGGCCCGATGGAGAAGGACGGCATCGCGATCATCACCAACGCCGGAGGTCTCGGAGTCATGTCCGCGGACGCCGCGTTCGAGGCCCCCAACGTCTACGCCGTCAAGTTCTCCGACAAGACCATCGAGGAGATCAAGGTCAGGGTCCCCACCGTCGCCGGACTCACCAACCCCATCGACGTCCGCGGAGACGCCAAGCCCGAGTACTTCAAGGAGGTCATCGACATCGTGACTAAGGACCCCGAGGTCGGAGGTCTGGTCATCATGGGGTCTCCGCTCGATACCGCTGACCTGGAGAGCGTCGCCAAGATCATCGTCGAGATGAAGGACGAGATCCCCGTGCCCACCGTCGTGTGCTTCGCCGGAGGAGTCAAGTGTGACAAAGCCAACGCCATCTTCAAGGCCGGAAAGATGCCCACCTACCCCACTCCCGACAGAGCCGTCCACGCGCTGTCCGTGCTCAGGGGATACACCAAGAACCTGGACAAGACTGCCACCCCGATGGAGACGCCCGATGTCAAGGGATACGAGGCCGCCCAGAAGGTTCTCAGCAAGGCAAAGGCCGAGGGAAGGGACTCCCTCACCGAGTCCGAGGGCAAGGAGATCTTCGCCGCCTACGGCGTCCCCACCCCCGGAGAGGCCCTGGTCAACAGCGCCGACGAGGCCGCCGCCGCATGCGACAAGATCGGCTACCCCGTGGTCATGAAGATCGTCTCCCCTGACATCAAGCACAAGACCGATGTCGGTGGTGTCGTCGTGGGCGTCAAGGACGCCGCCGAGGCCAAGGCCGCCTACACGAAGATCATGGACTCCTGCACCAAGAACGTGCCCGGCGCCAACATCGTCGGTGTCTCGATCCAGCAGATGGTCTCTGGACAGGAGGTCATCCTCTCCATGATCCGCGACCCGCAGTTCGGACCCGTCATCTCCTTCGGTCTCGGAGGAATCTACGTCGAGATCCTCGGGGAGATCTCCCAGGCCCACGCGCCCATGACCGAGGAGCAGCTGGACAGGATGATCAAGTCCACCAAGGCCTACAAGCTGATGTCCGGCGCCAGGGGACTGCCCGAGGCCGACGTCGATGCCATGAAGGACTGCATCCGCAGGATCGTCACCATCGCTCTGGAGAACCCCGAGATCCACGAGCTGGAGATCAACCCGGTCATCGTCGGACTCAAGGGCAAGGGCTGCTGGGCAGTCGACGCCCTGGTCACCCTGGTCAAGGAGTGATCCTGCAAACTCTAAGGAGGGGGTCCGCCCCCTCGTCTTCTTTAAGATCGCAGCCTCAGGCGGATCTTTTGGTTGCGGCTGCTCATCCTGTCCGGAAGGGTGTACTCGACCCTTCCTTTCTCTACAAGGGATCTTACCGCACCATACAGACTTCTAGCGTTTCTGGAGTATCCCAGAGCATCGGCAAGTTCCCTCATTGAACTGGCACCTCTGTCCAGGAGCACATCGAGAATCATGCTCTCCAGTTCGTCTTGGCTTCTCCTTTCATTTGCAGGTGCTGGCTCATCGATAAGAACAGTGTTGTTGACGAATGCGTTGTGTATGAATACCGTGACCTTGAAGTACCTGCGTTCAGCGTCAGTTTCGAACAATGGAGGCGGTGAACCATTGTTGCTAAGGGATCTCAGGATGGTCGGAACGCCTGTCCCTCTCTTTTCGGCCAGTCCTCTATGTTTCAGCAGATCTCCTATGCGGGCGTTCCTGTAGACTGGAGTAGACATCTCGAAATTCTGTATCTGCTCGTCGCTGATGCTACGGTCCGGACCGGGTATGCTCGTCACTACGATTCTATCCGGTTTGATCGTCACGGTGATGGGTTGGCCGGATCCGTAATCCTTGTGGTAGACGGCGTTTGAAACGATCTCCTCCAAGGCGGCGGTTGGATAGCTGTATATCCTGTCGGCCACAGGGGTGTCTTCTTTCTTCACTGTGAGGACCCTGATCGCCTGGGTCCGGAGATTGTCCATCGTCTTTTCAATCTGGAGGTCCAGCGGCCCACGTATTACTGTTTCTTCCATTCCCACTCCTGTCGGGTCGGGCATGTCCACTATCTCTATCCTTGCACCTTCGATGAAGCGGTCTGGGTCCTCGTTGAAGAACAGGAGTCCAGCGTTGATCGGTCTGGAGTTGTTCGGTGGTGTTCCGAGAATCTTGAGGCTGTTGAACAACGTTTCTTTGGGCAGAGTCAAAGCCCTCTTCCCCTCATCTGGATCGACTTTGTCCAGGTATTCGCAGGCCAGGGATGATCTGAGGTCTGAGAAATCTGCACCCATGTTCACACGGCAGTCGAATGGGACGTTGGACGACACTTCGAACAACATGCGTTCATCCGAAGAGTTCGCAACTATGGTGCTGGACAACTTGCGTATGTAGAATGATTTTCCAGTGCGCTTGCTTTTGTCTTTGGATATGGAATCTGGGCATCTGTATGGGCGTTCTGGACCGACGATGACCTCTATCACCAGCAGGTCTTTGCCATCGATCACAGCATGTTCCGTGCTAGGCACGTAACGTGGTTCGATGAGATTGGAGATTCCCATAAGCTCCTTGTTGATAGGATCTATCGATGCCTTGTCTATCCCCTTGATTGGGAATTTCGGAATGCCGTTCTCATCTTCGATGCCGATGACGATGTATCCTCCGCCGATGTTCTCTATGTCGTTGGCGAATGCACAGATGGTGTGTGCGACGTCAGATGGGTTCCAGCCTTCTTTATACTCAATACGGGAACTTTCTATCGTGCGGTTGTGTATCAGGTCGTCAATGTTTGTCAGCATCCCCCATCTCTCCTTATCCTTATCCTTATCCTTAGCTTCTAGTCTGGCACCGTCAATCCGAAAAATCCGTTTTTAACCGGAGATTTCACCTGAAAGATTCGGTTATAACGGAATTATCACCTGAATTTACTGTCATCAAAGAGCAACATGAATCAGCTTTGAACGTCTGGCACTGTTCGAGGAGAAGGGGTCGAAGTCGGACCGTCGGGGACGCGTTCATTATAATATGGGGGAACCAATCCCCGGGCGATGACATCCGAACTCGTCTTCGTGGGACTGGGCCTCAGCGGCACCGACGGTATGACCGTGAAGGCGCTCAACGCGCTGAAGGAATGCGACAAGATCTATGCCGAGTTCTACACCTCGTCCCTGATCGGCACCAAGGTGGAGGACCTGGAGAAGGCGATCGGGAAGCCGGTGTATCTGATGTACCGTGCCCAGGTGGAGGAGAGCGACGACATCATCAGGGACGCGATGCAGATGAGGGTGGGATTCGTCACCGCAGGGGACACGATGTCCGCCACGACCCATGTCGATCTGAGGATCCAGGCCGCCGAGGCCGGGATCCCGGTGAGGGTGTTCCACGGGATATCCATCTTCTCCGCCTGCCCCACGTCGCTGGGCCTCCAGCACTACAAGTTCGGAAGGGCCGTCACCCTGCCGTTCCTGGAGGAGGACTACCATCCCAAGTCCCCCTACGACCACATCAAGGAGAACAAGGACAGGGGCCTCCACACGATGATCCTCCTGGACATCCGTGCGGACGAGCTCAGGTACATGACGGCCCACCAGGCCATCGAGTGGCTCATCGAGGGCGAGAGGAAGTGGGGAGAGGGGCTCATCGACGACAAGACCCTCCTGTGCGTCGTCTCCAAGGTCGGGTCACCGGAGGAGAAGGTGTTCGCCGGATACCCCCAGGACCTGCTGAAGATGGATGTGGGGGAGCCCCTGCAGACCCTGGTTCTACCCGGGAACCTGCACTTCATGGAGCAGTACGCTCTGGTCAAGTTCGCCGGCGCCCCCGAGGAGATCATAGAGGACGACTGAACCCCCAAGGGGTATGTGCCAGACCCAAACCCCTTCCTTTTTCTTAGGCATCCCTATCAGTGGGAACTTGTGGCTTGCCGATACATTCAACATCCTTTTATCCTAATGGTTGGATTACACATCCAACGGGTGAGACCCGGGTGGTAAAGATGCAGAAAAACAACACGATCATCGCCGCGGTCGTAGTGGTGATAGTCATCATCGCAGCCGTGGGCGTGTACTACGGCATGAACAACGGGGGCGGTGACAACACCCAGAACGACGAGGGCGACACATACTACTTCTATCTCGACGGATTCAATGATGAGATAAACGGTTGGCACAATGCGACCGGTACGAGCATCACCGCAGCATTCGACTCTGCCATGGGTGCTGACAACATCGACTATACGATGTCCGAGCATGGGATGATAACAATAGAGGATTACGTCGGAACCAGTTCGATGGATCCAGATACCGGAGCCTACGTCGGAACCGGCACCGCGATATACCTTTGGACATCGACCGACGCGTCCTATTTCGACCCGACCTACCATTACTTCGCGCAGGGCCCGGCATTCCCCAACATTACCAGCAACATCGTCTACATCTCGTACAGCGAGTACATCTCTGATGTGGATGGAACCACCTATACGCTTAACCCGAGTACCACTCAGGCGGACCTCTCCGTCGGAGGACCGTTCGGCAACAGTGAGTACAAGCCCCTGACATATTCCGGTGACTTCTACTTCTATCTCGATGGGTTCAGCGATGAGATAAATGGATGGTACACTGCTAACGGCTCCGACATCACCGCTGCGTTCTCCACAGCCATGAATGGGGCCGGAATTAGTTACACGATGTCCGAGCATGGGATGATAACAATAGAGGATTACGTCGGAACCAGTTCGATGGATCCAGATACCGGAGCCTACGTCGGAACCGGCACCGCGATATACCTTTGGACATCGACCGACGCGTCCTATTTCGACCCGACCTACCATTACTTCGCGCAGGGCCCGGCATTCCCCAACATTACCAGCAACATCGTCTACATCTCGTACAGCGAGTACATCTCTGATGTGGATGGAACCACCTATACGCTTAACCCGAGTACCACTCAGGCGGACCTCTCCGTCGGAGGACCGTTCGGGGCATAAATGAAAACAGGCGGGGCAATCCCCGCCATTACCTATTGAAGTGATAAGATGGATGATCGCGGTCGTGTCTATCTGTCTGTGGCTATCGTCCTGGTGGGAGTCAGCATGGCTGTTGTTGCAGGCACTCTGATCTCAGAGGCGGACACATCGCAAGCACAAGGTACGGTCATAGATTACGGTGACAGGAACACGTTGTGGACTGATGCGGATCTCAGTCAGTTCTCTGCCGAGATAGATCTTCTAAACTATGCGTGTGAAGTCAATGGTCTGCCGTTATCATTGGGTGACGACGGGACGATAATCGAATTGGACGGTGTCGCAAATACGGATGACAGCGAATGGGGCCTGTGGGTCATCTACCCCGGATCTACCGATTGGGTGAAACTCGATGCACCTTACGATCAGGACCCCTCGCAGTTCGTAATCTCCTCCTGGTCCTATGTGGAGGATGGGGATGAACCTACGGTTGCCGTGGACTATTCCGGTAATCCGATCTACGGTTATCAGCAAAAGTACAGGGTGGTGTCGCTCTCTCCCTCTATTACCGAGATACTGGGCTCGATAAAGGCCGAGAACATCATCGTGGGCGTCGATACATATTCGGACCATCCCAGTTCGGTGGTCGAAGGGACGGAATCCGGGAGCATAGCTTTGGTCGGTACATATTCCAGTCCGAGCTTCGAACTTATAATGGGGACAAACCCGGATGTTGTGTTCGCCGACTCGTCCCAGAGGTCCCACACCAACATGGCAAACCAGCTTAGCAGTTCTGGTGTGGATGCGGTGCTACTGTACCCGGGCGAGGACCTGGAGAGCATAATGGACAACATTTTCATCGTGGGTACTGTCATAAACTACGAACTTGCCGCCGACGAGGTGATCTCCGACATATACGGAGTGATAGACCAGTTGGCAGAGAAGGTCTACACTCCCACGGCCGGGGGGAACGTGGATGTCATGATCTCTCTCGAGCCTGACATAAGTCCGTGGGTCTCCGGTTCGAGCACATATATCAGCAGTATCGCCAGTCTATTCAATTCCACTAACGTTTTCTCAGGATGGGACGGATGGGTCCATGTGACCTCGGACAGGATCCCGTTCGCCAACCCTGACAAGATCATCATAATCACTTCCGAGTACTCCGCCACCCAGGAGGAGTATGATTACCTGTATGACAACCTCCCGGCGCAGTGGAAGGACACGGATGCCTGGCGCAACGGAGAGGTATATGTGATCTGCGAGGGCGCTGCAGACATGGTCCAGCGTTTCGGTCCAAGGGCGGCACAGGTGTCCGAGCTGGTGGCGATGATTTTGCATCCGGATGCATTCGATACGGCTCTGCCGAAGATCATCGGGGATGATTACGAGCAGTATCTGACGTACAGCAGCTACATGAGTTACGATTGAGGTCTCGAGATGAACAGAAAGGTTACAGCATCCATCTTCGTGGTGGCCGTCCTCCTGGTCACCGCAGTCATCGTTCCCATACCTTCGGACGGTGCTGGCGGGGTGGATGTCCTCTTCGATGAGGGGAACGGGTCCACACAGTGGACGCAGGCGGACGGAGAGACCATCGGGGACGTCCTAGGGGACGCTATGGTGGGTTTCGGCAAGGAGTTCACGCTCGAGTCCGGAACAATAAGCGTAGATGGCAAATCCTCGACAACCATAGGGTCATCAGACACCGGTGGATCTTTGGATCAGGCCGGTTCAACAGGTGCCACGGTCACGTCCTCTTGGCATGTGTTCATATGGAACAGTGGCGAGTGGGTGGAGACAGACAATCTGGATGCCGTATCCGACGGGTCAGCAATCGCTCTGGCGTTCTACCCTGAAGGGGTCTCTCCGGTGGTGACTCCTGACGAGCCGTATGCGGTCACAATGGCAAGGGGCGATTCGGCCAACACTGGGAACTATGATGCGACGTATTCGTCCGACCAGGAATACGACATCACGTGGACCGACAATGGTACCGCCCATGCAACGACACTGTACGCAGGGGGATACATCTTCCAGAAGTACGGGATAGATTCGGACAGGAACGCCAAACTCGTCTGTATAGATGCCAGTACCGGACCGACGTACGACGAGGATGGGAATCCGCAGTATGTGTGGGAGTTCACATTCATGAGCGGATCGAACTACGAATCATCGACTCCGCTGATCGTCGGGGATTACATCTACGTCGGAACCATGACCGGTTACATCTACAGAATCCCACTGTACGAGGGTCCCGGGGAAAACAACGAGAACGTGACATCTTTCGGAGGGTCGTCATTCTCCGAGGCCCAGCCTGTCAGCTCCTATCTGAAGTCGTTCGATGTCGGTACCACCTACGATTCGGGTTTCTCATCCCTTGTCTATGACTCCGGAGCGATCTATGTCACCCATTCCAATGGAATGGTGTACTGCTTCGATATGGACCTGAATCTCATATGGTCGTACATGCTGGATGGGAGCACGTATCTGGTCTCCCCGACAGTCTATGACGGATATCTGTACACAGGGGCGTTAAACGGATACCTGTACGTGTTGGATGCTACCAGTGGCGCACTGGTAGCCGATGAGATGATAGCCCAGTACAGGTACCAGTCCAGGCTGTATGGGGGAGTGGGTCAGGTGGCGGTCCAGTCTACGACTGCCGGCACATACATGCTTTACTTCACCTTCTCAGACGGTCTGGGGATGAGCCAGCTGAATTGCGGGATCGCTGTATATGAGTTCAGTCCGTCCAGCAACACGCTCGTGGAGAGGTACAGGAACGAGGATCTTGGCGATATGGGAAGATATGTGATACCCGTGGATGTCCAGGGATACAAGGGGGTGTACTTCGTAGCCTCACCAGATTCCGGATCCACGGTGTTCCGCATAGATCAGTCCGGCAACCTGGAGACGGTCGTGGATGGACTGGCGGAGATACATTCGCCACCGGTGCTGGTCAACGACCAATATCTGTATCTGGTCAGCTACTCGTCATCCGAGCCAATCTACCAGGTCTCCCTCGACGGGGAGATCGTTGGTGTGGCGTCCTGCCCCGCCGGCGTACGCAACTTCAACATGATCCCGGTGCTCGTCCTCGGGGACACGGTGTTCGGAGGCACCGACTCCGGGATATACAGGCTGGACGGGGCGTTCATGCCGTACGTGGTGGAGACCCCCGTCCAGGGCCAACCTGTCATCTTCATAATCGCCGAGCTGCTGGCCGCCGTCGTCATCGCGCTGGCCGCGGTGTACGCGATACTCAGGTACAAGGGCCACGAGAGGCCGTTCAGCTACCTGAAGTCGAGCTTCGTGCACTACCTCTACGGGGAGGACCAGTCCCACAACACCCGGAACAGGCACCGCCTCAAGTTCGTGGTCATTGTGGGGGTCATCGCCACGTTCGTCGCGTTCACCCTGTGCCTGTGCATAGGGTCCACGTCCATCGAGAACCCCATCGAGGCGTACTCGGCCCTGTTCTCCGCCATATCCAAGGGAGGTGTGGGGCTCGACACCCTGGAGACGACGATATACGTCTCCAGGCTCCCGCGCACCGTCGCGGCGCTGGCCGTGGGCATCGGGCTGTCCGTGGCGGGGTGCATCTACCAGGCCATCATCAGGAACCCCCTGGTCGACCCGTACATCATGGGGGTGTCCTCGGGGGCCGGTGTCGCCGCCATCGCGGTCATAGCCTTCGACTTCACGTTCTTCGGGCTGTTCTCGTCCCATTCCATATTCCTGACGGCGATCACCGCCTGCATCGGGGGCCTCATCGCCTTCGGCATAACCATGCTCCTGGCGGAGAAGGCCGGCGGGTCGGCCATCAACTACGTGCTGTCGGGAGTCGTGGTGGGACTGGCGTTCTCCGCCGTCCAGACGATCATGCTCACCATGGCCGGGAACAGACTGAGCAATGCGCTGTCCTGGCTGTACGGGTCGTTCGCCGAGGTCACATGGGCCCAGGTGGGGATAATCGTGGCCATATCGGTGTTCCTGTCGCTGGTGCCCCTGATATGGGCGAAGGAGCTGAACCTCGTCCTCCTGGGGGAGGACCAGGCCCGCCAGATGGGTCTGGACGTAAGGAGGTTCAACAGGTGGATGCTCATCCTGGCCTCCATCCTCACATCGGTGTGCGTGGCGTTCTGCGGGGTCATAGGTTTCGTGGGGCTGGTCATCCCCCACCTGTGCAGGATGCTGCTGGGGAGCGACCACAGGATGGTCATCCCGGCGTCCATATGCTTCGGAGGGGTGATGCTGATGCTCGCGGACCTGCTGGCAAGGACGGGTTACTACGGCATGGAGCTGCCGGTGGGTGCGATCACGACGGTGATAGGCATCCCCGTGTTCGCGTACCTGCTGATCAAGAGGGGGAGGATGTACGATGGATGACGTTCCGCTGCTGGAGCTCCGCGACCTGGAGAAGACCTACGAGGACGGGTACAAGGCTGTGAGAGGGGTCTCCTACAAGCTGGGCCCCGGGCAGCTGGTGGGTCTCATAGGGCCAAACGGATGCGGGAAGACAACAATGATGAAGTGCATCAACCGTCTCCACGACCCCACCGGCGGCGACGTGCTCATAGACTGCGAGTCCATACTTGAGAAGACCCCCGGGGAGATAGCCAAGAAGGTGGCAAACGTCCCTGCCGAACTTAGGGGGAGCTTCGGGCTCACGGTGTTCGAGACCGTCATGCTGGGGAGGTACCCCTACCTGAAGAACGTCTGGTGGGAGCCGGAGGAGGACGAGCGGATGGTGGACGAGGCCCTGGAGAAGTTCGGGGTGGCCCACCTGAAGGACCGCGCCGTCGGGGCCCTGTCGTCAGGGGAGAGGCAGAGGGTGCTGATCGCGAAGGCGTATGTGCAGCAGCCCAGGCTGATGCTCGTCGACGAGCCCACATCGCATCTGGACATGAAGTACAAGCTTGACGTGATGGAGTACCTGAACGCCATGGTGAAGAAGGACATGACCGTCCTGGTGGCGGAGCACGACATCTCGCTGATGGCCAGGTACTGCGACACCTGCATCATCATGAAGAAGGGGCAGATCGTCGGCATGGGTGATCCGAAGGAGGTAATCACCCCCGAGCTCATCGAGGACGTCTACGAGGTGAGCGCATCGGTCGGGTTCGACGACGAGGGCGAGCTGTTCGTGCTGCCCAAGAGGTACAGGAAGGACCATGGCACACTTTAAGACGATCCCGGAGATGGTGCCGACATGACCAGATGCATCCGCGTCCCGAAGCGCGAGGGGGAGAGCGTTCGTTCTGCACTTTTTGCAGAAGGCCTCCTCGATCTGGGAGCCAGGATCCGCGCCGACGGGGACCACCTGCTGATCCCGATCGCATGCGAGTCGTACGGGGACTACGAGGTGGTGGACGCCGAGACGGGGGTGCAGGAGCACCGCCCCACCGACTACCGCGAGGTCGCCGATGTGCCGGACGATCTGAGGGAGCAGCTCCCATCCTCGTTCGACGTGGTGGGCGATGTGGCCATGATAAAGGTCCCGGACGACCTGGTCCCCTACGGGAGGGAGCTGGGCGAGGCGCTTCTGAAGGTGAACAGCAACCTGCGCATTGTCTTCAGGGACCACGGGGTCAAAGGGGACTTCAGGATCAGGGACCTGGAGCTCCTGGCAGGCACCGGGACCTCCGAGACCGTGCACAGGGAGTTCGGGGTGTCGCTGCGCACCGACCCCTCCAGAGTCTACTTCAATCCGCGCCTCAGCAGCGAGAGGTCCAGGATAGCCAATCTGGTCCGGGACGGCGAGATTGTCATAGACATGTTCGGCGGCGTGGCGCCGTTCGGCACGGTCATCTGCCATCTGGCGCATCCGAGCGCGGTCTATTCGATAGACCTCAATCCGGAGGCGGAGCGCTTCGCCAGGATCAACGCCGAGCGCAACCACGCCCCCGGCCTCCATCCGATGACGGGCGACTCCTCCCAGGTGGTCTTCGCACTCCCGAAGGCGGACCGCATAATAATGAACCTCCCTCAGATCGCAGACAGGTTCCTGCCGACGGCCCTGGGGAGGCTCAATCCCGGTGGCACCGTCCACATGTATAAGATCCTAGAGAGGGAGGACCTTGACGGGTTCCTCCGGGGGATCGAGGGCATGGGCGGGGATGCCGGTTGTCAGGTGGGGGTCGTCTGCAAGGAGCTGAAGACGTACTCCCCGACCATGAGCGTCTACGCCCTGGACATCACGAGGTCATGATCGCTCCTCCAGGATCTCGAGTCCCCTGAGCCCGAACACCTCCGGCCTCATCGTCTTGATGCGGGCCTCGCATTCCCTGCGCAGGGCCTTGAAGTCCACCGTGGGGGAGTTGTACCTCTTCACAGCGTCCCACAGGCTCTCGGTGACGACGCAGTGCCAGACGGTGCCAAGCAGCATCATCGGAACCGCCTTCCGGTTCTCGGACTCGGCCATGATCCTCGAGTACTCCTTGTCCACCAGGTCCTGGGTCACGTACCTGCGGGCGATCTGGCTCTCCACGCTCTCCCCGTCCCGTTTCTCCTCGTGCCTATTGGCGCGCGAGGCCACCTTGAACACGCAGAAGGTGCTGTTGAGCACCTTTGCCCAGCTGACATGGCCGTATCTGTTGACGAAGCCGTACCTCTTCACCACCACGCCTTCGCCGCAGCCGGCGCCCTCGGCCACCATCCAGGTGTTGGAGTGGTCGGCAATGTCCTCCAGCTGCCTGACCGTGGGGTTCTCCAGCACCGCCAGCGGCGGTATGCACTCGATGCCATACAGTTCCAGCAGCGGGGCGTACTCCTCGTAGGGGATGTATCTCCTCCCGGCGCAGTCCAGGGTCGTCCCGTCCCCATGGGCGTACACCGCGGAGGGGTTCTCTGCCACCACGTCGAAGACGAACCATCTGTTCCACACATCCGGGACGTAGGACCTGACGGTGTGCGGGACCATCCACTCCCCGTACAGGCGGAGGCCGGGGTGGTCCTTCAGGAACCTCCCGATCCCCTCGTGCTCCCCGACGTACACCGCGAACGGCTCCGGCGGTCCGATCACCCTGTTCCGGCTCATGGTGCGGACCTCCCCGTCCTCCAGGTAGGCGCACATGTTGGAGCCGTCCATCTTGGGGAAGACGTGGCAGGTCCCGTCCAGGAGACCGATGGTCTCGTCCGCGTCTATGCGTTCTACGTGCTGGTATCTGATGAACACCATCTTCTCCTCTCTCCTCGGCCCCTTCTCGGGCCAAGGGCCAGGTTCCGAGGGGACAGTATTAAAGCATATCCGCCATCGTATGGCCGAAAGGCATTCCTGCATAAGAAACGGAGGTCTCCTGGTAACTACGAATCGAAAAGTCTCTATATCGAAACGATTGCTTAAGAACCATGGTCTACATAGTCCGCATGGTGAAGGGGAGGTACGAGTACCTGTACGAATGCCGCAGCAGGAGGGTCCCCGGGAAGCCGAATCCGGTGTCGGACCGCATTTTCATCGGACGCGTCGACATCGAGACCAGGATGTTCATCCCGAAGAGATACGAGGTCCGCGGGGAGCTGGACGTGGAGACGATGGAGGTCAGGGGCAGGGACCTTCCACGCATCCCGTCCTGCTATCTCCCGCAGAGGAGGGTCACTTCCTGAGTGGGTCCAGCGTGATCCCGGTCTGGCCCTGGTAGTTGCCGCTGCGCTTGGAGTAGTCCTCGATGGTCTCCGAGTTCAGAGTCTCCAGAACCATCTGGCAGAACCTCTCGCCGATTGGTAGCTCCACTGGGTCGTCGGTGGCGTTGTATGCTCCGAGCGTGAGCGTGCCCTCGAATCCGGCGTCTATCTTGCCGAACGCGCCGATTATCCCCTTCCTTATCCAGGTGGTCCTCAGCCACAGCTGGGCGCAGATGTCGCCGGCCATCCTCACCCTCTCCACCGTGGACACGTAGAACATCGTGCGCGGGGGGATCGTGACGACCCCCTCCCTCTTTATCTCCGGGTCTCCGCGCACGGATATCTCCGCTATGCGGAGGTCGTAGCCGTTGGGGGTCAGCCCCCTCTCGCTGAAGTCGCTGATCCCGATGTAGCCGGTCATCAGGCTCTCCATGATGTCCCTGTCGGATAGGATTCCCATGAGGGGTGCAACGTGGCGCGGTTATAAGAGGCTGTCAGCCATCCACCCCTGCATGATCGTTCCCCGTTTCATAAGGAAGGGAGACACGATAGGCGTCACGGCGCCGTCGTTCGGTGTGACCGCACCGCTGGATGTCAGGAGGCTGTCCAACGCCAGGTCGAACCTGGAGGCCCGCGGGTATAGGGTCCAGGAGACCTCGGACGTCTATACCGCGGACGAGACCGGCAGGTCCGCGCCCGCCGTGCAGAGGGTGTCGGAGCTGGCGTCTCTTCTGGAGGACCCGGAGGTCTCATGCGTCATGTCCGCCTCGGGCGGGGACTATCAGTTCGAGATGCTCCCCCTCATGGACTGGGAGGCCTACGAGGACAACCCGAAGTGGTTCCAGGGGTACTCCGACAACTCCACCCTGGGGTTCAAGATGACCGCCGAGCACGACATCGCCACGGTGTACTGCGGGAACTTCGGCGACTTCGGGATGGACCCCTGGCACGAAAGCCTGGGCGAGAACCTGGAGTTCCTGGAGGGATCCAGGATCGAGCAGAGGTCCTTCCCCTATCACGCCAGGGACTTCGTCGACAGGGTCACCGGTCTGGAGTCCTTCGGGGAGGACGAGCCCACCGTGTGGGGCTCTTCCGAGGGGGACTGCAGGTTCTCCGGAAGGCTCATAGGGGGATGCATGGACGTGCTGGCCTGGTTCTACGAGCAGGGGACGGCGGATCCGACCGAGTTCGTGAGGAGGTACGGGTCCGACGGGATCGTCTGGTTCATGGAGACCTTCGACATGAAGGAGGAGAGGATCCGCTCCATGCTGAAGGGGATGGAGGAGTCCGGTTGGTTCGACGACTGCACGGGGTTCGTGTTCGGCAGGCCGCTGTTCTACCACGGGGAGACCGGATACACGGAGACGGTCCAGGACGCGTTGTCGCATCTGGAGGTCCCGGTGATCACGGATGCGGACGTGGGTCACAAGGCTCCCAGGATGACCTTCATCAACGGCGCTCTGTCCGAGTTCACCATCGAGGGCGGGGCCTGCACGCTGAGGTACGACCTCGGTGCGAACTGAGGGTCAGACCTCGAACCTTCTCTTCCCTTCGGGATCCTCCCTGGCGTAGGCCGCGGCCTCCAGGAGGACTCCCGATAGCTTCTCGGCCACATCCGGGGCGAGGGGCGCAGGCTGACGCCACATGTTGATCCATATCCTCCCCTTATCCACGGTCACACTGAACTGCGGCTCGTTGTCCAGAAAGCTCATGTGGGTTGGATTGTGGCAGGAGAGGATAAAGCGTCGCATGGGATGGAACAGGGGGCTACTCTCTGGAATGAAAACGCTGAGGAGGCGCGTCCGGTCATTTCAGGACCCCCTTCGGAATATAGGCGTTAGTGGGTGCGTGGGCGACGATCGCTAGGCGTCGCCGTCCATGAGGATCTCATGACGCGCGAGGCGAACGCGAACAGGCGGACGGCTCTCAGACCATCAGCGATCACGGACGCGGACACTGGCTTTCTAGGCAGTGTGTTCTCGATAGTGTCCTCATCCGCAGATGAAAATGTAAATGGTGCAAGGGACGAGATTTGAACTCGCGGACCACTAAGGACTAGCCCCTCAAGCTAGCGTCGTTGGCCAGGCTTGACTACCCTTGCAGTGAGGGTGGGGATGGGTGTCCCATTAATAATACTTTCTACGAAAGCCTTGATTATCGGGCATGTCTCCCCAGAAAGGCATATTACCAATTATGAATTAGTATGATTATAGTAATACCTATAATATATTCGTGCTACTAATACGAGTTCCGGTGAAATACCATGAACAACAAGGCGATAGCGGCCATAGCGGTCGTGGCGATCATCATAATCGCCGCGGGCGCGTGGTACTTGTATGATAGCGGGGACGACGGCGGGGATGATGGGAACACCGTCACCGACGTCCTCGGCAGGACGGTGACCATACCCGAGGATGTGGACGGCATCGTCTGCCTATCTGCGGGATCTGCCAGACTCGCATGTTACATGGGGGCCTACGACATGATCGTCGGCATCGACAGCATGGACGCAATGTCCACTGGTTCCCCAGCCAACTACTACATGGCGACGTACAGGATCGCCTATGATTTCAGCGGCTTCACGGAGGTCGGCAGCGAGGAGAACTACAGGGCTATCATCGACTCCGGTGCAGAAGTCGTATTCACGTCCAGCACTGACAGGAGCACCGTTGACACTCTCGCCGAGAGGACCGGGCTGACCGTCGTAGCGCTGAGCGCGGCGGGCAACATAGACGTGGACGACGAGGAGTTCGACACGAACCTCACAATCATGGGCGCCGTGCTCGGACTCGAGGACAGGGCCCAGGAGCTCATCGACGGAAAGAACGCCATCCTCGCTGACCTGGCGAGCTACAAATCCCAGTCCGACGTCACCGCCGAGTGCTACGTGGGCGGCATGAACTACATGATGGAGGGCGGGTTCTACAAGACCACCGGGAACTACGCGTCCTTCGATTACACCAACGCGGTCAACACCATGCCCGACACCGATCTGGCCGCAGGGAACCCGTACGACACGAACGCCAGGGAGCTGGTTGAGGCCGGCGCAGAGTACATCTTCGTGGACGTGATGAACTTCTCCAGCAGCCAGGAGGCGTTCGCTTCCGACAGGGAGGTGCTGTCCGAGCTGGAGGCCGTCCAGGGCGGCAACATCTACTCCACCATGGTGTTCAAGTACTACGGGACCAACTGGGAGGCGGAGCTGATCAACGCCTACTACATCGGCTCCATACTGGACCCGGAGACGTACGACTACGACTTCGAGGACAAGGTGAACCAGATCCTGGACCTGTTCTTCCCCGATTCCGACATCTCGTACGACGACATCGTCCAGTACCATACTAACTGCTTCCAGCACCTGGACTGGTGATGAAACATCGAGGAGGGCCGCGTTTGGACGATTTCAGGATCTACGACGACCTAGGCGAGGAGACAGACTCCGAGACACGCTACAACGAGGGTGTCCGCAGGAAGTGGGTCATAATCGGCGGGCTGGTCGTCGCGCTATTCGCGGTCTTCCTCATTTCACTGATCATAAACAACATCGACTACTCTCCGCTGGATGTTCTGGAGAGGTTCTTCACCCACGACACCTCGGACCGCATAGGGCGGTACGTGTGGAACCTCGACATGCCCATCCTGCTGGCGGCCATTGTCGCCGGCGCGGGGCTGTCCCTGGCGGGGGTGGTGATGCAGTGCGTCCTGAGGAACCCGCTGGCATCCCCGTACACGCTGGGACTCTCCAACGCCGCCGCTTTCGGAGCGGCATTCGGGATAATAGTGTTCGACAGCGGGGCGGCCATATCCGGGTTCCTCGGGGACATCATCGACCCGCTGCTGGCCTTCGTCTTCGCGATGGTGGCGGTGGGCATCGTCATCGTCCTCGCGAAGCTCACGAGGATATCCTCGGAGACGATGGTGCTCGCCGGTATAGCGGTCAGCGCTATCTTCTCGGCGGGCCTCACGTTAATGCAGTACCTGGCCGACCCGGTGCAGCTGAGCAACATCGTGAGGTGGACGTTCGGGGACCTCTCCACGGCGTCCACGTCCTGGGACCTGGTCCTCCTCGGGGTGCTGCTACTGGTGTCGCTGTACTTCTTCTACCACCGCTGGACCATGAACGCACTGAACGCCGGCGACGAGGTGGCCAAGGGCCTGGGGGTGAACACCAACGTGTTCCTGGTGGTGGGGCTGGTGCTCTCCGGGTTCGTTGCGGCGCTGGTCGTGTCCCAGTTCGGAGTCATCGCCTTCGTGGGTCTGCTGGGCCCCCACATGGCCCGTATGGTCCTGGGCGACGATCACAGGCTCCTCATCCCCGGATCGATACTCATGGGGGCGATTCTGTTGCTGGTGGCACAGCTGGTGGCCGCCAACATAGTGCTGCCGATGATCCTGCCTGTCGGTCTCATGACCTCGCTGTTGGGCGGGCCGGTGTTCATCTATCTGATGCTGAGGAGGTTCAGGAGATGATACTGGAGGTCGACGGTGTCAGGTTCGGGTACCGCTCCGACGACACGATCTCCGACGTCACGTTCTCCGCCGGGCCCGGGGAGCTGGTGGCCATATTGGGCCCCAACGGTACCGGGAAGACGACTCTGCTGAAGTGCATTAACCGCATCCTCTTTGCGAGGGAGGGGAGCATCAGCGTTGACGGGAGGGACGTGCACGAGGAGAGCGTCCGCGAGGTAGCTAAGATGATCGGCTACGTCCCCCAGAGGGCGCACGTGGCCGGCAGCTCGGTGTTCGACTCGGTACTCATAGGCAGGAAGCCCCACATGGGAATGGACATGACCCTTTCGGACATCCGTCTGGCGGGGAGGGTCATCGAGATGATGGGCCTGTCGGGGATATCGGACAAGCCGGTCAACGAGATCAGCGGAGGGGAGTACCAGCTGGTTCAGATTGCCAGGGCGATCGTCCAGAACCCCCTCGTCATACTGCTGGACGAGCCCACCTCCAACCTGGACCTGGGGAACCAGCACAGCGTGATGAGGACGGTGTCTGGGTTGGTGAAGGCCAACGGGATTTGCGCGGTCATGACCTGCCACGACATCAACCTGGCACTGCGCTACGCGGACAGGTTCGTCCTGATGCGTCACGGGGCGATAGACTCCGCGGGAGGTTCCGAGGTGGTCACCCCCGAGACCGTGGAGAGGGTGTACGGGGTGGCTGTGGAGATGGGTGAGGTGGCCGGACATCCGGTCGTCGTGCCCAGGGAGTGATCTCATGGATTCTCTGGATGATTATCTCGGTAAGAGGGCGAGGAATCCCAAGCAGAGGGAGTTCTTCGACGAGAGGGCGGACCAGTGGGACTCGAACGTGTTCCACGACCCCGCCAGGGTGAGTTACATAACAGGCCTGCTGGGCCTGTCGGACGGATGCGACGTCCTCGACGTGGGGACCGGAACAGGTGTCATGGTCCCGTACTACCTGGACGCGATGGACGGAGGACACGTCACTGCCATAGACTACTCTGAGAGGATGATCTCGGTGGCCCGCTCTAAGATGCCGGAGTCGGACAGGCTCTCGTACAGGGTGCAGGACCTCTACTCCCTCAACGAGAAGGAATGCTATGATAGGGTGGTCTGCTACTCCTGCTTCCCCCACTTCCCCGACCCCGTAGAAGCGATCGCGGTTCTCACCAGGGCCCTGAGGCCGGGGGGTCTGCTGTGCATCGCCCATTCCTCGTCGAAGGAGCACATAAACCACGTTCACAGGGAGGGCGGGGAGGTCATCAGCAACGACTACCTCCCGCCTGCAGACCTGATGTCCCGGATGTTCTCCGAAGCCGGCCTGGAGACGGTGTTCTCCAGGGACGACGATGACTACTACGTCGTGATCGGACGGAAGTCAGCGCGACCAGTACTCCCTTCCGGCCCTCCCCATGGCCAGGACGTTCTCGTCGGGGCTGCTGATAGGCGTCTCGCATCCGGGGGCCAGGATGAACCCGCCCTCCCTTCCGGCGGCGTCGATCGTCCTGTAGGACTCCTCCCTGATCCTCTCCGGCGTGCCGGACATTATGAGCTCCACGGGGTCCAGGTTGCCCATGAGCGCCAGATCGGTCCCGGCCAGGGCCCTGGCCTCAGCGGGGTCCACAGCATGGTCGAAGCTCAGGCAGTCCGCACCGGTCCTCTTGAGATGCTCGATGATCCCGAGGGTGTTCCCGCAGATGTGGACGAACGTGGGCACGTCGTCGACCGCCCTGACGTCGTCGACGACCTTCTTGATGTGGGCTTCCGAGAACTCTTCGAACATGTCAGGCGAGATTATGTCCCCTGACGAGGTCGGGTCCGCCATCCACATGACTGTGGCCCCGGCATCGATCATGCGCCTCTGCATGGCTGAGACCAGGTCGGTGACCTTGGTGACGAGCTTCTTCACAGTGTCCGCCTCGTCGAACATGGTTGCCATGAGCATGTTCTCCACCCCCATCAGGTATCCGGCGGTGGTTATGGGGCCCCACGAGAGGCCGCATATGTGGAGGTCCTCGGGCAGAATCCTGGAGGTCTCCTCCAGCGATTCGACGAACACCTTGGTGAAGCTGGGGCACTGGGACGCCTCGTAGGGGTCGAAGATCGCCAGGTCGTCGATCTGCTCGGCGTTGTCCACTATGTGTCCGGGGACCCTCCCGTAGTCGTCCTCCGGGAACCTGACCTCCATCCCCATGTCCTTGAATGGAACCTGGGAGTCCAGGATCGGCTTCACGAAGTCGGACTCGGTCCTGAGGGCGTAGTCCACGGAGACCCTGGCGGAGAGCTGGGGGTCCCAGCGCGCCTCGTCGACCTTGTATCCGGCGCTGCGCGCCGCGGTGACCAGCGCGAAGTTGTTGACAGGAGTCCTGTCGGTGGTCTCGAATCTCAATGCTGCTTCAACGCATGCCCTGTGTCCCGCGTCCTTCATCCGAACACTTCCGTCGGGGAATCCGGTTACAGGATAGAATAATCTTTGCTCAGATGCGGGAGACGACCCTGTCCGTGAACTCCGACGTGGTGAGCGATCCGCCGAACTCGGATGTGAGCTCCCCCGCGGCGTAGGTCGAGGACAGCGCGGTGACGATGGACTCGGCCTCCTCAGACAGGCCCTGGTTGAAGAGCAGCATGGCGCAGGACATCATCGCCGATGTGGGGTTGACCGCGTCCTTCCTGATCCCAGCGTACGTCTGGGGAAGGCCGGGGACGAGCATCACCGTCGAGTCGCCCGCGTATCCGACAGGGGAGAGGTGGTTCCCCCCGGTGAGCCCCGCCATGATGCCGGCGGCCACGTGGCTGTACAGGTCAGCGCAGATCAGGTAGTCGTGCGCGGAGGGGTCCCTGACCACCCGGGAGGCCCATCTCTGGATGTTCATGTGGTCCGTCTGGTAGACCCCCGGGTCGAAGAGGGAGTCGAAGGCCTCCACGAAGAGCTCGCTGGAGTCGGGGAACAGGTCGTCCCTGGTGATGCAGCACACCCGCCTCCTGCCGGACAGCTCGACGTCCGTGAGGGCGCGGGCCATCATCCTGCTGTAGGACGATGAGCGTATGTACTTGCTTATCGTAATCCCGTCCATGTCCCTGGTCTCGGAGACGTCCTGGCCCAGGACCGTGTTGCTGGCCCAGAGGGTGGCGGACAGGCCGGGGACGCCGAACCCGTCCGCCAGGGTCCTGAACACCCTGACGGTGGCGTAGAGATCCAGGCCGACCTTCAGGGAGTCCAGGATGTTGACCAGCTTGCCGGATTCGTCCTTGTAGGCGTTGACCGGCCCGCATACCACGTTCCCGCACTCCCTGATGAGGTCCAGTGTGTCCTCGGGGATGTACTCCCCGGTGCGTTCGTACGCGTCGAACCCCAGGTCCCCGTGGACGACCTCGACGTCGCCGGTCGCCACCGAGAGCACGCTCTCGGCGGCCTCCACCAACGACGGCCCGACGCCGTCCCCGGGGATCAGGAGTATCTTGAGCATTCAGAGCAGCCTCTCAGCCAGTCCGGCGTAGATGATGGGGAGGTTGATGGTGGCGTCGCCCTCGACGGTCATCTTCTTGGCGTCCTCCTTCACCTTGCCCCAGGACACGGCCTCGCGGATCTGGGCCCCGGAGAGGGAGCCGTCGTACTCCTGGGCGGTGGTGAGGTAGATGCAGTAGTCGAGTCCGCCGCGGAACTGGTTCCACCAGATGACGTGGTGCTTGGAGATCCCCCCGCCGATGATGATGGCACCGGTGTACTCGGCGTCGTTGGTCATCTCGGACAGCATCTGCTCGTCGCCGAACAGGTCGATCCTGAACTTCCTGTGGGTCTGGTAGTACATCCAGAGCTGGCACCCGAAGGATCCGTCGGTGATCCCGGGGACCACGATGGGGACGTTGTGCTTGTGGCACTGGTAGAGCAGGGAGTCCTCGTCGTTCAGCCTGGCTCCGACCTGGTCGATGATCTCGTGGGTGGTCATGGAGTCCTTGCCCTCGAAGATCTCGTCGAACATGGGCAGGAGGTTGTCCTCCAGCACCACGCCGTAGCAGGCGTCGGGGACCAGGACGTTGCCCAGCCTGCTGATCTCGTACTCGTCCCTGAGCATCGCGTCGTCCATCATGAAGTCGCCCTTGTAGTAGTGCGCGAAGGTCCTGGACAGGTCGTGGTCCAGGGTTCCGCAGGTGGTCATGATGAGGTCGACCATGCCGTTCCTGACCATGTCCACGATGACCCCGCGGGTCCCGGTGGCCATGATGCATGCGGGGAAGGAGAGGATCCTGAGGCAGCCCTCCTTCTTGATCATGTTCTCGGCGATGTCGGTGGCGTCTGCCAGCTTCTGGGCGGTGAAGCCCCCTGCACGGCCCATGGCCTTCAGCAGCTGGTCCACGGTCATTCCCTTGGTCACTTTGATGTCCTCAACAGGTATGAGTTCGAGCTTGTCCGACATTGTTGTCACTTGGTGCCGGCTACATTCCGCTTGTTTATATGTGTTAGCCTGGTACACGCGCGCACCTCGTCGATTACACAAACGGGTGCTGCGGTAACCGCGCTGATACTGATGGGTTTAAGTTCGACACCATAGATATCATTGTGATACTATGGTAGTGGTCTCAATCGTTTCCAGCCCCAGGAGGGGAGGTTTCGGCGACAGGATCGCGGGGAGCATCGAGGACGGCATCCGCTCGACGGGAAAGGACGTGGTCAGGTTCAACCTGAACGACATGAAGTCGGTCAGACAGTGCCAGAACTGCGAGGCCTGCAAGAACAACGGCGGCAGGTGCGTGCTTAAGGACGACATCGCGCCGGTCATCGACGCCATCAGGGACGCGGAGGGCATCGTATTAACCACGTCCATCCAGTTCAACGAGATGAACGGGCTGTTCAAGACCGTGTTCGACAGGCTGTACTGCTTCCTGGACATCAACGCCTCGACCATCATGCCCAAGGGAAAGAAGCTGGCGACCGTGGTCACCGCCAGCGCCGACCAGTCCAGCGCGGAGAGGGTCTCTATGGCGTTGGAGAAGGTCATGGCGGAGCATTTCTTCTGCGAGCCCGTCGGCAGGATGGCGTACACCACCTGGATGATGCCTCTGGACATGCCGATGGACCAGGCCGTCCTCGACGAGGCGCATGAGATCGGCACCAGGTTCGTCTGAAAACACTCATCCGGGCCCCTCCTCCGCGGGAGTCGGGCCCCTTCTCTTCTCAAGATACTCCATCACCGCGTCCAGCGCCGAGCACAGCGGGGCGCACAGCATCATGGAGCTGACCAGGTCGGTGCCCACGGACAGCCCCAGGTCGTCAACGGCGAGGTTCGCCTCCCCGTCGAGCACCACGTCGTGGAGCCAGTAGTCCGGGTTGCCGGCGAGGAAGACCACCACGATTGCAAGGTACGTGTTGAGAACTATCCTCCAGGCCAGCCTTCCGCGGGTGCCCTCTACGTGGTAGCCGGCGATGAAAGCCAGGATTATCAGAGGCAGGAACTGGGCCACGTACAGCGCGGACCCCTCGGCGAGTGACATCAGGTCGGTCCCGCGGGCGTCTGGCAGGGCCGAGTACACCCGGGTCAGAAGGTAGGCTGCGAAGACCACCAGGGCGGTGAAGAACAGGGCGATCCTGAGGGTGTACCTCAGGGCGTAGGACGCCGCCGGGCGGATCCTCCCGCTGTTCACAGCGTCCCCTCCACCGCGAGCGATATCAGCGACAGAACGTTGCCGATGTCGGATGGGGACATGTCCATCGGTCCGCCGTCCCCGTCGGTCACCGTCACTCCCCCGGAGGGGGCCGATCCGCTCAGGAGCCTGAGCGTCTCCTCCAGGTCCCCTGAGGCATCTATTCCGACCACCAGGGTGTCCCCGGTGTCCACGGAAACCGTTAGCCAACATTCCGGGGACGAGAACGTCATGACGGTATCCGAAGGCATCAGGGCGGGGTTCAGGTTCTCCACGGTGACGACCATCGCGCTCTCCGACAGGCGTTCGCGCGTGATCTCTGGCACGCCTCCGTCGGCGGATAGGGAGAAGGAGATGTCGGCCACCACCCTGATGTCCACGAGTCCGGCCATGTACCCGCACTCCGCGTCGATCCTGAACCGGAACTCCGAGCTGTCATCCCCGACGGTCTCCATCACCAGGAAGTAGAGCGCCGGGTAGTACAGCGTGGTGGACATCTCCAGGGACACCGACTCCCCCGCCGGGATGCGGATGCCACTGTCGCCCCAGACGGCGATGTCCCCCACGTCCCCCACGCCCAGGAGCGTGACCGTAACCGACAGGTCGTCCACGTCGTACGGCAGGTCCGAGTCCACAACGCAGGTCCCGCTAACCTCCACGGTCATCCCGTCGACTTCGTAGGAGAGTCCCTCGTCGCCCATGGAAAGGTGGACGGATCCCGGGAGCAGGAGGCCGAAGGCGATCACGGCGGAGATGGACAGGGCCACCACGACAGGAACCGCGGCTAGAAAGACCCTGCATGCCCTGATACGCTCCAAACCGGCTCCTCCGGCCGCTCGGACGCAGTTCGTCGGAGTTAAAGGTGTCGACCATCGGGAGGCCTTGTATACCTGTGCGGCGTTCCTCCGCTCATGACCGTCATGGCTAGGGACAGGGACTATCCGGACCTCCTGGAGGATGTGAGTGGACGCAAGGTCCTGGTCTGGACGTGCAACACCTGTGCCAGGATGTGCAACATCGGCGGCAAGGAGGCCGGGGAGAGGCTCGCCGAGAGGCTCCGCTCCGACGGGGTGGACGTGGTGGGGAGCGTCTGCAGCTCCGCACCTTGCTTCATGTCCAAGGCCGACAGGATGGCCGCTTCCGTGGAGGGTGACTACGACCTCGTCGTGGCGGTGAACTGCGACATGGGGGCCAGGAACGCGGCGGAGGCCACAGGCAGGGAGGTCCTGAACCCGGTCGTGACATTCGGGACCGGGTACCTGGACAGGAACGGCAGGAACCGTCTGGCCACCATCGTTTGCGGCAAGGTGGTATACGACGAGGATGCCGAGGACGTGGCAGAGAGGAACGGCTGCCACATGTCGCCATTCGTCTGATAACATGGACCGGGACCGTACCGTGCGCAGATGGTTCGACATGTGGTTGGAGAACGACTGCGAGGGGCTGGAGGACGTCTTCTCGGACGACGTGGTGTACATCGAGAGTTGGGGTCCCAGGTACGACGGCATCCGCGCGGTGCGCCATTGGTTCGAGGAATGGAACGCCCGCGCCAGGGTGCTGTCGTGGGACATCATCGATATCGTGCACTCCGGGGACGCGACTTATGTGGAGTGGCACTTCCACGACCTCATGGACACCGGACGCGAGGAGGAGTTCGACGGGGTGTCCAAGATCCTCTGGTCGGAGGACGGGAGGATCCGTCTTCTGAGGGAGTACGGCTGCGTTTCGGACACCTACGACCCGTATGCGGACGGCGACGCCCCCGAGTTCCGCGGCGATGACGTGGCCTGGCTCCGAGTGCGAACCGTTTTCCCGTGTCCGGGGGATGACGGGTCATGCAGATCACGAAGTACGCCTTCTGCTCGAAGGACGGAAGGATCACAGAGAACGTGTTCATGGACCCAAATGACGCCGAGATGTGGGCGTCCCGTCTCGCCCAGGACGACATGGGCACCCTGTACGTCTACGACCAGGGCTGCTGGGTCCCGGACATGGTGTTCGGCCTGTCCGACGACGACGTCTCCGTTGTGGCACGCGGGATGGCCTTCGTGGCCGCCATCGGGGGGAAGGGCTATGCCCAGGCCCTCGAGGACTACCTCGCATGCGAGGACATCCCCGAGTCGATAAAGGAGGCCCTCCGCGGGGAGGTCTCCGGCAGCTGAGCTTCTTAAGAAGGTAAGGGTGGGGCGGGGTCTCCCCCGTCCCTGTTTCGCATCGCGTTCAGGCGATGAAGAGGACCGCCGTCACCAGACAGATGGTGGACAGCAGCTTGACGAGGACGTGGATCGAAGGTCCGGCGGTGTCCTTGAACGGGTCTCCGACGGTGTCTCCGACGACGGCCGCGGCGTGAGCGGGGGATCCCTTTCCGCCGTGGTTGCCCTCCTCGATGTACTTCTTGGCGTTGTCCCAGGCGCCTCCTCCGTTGTTGAGGAAGTTGGCCATCAGGATACCGACGATGGTTCCGACCATGATCAGAGCACCGACGGCGACGTATGCGTCGACATATTCGGTGAGGCAGTACCTGTAGATCAGACCGAACGCAATCGGGACCACGATGGGCAGCAGGGCGGGGAGGACCATGGCCTTCAGGGCACCGCGGGTGGCGATGTCGACGCACCTGGCGGTGTCGGGCTTGGAGGTTCCGGCCATGATGCCGGGGTCCTCGCGGAACTGCCTGCGGACCTCCTCGATCATCTCTCCGGCGGCCTTGCTGACTGCACGGATGGCCAGGGAGGCGAAGAAGAACACGAGCACGGCTCCGACGAGGCCGCCCACGAACACGAGGGGGTCTCCTATGTCGACAACCATGACATCGGTGATGCTGTGCTCGATTCCGGTCTTCTCGGTGAGGACTTCGGCCACGATCTCGAAGAACGCGGCGAATAGCAGGAATGCGGCCAGAGCGGCGGAGGCCATGGCGTATCCCTTGGTCAGGGCCTTGGTGGTGTTACCTGCGGAGTCCAGCTTGTCGGTCCTGTCGCGGACCTCGCTGGGCTGGTTGCTCATCTCGGCGATTCCACCGCCGTTGTCGGTGATGGGTCCGAATGTGTCCATGGCGAGGATGAACGCGGAGGAACCAAGCATGGCGATGGTTCCGATGGCGGTCCCGTAGAGTCCGAAGGTGGCTGCATCCTCGCCCTCGGGGGCGGCGGCGAATCCGAGCAGATAGGTGGCGATGATGGCCACGACGATGCAAACGACGGGCAGGACGGTGGACTCGAGTCCGATGGAGATACCCTGGATGACGTTGGTGGCGGGTCCGGTCTCGGAGGACTCGGCGATGGACTTCACGGGCTTGTGGTCGCCGGTGTAGTACTGGGTGATGAACACGATGGCGAGTCCGAGGATGATTCCGACGAGTCCGGCTCCGGCGAACATGTACCAGTTCTCGATGCCCTCGGACTGTCCGAGTATCATGTACGTCGATACGAAGAGGAACACGACGACGAGGGCGATGGTCAGGTAGTACCCGAAGTTCATGGACTTGATGACGTCGGAGTTGTCGTCCTTGAGGCGGACCACGAAGATTCCGATGAGGGAGGCGATGAGGCCGAAGGCGATGAGCACCAGGGGCAGGTAGATCCAGTTGTACGCCTGCTCTCCGAGGGCGTTGACAACGGCGAGTCCGATGACCATCGATCCGATGATCTCGGCAGCGGTCGACTCGAAGATGTCCGCACCACGTCCGGCGCAGTCTCCGACGTTGTCGCCGACCAGGTCGGCGATCACAGCGGGGTTCCTGGGGTCGTCCTCGGGGATGCCGGCCTCGACCTTTCCGACGAGGTCCGCACCCACATCGGCGGCCTTGGTGTAGATTCCACCGCCGAGCTGGGCGAACAGTGCGGCGAAGGAGGCTCCGAAGGCATATCCGACGACGGAGTGGAGGGTCATGGTCATGTCCTCGCCGCACCAGTAGAAGTAGGCGAGGAAGACAACGAACAGACCGACGAGGCTGAGGGTGGAGACGACGATACCGGAGATGGCACCGCCGCGGAAGGACACCTTGAAGGCGTCGTTGAGGGATGTGCGGGCCGCGCTGGCGGTCCTGATGTTGGAGTTGACGGACACCTTCATTCCGATGAATCCGGACAGGATGGAGAAGCCCGCTCCGATGAGGAAGGCGATGGCGACCCTGTAGTTCAGGTAGTCCGAGAAGCTGTCGGCCAGGCCGACTAGCGCGATTATGATTGCAACGATGATACTGATTATCCCGATCGTCTTGTACTGGCGTTTCAGATACGCCATGGCACCGGTCTCGATCGCGTCGGAGATCTCCTGCATCTCAGGGGTCCCCTTGTCCTTCGACCACACGTACTTGAAGAAGTACGCGGCGAAGATCACTGCGATCACCGCGGCGACGGGAATCATGAACAATAGAGTTTCGGTTCCGAAGTCTATCATGCTATCGATTCCTTTAGCGGACGGGTATCGGTCAATGTAGATAAATGGATGCGTCGACGTTCGGAATGTGTGTAACAGTCGAGCCGCTCCGACCAGGTGGTCAACGGACCAGCCTGTAGGACGTTCCGCGGCCGCTCCCGACGGCCTCCGCCTTCCCGATCGCGATGAGCTCCGAGATAGCCGCGTAGGCCGACGACCTGCTGACATCCAGGGCCTTCTCCGCCTCGGCCCTCGTGAACGTCCCCCTGCCGGAGAACGCCTCCACCAGGCGTCTCGCGTCGTCGGACATCGTTCCCACGGACATCCGGGGGAGGGTCACCTTGAACACGTTGGTGCTCGCCTCGATCCGCGGCTTGACCGCCTCATCCCTGTAAAGTCCCATGATGCGCGGGATGCCTGTCCCGAAGTTCTCTATGATGCTGAGGCGCTGGAACACGTCCGCTAGCTTCTCGTTCCTGCGAGAAGACGTTCCGAGCATGATGTCGTCCATCCCCAGCCCCCTGACAATCCCGCCGACGGAGGATACCCACATCTCCTCCTCGAACATGGACACCAGTGTGCTCCCGTTGATCTCGTAGTCCCTATGGACCAGTGCGTTGGCGATGACCTCCCTGACGGCTTCCACGGGATAGTCCCTGCTCTCCTGGCGGAATCTGCCCTTGATGACGGCCCTCCTGTTGTTGTGCCTCTCCACGAAATCGCATGCCCTGTCGTACTGTTCCAGGACGGAGCCCCTGGTCTCATCGTGGTCTACGAAAGCGGTCCTGTACTCGTCGCTGTACATGGCCATCTTGATCCCCTGGGAGAACTGGTCCGAGAGGAAGTACGCCACGTTCGTGTACATCCCGCGGTCGATCATTCCAATGGACATCATCTGGCGTTCCCCGAACTCGATTCCGCGGTCGGCGAAGTACTGGGAGGTGTAATCGAAGGTGAGATCCTGTTCGAGGGACACCATCTCCTCGTAGTCCTTGTCCGAGTATTCCCTGACCATCTTGAGGATCTGCGACTCGGATGCCGGGATTGACGACGCACCCTTGCGTATGAAGACGCCCCCTTCGCGCAGCCCCTTCGATCTCAAGTAGTATGGCTTCTTGCTGCCCTCGCTGACCTCCACGCACACCACCGATTTCCCATCGCAGTCCATGGTGCTCACCGAGATCAGCTCGACCATGTCTGGGAAGATGCCGTTGGAGACGCCGCTCACTACCGACCTGCCCACCTCGTCCGGATCGACCACTCCCACCACGGTCCCGTCGTCTATCCCGATGTATAGCTTCCCTCCCGACGAGTTGGCGAAGGAGATGACGCCCTTCAGCGCCTTCTCGCTGTACTCCCGCTTGAACTCGATCCTCTCGCTCTCGATTCTCCCGACCATGCCTCTGCATCGTCTCAGAGGTATTAATCGTTTTATTTACGTCCATTTACGTTTGTTTCCGTTTTAAACGTTTGAATATGGTCGATTCTGATTCAAGTATCGAGTAGACGGTCCAATATGAATAATCGTTTATTTTCGTTTATTTTTCGTTTATTATCGTTTTAAATGTAGAAAATGAAACTTACGGGTGTCCGCTATGAAGGGGCATCGGCTCCCGCTCAGGATCTCTGGTCTTTCTATTATTATAGGGGGACACTGTGACGTTTAAATACGAGATGGCTATAGTCGGTTCATTCGAGAGGACCCACCATGTACATGCTAACCGAGGTCGAGAAGGTCGTGCGCATCCCGCCAAAGGACCTGAAGGATGACATAGACAGCGTCATCGACAGCCTCACCTGGGAGACCTACGAGGGCCGCCTTGGGGAGGACAAGAACTTCACGCTTCTGATCAGGAACGTCAGGACCGTAGGTCCCGGCCGCATCGTCCACGGGGACGGGGCCGTCTACCAGACGGTGAAGTTCGACCAGGTCGTCTTCAAGCCCAGGGACAACGAGATCATCGAGGGAGTCGTCGTGGAGATCCTCAAGTTCGGCGCCTTCGTGAGGTTCGGTCCGCTCGACGGCCTCCTGCACATCAGCCAGGTCATGGACGACCGCGTGGACATCGACGAGACCAACCAGAGGCTCGTCGGGAAGGACACCGGCAGGTTCCTCGCCGTGGGCGACGTGGTCAGGGCCAGGGTCGTCAGTGTCGACCTGAACGAGAAGAACCCCCAGGAGAGCAAGATCGGACTGACGATGCGCCAGCCCGGCCTGGGGAAGCTCCAGTGGCTCGAGGAGGACCAGCAGAAGAAGAGGGACAAGCAGCAGGGAGGCGATGAGTGATGGTCGGACCGGTGCTCAGGGCATGCAAGCAGTGCAGCTTCATCACGGAGGACGACACCTGCCCCCGCTGCGGCGGGGCCACGTCCAAGGAGTGGCAGGGCTATCTCGCCGTCATCGACTTCGAGAAGTCCGAGATCGCCAAGAAGATGGGCATATCCGCCAACGGCAGATACGCCCTGAAGGTCCGCTGAGGGCCATGTTCGAGCGCGACCTCATCCTGCCGGAATCCCGGAGGGCTGCCTTCAAGGAGCCCATCGGGAGGGAGCTGGACGAGGGGGAGCTCGGATCGTTTGACGCTCAAACATGTTTCATAACCGTCGGGGACGTGGTATCCCTGACGTTCAGAAGGCACGGCGTGAGGCCGCTGCTGTCGGTGTACGACGGCAGCACGGAGCGCAGGGAGATGACCGACTTCGCCAAACTCGTGGAGGGCGAGGAGAAGGTGGTCGTCTCGAACCCGGCAGGACGGATAACCGCCGAGATGGCGGAGGCCGTCCGCAGGGGCATCGGAGGGGAGACCGGACTCATCAGGGTCGACGGGGAGGAGGACCTGGCGCTGCTGCCATGTCTGATCTACGCCCCGGACGGGGCCGTGGTGGTCTACGGGATGCCCGGAAGGTGCATGATGGCAGTCACCACGGACGGGGCCGTCAGGAAGAGGGCCGCGGAGCTCGCGGCCGAAATGGAGGAATCGGAATGAAGATGGAGATTACCCAGCAGAAGGAGAACCCTCTGCAGAAGAGGGTCGAGGTGTACTTCACCATCGACCACAACGGAGAGTCCACCCCCGGCAGGAACGCCGTGGCGGAGGAGATCGCCAAACAGACCAAGACCAAGAGGGACTGCGTCGTCGTCGACAGCATCGAGTCCGTCTACGGCAAGGGCATGTCCAAGGGATACGCCAAGGTCTACGAGAGCAAGGAGGCCGCCCTGGAGTTCGAGAGGGAGCACCTCCTCAAGAGGAACGGCATCGAGGCCGCCAAGCCCGAGGCCCCCGCCGAGGAAGCACAGGAGTGATTCGAATGGCGAAAGCACCCGCACCCAAGAAGTCCATGCAGAAGAAGGACGCGTACAAGGTCGAGGGCGACAAGGTCACCAGGACCAAGCCCGTCTGCCCCAAGTGCGGTCCCGGTGTGTTCATGGCCACCCACAAGGACCGTGTGTCCTGCGGCAACTGCGGATACACCGAGTTCAACAAGAACTGAGAGAGAATAGTCTTCAATCCGCCTCCACCCTCTCACCAGGAGGCTCAGGATCCACAGCCGGGGCCCACCCGCCCCGGCCACTATTTCTCAAACCACTACATCCAAGGGCTCGTAGTATAGCTTGGACAGCATGGGGGCCTCCGGAGCCTCAGACTCGGGTTCGAATCCCGACGGGCCCGCTCACATCGTCCCGCATGTGCCAGACACGGTTTTTATACCCTGGATGGAACCATCAGCCCACACCATTTATAGTACCATGCCGATTAATACGCAGCATGACGAAGGGGCGCATTTCACCTAGGGCCGAGCTGGCAGGGCTCCCGAAGACGGTACACGGGGGGCAGGCATGGAAGCTCGCCGACATCGAGGACTACAGTCACAACCTCAATCCGTTCGGGCCCCCCGAGGACCTGGCGGAGATCGTCGTGTCGGCGATCCCCGAGGTGGGTCACTACCCGGACGACTCCTGTTCCGAGCTCAAGGAGGTCATCGCCAGGGCGTTCAACGTCGGCACGGACTGCATCACCGTCGGGGCCGGGTCGTCGGACATCATCCGCAACGTCCCGAACACGTTCTACACCAACCGCGACAGGGTTGTGATCCCGAGGCCGTCGTTCGCCGAGTACACCCAGCAGTGCAGGATAGTGGGGTCCAGGGTCGACGGGTTCGACCTCCGGGCAGACGAGGACTTCAGGATAGACGCCGACAGGCTCCTGGAGGCCGCCGAGGGCGCCAGGGCCGTTTACATATGCAACCCGAACAACCCCACCGGGAGGGTGGAGCCGAGGGACAAGATCGTCCGCATCGCCAGGGAGCTGGAGGAGATGGGGGTCCTGCTGTTCCTGGACGAGACCCTGCTGGAGCTGGTCCCGGGATACACGGACATCACGCTCTCCGGGATGGTGGACCGCTTCTCCAACCTGGTGGTCGCGTCTTCGCTGACGAAGTCGTTCGCCATCCCGGGCATCAGGATAGGGTTCGGACTCTCCAACCCCGACATCATCTCGGAGATGGACAAGGTCAGGATGACATGGAACGTGGGGCAGATCGAGCAGACGGTTGCCACCGTCCTCCTGAGGGACAAGATGGACTACGTGGACCACGCCGCCGCCGTCATGGCCGAGGAGTCCGAGCTGATGAACTCGTCGCTGTGCGAGATAGGCTTCCCCGCCGGGGCGGTCTCGGACTCGTTCTTCTACTTCAACTCGCTGGAGCCGCTGGGGATGGACGCCGCGGACTTCAACAGGCGGATGAACCGCCACGGCATAATGGTCAGGGACTGCTCGTCCTTCGGTGACGAGTTCAGGCAGTACGTCAGGTACAGCGTCAAGGACCGCGAGCGGAACTGCAGGTTCATAGCCGCCGTCGACGCCGTGATCAACGGGTGAGCCGATGATCCTGTGGCTGGACGCGATCCTGGTCGTGGTGCTCGCGCTGGCCATCGACCGCTACCTCGGCGAGCTCCCCAACTCGCTGCATCCCCTCAGGTGGATGGGCAACCTGCTCGGGGCGATAGACCGTCGCGTCCGCGACCGGTCGTCCTGGAAGGCGGTCGCCGCCGGGTTCCTGTCGTACCTCCTCGTGTTCGTCCTGTTCACAGGAGTGGGCCTGTGCCTGACGTCGCTGGTCAGATACGGGTTCTCGGAGCTGTTCTCCCCGCTGGCGGGCGAGGCGGCGTGGGTCGTCCTCACCGCGATACTGTTCAAGATGTCCTTCGCCGTGTTCTCGTTCAGGAAGCACTGCGACCCCATATGCGAGGACCTGGAGGCCGGCAGGGTGGAGGACGCAGCGGCCAAGGTGCAGATGATCGTCAGCCGCAACACCAAGGGCATGGACGCCGAGCACATCGCTTCCTCCTGCTGCGAGACGGTCACCGAGAACCTGGTCGACAGCGTGTACTCGCCGGTCCTGTACTTCGGGATACTGGGGTATCCGGGGGCCATGATGTTCCGCTGCGCCAACCTGATGGATGCGATGTGGGGGTACCTCAACGAGAGGTACTCCAAGCTGGGCAGGTTCCCGGCAAGGTTCGACGACGTCCTCGGTTTCGTGACATCCCGCGTCTCTCCATACTTCATCGCCCTGGCCGGAATGATGCTTGGCATGGACTGGAGGGCCTCGGTGCCCGCGGCGAAGGCGGAGCACGGGAAGACGCCGAGCCCCAACAGCGGGTGGTCGATGACGGCCGCCGCCGCGGTGCTGGGGATATCGATGGAGAAGAGGGGGGTCTACGTCATGGGGACGGGGGACCTCCCGACGACGGACGACGTGCGCAGGTGCTGCAGGCTCATCGAGCTGTCGTCCATGCTGTTCCTGCTCACGGTCGGCCTGATACTGTTCGGGGTCGTCGGGATAAACGTGCAGCTGTTCGTGGAGGATGCGGTCTTCGGGTTCTGGGGGTCGGTTCTGTCATGAGCCTGGTGTCGGAGATCAGGATGGAGGAGGTGGACGGGTTCCACGTCGGAGTGGTCGTCTTCGGGGAGAGGATGGAGTGCCTCAGCAGCGCCGTTCTGAACGGAGGGGACTCCCTCGCGGACGCCCTGTTCATCATGCAGGTGCCCAGGGACTACTCGGAGAGGGATCCGAGGGCCCATGCGGCGTCCGTCAGGGACAGGCTGGGCCTTCCGGAGGACACGGTCGGCATGATGACCGCCGCAGAGGTAGCCAGGGTGTTCAACGTGGCCGAGGGCGAATGCGACGGGGTCCGCGTATCCGCGGTGGCCACCGCAGGGCTGAGCAACCACGTGGTCGCGGGCGAGACCCTCGACAACTACCCCGAGCGCAGGCTCGTGTCCGACCGCAGGGCGGCGGCGCTGGCGGGGACCATAAACATAGCGGTGATCTCGCCGGTCCCCCTGACCACGGAGGGGAAGGTGAACATGATGATCCCCCTGGTGGAGGCCAAGTCGGCCGCCATGGCCGACAGGGGTTACAGGGAGACCGGGACCACGTCGGATGCGATGGCGGTCCTCTGTCCCGTCGGCGGGGGGAGGGTAGGCTACACCGGCACCGGCTCATCGATAGGGATCGCCGCCGCCAGGGCGGTGAGGTCCGCCGTCGGGTATGCCCTCGAGGTGCGTGGGGAGCATCCGGTGCTCGAGGAGCCGTACAGGATCCTGGGCGATCTGGGGTACGACATCGGCAGACTGGCATCCATGTCGGGGGCCGGCCTGTCCGTCGGGGACTTCAAACCGAGACTGGACAGGATCCTGGAGGACCCGGAGGTCAGATCCCTGCTGGACCTGGCGATGTTCTGCGCCGACCGTGCCGACTCCATGGCGGAGGACGGCAACGGATGGGACAGGAAACATATTCTCAGAATTGCGGGGAACGTCACGGGAGTGGACGTGGATCCCGACATAGGGACGATCGAGGCCGTGCTGACGGCCATCTGCAGGTACGCTGGTGAACGATTTGTCGGAAGAGGCTCATGAGAAGGGGAGCGGCTCCCCGTTGAAGGCGATGGTGTCTTTCTTCACCATCTGGCAGCAGGACATAACCCAGGAGGACATGGATGCCATGGAGCGGAGGTTCCATCTGGTGCCCGTGGTCGGAGTGCTGTTCGCCGTCGCGATCATGGTGGAGGTGGCGGTGCTCCTGCTGCTGTGGAGGCACATCGGGTTCGGTTCGGGTGCCGTCACAGCCGCCATAGTCATGGCGACTGTTTACTTCGGAAGCAGGTTCATCCACTTCGACGGACTCACAGACTTCGGAGACGGCACCGTGGTGTCGGGAACCAGGGAGGACCATGTCCGCGCGCTCAAGGACACGCTGGTCGGGGCCGGAGGAGTGGGCACCGCGATAGTCGTGACCCTGGTTTCGTTCGCCCTCTACTCCTACGCCGGGTTCGTCCTGCTCATCGTGGGCGCTCTGGCGGAGATAATGGTGAAGAACGCCATGGTGTCCGCCGCAGCGTTCGGAACCCCGGGCAACGGCATGGCGGGGAGGCAGGTGGCGCTCACAACGACGCGTTCCGCCGCGATCTCATGCGTAATCAGCCTGATACTCGGACTCGTCGTCGGGGCCGTGGCCCTGGCGGTGTACAACGGCATCCTGGGCATCGACCTCATGCGCGACTACGGCACCGTGGCGGTCTGCGTCATCGTCGCCGTCGCCGTCTCGTTCCTGGCAGGGTACCTAATGGCGAGGAAGTCCAACTCCGTCTTCGGTATGGTCAACGGCGACATCCTAGGCGCAACGAACGAGATATCTAGGCCGGCGGTCATGTTCGTCATGATGCTGGTGATGGCTTGGTGATCCGCTTGGAGGCTCTGATCAACGCGGGCGGCAAGGGCTCCAGGATGGGGCGTTGCGGTGTGGAGAAGCCGATGCACGTGGTCGGCGGGAAGCACACGGTGATGAGGGTCGTGGACGCGCTGAGCGCCTCGCCGCATATCGACAGGGTCCTGGTCTCGGTGAGCGACAACACGCCGGAGACCGAGATGTACCTGCGGGAGCAGGGCGTGGAGACCATCAGGACATCGGGGGAGAGCTTCATGGACGACCTCCACGACGCGTTCAGGATCATGCACGGCGATTACGTCCTCACATGCCCGTCGGACCTCCCGCTTCTGACCACCGAGGTGGTCAACACCTTCATGGAGTACTTCGTGCCCGGGACGATGGAATCCGCCATCGCGGTGGTGGACGAGGAGACCGTCAGGAGGGTCGGGATCACGCCATCCTACACGAGGGAGGACGGAGGCAGGAACTGGGTCCTGTCGGGGCTGAGCATCATGAACCGCCCGAGGACGCTGGCCGGGGACTACCTGGAGGAGTACCTGTTCGAGACCAACTGGGTGGAGCTGTCGGTGAACGTGAACACGCCCAGGGAGCTGGAGCTGGCGAGGAGCTACTTCGACGACAGGGAATCCGTCGGAAACCCGGGCGCCAGCGTCCTGGACGAGTCCTGATCGACCGGCGGTGACGTCCCTCCGTTGACTGGCTGGTCCGTCCACGGTTTCCTACGGGCTGGTCGAATGATGATTCGCTTTGGTCTACCTTGGATTCCATGGTGATGGTTTATCAAAATGGAGTCGTCAACAAGAGGGATTCGAGGTCAAGGAGAACTGAGTGTTCCCGAAGGAGCAGGCGTCCCGATGACGAGAATCTCAGGGCTCTCCAGGTCCACTCTATGAGCGTTATCGAGTTCTGCACAAGAAGACGGGACCTATGTCTGTCAAACGGGAATGATAAAGAATCAGGCTCAATACCTACAACACAATCTGAATCGCATCCACTGGGTCTGTACTACAATAGGGGAGATGCCGTTATATTCATCTTAATAGAATGATAGGAAAGGGTTTCACGCCTACCTGAAGAAGGGTAGGCGTTTGACCGACATCGGTCGTTGTTCTGGATGGTGGTCAGGGGGTCGATGTATCGGGAATCACCGCATAGATCTTTCTTCCCTCGGATTGGCTTGATGTAACATCATAGCCATCTGCGAGGAAAGTGTCTGATGACTTACCGTAGTCTCCGGTGCTGGGGTCATAGTCGTAGAATGTTCCGCCATGAACCTCAATGAAGTCCGTACCAACAACACCGTCACCCGAGTACAGGCCGTCAGCGACATTCAGCAGGTACCCTGCGGTAACGATGTCGCTGTTGGAGATGAACGTTCCACCGTTGATGATAACCTTTCCACCACTCACGTAGACGACTTCCTGGTAGTCATTGGATACAAACGTTCCACCGTTGATGGTGAGCGTTCCGCCCTGTACGAAAATGGTGACCTTCTCTCCTCCAACGGGTATGGGCGTAGCGGTCGTCCCTGCATTTACGGTTCCCTCGCCGTTAATGGTAAGGTCTCCATTGGTCACGATCGCATGATCGTCCGTGACGTTGATGTCATATCCGTTCAGATCAATGACGGAGGTGGCCCCTGCATCGATGGATAGGCGGCTCGTAAGATCAAGGTCCTGCGTGAGCTGGACCTCTGCACCGGCGGACAGAGCGGAAGTTATCACATCAGAGGATTCGGCTATGACACGGATGGTGACATTTTCCGAAGTGTTGCCACTGATGGTGGCCGTGATGCCATCGTCACGTCCGATGATTGCCCCTCCGTTGGGGGTTTCATCATCATAGTGGTTGACCGTCTGATCCACCAGGATGTTTGCTCCGGAGACGAAGTTGTTGGTGACGGTGACAGTTTGGCTTAGTGGATTGGCGATGGTACCGACTACTCCTCCCACGTCTCTGTATGCCGTAAGGGAGACGTTGGATGCGGTGTTGTTTGTTACCGTTCCGGATCCAAGATAACCGACGATTCCCCCTGCCTTGTCCCCGTTATCATAGGAGTCGCCAGAGACGTTGGGTACGCAGTTGACGGTCACGTCGGAGGCACTGCAGTTCTGGATGGTCCCGCCATAGTTGTAACCGACGACACCTCCTATGAAGTGGGATCCATTGACGGTGGCATTTACAACATCCACATTGTCCACGACTCCCATGCCGGATGCGAACTCCCTGTTCCAGAGCACTCCGACTGCGGCTCCAGCCCCGTTGATCCCGTTATTTGTCTGCTGGCTGTTGACGACCACATCGCTGACGGTGAGATCCTTTACCGTTCCTTGGACAACACCGAAGAGGCCGGCAGGATTGGTGGCATCGTTGATGACGAAGTTGCTTATGGTGTGGTTGTTACCGTCGAAGGTTCCGGTGAACCCTGTGACGTTGCTGGTATCGGGGCTGCCTCCGACAACCATCATTCCTATCGGGGTCCATTCGACGCCTCCGAGGTCGATGTCGTCTGTGAGGATGACTATGTAATTTGCATAGTCCGCGTATTGTCCACCAGTCTTGAAGTCACCACTGTTGACGGCATCGGCCAGGGCGTCGAGTTCTACGGCGCTTCCGATTCTGATTTCCTGGTTGGTGGAGTCGAATATCAGTCCGTGGGCATCCCCCTGGTAGATTTCGTTCACTATGGATATTCCGAAGTTGTGCTGGATGCTCGCGTCAAGTCCGTTGCCGAACTGCGTGCTGGTGGATACGGTCACCGTGACTTTGTAGCTGACTGGCGAGTCAGTGGATTCCATAGTTGTCCAGTCGCTCAGGTCCGCGGAAGCGAGGCTGTCACCGGTGGTGGTTGCTGAGACAGAGGTGGTGACGTACGATCTCTGGCTCTCCTCGATGTCACTGACGGCGGTAGTGACGCGGTAGACCGCATCGACGGTCGACTGGAATGTGACGGTGTAAGATATCGTGTATGTTCTGTTGGCGACCACGTTGCTTATCTGGATGTTGGCAGGAAGGGAAGTTCCTGTCTCAAGTGGATTAGTAATTCCTTCCTGTTTCAGTTCGTAATCCGAAGTGGACACGGACAGGGTGCCTGTGGTTATCTCCACGTCGCTCCTCTCGGTGTCGGAGAACCACGAGTACGTGACCCCTCCGACGGCGCACAGGCAGAGCGCTATGACCACGGCGGATGCTAATACGGTCTTCGTTGCTGCTTTCATTCCATCCCTCCTGGGATATCGATATTTCGTCCCGCCCCTCAATCGGAAGGGCTAAGACTGTGATTGCCGTGGTCCCCACGGCGGGTGCGGAACCGTCCCCTTCAAGTCGGGTCCCCGCCCGTCACCGCAGGTCTCCATCGCCAAATTGGCGTCACGGCGGATGGAGCATGATTGTCTCAGGAACCTCCTGTTAGCCCGATCGTGTGATTGATCCTGGATCCTATGTCAGAGAACGTGACCGTCGTATCGTTCTCGTCTTCGGTTATCGTGCAGGAGATGCTGTTCTCTCCGGACATCACCGAGGTGACTCCTCTGTCACCGATCGAGATGCTGTAGCTAATACGTCCGTCAAGTTCCACATCCGCGTTGGACGTATCTGTGGCGGTGACCGATATCGAAATCGTGTCAGACGACTCACTCACCACGACATGAATCATACTGAGATCGGAGGTTCTGAGGGACTGCCAGTCTAACGCGATTCTGAACCTGTCGTCCGTGTCCGAGAATACAAGGGATGTCCTGCCGTTTAGCTGGGAGAGGTCGAACAGTCCGCTGTATGTATCTCCCATGCTCATCAGGCTGGTTTCTGCGACGGACCCTGTCGAGTTGATCTGTATGGACTCAGCGCTTATGATCGGATCCAGGGTGCTTCCTTCGGTGTACGTGTAGGTTACGTTACCGACCGTCCTCGTCGTGTTCACGATGATTGGGATGTTCATCGTGGAGTGCGGGAGGATTATGTCGCTGTACGTGGCGGAGTAGCTAGTCTTCACGACATAGTACGTCGTTCCGCTGATGATGGTTGTGAATGTGGAATTTGTCCCGACCAGCGTAGATGCGCCAGAATTCGCGAAGTCAACCGTCAGCGCATTGATGCTTTCAGTACGGTAACCATTCCTGTGGGCCAATGTTAGTTCCTCATCAAACGTGTAACTACCATCACCGTTCGGTCTCAGTTCACCTTCGCCAGATCCGGCGTGGTCTGAGGTCGAGTATGCAATGTACCTCGGCACGGTGAACGACGCCTCGAACGCCACTGGCACATCGTTGTTGTTCGTCATGGAGAGAACGAGGTTGTTCGTTGCGCCGTTCATCAGGTCAACGGAATTATCGGTGACCAGTGAGTCGTCGGAGTACAATGAGTATCCAACATCGAACGTGGCCGTCCCGATTTCCACCGTGTACTCTTGCGATGCAGAGAACCATGAGTAGGTCACCCCCACCGAGGAGAGAATCAGCGTCACCACGACAACAGCGGCGAGTGTCGTTTTCATGGCGGCATTCATGGAACCGCCTCAGTCTTGCTTACAGATTCAGTCTTCATGATGATGCCTCCGTAGGCTCGGCCGCGAACACTCCGAGCTTGAAACCTATGCTCTGACCCATCGCGTCGTTGTTGTCCTCCGAGTGGGAGAACGAGAGTGTGACGGTGACTTCCACCGTCTCACCAGGGCCGACCGTGCCGAGGCCCAACAGGCTCCCGGATACGGCGTCCGCGACCGAGCAGGAGATTGTGTTCTCTCCGGAAGTGACGGTGAGCATGACCTGCTCGGCGAGTTCGATCCCGTCCAGGCGCGGGTCATCGATGTAAACGAAAGCGTCGAGGCCTATCGCGGACCCGTTGGTCACATTGAGGACCGCGGCTTGCGAGATCCCGGGGACGATCCCCTGGGTGTCGAAGGTGAAACCGCTGAGCGGGAGGTCCGGGTCCTCGGAGAAGCTCTCGACGCTCCCGCCGACGACCCTGGTGCCGCTGTAATTCGTGACCGTCACGGTGAAGTCCCCGGGGTCAGCAACTACTATTTCCACGGTGTCAGTGAACCCCCTGTAGGAGACCGTTATCGTCAGGACGTTCTCTGTCAGTGGACCGGTCGGGTCATAGCTGTACTCGTCCTGGGACAGGACCCTGCTGGACCCGTCGCTGTAGTGGGCTGTGACTTCCATGCCGGTGGGGTCGAACGCATCGCCCACCGAGTAGACGGTCCTGTCCGGGTCGGATGTGACCTCGATGGATGTGAGTCTCGCCGGATCCCCGCCTCCGCCCGTCCTGGAGAAGACCGCATGCACGGTGCGGTCAGTTGTGATGTCGGACAAGGTGTACGTTCCGATCCCCGAGGCGACATGGATTCCGTCTACGCAGAGGGAAGAGAGCCTGTATCCAGACGATGGCGAGATGACCAACGTGACGGAACCGCCGTCCTCCACCGCCACCGCTCCAGATGGTGTGACGACCCCTCCGGATGTATGGGTTATCGTCACCGTGTGCATGGTCGGTCCGACGACCGGGGAGAACAAGGCGTGGATCTCCAGGTCCTCAGTGATGTTCGAGACGGTGTACGAGTCCACATCGGAGGCCACTGTCGTCCCGTTGACGGTAAGAGCGGAAAGGAAGTACCCGTCTTCTGGATTAATGGCCAGTGCGATTGATTCGCCTTCTGGCACGGAAATGGTCCCGTAGGGCTCGACGGTCCCTCCGGATGTATAGGTTATCGTCACCTGGTGCTCTTTAACATCCGGCACGAACACCACATGGATGCGGTGAATGGAGAAGTCGAACACCGACACGCTGAACGAAATCGTACCTCTATCGAATTCAACTTCATTCCCATCCAGTAACACCTGGCCGATGCGACATCCCTCGTCCGGGACGGCCGTTATCTCGAAGCCTTCGTAGAACCCGATCGAGCCCCCCGATGGCATAACCTCGCCGCCTCCTTCCGAGGTCACCTCGAACCTGTGCGGGTAGAGGATCACAATCGCCGCGACCACGATGACGATCGTTACGATGGCGATCGCTGTCGCACGTCTTCCATTACTCATCGCCTTCCACCTCCTTTCTCTCTCCGCGCAGCGTTCTTACGATGGTCCTCGTCTCCGATACGATGAGTATCGCGCAGGGAATCAGTATCAGAATCGCCTTCCCATACCAGTGGGACAGGAACACTGTGAGCATACCAAGCCAATGGGACACGCCTGTGACCTTGCCGATCACATCGCCGGAGTCCGACGTCACCGTCTGCGTGGACGAGTTGGTGGGGTCGTCCGCTATGGAGTCCCCAGCCAGGGTGTAGGTGTACACTCCTCCGGACTCCGATATGGAGACTATCCTGTGGGTGACGACCATCGACTCCCCGCTGACCGGGTGCCTGTAGTCGAACGTGAGGACATCACCCACCCTCAGAGAGGAGTAGAACTCCTGAGCCTCGCCGGGGTCCGAGGGGACCTCCCTGACGAAGACCATGCTCTCGACGGGGATGGTTTCTATCTCATATCCGGTCCTGGGCTCGCCGTCCATAGATCCAGATATGACGACCAGCACCTGGGTGTCGGAGAAGTCCAGGGAGTTTCCGTTGCGGTCCCAGAGGTATGCGGTCAGCGAAAGTGCCACAGCTAACACGATGGCGACTGTCACTAGCGTGCGTCTCCTCCCAGCGAAGAACCCTGTCATCACACACCTCCCGGTCTCAACTCTTACCTACAATGTGTGTAGACAATAATGCGTTGGAAGTAGTTAAGCGTTCCTTGAATAAGGGAACGGTATCTGATTGATGCAACAATATGGATTACCGGAAACCATATTGGGGACGTCCATGGCGGACGGGAAGAAGCGGAACCAGACAGATGTGGAGCTCCGCCGTCTGGTCCTGGACGAGATCTGGAGGAGGGGCGAGGTCATGCAATCCGAGCTGTACCACCTGACGCCCACAAAGGGCCGCATCGAACCCCTCCTCATCGAGCTTACGGAGGCAGGCATACTCTCTACCAGGACCAAGGTCGACGGGCAGAAGGTCCCGCTGTACTCGTATTCCAAGAAGGGCAGGATGTTCTACATGGCCAGCCGTCTGGCGAACGAGATTGCGGACAGCGGGGAACTGGATCTCGAGGCGGGGGAGATGTCCGAGATCTACGGCAACCTGAAGCGTCACTTCGGCGTGGAGTTCGACGACTGACCCCTGATGTACTGGTCCTTCAGCTTCAGCAGCCTCACGTGCCTCTCCGTCAGGTCGGTTATCCTGCGCTCGAACTCCTCGTCCCTATCGATCGGCACCCATGCCGTCACATCAACCTTGTCCGAGTACTCGCACTCCGGCCGTTTCGCCATGATGTCGCGCATCTTGTTCTCGAACTGGCTGTAGTACCCGTAGTCCAGTGTGAACCTGTACGCCGCGCACGCCCTCATGGGGACCTTCGGGACGCCGTCCAGGACGAGCTTCGCGGTCTCGCCGTAGGCGTGCACAAGCCCGCCGGTCCCGAGGAGCGTCCCGCCGAAGTACCTGACGACCACGCATACCGCATCGGTGATGCCGGCGCCCTTCAGCGCGAAGAGGATAGGCTTCCCGGCCGTGCCGGAGGGCTCCCCGTTGTCGCTGCTCCTCTCCCTCCTGTCCGAACCGTCGAAGACGGCGGCGTAGCAGTAGTGGGTGGCGTCCCTGTACCTTCCCATGACGTCGGCTATGCACGGCTGGATGGAGTCCTCGTCCTGGCAGGGCATGAGTATCCCGATGAACCTGGACCCCTTGAGGGTCATCTCGGCCTCGCGGACGCCCTCCACGGTGTCGTAGTCGGAGATGCGGGCCATGCCCACCCCATGGCGGGATGGTAGAAAAAGGGGGAAGGTGGCCCCCTTCCGGGGGCCGGTTTCTCATCAGGACTCCTCTGGGTCCTGATAGGCCTGCGCGGCCTCGTACTCGTCGACGATCTCCTTCTCCGGCGGAGGGGTGAGCAGGGCCACGGCCACCCCGACGATGAACGCCAGGATGAACCCGGGGAACAGGGAGTACAGCCCCGTCCAGCCCATGAAGGTCTCCCAGAACACGACCACGGCGAATCCCGTGATCATCGCCGCCAGGGCTCCCTGGCGGTTCATGCGCTTCCAGAACAGGGCCAGGATCATGACTGGCGAGAACGCGGAGCCGAATCCGGCCCAGGCGTACTCGACCATCCCCATGATGTTGTCGCTGCCGAACAGCGCCAGGACGATCCCGATGACCGAGATGATGACCACGATGATCCTCGCGAGCCAGAGCAGGTTCCCCTCGGACATGTGGATCCTTTCGCTCTTGCCCAGGACGTCATTGGTGATCGAGGATGCGGACACCAGGAGCTGGGAGGATGCGGTGGACATGATGGCCGCCAGGATGGCGGCGAACACGACGCCCAGCAGGAACGGGGCGGCCTCCTGGAACAGGATCCTGGCCGTCTCCATGAAGACGAGCTCCGAGTTGAAGTCGCCTCCGAACACGTCGACGCCGTGCATCGGGAGGTAGACCCCGGCTACGATGGCTATCAGGCAGACGAACGACAGGGCCAGTATCCCCCAGATGAGGGAGACCCTGCGGGCGACCTTGATCTCGGAGACCTTCCTGATGGACATGTACCTGACGACGATGTGGGGCATCCCGTAGTATCCGAGTCCCCACGCCAGTCCCGATATGATGACTATGGCGGAGATCGCCACGCCCTTGTTGTAGAACAGGCTGGTGTACCCGGGCATCTGGTTGGCCATGATGTCGTCCCATCCGGCCGTGATGGTGTCCCATCCCGTGCCGCCGATGATGACCAGCGGGACCATGACGATGACCACGACCATCAGGATGGCCTGGAAGAAGTCGGTCCAGCACAGCGCCCTGTACCCTCCGAGGAAGGTGTACAGGATGATGACGCCCCCGCCCACGACGACCCCCCACAGGTATCCGTCGCCGGGGACGAGCATCTGGATGACGTTCCCGCACGCCTGGAACCCCGAACCCACATAGATGGTGAAGAAGAACAGGATGACGATCGCACAGACGATCCTGAGGTACCCTTTCTTGTCGTTGAAACGGTTGGAGAAGAATTCCGGCATCGTCAGGGCGTTGTTGGAGACGACGGAGTGCTTCCTCAGCCTCTTGGCCACGAAGAGCCAGGAGGTGTACGATCCTATGAGCAGCCCGATACCGATCCACGCCTGTCCCAGACCGGCGAGGACGATGGATCCGGGCAGACCCATCAGGAGCCAGCCACTCATGTCCGACGCCTGCGCGGACATGGCGCTCACGTAAGGCCCGAACGACCTGCCGCCGAGGATGTAGTCCTCCATGCTGTCCCGATCCTTGATCCTCCAGAAGTGGATCCCTATCACGATCAGGGCGACGAAGTAGATCGCAAAGGCCAGAATGGTCATTGAATCCATATCTAATACCGACGCGTCCACTCCTTTGTATCAGATATAACTGTGACCCCCGAGGGGCACCTCGGGCAACGGCGTTAAGAGGTTTAAGGGACCGCCGGGGGACCGGCGGACCCTGGCTCAGTCCGTCTCCTCGGGCTCGAACTGGCTGTTGTAGAGGTCTGCGTAGAAACCACCCTCGGCCAGCAGCGAGTCGTGGGTGCCCTGCTCCACGATGTTCCCGTCCCTCATCACGAGGATGAGGTCCGAATTGCGGATGGTCGAGAGCCTGTGGGCGATCACGAAGGACGTCCTCCCCTCGGAGAGCCTGTCCATCGCCTCCTGGATGACCCTCTCGGTCATGGTGTCCACCGAGCTGGTGGCCTCGTCCAGGATCAGCAGCGGTGACCCGTCCACCATGGCGCGGGCGATCGTGATCTGCTGCTTCTGGCCCGCGGAGAGCGTGGCGTTGTCCCCGAGAACGGTGTCGTACCCGTCCGGGAGGGTCTGGATGTAGTGGTACAGGCCCACCGCCCTGCACACCTCGTCCAGTCTCTCGTCGGTGACGCCCTCCCTGCTGTAGACGATGTTCTCCCTGATGGTGCCCTCGAACAGCCAGGTGTCCTGGAGCACCATGCAGAACAGGTCGTGGACGTCCTCCCTCCTCATGCTGTTGACGGACACGCCGTCGATCAGGATGTCCCCGCTGGTGACGTCGTAGAAGCGCATCAGCAGGTTGACCATGGTGGTCTTCCCGGCGCCGGTGGGACCGACTATCGCCACCTTCTGGCCGGGGAGCACCTCGGCCGAGAACCCGTGGATGATCTCGCGGTCGGGGCTGTACCCGAAGTGGACGTCCCTGAACTCCACGTGCCCCCTGGCCTCCCCGATCCTGACGGACTTGCCGGACTCGTCCTCCATCTCCGGCTCGTCCAGGAACTCGAAAACCCTCTCCGTCGCGGCGGCGACGGACTGCATGGATGCGAAGGCCTGGGATATCTGCGTAAGCGGCTGGCTGAACAGCCTCACGTACACGATGAAGGCCACGATGGTGCCGAAGGAGATCCCGCCGTTGACGTACTGGACCGCACCGACGATGCACACCATGACGTATCCGAAGTTCCCGATGAAGTTCATGAACGGCTGCATCATGCCGCTCAGGAACTGCGACATGAAGTTGGACCTGAACAGGCTGTCGTTGATCCTGTCGAACTCCCGCTTCGCCTCGGCCTGTCCGCCGTAGGCGATGACGGTCTTGTGGCCGGCGTATATCTCCTCCACATGGCCGTTCATGTCTCCCAGGTCCTCCTGCTGGCGTGTGAAGTACTTCTGCGACCTGGACATGACCGCGAAGACGAACACGAACCCGACCAGGGACGAGAGGATCGCCGTCACCGCCAGGGTCACGTCGGTCCACAGCATCATGATGACGGACCCCACGAGCAGGGTCACCGCCGTGACCAACATGCTGATGCTCTGGTTCATCGACTGTCCGACCGTGTCCACGTCGTTGGTGACGCGGCTCATCACGTCGCCGGTGGAGCTGGTGTCGAAGTAGCGCAGCGGGAGCCTGTTGATCTTCCAGGAGATGTCCCTGCGGAAGTTGTATGCGGTCTTCTGGGATACGGTGGCCATTATCCACTGCTGCACGAAGGTGAGGATGGCGCTCACCGCGTAGATCGCCACCAGGAGCATGGCGATGGAGACCACCGCGTCCATGTCCATGTCGCCCCCGATCCCGGCCTGGATCAGGTCGGTCATGTCGCTGAGCAGGTTCGGCCCGGCCAGGGTGAGGACGGTGCCTATGCATGCCATGACCACCGCCACGACGATGGGCACCCTGTAGCGGTGCATGTATCCGAACAGCCTGCCCCATGCTGCCCTGAAGTCGTCCGCCTTCTCGGTCGGCATCGCCGGACCGTGCCCGCGGGACCCTCTGCGCGCTCTGTCCCCGCTCATAGTCCCAGCTCCTCCTCGGAAAGCTGCGACCGGGCGATCTCGAGGTACGCGGGGCATGTGCGCAGAAGCTCCTCGTGCCTGCCGATGCCGGCGACCTCGCCGTCCTTGACGACCACGATCCTGTCGGCGTCCATGATCGTGCCTATCCTCTGGGCGACGATCAGGGTGGTCGTGCCCGCGGTCTCCCTCCTAAGTGCGGCCCTGAGGGTCCTGTCGGTCCTGTAGTCCAGCGCCGAGAACGTGTCGTCGAAGATGTAGATCTCGGGCTTCCTGCACACGGCCCTCGCGATGGAGAGCCTCTGCTTCTGACCGCCGGAGAGGTTCGTCCCGCCCTGGGCGACCTCGTCCTCGTACCCCTTGGGCTTCGATTCGACGAAGTCCCTCGCCTGGGCGATCTCCACCGCCCTCCTGACGTCCTCGTCGGTCCTGTCCCCGGAGGTGTCCCCGTACCTGACGTTCGATCCGATGGTGCCTCTGAACATGAAGGACCTCTGGGGGACGTACCCGAGCCTCGACCTGAGGTCCGAGAGCCTGTAGTCCCTGACGTCCATCCCGTCCACCAGGACCTGCCCGGAGGTGGCGTCGTAGAACCTCGGGATGAGGTCGACTATCGTGGTCTTCCCGCTCCCGGTGGCGCCGATGAACGCGACCGTCTCCCCCTTGGAGGCCTTGAAGCTGATGTTGCGGAGCACGTCGCCCCCGGCACCAGGGTACCTGAAGGAGACGTCCCTGAACTCGACGGTCCCGTCCATCCCCTCGGGCGGGGTGCCGGACCCGTCGGTTATGGACGGCTCGGTGCAGATCACCTCCTGTACGCGTCTGGAGGCGACCATGGCGCGCGGGAGGATCATCAGGATGATGACCATCATGATGAACGCCATGACGATCTGCATCGCATAGGATGTGAACACCACCATGTCGGAGAACAGCGAAAGCGCCTCCGGGCCCGCTCCCGCCTGGTCGATGAGGATGGCGCCCACCCAGTAGATCGCCAGGGACAGGCCGTTCATGACAAGCATCATGACCGGCATGAGTCCCGCAAGCGCGCGGTTCGCCGACAGGTTGACGTCCGTGAGCTCGGAGTTCGCGCCGTCGAACTTGCCCTCCTGGTATCCTTCGGCGTTGTAAGCGCGGACAACGCGGATCCCCAAGAGGTTCTCCCTGGTGATCCTGTTCACGTTGTCGGTCAGCCCCTGGATCCTCTTGAACCTGGGGACCACGTAGAGCATGACGATCCCGATGGTGAGGAGGACAACCACGACGGCGGCGGCCGTGACGACCGACCACTCCCAGTTCTTGTCGGCGATCTTCATGACCGCCCACACGGCCATGATCGGGGCCCTGATGACGATCATGAGCCCCATGGCGACGGTCATCTGGATCTGCGTGATGTCGTTGGTGGACCTTGTGATCAGGCTCGAGGTCGAGAACCTGTTCATCTCCTCGCTGGAGAACGACTGCACGCGGTCGAACTCCTTCTCGCGCATGGTCCTGGCAAGCGACGCCGCTATCAGCGCGGCCATGAATCCGACGGCGATGGACACCACCAGGCTGCCGAAGGCGCACAGGATCATCATCCCGCCATCGTGGTAGATGAGGTCCAGGTCCGTGTTGGGAAGGTTGAGCTGGGTGGTGATGCTGGACATGTAGCCCGGGATCTCCAGCTCGAGGTACACCATGATGGCGATCAGCACCGCGCATGCGGCGACCATCGCCCAGTCCCGAGCCTTCAGGTACTTCAGGATCATTGCGTCCCTCCTGCCGTGTTGATGGAGCTCAGGAAGCTCCTGACGGCAGGTGCGGCTATGATCCGCCCGTAGACCGTCGCCTTCTCCACGGTGGCCCTGACCAGTTCCTCGGACACGTCCTCGTCGGCGTATACGATGCCTATCGCCGAGATGGATATCCTCCCTCCGGAGTCTCTGACAGCCTCCAGGTTCTTCCTGTGGAGCCTCACGGCGTCAAAGCGCATCCTCTCCCTCCTGCGTCGGCGGTGTGACGACCGCCGCGAATGTGTGCATCCTCTGCTCATCGGATGTGCGGCTGAGGTGCGGCCGGATGACATCCCGGATCCCTGCCGCCATCCGCTCGAGCTCCTCCGCGGTGGCGAATATGGGCAGGGCCACGAACATGGACCCGTCCCTGGCGATGTCCGCATCCTCGCGTCTGGCGTAGCTCTCGAACTCCTTCAGCAGGTTGAACGTGAAGCCCTCGAACATCCTGCAGTACCCCTCCAGGTCGTTTCTGCCGATCATCTCGGCGTCGAAGTCCCTCAGGCTGTCGCTGACATCGTAGGTCCTCTCGGTCATGGCCCTGACCTTGTTCTCCGAGACGACGGCCAGTATGCCGTTCTCCTCCATGTTCCTAAGGAGCCTGTAGAGCGTCGTCTGGGGGATGCCCACCCCGGCCGAGATCATCTGCTTTGCCGTCATGGGTCCGTTGTCCTTCAGCACCATCAGTATCCTCAGCTTGGCGCTGTTGCCGATGCATTGGTGGATGCCTACAGATTGCGCTGTCATGTGTGAGGCCAGGATGGGGTCTCTATTAAATGTTTCCAAAATGGGAACGTATCCATCGAAGAATATTGCCGAGATGGGAAAATGTGGAGGGGGAGGGCCGCCCCCGGTGTCAGATCGCGCTGACATCCAGGAGGGCCGCCCTCACATCCTTGTTGCCGAGGATGCTCCCGTAGATCCTGGTGCTGGAGATGGTCTCCTTGACGAGCTCGGGTGAGATGTCCTCGTCAGCATACAGCATGCCGACCACCTCGATGTCTTTCTTCTCCCCGGTCTCCTTGAGCTTCTCAAGGTCCTTGCGTCTGAGCCTCACAATGCGAAAGTTGGTGAATTTGGGCATCATTTGACCTCCTTGAAATCCCTGCTCGGAGGCGCGGAGACCAGGGCGATCGTCCTGAGCTCCTGCTCCTCGGACCTGCGCACCTGCGCCGGACCGAGAACCTCCATTATCTTGTCCATGTAGTCGTTCAGTTCCTCTGGTGTGGCGTAGACCGGCACGGCTACGAAGCCGGTGGCGTCCCTCTTGTAGTCGGCGAATCCGCTGGCGGCGTAGTACTCGAACCTCCTCAGGAGGTTGAACACGAATCCCATGAACAGCCTGCAGTAGGACTCGCCGTCCCTGCTGCCGATGTCCTCCTCGAGCCTCTCCGTCAGCGACCGGTTGAAGTAGTACGTCTTCTCGACGACCGCCCTCACCTTGGTCTCCGAGACCATCTCGATTACCCCTGCCTGCTCCATGCTCTTCAGGGCGCGGTACAGGGATGCCGGCGGTATCCGAGGGTCCTCCTGGAGTATCTGCTTGGGGGTCATGGGGCCGAACTCCCTCATCAGCATCATCACACGGGCCTTCAGCGGATTGCCTATGCAATCCACCAGGGACTCCACGCTCACTGCCATGTCAGACCGATAATGTTCTCTCGTATATAACGTTATCAATATGATAACAGAATCATCCGTGGAATGTTCCAATCGCGATACGGTCCGTTTTCCAGGATGATGTGCAGTCGGTGCAGAAAGGGGAAGAGGTTTGTGGGAAGACGGGAGGGCGGCCTCCCTGTTTGGTTCACTGCTCGGTGTTCTCCGTCTCGTGGGAGCCGATCCTCTGGAGGAACCTGGGTCCCTTCCAGTTCCAATCGCCCAGCAGGTGCATGACCGCGGGGACGATGTACGTCCTCACGATGAGCGCGTCCACCAGGATGGCGAAGCACAGGGCGAATCCGAACTGCTGGAGCATGCCCATGGAGGACAGCATCAGCGTGCCGAAGGCGCCGCCCATGATCAGGCCGCAGATGGTGATGACCGAGCCGGAATGGACCACCGCGTGGTGGATGGCCTCGTCGTTGCTCATGCCGTTGGCGCGCACGTTCTCCTTGATCCTAGTGGTGAGCAGGATGTCGTAGTCCATGCCCAGTCCGAGGCAGATGACCAGCAGGATGAGCGGGATCAGCCAGGTGACCTCGTCGCCGAAGATCAGATGGGTGGCCGCCAGGGTCCAGCAGATGCTCATGAGGATGGTGGCGACGGACCTGAACGGGATGGTGTATGACCTCATCACGAAGAACAGGAGGATGATGATCAGTATGATCACCAGGACCTCGATCATCGTGAACTCCCCGGAGATGATCTCGGAGATGTCGTACATGACCACTGCCGTTCCGGTCACCCACGAGGCGGTTATGCCATCGGTTGATGAGACGTAGTCGTTCACCACGCCCTGCATGTACGCGATGGAATCCATGGAGATGGGGGCCATGGCGGCGGCATGGGTGGATGCCGAGACCTTAACGTAGTTGGCTGACAGCTGCGTCTCAGCGGTCACCTCCGTGGTGGAGGCATCGAACTGGGCGAACTCCCCGCCGATGTTACCCAGGTTGACGTTCACCAGGTAGTCCAGGGTGCCCGCGCCGGTCATGACGATGAGGGCATCGACGACGTTCTCGTTGGTCGTGCCGAGGAGCTGGAAGGCGCCGTTGTTGTACAGGTTGGAGAACGTGATCTCGTACCCCAGGATGCCGGCAAGGTCCTGATAGGGCTCCAGGAACGATGCCATCTCGTCGTCGAACGCGCCCTGGCTGATGTACGATGCGTACTGCTCCCTCATCGACGGGATCGCCATTTCCAGGACCATGGCGTTGGAGGAGTTGTCCCCGACAGCCAGGAGCTGGGATGCGGACAGGACCTCGCTCCCCCTGGTCACCAGCGACATTATGTCTCCGCCGCTGATGTCTATGCCCAGGGAACTCATGGCCTCGGTCGTGTATTCGTCCCACATGAAGATCCTGGAGACGGAGGATATGTTGTTGTCCGGATCGTTGTCGATGGTGTCCAGGGTCGAATCCAGAGACGATGCCAGGCCGCCTGTCCATGAGGTCGTCCATTGCAACGTCCAGTTAGGTTCCCCCGTGACTGGGTTTGTGAGCGACCCGGTCAACGGGTCGGGCATCACGGTGATGGTGGCGATCGGATCGTCGTACTCGAGGACGACGTAGTCCGGGTAGATGATGCCCTGGTCGGCGTACTCCCCGAGGAGTTCCATTCCGCTCTCGGAGTCGCCGGTCATCAGGGAGCTCGTCATGTCGTAGGATGTCTCCGAGGTCAGTGCCACGTATGCGCAAGGGACCGTTATCAGAACGGCCACGACGGTGATGGCCTTCGCATGCCTCAGCGTGAACCTGGAGTTCTTCTCGAAGTAGGCGTGCCCGACGCGGCTGCACCAGGCGAACCATCCCCTGGTGGCCTTGCCGCCCTCCTTATAGGCGTCCATCTTTGTTGGCCAGAATATCCTGTCCCCGGCCACGTTGATGAGCGAGGGGATGAATGTGAGTGCCGCCAGCAGGGCGACCACGATTCCCAGGGCGAGACATATGCCCATGGTGGAGATCATGCTGAACGAGCAGATCGACATGGCGCCGAACCCGATGATGACGGACGCTCCGGAGATGGTGATGGACTCGCCTGCCCATTTGATGGCGCTGTGCAGGGCATCGTGATGGTCCTTCCCGTCACGCCTCTCCTCTCTGTAGCGGGCGAGGATGAAGATGCAGTAGTCGCACCCGGCGCCCATCATGGACACCAGTAGCATGACCTCCGTGACGAAGAATATGTCCATCACGTACATCAGGCCGTAGATCAGGCCCATGGTCACCGCGAATGCCACGCCCATCGTCACGGGAGGCATGGCCGAGGTGATGAACGAGCGGAAGAACAGACCCACGAGAACCAGGATCATCAGCACGGTGAAGACATCGATGTGGGAGATGTCCTCCATCGCTCCGGTCTCCATGTCGTAGGAGACCGCGGGCATTCCCGTGAGGTATACGGGGACCTCGCCGTTGACATCGTTCTCAGCGAGAAGGGTGTTTATCTGCTCCCTGAGCACGGGGGTGTCGTCTATCACGGAGCCGGTCCAGTTCGCGGTGTCGTAGGACAGCATCAGCATTATGATCCCGGAGCCGTCCTCACGGGGATTAGTGTCCGATGTGTCGATCCCTGTGATGTTTACTATCTTGGTGTACTCCGCCCCGTCTGTTTCGAACGTGAAGTATCCTTTGTTCACGGCGTCTGTCAGGACGGCCTCCACATCCATCGCCTGATCGTGCTCCGCCTCGCTGCCGTACCCTATCACGAGTATCGGCATTGATGACGAATCTGCGGACGACGATGGGAAGTAGGTCCCGATTATCTCGAGACCCTCCATCGATTCCGATTCTTCGATGCCCATCTCGTTCATGTCGTAGCTCATGTTGCCGAACGCCTGGATGGCGGGATAGGCGGCTACCAGGAGCACGACTATCCAGGCTACAAGGATGAGCTTCGAATGTTTGATGATGGCATCGGCCAGTCTGTCGTATGCCATGAGGGATTGAACAACCTGTTGTATATAAGGCCCTTCACAGTTCCTTAGAGTCGCACGTTCTATTGCGAATTCGGGCGCTACAGGCAGGTGCCTCAGAGATGCTGGGTCGCAGCGGTGACCGGTGCGAAGACCAGGATCGCCGGGCCCCCGGTGACCACGAAGTCCACCGTGGGATGGCCGTCCAATAGGGAGAACCTCACGTTGTCCGGTCGGCGCCGGCCATGGCGACCAAGATCCCCAGCTCGCAGGTCATCCCTTTGTCGTGGGCTCCGATGAAAATGTTCCGTTCATCCGGCCCCTGCCAGGTCTAGATATCGTTCCCGACGACGATAGATGCCGTCCCGCCCGCGGGGACGCCCTCTGCGAGCTGGCACTCGCCACGGTCTGTGACGAGCGTCAGCGTCTCGCCGAACAGCTCGGTGTCGGCGTCGTAGCCGAACCTCCAGACGGCGTGGCTCCACTGCGCGTACAGGATGACCTGTCCGCCAGATATGTCCAGGTGTCTCCGGGCATGTGCCAGGCACCGCTCCCGTCGGCGGATGTGCTCCATCCGGTGAAGGCGAAGCCGTCGTGCTGGGACCGACACTCCGCCACGACGTCGCCGTCGGAGGAGTACATGTCGAGGATGTCGCCGGCGTCCCTGTAGACTACGTCCCCGTCGTCGTCCCAGGTGATGACGTACGCTGCCGTCACCACAACCATCACGGCCACGATGACGGCGACCGCTGCTAGTGCCTTCCCCATGGGAGGTGGATCGTACGGTCCTTACCTAAAGGAAGGCAGACAGGCACGCGCGCGTGCGCTTCTAAAATGCTTTATATCGTCCCCAACTACCCAGTCCCGTTAGCCATGGCTCAGTACGACTCATCCATCATAGAGAAACGCTGGGAGGAGATGTGGAAGAACGAGGAGGTCTACCGCTTCGATCCGCACTCCGACAAGCCGGTGTTCAGCATCGACAACCCTCCGAGGTACACATCCGGGCCGCTCCACCTGGGACACGCCACCGGGTACTCCCTGATCGACTTCGCGGCACGTTACAAGAGGATGCGCGGATTCAACGTGTTCTTCCCCCTCTGCTTCGACGTCAACGGCACGCCCATCGAGGTCAAGGTGGAGAAGAAGTACGGCATCAACAAGCTCAACACCCCAAGGCAGGAGTACAGGGCGAAGTGCGAGGAGTACGCCAACGGTTTCATCGAGGAGATGACGCACCACTTCGAGATCCTTGGGGAGAGCATGGACCCCAGCATCTACTACCAGACCGACGCCCCGTACTACAGGAGGATCACCCAGCTGTCCTTCGTGGACCTGTTCAACAGGGGCCTCGTGTACAAGGCCAACTTCCCCGTCAACTGGTGCCCAAGCTGCATGACCGCCCTGGCCGACGCCGAGGTGGAGTACAGGGACAACGTCAACAAGCTCAACTACATCAACTTCGACATCGAGGGCGAGGACGGCAAGGTCGTCATCGCCACCACCAGGCCCGAGCTCCTCTGCACCTGCAAGGCCGTGGCCGTCCATCCGGACGACAAGGAGAAGGCCCACCTGGTCGGCAAGACCCTCATCGCCCCCCTGTTCGGGAAGAGGGTCCCGGTGATCTCCGATCCCAAGGTCCAGATGGACTACGGGACCGGCACCGTGATGATATGCACCATCGGCGACAAGGACGACCTGGAGTGGGTGATGAAATACCACTTCGAGCTGGAGAAGGGTATCGACGAGTCCGGCAGGATGACCGAGCTCGCCGGCAAGTACGCCGGGATGACCGTCCTCGAAGCGAGGGAGGCCGCCATCCAGGACCTGAAGGACCAGGGCATCATGGTCAAGCAGGAGGACAACCCCCAGCAGGTCTCCATCTGCTGGAGGTGCCACTCTCCCATCGAGTACCTGCAGGTCCCCCAGTGGTTCCTCAAGACCATCGACTTCAGGGACAAGATCCTGGAGAGGGCGGACCAGATCAACTGGTACCCCGAGTTCATGAAGGTCAGGCTGCAGGACTGGGCGAACTCCCTGGAGTGGGACTGGGTCCTGAGCAGGCAGAGGATCTTCGCGACCCCGATCCCGGTGTGGGAGTGCGAGGAGTGCGGACACGCGGTCTGCGCCACCAGGGAGATGTGCTACTGCGACCCCACCCTGGACGCCCCGCCCGTGGAGAAGTGCCCGAAGTGCGGCGGAAGGCTCGTCGGATGCACCGACGTCTTCGACACATGGATGGACTCATCCGGATCCTCGCTCTACAACACGTTCTGGGAGAGGGACCCCGAGCTCCACAAGAAGCTGTTCCCCATGTCCCTGAGGCCCCAGTCCCACGACATCATAAGGACCTGGGCGTTCTACTCCATCCTCAGGGCGGAGCAGATCGAGGAGAGCATCCCGTGGGAGAACATCATGATCCACGGGTTCATCATGGCCCCCGACGGCACCCCCATGCACTCCTCCATCGGGAACGTCATCGACCCCATCCCCATCCTGGAGAAGTACGGGGCTGACGCCCTCAGGTACTACGCCGCCACATGCTCCCTCGGTATCGACCATGCCTTCAGGGAGAAGGACGTGGTCCGCGGGAGCAAGCTGTGCAACAAGGTGTTCAACATCGGCCAGTTCGCCGGAAGGTACCTGACCGACATCCCGAGCGAGATGCCGGAGCTCAGGGTCTCCGACAGGTGGATCCTCTCCAAGTTCTCCAGGACGGTGAAGGACGTCACCGACTACTTCGAGGTCTATCAGTTCGACAAGGCCATGAAGGAGGTCGAGGGATTCATCTGGCACGAGCTCGCGGACAACTACGTGGAGATGGTCAAGGGGAGGACCGACGACGCCGTCAGGTGGACCCTGTACAACGTCATTCTGGGCAGCCTGAAGATGCTGGCCCCGTTCATGCCCCATGTCACCGAGGAGGTCTACCAGGACAAGTTCAGGGCCATCGACGGATGCAGGAGCATCCATCTTACCCCCTGGCCGGAGCCCGTCCTCGTCGACGACGATGCGGAGAGGGCCGGGGAGCTGCTCTCCGACGTCCTCGCCGCTGTCCGTTCCTGGAAGTCCGAGAAGAAGATGCCCCTCAACGCCGAGATGGCAATGCTTGAGCTGGTCGGTTCCGACGCGGAGATGCTGGGGTCGGCCAAGGACGACATCGCCGTCACCACCAAGGCGAAGGATGTCGTCATCGCCCCCGAGGCCGAGCTGACCGAGCAGGTCGTGGGGGTCAAGCCCGTCCATGCCAAGCTGGGCCCTGCGTTCAAGGCACAGGCCAAGGCCATCGTCTCCGCCGTGGCGGCCATGGATCCCGCCGACGCGGCCGCCAAGCTGTCCCAGGGCTCGATCGACATCGACGTCGGCGGGGAGACCGTCTCCGTCGGCGCCGAGTACTTCGAGCTGGACAAGAGGCTCATGCTCGACGGGAAGGCCGTGGAGACCGTCCAGGTCGGAAACGTCCTGGTCCTGATCGAGCAGTGAAACCCCATCGCCGGTCCCCGGACCGGCTTTCTCCCATCCCGGGGAACACCGTCCCCGGGAAGCCCATTGCCCAAAGCGGATACCTGTCCGCGTCCCCGGGCCTGTCCGACGCGCCGAACTCGACAGCCCTGGTGATCTGACCCTCGTCCAGCAGTTTGGAGAGGGACTTCCTGCGGCCGTTGTTGCCGGATCTCACGGCCACTCCGGAGACTTCTCCGCCGTGTGGCACGAGGAAGTCCGCCTCGCGCCTGTCCCGCTGGTAGTAGCTGGGCGACATCCCGCAGGACGCCATCTGGCGTGCCGCACAGTTCTCGAGGACGGCGCAGGGGCAGTTCTGGTAGTTGCCGTTCATCGCCGCGTCCGAGACCCAGCCGTCCATCAGGCAGAAGAGTGTGCCGGTGTCCGCGTATGCCTTGAAGTGGTTGGGCTCGCATCTGACCGACGGGGGTTCCACGGGGTCCATCGCCCTGTGGCAGAGGTCCAGGATCCCGCTGGATGACAGCCATTGGATGCTCTCAGCGATGTGTTTGCTGCTCGCACTGCATAAGTTTCCGACCCTCGAATACATGAACCTCCCGTTTCCGCGTAGCTGTGCCGGGACGGATTCCAGGCATCCCCTTATGATGTCGTGGAAATAGGGGAACGCCTTGCGTGCGTCTGACATCTGCCGTTCGACAATCTCGCGGCACGTCCTGCGGACATCTACCAGCCTTCCGGACGATATCATCTGGTTGATCGCCTGTGGCATTCCACCGGTCACAAGGTACCTTCTGAACATGGCCTCCATGGTCCTGTCCAGGTCTCTGTCGGAAGGTTTTCCAGGAGACAGGTCCCGTTCTGCGGCGTCTGCCTCCTCACAGTATCCCGACTCATGCAGGAACCCGCGGAAGTCCACGGGACGGACGTCGATAATCTCAACCCATGGGGTGTACGAGCGGTCGGGGCAGGCCCCAGAACGGAAGCAGGATGCGGTCATGACGAGGTCTACCGTCTCCCTGTCCGCCAGTTCCGACAGTGTCCTCAGAAGTCCGGGACATAAACCTGCCTCGTCCAGTACGATAAGCGTATCACCGGGGACGATCGTCCCCTTCCCGAACAACTCTCCAATCAAAGATACGAACCTCTCCGCATCATCGGCTTTCGCCAACAATCTCATGTTGGCCGGATCGCTAAGATCCACTTCGATGTAACATCCGTAGTTTTGTCCCAGCCTTCTCACGGACGAAGTCTTCCCGACACCGCGGGGGCCGGTGATTAAGGGTACAGTCCTGCGACCGGATTTCACCCATTCTCCCAACAGGATGTCCGAGCTCCTTTCGAACATAGCTGATATTAATTATAACTATTATAAAACACAATCATATGAAATTCGTATAATTTATTGATAAAAACAGATACTTTACTAAAATTTTTATGAAATTCGAAAATTATTTACGAATAATGGAAAGACACTTATGTTAAACCAGACTCGTAACCAAACTAGGTCTCTTCCGGGAGTCGGGAGGGTTCGGTTCGAGGGTTCGTTCGGAGGTTGAACGTGTCTTGTATCTTCCCTTCCCTTTCAGGTCTCCATTTCGTCTGTCGTTTCCAACGCTTCTTACTCAGGTCTATCTCTTTCGTAGAAGTCCGAAAATGAGATGTGTTTATTCATATATAAAAAATTTATTATTTGATGACTTGAACGGGTGTTTGGTAAATGATTGTAATTATTGGCATTGGAGTAGGAGAATATCCGCAGGATTCTGATGAGATTGCCGGATGGAAACTACGGTAAAGTCCGAACTAAGGTCTAGAACTTTGGGGAGATAAGGGAGGCCCGGCTTTCGCCGGGCGATTGGGATGGGATCAGGCCGCGTTGCGGGCGTTGTGTCTCGCTTCACGGGCTGCTTTCTTCTCCTTTCTCCTGAGCTCCCTGTCGTGCTTCTTGCTTGTCTCTGCCATTTCAAACACCTTCCGGTGTCTGCGTAGGAGAGGTCAGATCGGTGATCCTTCTGCGCAAGCACAGTCCTCTGAATAATCGGGCATGTGTATATATTATTCGTTGCAAGATGTTCATCCATTTACAATCATGAGAACATATAGGATGAATAGATATCAATCTTGAAAAATATGGACATATGTATGTTTATTATCTCCCGGTGGACGTCATCGGAGCGCCGTTGCCCGTTTGTTAACGGATATTAATTGAGGACAAAGCATTAAGGTGTCTCCTGTAAGAACCCATAGAACCATGCAGTTCACAACCGCCGACGGGAAACAGTTCAACCCGTCGGGCATCACGAAGCTCGCTCTGCTCATGGCATCGATGATGGTGCTTATGGGCTCCGCGGCCGTGTCTCCAGCCCTCTACGGGATAGAGGTGGAGCTGGAGACCAGCAAGTTCCTTGCATCCATGGTGATATCGCTGCCGTCCCTCGTGGTGGCGGTGTGCGGGTTCCCCATGGGGTATCTGGCGGACAGGGTGGGGCTGGCGAAGGTCCTCATCGCATCCCTCCTGCTATTCATCGTCGCCGGGGTGTCCGGCTACTTCTGCTCCGACATCTACACGCTGCTTGCCACCAGGGTGTTCCTGGGCATAGGCATCGCGGGGATATCCACAGCCGCTACCGGTCTGATGGGCATATACTACGACGGTGACGAGAGACGCAGGGTCATGGCCATCCAGTCCGCCTTCATGGGATTCGGCGGCGTCGTGCTGGAGATAATCGGAGGCCTGATGGCAGACGTGTCCTGGAACGTCCCGTTCCTCGTGTACCTGATAGCGTTGCCCATACTGATCGCGGGACTGATCGCCGTGAGGGACGTGTTCATGCCCAGGGGCAATGGTGCAGCGACAGGCGAGTTCGCCAAGGGCTCCAAGGCGCACATGGCCGTCCTCTACGCTTCCATCTTCATGCTCATGTTCCTGATGTTCATCGTCACCGCCAACGTGTCCGACATACTGACCTCCATGGGCGAGAGCATGACCGTGTGCGGGTTCATTCTGGCGCTGATGGGACTGACGCAGGTGTTCACATCAATTGCGTACTCGAGGGTTCGTCGCATCCCGAAGTACCAGAACGTCCTTCTGGTGTCGTTCCTGCTCCAGGCTGTCGCCATAGCCATGTTCGCTTCGGACAGTCTGGCGGTGCTCACCGTCGGTGTCGGGATAATGGGTGTCGGCCTCGGGCTGGGCATGCCGACGATCACCAACAACCTGTCAATGATGTCGCCTATGGCCGCCCAGGGCAAGACCATGGGGATCTACTCGTGCCTCATGAATCTGGGCACGTCACTCTCCACCGTGATCATGGGCCCCATAATCGTGGCCATCGGCTACACGTCATCGTTCCACCTGGCCGCCGTGGTCGTCCTTCTGTTCGGGATAGCAGTCCTTGTGACAGGCAGGTTCCTGGGCCAGCCAGAGCCCGCTACGGGGGCGTGACGTCTCCCCCCCGAACATCGAGGGAAGCAAACGATGGCCCCCACGGCCCGGGGATCATCGACGGTCCCGGTCGTGGGCGCCTCCCTTATTCAATGGGGTCCGTCGGGAGAACGTGTCCGGCGAGTCCCGATTTGATGTTTGGGCCAGGGGCCGGACCGGCCCCTGTAAAAAGGGATGTCAGTTCTTGGCCTTGGCGATGGCCTCGTCCACGTATCCCTGCCAGGCCTTCTCAAGGTCGGGGCGCTGGATGGTGTCGAGGACGTACTGGGCGAACTCGTCGCCGGTGGCCCCGGTGGACCTTCCGGTCATGACCAGCTTCTTCTCGAACTGGGTGCAGATGTCCAGTGCCATCTCCAGCTTCCTGCCCTTCTCGGACTCGCCGATGTGGTTCATCATGAGGGCGACGGCCTTGATCATGCTGCAGGGGTCCGCGTACTGGGCGCGGCCCTCGGTGACCATCCTGGGGGCGGAGCCGTGGATGGCCTCGAACATGGCGTACCTGTTCCCGATGTTGGCGGATCCGGCGGTTCCGACACCGCCCTGGATCTGGGCGGCCTCGTCGGTGATGATGTCGCCGTAGAGGTTGGGGAGGACGAAGACCTTGAAGTCGCTCCTCCTGGCGGGGTCGATCAGCTTGGCGGTGGTGATGTCCACGAACCAGACGTCGTGCTTGACCTCGGGGTAGTCCTTGGCTATCCTGTCGGCAAGGTCGACGAACAGACCGTCGGTGGTCTTGATGATGTTCGCCTTGACGATGATGGACACGTAGTTCTTGCCGGTCTTCTTCGCATGCTCGAATCCGGCGCGGATGATCCTCTCGGTTCCCTGGTGGGTTGCCACGCAGAAGTCCATCGCCAGGTCGTCGGTGACGAAGAACCCGTCGCTGCCAAGGGCATAGGATCCCTCGGTGTTCTCCCTGAAGAAGGTCCAGTCAATCCCCAGCTCGGGAACGCTGACGGGCCTGACGTTGGCGAACAGGTCGAGCTCCTTCCTCATGGCGACGTTCGCGGACTCGATGTTGGGCCAGGGGTCCCCCTTTGCGGGAGTGGTGGTGGGTCCCTTGAGGATCACATGGCACTTCTTCAGCTCGGCCAGGGTGTCGTCGGGGATGGCCTTCATGACCTCGGCGCGCCTCTCGATGGTGAGGCCGTCGATCTGCCTGATCTCCACCTTGCCGGCAGCGATCTTGTCGGCCAGGAGGAACTCCATGACCTTCTGTGCGGAGGCGCAGATGTAGGGCCCGATGCCGTCCCCACCGCAGACTCCGATTATGAGCTTGTCCAGCTTGGAATAGTCCACCGGACCTTCCTCGGATTTCAGGGCCTCGACCCTCTCCAGCTGTCTCCTAACGAGGGCGCCGAACTTCTCCTGCGCCACCTGGATGGCTTTCTCGTCGACCATTTGTATCGTATCGGGGATGGAATCATTTTATTTGAACACGTGCGCACGTCGACGACGCCGTCTGTCAACGGTCAGGACGGTGATGTTGTCATCGCTTCCCGAACCGTACGAGGATTCCAGGATGTCCATGGCGTCGGTCGCCTCCCGGAGGAGGGCTCCGAACCTCGCCACGGTCATGTAGCCGAAGGCCCCGTCGGAGCAGAGGGCGAGCCTCTGCCAGCCAACCTCGATGGGTCCGACCTCGGTGCCGGCGGCGTCCCCCGCCCCCATGCAGCGGTCCATGACGTTGCTCTCGGGGTGGGTGTTCATCTGGTCCTCGGTTATCCTCCCATCCCGGAACAGCCTCTCCACCCTGGAGTGGTCCCTTGTGCGCCAGATCCTGTCCCGGTGTACGGCGTAGCACCTGCTGTCCCCGAGATGGGCGGACGTCCATCTGCCTCCGACCGCCGCAACGATCGACATGGTGGTGCCGCTGCGCGGATAATCGGACCGGAGTCGCCCTTCGATGGCGGTCGCAGCTCTCACGATCCCTAAGGCGGGGTCCCCGGACGCAAGCCCACCCGAGGCGGCCCATGCCACCATCCCATCGACGACGGATCTGCTGGCCTTGTCGCCGTCCCTCATTCCGCCCAGGCCGTCGCACACAATCGCCAGGAGGAAATCAGGGAGGCCGCAGCTCCCCGTCTCCATCGCGGAGCCCACCATCGTACCCGTGAGATTCCCTCCGGAGGATGCGATCCAGCCGAAGCAGTCCTGGTTGACCCTCCTCCTTCCGGAGCAGGTGGCCGCCGTGATGCAGAAGGTCTCCCCGAACAGGTCCACCGACGCGCTCGTCCTCTCCGCGTCTGGGATGCCATGCATGCTCATGGTCGTGGTATGGGATCAGTGACTAGAAAACAATTATGCAAGTGATGGTGAATATGAAATGGTTTGTCCTAAGGGGTTTGGATCTCAGAGGCCCATTATGCCCCTGTAGATGTCGTGGACCTTCGCCTCCAGGTCGTCGCAGGTGACCCTCCCCTCGGATTCCACAACGGCACCGACGGAGGCCCCTCCGCATCCGACCCCCTCCTTGATGAATCCCCACTCATAGGCCTGCAGCCCCTCGTAGGGGCTGTCCCCGTAGTCCACGTTGACGTACACGATCGGCACATCCGGGGACACGGAGTCCATGATCCTCTTCATGCTGGAGTTTGGGTCGTTCATCAGCCACCTGGTGGTACCCTGGAGGAAGTTCCCGACCAGCTCGGGGTGCAGGGCGACGGCACCGGCCATCACCGCCGCCATCTGGGTCCCGCCTCCGACGATGACAGGCACAGACTTCGCGGCTCCGCACAGTATGCCGATGTTTGCGGGCATCATCGGGTCGCCGACGCACTCTATGGCCCTCAGAGGGTCCTTCGCCAGGGCTCCGGGCTCGATTCCGGCCGCCTGGAGCGCCTCGTTCACCAGGCGCGTCTTCAGCTCCTTGGGGTTGTTGGGGGAGCTGCTGCTCACGAGGTTCTCCTTCAGCACGCCCATGGCCATCATGACCGCCAGGGCGGTAGTGGTGCCTCCTGCGCAGCTCTCGCTGATAATCACGAAGTCGTACGCCCTGGCGAGGAGCTCCCCGAGCATGTAGCCCTTCTCGTACTCCTCCCTCACGTTCTTCACCGATTTGCCGGTGGTGATCTTCTCGCCGCACTCGCCTCCCATGTCGAAGTACGGCACGTACGGCACGACCTCGCATCCCCCGTTCACGATGAAGAATGGCATCCCGGAGAGCTCCAGGGCAGCCTTCGTGAGGGTGGCCGGGGTCGGGATCCCCCCGGGGTTGATCGGGATCCCCTTCATGCACGTGGTCTTGCCGCTGACCAGGATCTCCGCGTCAGCCGCAGGGGTGAACATGGTCAGCTCGGGCGTGTCTCCGGCGTCCGAGACGCCGGGGATGGTGGAGGTGCGGGTGTTGGCCACCGTGCAGGTGAACACCCCCTTCTTGCCCCAGATCCTTGAGAGTATGTCTTTCGCGATGTCCTCGTTGCCGTATACGCCCAGAGAGGGCGGGAGTTCGAATCCCATCTGATCACCGTTTGTGCTTCAAAAGCGTTTGAACCGTTTTCCCGAGCTCCAGCATGGAGCCGTCAGGCAGGCCGGTGTCTATGCTGGTCCATATCGGCACATCCATCAGGATGTGCTCACCGGTGACGCACGACGTCCCGTGATCCACGAAGTAGACCACGTTCTCCACGTCCGGGAAGTACTTCTCCATGAGGCGGTCGGTCTCCTCCAGCACAGCCTTCTTCTTGAAAGGGTCTTTCTGGTGGCTGTACTCGTCAACCTCGTCGATGTGGAGGAACACGTTGCCCCTCTCCAGGGCCTCGGCGGCTATCGGGAACCTGGGCTCTATGTCGTCCACTATGTGCGTCTCCATCCTCAGGGATGCGCAGATGCCCATCGACGTCGGACTGTCGGACACGGCAGTCATGGGCATGAGCTCCGGGAACGGGGGGTACTGGCGTCCGAACTTGCCACATCCCCATGGATATCCCGTGATGCCGTTCATCTCCGAGGCCACGGTCTCCACGAGCCTTCCCAGGTCCCCAGGCACCTCCTTGTAGGGGGCGTCCACCGGCGGGGCTGGCAGGTCGGGGACGTCGTCGCTCTCCATCGTCAGGACCGCGCGTCCCTCGATGAAGAACTTAATCGCAGGGTCGTGGCCGGACAGCATGTCGATGTGGGACATTATCCTCCTCTCGAGCTCGTCCTTTATCGAGTCGGTGTCGTAGCACCAGTGCACCATCCCGTTCCCTATCTCGGCGGGGCTCAGGCGGTACGCTGTGCGTTTAGGGTCCTGGATCGGGAGACCGAGGCCGAGCGCCTCCAGGGCCGCGCGTGGGATCTCGGGCGGATGCCCGGTGAAGAACTCGTTCAGGAAGAGCTGGGTGTATCCGCGCCCGGTGGTCTTGAGCCTGTGGACGGCCTTGCTCTCGAGATACGGCATCTCCGCAACCTCGACGGGTTTCCTGCCGTCCATGAGCGGGTTGGGGTCGTCCTCGGCCCCGTCCAGCAGGACGAAAAGTGTGTTGCTCATTGTATCCTCCTCAGGGCTATCGCGGCCTGGCCGACCGAGATGCCCCCGTCCCCGTTGGGGACGTCTTCATGCATCGCGATAGGATGGAGGGATGATATAACCATATCTTCGAACATCCTGGAGATGACCCCGTTCACCGACACCCCGCCGGTGATCCCGATGTGGTCGAGCCCGGTCCTTTCGGATTCCTGGATGGATGATTGGACCAGCTCACTCATCACGTTATATATGATGGAGTATGCCGCATCCTCCTTCCTGACGGAGCCGTCGATCCTGTCGAAGAGGTGGGCTGTCTTCACCACGCCGTTCACCGTCTCGGTCTCGAAGCCCTTCACCAGCTCTCCCCTGGCAAGCATGGGCTCCAGCCTCATGGCCGGCTCGCCGTCGTAGGTCCTCTCCCTGCACACCCCGAGCGCATACGCCAGGGCGTCCAGCAGCCTCCCCATGGACGAGCTCTTGACGCTCCTTTCCATGAGCTTGGTGAGCACCGCGGCGTCCCTGTCGGCGAAGTCGTTGTTCTCGGTGCCGTTCATCGCGTCAATGGCGAACTTCAGCCTGCGGAGGTCGTACAGGGCCCTGTCCGATCCCAGCAGCGGGATGTATTCCAGATGGGCGACCCTCCTGTAACCAGAGTAGTCGGCGGAGAGGACCTCCCCTCCCCAGGCCATGCCGTCGTCCCCGTGGCCGGTGCCGTCCAGGGTCAGGGCCACGCAGCCGTCGATGTGGTTGTCGGCCATCAGCGACGCCGCATGCGCCCAATGGTGCTGGACCTCCACTAGCTCGGCCCCGTACTCCTCCGCCATGGCTTTCCCAAGCCTCCTGTTGGCGTATCCCGGGTGCAGGTCCACCGCAAACACCTCCGGCTCGCACCCCACGAATCCGATCTGTGTGCGCACGGCCTCCTCCAGGTACTCCGGTACCCCGACCTTCTCGCCGTTACCGATGTACTGGGTGGGCCAGATTCTCCCGCCAGAGGCCACGGAGCCAGTGAGGTTCTCCTGGGCGCCCAGTGCCACTGCGTCGCCCGTCATCATGATGTCAAGTCCGAAGGGAATGCTCCCTCTGGATCTGCGGAGGTACTGGGTCCTGCCCCGGCCGGTGCCGTCGCAGTAAACCCTCAGGACCGTGTCGTCTGCGCGGTTCAGGATAGGCTGGTTGTGCAGCAGGTACGCGTCGGCGTTCAGCTCCTTGGCCCTGGTATCGTCGGTTACCATCGGCTCCCCGGGGACGTTGGCCGAGGTCATGACCAGCGCGTCGTGCTCAAGGTACGAGAACAGCAGGTGATGCATGCCGGTGTACGGGAGGAACATCCCTATGTTGTCCAGGCCGGGGGACGCCAGCTCGGTCTCCTCCCTGTCCCTCTTCCTCACCAGGACGATCGGACGCTGCGGCGATATCAGCAGTCTCTCCTCGTCGGGGGTGGGTGAGGCGTATCTCGCAAGTGCTTCCATGTCCCTGGCCATGACGGCGAAGGGCTTGTTCCTCCTGCCGTACCACTTCCTCATCTCCCCGATCGCGTCGAGGTTGCAGCAGATGTGCATCCCTCCCCAGCCCTTGACGACGGCTCTCTTCCCCTCGTCCAGCATGCGTGCCAGGTTCTCGATGGGGTCGCCCCCCACCGGGGTGCCGTCCTGCAGTTCCAGCCTGTATCCGGGGCCGCACCTCGGGCAGCATATCGTCTGGTGATGGAACCTCCTGTCCGACGGGTCGGAGAACTCCCCTGCGCAGTCCGGGCACAGGGGGAAGGAGTCCATGGATGTGAGCGGGCGGTCGTAGGGCATCCCCTTCAGAAGGGTGAACCTGGGCCCGCAGTCCGTGCATGTGGTGAACGGGTACAGGTGCCTCCGTCCCGGGGAGAAGATCTCCTCCACGCACCTGTCGCAGACGGCGCTGTCCGCCGGGATCGACGCCCCCGCGCCCTTTCCGGAGGAGTGGACTATCGAGAAGCCCCCTCCTCTGGTGTAGGGGATGTCCTCCCGGGCGACGGACCTTATCGAGGCCAGAGGCGGAAGGTCCGACATCAGCGCCCCGAGGAGCTCGTCGCCCCTGTCAGTGTCTATTATCACCGACGACCCGTCGTTACGGACGGTGCCGGACGCCCCGACGCGCTGGGCGGCGCGGTAGACCGCGGGCCTGAACCCCACGCCCTGGACGGTTCCGGTGATCGTCAGCCTCATGGGTGGGTGTATGTCCCACCGTCGATAATGAACTTCTCGGAGAAAGGGGGTGAAGGTGGGAGGGTGAGCCCCCTCCCTGTTTCAGAACTTGCCGTTGTCGTTGGCGCTCTGGGAGGGGATCTGGGACACTACGTCCCAGTGCTCGACGATCTTGCCGTCCTCGACCCTCCAGAGGTCGTAGAAGGCGGTGTTCGCCTCGCCCCCTGTCTCGCCCATGTTGCCCTGGCTCACAGCGAGGACGAAGTTCCCGCAGGCCAGCACCATGTGGACCTTGTCGTAGCGCATCTCCTGCCCGGCGGCGGACAGGTCCCCGAGTGCGGATACCAGGGAGTCCACCCCGTCGGCGATGCCGGTGTTGTGCTGGATGTACTCGTTCCCGTTGAAGTAGCTGGACATGTTGCCCAGGTTGTTCCCTATCATCACGTCCTGGAGGAAGCGGATGATCAGGTTCCTGTTCTGTTCGGTGATGTCGGTGTCCTCCACGGCGGTGTACCCGTCGGTCTGGGTGCGTCCGGAGGGGTTGGGGTCCGCCTTGGCGGCGAGGTTGTCCCAGTGCTCGGCTATCAGCCCGTCTTCGAAGCGGAAGATGTCGAAGCCGACCTGTTCGCCGGCACCGGCGAAGTTGTAGACGGTCTGGAGGAACACGTAGTTCTCGTCCTCGAAGGCGCGGACGTTATCCACGGTGGTCGCCACGGGGGCGGCGGCCAGTCCCTGGACGGACGCGATGAACGCGTCCCTGCCGGTGGCGTAGTCGGGGTTGTGCTGGATATATCCTTCAGCCATGTACTGCATGGCAGGGCCGGTGTCACCGGTCTCGAAGCTCCCTATCACTGACAGCGCCTTCTCTGTGTTGGTCATGCCGGGCTCATCGGAGTCCTGTCCGTCGGGGATCGCGTATCCGACGCAGATCCCGGCGGCGAGGGCGATGACCACCGCGATGACCGCTGTAATCTTGTTGTTCATCTCTCTTGCCTCTCTGTCGTTTGTCGACCGTGTCGGTCTCATGAGGTGAGAAGCGTTCCGACTATTTGTTGTGCCCAGAAACCCCGTGGTGAGGCTGTAACCAGTGGGTAACTGGGCGTTCCAGTTGGTTCGTCAGAAGGAAATACGGGTCCCGCGGATACCGTCCCCATGATAACAGAACTTCCACCGTGCCCCGTGGAGACCGCCCTTCTGGTCATCGGGGACAAGTGGGTGGTCCTCATCATAAGGGACCTGAGGACCGGGACGAAGAGGTTCGGGGAGCTGCTTAAGTCCGTCACAGGCGTGTCGCAGAAGGTTCTGACCGAGAAGCTCCGTTCGATGGAGGAGAGGGGGCTCATCACGAGGCACGTCTACCCGGAGGTGCCCCCGAGGGTCGAGTACAGCCTCACCGAGCTGGGGGAGTCCCTGTACCCCATCCTCGACTCGTTGGAGGACTGGGGCTGGGGCTACAAGAAGATGGTGGCGGAGACCACCCATTCAGTCTGACACGGCCATCAGGGCCTCCCTGATGTCCATGTTGATGCCGGCGGACCTCCTCCTGATGGCGTCCGGCACCTGGCAGCTGCCGAGGCTCACGCAGGCGTAGTGGGAGTCGCGGTTGTCGGCGGACATCCGCCAGAACGGGAACTTGATGATCCCCGGTGTGTTGTAGCCGACTCCGAGCTCCAGGTACAGGGTCTTCCCGCGCATCGCCTCCCTGGCGAAGCCAGTGTACCTCTCTGCTGCCCTGTGCCAGCCCTCGTCCTCGACGAAGGTGTCGTCGCAGCGGAGGTTCATGGTCATGGGTCTCCCGCACACAGGGCATCTGGGCACAAGTTCCGAAGGCACCCTCATGTCCTCCTGCTCCGCGACCATCCTGCGGACAACGGACTCGTTGTCGTAGGTCCACCTGCGGCACGGTCCCGAGCACTGCCAGAGGCCGTAGTCTCCCTGGGTGTAGAACAGCCTGGACTTATCGAATCCGAATCTTTGGAAGCAGTGGTCCACGTTCGTTGTGAGCACGAAGTAGTCCCTCCCTTTCAGCAGGTCAAGCAGGGTTGCGTAGGTGCCGTTGTCCTCGAACTCGTAGCGGTCCATCATGATCGCCCGGCTCCAGTACGCCCATTTCTCCTCGGGGCAGCTGTACTCCCTGAACCCGGCGGCGTACATGCTGGGGTCGTGGTACCTGGCGATGAAGTCGGGGAACGCGTCCTCGTACCTGGGGCCGGTGCCGACCATGCCCGCGGCCGCGGATAGCCCGGCTCCAGCACCCACGAGGATCCTGTCGGACCCATCTATCCATTCTCTGAGGTTCTCAAGCTCTTCCGAGAAGCTCTCTGTATATGTCATGGTCCTCCTCCTTGAAGACGTCGAACACCACCCTGGTGTCCGGATGTCCGGCAAGATGTTCCCTCACTGCGGAGACCGCGATCTCTGCCGCCCTGCGGTTGGGGAAGCGGAACTCCCCGGTGGAGATGCAACAGAACGCAACCGTGCGGAGGCCGTTCGACTCGGCGGCGTCCAGACACGACCTGTAACATGAGCGGAGCGCTTCCTCGTCGGCGTCGGTCACACTCCCCGTTATCATGGGCCCTACGGTGTGTATGACCTTCCTGCAGGGGAGGTTGTAGGCATCGGTCACCCTGGCCCCTCCCACGGGTTCGCTCCTGCCGCCCATGATGCGGGCGCACTCCATCCTGAGCTGCATGCCTGCGTAGGTGTGGATGGCGTTATCTATGCACCTGTGGCAGGGGATGAAGCACCCCAGCATGCCGCTGTTGGCCGCGTTGACGATCGCATCGCATCTCAGGGTGGTTATGTCTCCCCTCCAGAGGGCGATCCCGTCACGGAATCCCAGGCCGTCTGCGTCGGTGATCCCTCTCTTCTCTGAGATCCCCGAAAGCAGTCTGTCCTGGATTCTCAGGACGTCGTCGGGGACCGGAACGGGCTTCCTCACGTTCATGAGGGAGCGGAGCAGCCCCCAGCGTTCCTCCGGGTCGTCAGGAACGTCCACCCTGACGCCCACGTCCCTGGACAGGGAGCCGATCAGGAACGCCACGTCCTCATCGGTAGGCACGCTCATGCGCGCCTCCCGACCGTCACCGCCCCCGAGGGACAGGCGGTCATGCAGTTGCCGCATCTCAGGCATCTCCCCTGGACGATCCTGAATGGGACGGAGGTCGGGTCTATGCACGACTGGGGGCACACATCCAGGCAGACCCCGCACCCTGTGCAGGCGGCGTCGATCGCATAGGTCCTTCCATCAGCGGAGAAGCCTCCGAATGAGAACCCGTCCCTCTCAATGGGTCTGACGGAGAGGTCGAACCATTCGCCGCTCCCACGATGGATGCGGAAGACGGTGAGGGCCATGCGTGACTCCTCCGTCGGATAGATCTGATACATGTACGGGTTGGCTTCCAGCAGGTCGTCCAGTCTGTCGGGGACCTCCACCACATCCCCAGTCAGGGTGATCGATCTGGATGTCATGGTCGTATCGCCCTTGATCCCGGTGACGGACACACGTCCCGTGGACTTGAGCCTCCGATATAGGTCCTTGCCACGTGCGGTGAGGAAGTACACGCCCTGTTCGTCGGCGAGCATCATATCCACAGCGCAGGTGCGCGGGTACCCGTCACCGTCTACGGTGGCGAGCACGGTGGTGTGGATGTCGTCGACGAGTCTGCGCAGATACAGATGGGCTTTCTCGTCGTCTCTTTTGATAGAATCTGTCATTGGGAATCACAACGACGAACTGCTCTTAAGCTACTCAGTTACCGGTCGGTAACAATCCGTCTTCATAGAAGAACCTACAATTAATTTTGTAATCATTCGATCAGGTATACCGGATTCATGGGGTTCGTGGGCGGTTATCCGTCAGAATCCCTCGGCCTCATCATCATTTTGCCAATGGTTACCCAGCGGTGACTATCTAACTACCAGGTTTCTGGTTAATACAAATACACTCCGATGCATCTACCTGCTGAGACCGACACGGTCGAGGAGAAAACGAAAATGAACAGCAAGACAACGGAACTGAAGAACGGCGCAGTGACTGTCATCGACGGGGGCAAGCTCCGCATCCATGTGTACAACACAAAGGACGCCATCGACGACCAGGTGATCGTGGTGGAGAAGCCCCATATGATCAGGAAGGGAGGCAAGGGGGTCGTGATCGAGCTCCCCTGCTTCAAGGACAGCATCGCCGAGATGACCCAGTACCTCGAGGATCAGGGGATCGAGGTGGAGGGCAAGATGGTGTCGTACCATGCTGCCGGAGACTCCTTCCTCCCGGATGTCAAGGCGTACATGACCGAGAGCGCTCACAAGTACAACACCGTAGGTGGGGGGAGGGGACTCATCACCAACTTCACAGGGGCCTTCGGGGACGCCTTCGATTCCACCGTCACGGAGGACGGCGAGAGGATAGGCGCCGGGAAGCTGAGCATTGCCGGCATCGACATGGTCATCAACCCCGACAGCGACGCCTACGAGGTGGAGATCCCCGAGATGAAGGCCGTCTACATGCACATGCTCGGTCACGACTGCCACTCAATCGTAGCCGGTGCCGGTCACGCGGATGCGATCATCGTCAACCTGAAGGGCTACCTGGACAGGGGCTTCGAGATCTTCCTCTCCGCCCACTACGGGCCCGAGACCAGGGAGGATGTGGAGACCAAGATCGCTTATCTGGAGAATCTCAAGTCCATCGCCAGCGGATGTTCCAGCGCCGAAGAGTTCAAGCAGAAGGTGAACGAGGCCTGTCCCGGATACTCCGGAGCCAACTATCTGGACATGACCGCCGGGTTCTTCTTCCCCCAGTGAGGGCGTAGAAGGAAAAACAAACAGGACGGGGGTTGTACCCCCGTCCGTTTTCATCGATTCTATAACGATGCGCGGATATCGACCCAGGATCATCTGGGCCTGTTCCCGCAGGCGCAGGCAGGCATGATGTCGTTGCCCATCGCCGGTGGCCCCTGCTTGTTCACGCTGAGCGTCCCGTCCGGAGCATCCAGGAAGTCCGCAAGGTCCTGGTCGGACGGATACTCGCCGACGGTGATGGACACATCCTGGTACATGCATATCGGGAGGGCTGACATGCCCTTCAGCTCCACGACCTCTCTGGCCTCACCCTCTCCGACGTCCTCCGGGGAAGCGCACAGCACCCTTCCGACCTCGATTCCCGCCTTCTTGAGTGCCTCATAGGAGGCGTCGAACCTTGCCGCATCCTGTGTGGATCTGCTCTGTTCGGATTCGTAGACTATCATGTCGTGCTCCATAAACGGCGTTAAATCATGCATGTATTTAACGAAACCACCAGAAACGGTGAAACGTTAGCTCCGTAAAAGGGGATGCAAGAAAGGGGAAGGGGTCGGACACCCGGTCCGACCCGGATAGGACCCTCAGCAGAAGCAGTCCTTGTAGTTGTCTATCGCGCCCTTGATGATGCCCTCCACCTGGTCGGATCCTATGATCTCGTCCACTGCGGTGGTCTTGTTCTCCAGCGCCTTGTACACGGTGAAGAAATGGGCCATCTCGTCGAACAGGTGTTTGGGCAGCTCGGAGATGTCCTTGTAGGTGTTGTATGTGGGGTCGTCGAAGGGGATGGCGATGATCTTCTCGTCGTTTGCGCCGTTGTCGATCATCTTGATAGCGCCGATGGGGTAGCACCTGACCAGGGTCATGGGGAGGATCGGCTCGGAGCACAGGACAAGGGCGTCCAGGGGGTCTCCGTCGTCGGCGTACGTCCTGGGGATGAACCCGTAGCTGGCTGGGTAGTGGGTAGAGGTGTAAAGGATCCTGTCCAGCTTGAGGAGTCCGGTCTCCTTGTCCAGCTCGTACTTGTTCTTGCTCCCTTTGGTGATCTCGACGACCACCATGAAGTCGGAGGGGGAGATCCTCTTGGGGTTCATGTCGTGCCATATGTTGCTCATATGAAGCCTCTGGTTCGGGTTTAGGCACCGATGTTAATGAACGTTTCCCAGGGTCGACGGGATCGGCCGCCACGACATCGGGTAACCTATATACCCATCATTGCGTTTCCAGCATCATGGAGCAGAAGACCAATCCGATGAGGCATCTGGACAAGCTCGGGATACAGTACAGCGTGCACCGCTACGAGGGCGGTGCCCTGAGCGGAATAGAGGTCGCCACCGTCCAGGGGCAGGACCCGGCGACGGTCTTCAAGACCCTTGTGACCATGGGGAAGCCGAAGTGCTACTATGTGTTCCTCGTTCCGGTGACCGGTGACCTCGACCTAAAGAAGGCCGCCGCCAGCGTGGGGGAGAAATCCGTGTCGATGATCAAATCGGCGGATCTGCTCCCGCTCACAGGATACGTCCATGGCGGGTGCTCCCCGCTGTGCACCAAGAGGCCTATGAGGGTGACGGTGGACTCCACCGCTGCCGACCATGAGCGCATATTCTTCAGCGCCGGCAAGATCGGGTACCAGATCGAGATGGCGGTGGCAGACCTGCCGAAGGCCATGGACTTCCAGTTCGCTGACATCAGGAAGCCTAGGCCGGAGGATGAACCGTAAATCCTCCCACCCCCATATTACCACACATGGCTCAGGAACTCAATCCAAACTGCAACTGCCCGAAGACCGAATGCCCAAGACACGGGGACTGCATGGCATGCGTGGAGGCCCACAAGGCCGTCGAGGGCGGGAAGATCCCGTACTGTCTCAGGTTCATGGTGAAGGTCCAGGGAATCTGAGGCTGTTTAATGCCGGAAGCTTGACGCTTCCGGCGTTTTCATTCACTTTCCAGGGCCGCCGACATCCGGATCGTCCTATGTCAGCTGGCCGCATGGGATCCCCCAGCCGACGGAACGTTCTTCCCGTCATCCATCCGACTGGCTCCCGGTTCCCGATGGCCCATGAGTCTTGAATATGCCCTTCCTGACGCCTAGGACAAGCATCGCGGAGGAGAACACCGCCGAACCAACCGAGGCTACGACCATCGACCACCAGATCCCGTCCACCCCCATGGACGACATCGGGACCAGGAACGCCGTCGGCATAACGAGCTGGGACATCACGCCTATCGACAGCGCATGTGCCGGCAGGTCGGCAGCGGCAAGGGTCTGATTGATGTTCACCGCTACCCATGACAGCAGATATGTGAGTGCGAACACGGTCAGTCCCCCCGCGGCCATGGCCGCGACATCCGTGCTCCCGTCTCCGAGGAAGAGTCTCGTGAGCGGCTCGTTGGCCAGGATGCATAAGGCGGCGACGGCCACACCCATGACCGCCGATGCGACTGACATGACCACGAAAATGGACCTCACCCTGCGGCCGTCCCCGGATCCGTGGTTGTAGCTGATGGCAGGCTGCATCGCCGCATCCATGCCTGTGAACAGGGAGAATACGACGGTGTTGACGTACATGATTATCCCGTATGCGGCCACCCCGTCGTTCCCGGCCACGGAGAGGAGCACGGCGTTGGCCACGATTCCGAACAGTGAGCCCGACACGCTGTTGAAGAACGTGGACGTGCCGTTGTAGAGGACCTTCCGGGTGGTCCCCATGTCCATCCATCCGCCCACGAACCTGAGGACGAACCTCCTGCGGAGGAACGGTACCAGAGCTACGACGGACCCGAGGGCCACACTGAAGCCGGTGGCGAAGGCACTGGCCCAGGTGCCGAAACCCAGCAGTCCTATCAGCACCTCGAGGAGGGCCACGTTCAGGACGGCGACACCGACGTTGATCCACATGCTGAGGTTCACCGCACCGCAGATTCTGAGGTAGTTGTCGGTAGCGAAGAACAGCAGTCCGATTGGCGCGAACAGGGAGAACACAGCGATGTACTGCGCGGCCATGTCGGCGACCTCTCCCTCGGCACCCATGAACGAGACGATGGGACCTCCGAGCAGCACGCCTATCATCAGGAATCCGACGGATATCGCCACTATCAGCTTCACTGATCCGGTGAATACCCTCCGGGCACCGTCCATGTCGCCGTTGCCTAGGTGCATGGATATCCTCACCGACGATCCTGCCGCAACCATATCGGAGACCGCCATGAAGACGGTCATGATCGGCCATGCCAGGTTGACAGCTGCGAGGGCGTCGCTACCCAGGTAGTTGCCTACGAATATCCCGTCCATGATGGAGCAGAACGCCCATACGAGTCCAGATATCATGCCTGGGACCGAGCATTTCAGGAACAGGCGCCATACGGGCATGCGTCCGTACATCTCGTGTTCCGCGGCCGATGTCATCTGGAGATCTCCTCCGTCAGTATCCTGAGGGCGAGGCAGACGGTCCTAGTCCCATCCGGACCGAGCTCCGAACGGATCCTCTCGATCGCATGCTCGTACGGCTCGTCGTACCTGTCGTAGAGCCTCTCCATGTCGGGACTAAGCTCGAGGACGGCGACCCTGCCGTCCATGTCGTCCCTGTGCCTGGTCACCAGCCCCTCCCTGACCAGCGACTCGACCTTGCGCGACACCGTGGACTTATCCAGATCCAGTAGTTCGGAGAGTCTCCCCACGGTGCAGCGGTCGGTGTATCTGATCAGGTTCAGGTAGATGAGCGACTGGTAGCCAATGTCCCGGGGGCTGTCTTTGTAGAACGAGAGGTCGTTCATCAGCATCGCGGCCATGCAGCGTTCCATCTCGCGTTGGAGCTCCATAATTGGTTGAATTATTACAACTATTTTAACCGGTCGGCCCATCCGTCGGCATGGCCGTCGAAATCGGTTAGTACATCATCCCGATACCGCTGGCATGGACATGAGCCCAGTCGTCCCGTTCGTGGCGGTCGCGGTTGGCGGAGCCCTCGGCGCCCTCTCGAGGTTCTGCGTCTACCGTGCGGTGGAGACGTCCTTCCCGTGGGCGACCTTCATCGTCAACATCGTCGGCTGCTGCCTGGCTTCATTCCTCATGTTCAGATACGGCATATACGCGGACGGGCCGGTCAAGACCATGGTGTTCACGGGGTTCTTCGGGGCGTTCACCACGATGTCAACGTTCTCGATCGACACCGTCAACCTGCTCACCGACGGTCAGTACTGGCAGGCCGGCGGGAACATCGTCCTGAACTCCGTCGTGTGCGTCCTCGGGGCGATCGGCGGAAGGTACCTGGCGACGATGTGACGCCATCCGGAAGGAAGCGACATCTCCTCGGCAGGGTCTGGGTTCAGGTCGTGTGACGTGGGTACGCAGACGGTTCGGAACCGATCTCGTCGGTCGTTCTTCTCTCGCCGCCATGTAGAATGGGTGCGACCGGGGGATGGGCATCTGCATGGACGAAGGGGCGAGGTCGCATGGGCGCTCGTGCTTAGTGATGAGGATTGCCCCATCCTCAAACGAGGCGGCTTCCGGAGGAGTGGCGACGGTAGCAGATGGGCGGTCCTGCCAGGGCGTCCAGTGGATCCCGTCCGACTGGGTTCATAACCATGGAAGGCATCGGGTATCCATGGACCTCACAAGAGAGGAGGAAGCCATCCTCAACGGAGAGGAGGGCGAAGGGAAGCAGAAGGCGATGGAGCTGGTAACCGCCCTGGGGAAGATATACGGCGCGGACGACCTCATCGACATAACATCCGCGCATCTGTCAGGTGCGTCCTACAAGACCATCGGGGACGGGGGCCTGAAGTACCTGGAGGACATGGCCGCGGGAGGAGCCAGGGTGAGCGTCCCGTCGACTCTCAACCCCGTCGGGATGGATCGCGAGCGCTGGGCGGAGATGCACATCTCCCGGGAGTTCGCCGAGAAGCAGCTCAGGATCATCGATCTCTACGGCCAGATGGGCATCAGGACGACCTGCTCATGCACCCCGTACACCGGGGAGAACGTCCCGTCCTTCGGGGATCACGTGGCATGGGCGGAGTCCTCCGCTCTGTCGTTCGTTAACTCGTACATCGGTGCGAGGACGAACAGGGAGGGGGGACCGGGCGCCCTCGCAGCAGCCATCCTGGGGAAGACGGCCAACTACGGCCTGCATCTGGACGGGAAGAGGAGGCCGACCGTGGTGATCGACGCCGACATAGACGGTTCGGTGTTCTCGTACTCACTCCTCGGCCAGGCTGTCGGCATGGCGATCGGCTCGGGCATTCCTTACTTCAGGGGTCTGGGCCCCGAGATGGGCGTGGAGGAGGCGAAGGCCCTGTCGTCGGCGATGGCCGCTTCGGGTTCCGTGGCGCTGTGGCATGCCGAGGGGATCACGCCGGAGGCAGGTAGCAACGACGTCTCCGGTCTGGAGGCGATACACATCGGGGAGGCGGAGCTCAAGGCCGCCTACGACAAGCTGAACACCGTCGACGACGTGCAGCTGATCGCGATAGGGTGCCCGCATCTGACGGAGAAGGAGATGCATCAGATCGCAGCGTTCCTCAAGGGGAAGAAGAAGGTCAACAAGGACATCGAGATATGGTTCTGCACCTCGGAGGAGGTCAGGGCCAAATGCCCAGAGGACGTCAGGATAATGGAGGAGTTCGGACCGGTTCTGGCGGACACGTGCATGGTCGTCGCGCCCATCGAGGGATCGTTCCAGCGCACCGGGACCAACTCGGCCAAGGCAGGGAACTATCTGCCAACGCTGTGCTCGCAGAAGGCGATATGCAGGGACATCCCCGCACTCATGGAGCTGGTAATGTGATCGTCGAGGGACGCACGATAATGTCGGGAAAGGCGACCGGCGAGGTCGTCAAGCTGGGGGAGCCCCTGAGCTTCCTGGGAGGCGTGGACGGTTCCACGGGCGATCTGCGCGTCGGTGGCGAAGGGAACGTCGCAGGCAAGATCCTCGTGTTCCCCAAGGGTAAGGGGAGCACCGTCGGATCATTCGTGATGTACGATCTCATGGTCCACGGCGTGGCCCCTGCCGCGGTGATCAACGAGTCCGCGGAGACCATCGTCGCCACCGGCGCCGTGATCTCGTCCATCCCGATGGTGGACTCGGTCCCGTCCGTCGACATGTTCGAGGACGGGGACATCGTCACCGTCGATGCGACCGCGGGGACCGTGGAGATCGAGGGCGTGGAGATGAAGGAGAGCGTGTCCTCCGCCGTCATCATGGACGGCAGGGTCCTTATGCTCAAGCGCCCGGAGTCATCCCATTCCTTCCCCGGAGTGTGGTCCCTCGTCGCCGGCAGGATCGAGCCTGGGGAGTCGCCCGAGGAGGCGGCCAGGCGTGAGATAGGGGAGGAGACGTCCATCGAGGTAGGTTCCCCGGCGGTAGCACTTGACCCCGTATACGTCAGGGAGGGGCGCATCCTATGGAAGGTATACCCGTTCGCGTTCGTCGTGTCCGGCGTAGATCCCGTCCTGAACGAGGAGAACGATGGCTTCCAGTGGGTCCTTCCCGGGGATATCCCCGGAGTGGAGACCGTGAAGGACACGGTTCCCGTCGTGGAGGGGCTTCTGAAGCAGCTCTGAAAAACCACAGCGCCGGGATCCGGAAATGGTCCCGGCCGATTTCTTTCTCAGCGGACCGGTCAGTTCCCTGCCGACGGGGCCTCCGACTCGATGTCCGTCCTCTCCAGCTTGAATATCACGGGTCTGAGGCCGTCGTTGCAGCTGCATATCGCGATCCCCGGCTTCCTGATCCAGTCCCCGTAGTAGAACAGTTCGTCTCCCTTCATGTGCGAGAGAGCGAACACGTACTGATACATGGCCTTCCATGCCTCGTCGCACAGTCCGTCGGGTTTGGCATAGTCCGCATAGAACACCTGCCCCTCCTTCAGCATCGGGCACCTTCCGAGTCCGTCTATTCCGTACTCCTCCGACAGCTCCTCGTCGAGGGTTGTCTTCAGGACTGTTATCCTAACCTTGTGCATGGGTGCGAATCGCGAGTCGAATAGAAGAAACTGAGCCGACGCGGCCGGGGACGGGGTTTCGATGCCCGCGCGGCACGGCGGCCGCACGGGCGGTTTGTCATCACTCCGCCGGCGAGATGCCGATGGTGATGTCCTTGCCGGTGACGTCCCAGGTCTTGACCTCGGCGCCCTTGGGTTCGGATGTGAAGGTCAGCGACTTCGCCCTGACCTCGTTGGAGATGTGGTCCTTCCAGGTCTCGAAGAGGCCGATGAGTCTCTCCTCGGCGGATACCTCGCAGGTGATGAATTGCTCTACGTTGAGCTTCATGTCCTTGCGCATCTGCTGGATCCTCCTGATGAGCTCCCTGGCGTAGCCCTCCGCCTCGATCTCGGGGGTGACGCTGAAGTCGATGAACAGCGTGCCCTCCTCGAACTCGACGGGCTCTATGTCGGCCGTGGCCGGTATCTCGTCCTTCCCGAGGTAGACTACTTTCTTCACGTTGGCCTGGTCCTCGAGGACCCCCTCGAACCTCTTGACGGCGGCGTTCACGCCCGCGTCGTTGCCGCGGACGAAGATCTGCAGGAGGGGCCATCTGAGCTTGGATCCCATCTTCGCCCTCTCGGCGGCGACCAGGTCCACGATGCCGCGGACCAGGGACATGCTGTGCTCCAGCTCGTCGTCGATGAGGCTCCGGTCGCATTTCGGCCAGTCCTCCATGTGCACCGTCAGGAGCTTGCCTCCCATGTGCTGGTAGACCTCCTCCGCGATGTACGGGGCGATGGGGGCCAGGACCAGGGCGGTTCTCATGATGGCGTACTCCAGGGTGAAGTACGAGGCGTTCTTGTCCTTCTCCATGTCGGCGTCCTCGGACCAGGACCTGTCCCTGACGAGGCAGACGTACCATCTGGACAGGTCCTCCATGATGTAGTCGTCCAGCATCCTGGCGAGCTTGTGCAGCTCCCTGGACTCGAGGAACTCCGTCGCGGATGCGACCATCTTCTCCGTCCTGGAGATCATCCAGCGGTCCTCGTCCCTGAGGTACGGGGACATCTCCTCCATGGTGTGCGCATCGGGGTCGTAGCCGTCGATGAGCATGTATGTGGATGAGAAGTTCACCACGTTCCAGTAGGTGTTGAGGACCTTCCTGGCGTTCTTGGGGCCGTCCTTCTGGAAGGCGGTGTCCTCCCAGGGCGCGTTGCTCTTGATGAGGTAGTATCTGAGGGAGTCCGCCCCGACCTGGTCGATGAGATCCAGGGGTTCGATGACGTTGCCCAGGGACTTCGACATCTTCTGGCCCTTGGGGTCCAGCACCCATCCGTGCATCATGACCTCGTCGTAGGGTGCGCGGTCGAAGGAGATCACGCCGGCTCCCAGCTGGGAGTAGAACCATCCGCGGGTCTGGTCATGGGCCTCCACTATGAACCTGGGGGGCCACCAGAGGTCGAACTCGTCCTTCCTCCTGGGGTATCCGAGGTCTGCCCAGGCGGCGACACCCGAGTCGAACCACACGTCCAGGACATCCTTCACCCTGTGCATGGTCTTCCCGCACTTGGGGCAGGTGAACGTGACGCCGTCGATCCAGGGTCTGTGGGTATCCATCCCGTCGGTGTATCCCTCGCCCTCCTTGAGCTCCTCGTACTGGCCGACGACCTTCCTGTTGCCGCACTCGCACTCCCAGACGGGCATCGGGATCCCCCAGTACCTCTGTCTGGAGATGCACCAGTCCCTGGCGCCCTCCACCCAGTTCCTCTCCCTGGTGGAGCCGGCCCAGTCCGGGACCCACTTCACGCGGTCGATCTCGGACAGCATCTCGTCCTTAATGTCCGGGACGGTGATGAACCACTGCCTGGTGTTCCTGTAGATGATGGGGGACTTGCATCTCCAGCAGTGTCCGTACCTGTGCTTGATCTTGGCGGAGTTGTAGAGCAGGCCCTTCTCGTCCAGATACCTGATCACATCGTCGGCGACGGTCTTGACCTTCTTCCCAGCCATCATCGGGAACTCGTCGGTGTACCTGCCGTTCTCCGCCACGGGGCAGAACGGGGCGATGCCGTACCTCTTCCCGGTCTCGTAGTCGTCGGGACCGTGTCCGGGCGCGGTGTGGACCAGCCCGGTGTTGTCCTTCTCCACGTAGTCGGCGAGCAGGACCCTCCAGGACCACTCGCTGGACGGTGCCGCCTCCAGCTCGAACGGGGGCATGTAGTCGAGCCCCTCCAGCTGCGCGCCCTTCATCCTCTCGACCACCTCGTAGGAGTCGTAGCCACCCTTCTGCATGACGTATTCCGCCTGGGACTCCAGGATGATGACCTCCTCGGAGCCTTTCTCCCCGGACATCCTCACGCGGGCGTATTCGAAGTCGGGGTGGACCGCCACGGCCATGTTGGCCGCCAGGGTCCAGGGGGTGGTGGTCCAGATCAGGAGGGATCCGGTCCCGTCCCTCAGGGGGAACCTCACCATGATGGACGGATCGGTCTCGTCCCAGTACTCGATCTCCGCCTCTGCCAGGGCGGTCTCGCATCTGGGGCACCATGTGACCACCCTGCTGGACGGTTTGAGGAGACCCTTCTCCTCCGCCCTCTGGATGGTCCACCATGCCGACTCCAGGTAGTCCAGCTTGATGGTCTGGTACGGGTTCTCCCAGTCCATCCAGACCCCGAGCTGCTTGAACTGCTCGGTCATGTCCTTGCGAAGTCCCTGGGCGAAGTCCCTGCAGGTCGTCACGAACTTGTCTATCCCCAGCTCCTCGATGTCCTTCTTGGAGTGGACCCCGATGTTCTTCTCGACCTTGACCTCGATGGGGAGGCCGTGCATGTCGTATCCCGGCTGGTCGCGTACGTTGTAGCCGCACATCCTCCAGTACCTGATGAGTATGTCCTTGACGGTCTTGTTCATAGCCGTCCCCAGGTGGATGGCACCGGTGGTGTACGGGGGCCCGTCGACGAAGTAGAACCTCTCCCCGTCGGCCCTGAGCTCCTTCGTCTTGTGATACGCGTCTGTCTCGTCCCAGTAGTCCTGGACATCCCTCTCGATGCCCTTGGCGTCATAATTCGCACGGATCTGCTTTATCATCGCATTCCCTCGTTTCCCGGGAGTTCTCTTTTCCCAGGGGTCGTTCGCGTGGCTATCCTGGCATATGTTAAAAAGGTAGTGGGGCCCCCATCGCGCTGCGACTGGCGCGACGACTGCAAGGCCGTCCGTGGACGAGGGATCCTGCGCAGGAAAGTCTGGGGGCCCTGACGGCCCAGGCCCGCAGGGAGATGTTTGTTCGCTCGGCTCAGAGTGTGAGCCAGGAGTACAGGAGGCAGACGACGATGACGACGGCGGCCACTCCCATGATGGTCAGGTTCTTACGTGCCATGTGTGCCCACAGGTCGGACTCGTTGAAATACATTAGGTTGGTTGCGCACGTCCCCCTTGAGACGATGCGCACGTCAACGGGCACCCATCGTTCCGTTAGCTTTAATAGCCGTCCCGACAGGGCGGGATAGGATGACCGAGGCCAGAGACAACACCGGCAACATCCTGGGCGATCCCAGGAGGTCCTTGATTGCCATGGTCGTCCCGATAGCTATCGGGATGATAGTTCAGTCCCTGAACAACTTCGTCGATGCCATCTGGGTGTCCGGCATAGGCACCGGTGCCCTGGCCGCCACCGGGATAGTGTTCCCGTTCTTCTTCATCCTCATCGGGATAGGGAACGGCCTCGGCGTCGGGGCCTCACAGGCGATAGCCAGGCGCATCGGCGTCGGGGACAGGGAAGGTGCCAGCAGGGTCGCTGCCCAGGTCCTGGTCATAGGCGTGGCCGTAGGGTTCGTGCTGACCGCCCTGTTCGCGCTGCTGGCAGAGCCGATATTCATCGCATCGGGGGCGGGCCAGTACCTGGAGGAGACGATGGCGTACGGTCTCCCGATCATGCTGTGCGCGCCGATCTACATGGTCAGCTTCATCTTCAGCGCCCTGATAAGGTCCGAAGGTGCGGCGAAGAGGTCCATGGTCATCCAGGTGGCGGGCGTATCCGCGCACCTGGTCCTCGACCCGGTCCTGATATTCGGTCTCGGGATGGGGGTCGGGGGAGCGGCGGTCGCCAGTGCCATGGCCATGATCGTCGCATCCGCAATGGCATTTGTCTACTACTCGCGCGGGGACATGTACGTAAGGCTCTCGTTCCGCGGGTTCAGGTTCGACCGCGGGCTGGACATCGACATCCTGAGGGTCGGTCTCCCCGCATCCCTGGAGATGGTGCTCCTGTCCGTCTCCACGCTGTTCATGAACATGATCATAGAGTCGGTGGACCCTGTCAACGGCATAGCCACGTACACCACGGGGTGGAGGATACTGGACCTCCTCATGGTTGTGGCGGTGTCCTTCGGTTCCGCGCTGGTGCCGATAAGTGCCGCGGCATACGGGCAGGGGAGCTACGAGAGGGTGCGTTCCGTCTACGCATATGCGCTGAGGTACGGCGTCTCTGTCATGGTCGCGATCACAGTGGTCGCGATCATCGCGGCCCCTCTGCTGGTCCACATGTTCACGTACACGGGATCCGCCGCCGACCTGTCTGAGGAGATGACACGCTTCGTCAGGATAGGGTGCCTGTTCCTGCCGTTCTCCATGGTCGGGATACTGACATCGAGCCTGTTCCAGTCCGTGGGGAGGGGGATGTGGTCCCTGGGTGCAACGACCCTCCGCAACTTCATCCGCGTACCGCTATGCTACTGTCTGGCCCTCACGGGTTCCCTGTCCATGGTCTGGTGGGGTGTGACCGCCGGCGAGGTCATCGGCACCACGATCGTCGCATTCGCCGGTGTGGCGATGCTGGGGATCCTCCGCAGGGACATGGGGAGGGACGACCAGGATGGTTGCCAGTGACGGGCCGGAAGCACCTTCCCAATCGCCGGATCACAAGAGCGCCGATGACGGCGGCGGAATCCGTCGCGAACGAATCGTGTCCCCGTCCATATGCACCAGGTAAGGCTGACTGGGAGAACGAGGCGGATCACCGCCATCCGCACCAGTCGTCTCGATGCCCGACCCAAACCGCAAGCATCGGGGCCCCTCACGGGTCCGTGAGGATCCTCATTATCACGAGGTTGGCGAGGGTCATGCCGAAGACCGCCGGTACGGTCGGCAGGGAACCCAGGATGCTCTTCCCGTGATCGTCCCTCTCCGTGGGTACGGATATCGGCTTCTCCTCGGAGAACACGCATGTTATGTCCGACACATCGTACCCGCGCAGTCCCTTCCTCACCGATGCCGCCAGGGGGCAGACCCTGGTGCGGTCCAGCCTGTCGACCCTCACGTACTGGGTGTCCAGGTGGAGGGCGGCCCCCATGGATGAGTAGGTCGGAATCCTCCTGACGGACGCCTCCTTAAGGAGGGAGACTTTGCATCTCACGGTGTCTATCGCATCAACCAGTATGTCGTAGTCCCCGGACAGAATGCCGTCGACCGTGTCGTCTCCGACGAGGAGGGGCAGCCCCTCGACGTCTATCTCGGGATTGATGCTCCGCGCCCTCTCGCATGCCACCTCGGCCTTGGGCCTTCCGACGGTTTCCGTGGTCGCCAGTATCTGACGGTTCAGGTTGCTCCCGCTGAAAGTGTCTGCGTCGACCACCCTGATCCTCCCGACCCCAGCGCGGACCAGCCCCTCCAGCGCGTATCCGCCCACGGCTCCCGCACCGCATAGGATGACCGAGGCCCTGTGAAGTCTCTCCACCCCCTCGTCGCCGACGAGCATCCCTGTCCTCTGGGATATGTCGGTCACCGTATGCACCTCCGGGCGTTATCCAGGGAGAGACTCATGAGCTGCCCCGGGTCAGCACCGACCCTGGTCCCGAGGGCGTAGGCGAACCCTGCCATCCCGGTGAACCCGGGGGGAGTGTACGGCGAGTCCGACTCCAGGAGCAGCCTTTCCTCGGGAATCGATGAGAACAGCCGGATGAGGCGCCTGTCGGACCTGGCGAGGATCCGCGGGTTCAGGGAGAACATGCAACCGGCATCGGCGAACGGCTTCACATAGCTCTCCGACGAGAACGAGTGCAGGATGACGGATCTGCATCCTGCACCTCTCCTCCTCACGACGTCCAGGACATCCTTCTCGCAACCGACCATGTGGATGTTCGCAGTCCTTCCGAACTCGGAGGTCAGGGACATCTGCTCCTCGAATGCGGGTCTCTGGTCGATGACGTCCCCGCGTTTGGAGTCCAGTCCGATCTCGCCCACGTTCGCCTCCCAGTCCGATGACAGGATGGACCTTAGCCGTTCGGAGACGGACCCGTCCCATCCGTCAGCATACCAGGGATGTACCCCGTAGAACCTGACCACCCCCTCTGTTCCAGACATGGTCGTCCACTCGGAAGCTCTGGATGTGCATCCCATGAGGATCCCTGCATCCCCTATGTCCGGATACCCGGAACCCGGTTCGGTTATGTGGATGTGGGCGTCTGCGAATAGCGGGTCCGGCCGGTCCATGGGCACGGGATGGATACGTAGCCGAAAAAGTCACCGATTCCAGATTTAGTCTTGATTATATTTTTTTAATTGAGCCTAAATCATTAAATACTTTCTTTAGGATGTCCTAAACACCATGAGGTCGGAGATCGACGATGCTAAGGGGGGAAGGGGACTTTCCGACATAGTTATCCATGAGCCGGGCGCCTTCGAAACCGAGACATGCCCCGAAGGCGCCGAAACCTCCGTTCCGGACCTCCACATGCGCATCGTGCGTCATTGCGCCCCGACTCTCGCAGGACTGAAGTGCGGGAGCATGTTCAGGGTGAACTCCGACCCTCGTGGTATTCTCGAGCAGGTGTCCGCACTGGAGTACGAGCTGTCCCATCGCGGACTGAGGATGGACGTCCTGGTGGTGGACGGAAGCGGGTGTCTCCTGTACGTGTACCGCCCCAGGCTCCTGGAGTCCCGTCTGCGCGATCCGGAGGTCAGGGACTTCCTGTCATGCTACGGATACGTCGCAACGAGCTGCTCGTCCACTCTGGCGGAGCTCTTCGACAGGTTCTGCCACTGCCCCACCGTCCCGCCGGAGGTGGGGGTGTTCCTTGATTACCCCATGGAGGACATACGCGGTTACATAGAGAACGAGGGCAGGTGCTCCAGATGCATCGGGTGCTGGAAGGTCTACGGGGACGTCGAATCGGCCGAGAGGCGCTTCCAGAGCTACAAGCGCTGCCGCGACGTCTTCTCGAGAAGGTTGGCCGAGGGATGCAGCCTGGTGAAGCTCACCGTAAGGTGTTAAATCAGACTCTTGATCCTTGATCAGAACCACTGGTCCAGGGACCTTTGCTTCCTTCTGTCCGACTCCGCCTTCCTGGCCGCCTCTATCTTGTTGATAACGGTGGTGACCCTGTCGGCGGAGAATCCGTAGTCGGTCATCAGCTCGAGCACGCCGTCGGCGTCCATCGTGCCTGTCTTCACGGAATAATCGTCGGACTTCGGGCCGTTCAGGAAGATGGCCCTCACGTCCTCGTAGCCGGGGATGTCGAACCCCTGCTTCTCGATCACCGTCTCCAGGTCGCCGTGCTTCTGTATCAGCTTCAATCCCTTCTTGGGCCCGATCCCGGGGACGCCGGGGTTGAAGTCGGTACCGATCATGATGCACACGTCCACCAGCTGCTCCCTCGTCACCCCGAGGTCGGAGAGCATCTTCTGGGAGTCGATGATCTCCGTCTTCACATCCTTGTACACGCTCTTGCCGGGGACCTTCCTCCTTCCGGAGATGGTGAGGTTCCTGACCAGCAGCGGCGCTCCGAAGAGGATGGAGTCGAAGTCCTGGGATGCGGAGGCGTACACGTCGCCCTTCATGCACATGTACGCGCCCTGGGCCTCGCCGTCGCTGGGAGCCTGGACCACAGGGATGCCCATCAGGGTGAGCAGCTCCTTGGAGGTCTCCAGTATCTCCGGGGTCATCCTGGAGGTCTGCTGGGCCTTCGAGAACGCCTTCTTGAGGTCGCCCTCCTCCAGGGCCTGCTGGTACTCCTCCATGGCCTTCTCCCTGCGGGCTATGCGCTCCTCGATGGTGCCCGCCTTGAGAACGTTGGGCTTGCCGTCGAAGACGAACGACGGCTCTATGCCGGACTCTATGAGGTTGGCGGTGCGGTACAGCAGTCCGGAGAGGTGGGATGTGACCCTGCCCTGGGAGTCCTGGAGCGGCTTGCCGTCCGGCTGCCTGATGATGGAGAGGAACTGGAATATGGTGTTGTAGGCATCCACGGCGACGGTCTTGCCCCTGAGTTCAGTGAGCTCGATCTCGCGGGCCTCGGTGATCGGGGACAGGTTCACTCCCATCCGTTCACCCCCTGTTCGGTCCGTATCCCTTCCATTGGGAGATCGTCGGGGCCATGTCGTCCAGCTTGAAAAGGGACGAACCGGCGACCAGCACCGACGCCCCGGCCTGGACGCATACCCTACCGGTCTCCGAGTTCACACCCCCGTCGACAGAGATCTCCAGTGACGGGTTGTTCTCGTCGGCCCATTCGCGGATCGTCCGCACCTTGGGCACGCACTCCGATATGAACGACTGTCCTCCGAAACCAGGGTGGACGGTCATGACGAGTGCGATGTCGGCCTCCCAGAGATAGGGTTCCACCTCCTGGAACGGGGTCTCGGGGTTGAGGGAGATCCCCACCTGCAGGCCCCGGTCCCTGATGCGGTCCATCGCCGCCTTGACATCGCCCTTCGCCTCGCAGTGGACGGTGATCATGTCGCACCCGGCGTCGGCGAAGTCGTCCACGTAGCGGACGGGGTCCTCGATCATCAGGTGGGCGTCGAACGGTATGTCGGAGCATCCGCGGATGGATCTGATGACCGGTGCCCCGAAGGTGATGTTGGGGACGAACATCCCGTCCATGACATCCAGATGCGCCCAGTCGGCGCCTGCCTTCTCCACACGGGTTAGCTCCTCTCCGAACCTGGAGAAGTCGGCCGAGAGCATGGACGGTGATACCTTGGTCATCGCGACCGCATGACATTGGGATGTAGAAAAAAGGTTCTTCAGCGAGTGGCCCGCATCCCAGGTTTCCGGGGCCCGAATCATCCAGTTACATATACTGGGCAGGATGTTCCAGTGGTCATGGCATTGGCAAAGCACGGCACGACCGAGGAGTCCTGCGACGTGGCGGGATGCGACAAGCCCGCGGAGAGGTCCCTGAACATGAAGCAGGTCGCGAAGACCAGTCTGAAGCTGAAGGACCCGGGTGTCCGCCAGGTCCACCTGTGCAAGGAGCACTACAAGGCGTACAAGAAGGAGTCCAAGACCGACAGGGAACTGGACTCCTACTACTGATGGAGATACTGTTCCTGGGGACGAGCGCCGCCGTCCCGTCCAAGCTCCGTGCGACCTCGTGCATAGCCGTGAGGAGCGGTCACGACATCCTCCTCCTCGACTGCGGGGAGGGGTCCCAGCGTCAGCTCATGCTCTCGCCGTTCTCGTTCATGAAGGTCCGCGCCATACTGATAACGCATCTTCACGGGGACCACGTGTTCGGTCTGCCGGGACTTCTCCAGACGATGAGCCTCTCCAACCGCTCCGACCCCCTGGTCGTTTGCGGTCCCCGCGGCACTGCATCCGCGCTGGACGCCATGATGTCCGTGACGGAGGGGGAGACCACCTATCCGGTCGAGGTCGTCGAGGTGGAGGGGGGCGAGGAGGTCCACGTCGGGTGCTACACCGTGTTCCCGTACGCGACCGACCACGGCATAGCGTCGGTAGGGTACGTCCTGAAGGAGCCGGACCGTCCGGGCAGGATCGACGCCGAGAAGGCCAGGTCCCTGGGCATCCAGGGCGGCAGGGAGATGGCGCTCCTGAAGTCCGGTGAGACGGTCAGGGGCGTCAGACCCGAACAGGTCGTCGGCCCCCCGATCGCGGGATTCAGGCTGGCGTACAGCGGCGACACGAGGCCGTGTCAGACCGAGGACGAGGCCGTCGTGGGCGTGGACGTCCTGATACACGAGGCCACGTACATGGACTCCGAGTCGGACAGCGCCAGGGACCACTACCACACCACCGCTCGTCAGGCCGCGGAGGTCGCCAAGGCTGCTGGCGCCAGGTATCTCGTCCTCACGCACATCAGCAACCGCTACGAGGACAGAGAGAAGGTGCAGACCGAGGCATCGGGCACGTTCCCGGAAACGATCGTCGCAGACGATATGGACCTGTTCGAGCTCACAGGCAGTGGTCTGAGGCGGAAGCCCTGACCCGCAGTCAGATGAGCTTCAGGATGTCGGCGTTCGTTATCATGCCGACGATCTTCCCCTTCCTGGAGACCAGGACGGCCCCGCTGGTGCTCATCAGCGATGTGACAGACGATATCGGCGTGGTGTCCGCCACCACGGGATAGGACTCGTCCATAACCTTGGCGATGACCGTCTGACCCAGCTGCTCCATGGTGGATCCCTGCCTGAGGAGCTCGAATATGCCCCTTTCCGATATGCTGCCAACAGGGATCTCCCCCATGAGAACCGGGAGTTGGGAGTATCCAGTGGATCTCATGAGGTCCGATGCCTGATGCACCCTGTCGGAGCTCTGGATGGTCACGACCTTGTCCGAGGCCACATCCGCCGCGGTGAGGGTGCGGCTCTCGTTCTGCCTCATCCCGTCCAGAGCCTCGAACAGCTTCACCACGGTCTCGTAGCTCGCGGACGTCGTCCCCCTCTCGATCTTCGCTATGGTGCTCTGGCTCACGCCGGAGGCCGCCGCCAGGTCGGTCTGGGTAACGTCAAGGGACTTCCTGATGCGCTTGATGTCAGATACGGGCGGGAACCTCATGTGACGTCCCAGGTGATATTCGTATATGAATAATTCCGACCGTGCCGTTTATTAACAGCGAAATATTCTACGCCTCCCAGAGGTATGCACACATGAGCAAGAACATCTATGTGGAGGGTCTCAACGAGATCCCCGTCCCCATGAAGAAGGTAGAGATCGTCGAGAGGAAAGGAATCGGACACCCCGACAGCGTGGCCGATGCCCTCGCGGAGGAGGTCAGCAAGGCCCTCTGCAAGATGTACAAGAAGGAGTTCGGTCACGTTCTCCACCACAACACCGACGAGACTCAGATCGCAGCCGGTCAGGCAGCCCCCGCCTTCGGAGGCGGACACATCATCGACCCCTCCTACATCCTGCTCGTCGGACGCGCCACCACCCACGTCGGAGAGGGCAAGGACCTGAAATCCCTCCCCTGCAAGCCCGTCGCGCTGAAGGCCGCCAGGGAGTACCTGAGGAAGACCTTCCCCAACCTGGATGTCGATTCAGAGGTCATCCTCGACGCCAAGCTCGGAATGGGCTCCGACGACCTGACCGGCGTCTACAAGGCTTCCGGGCATCTCGCCAACGACACCTCCTTCGGTGTCGGGTACGCCCCCTTCTCCATCACGGACAGGCTCGTCCTCCAGACCGAGGAGTACATCAACGGCGTCATGAAGAAGGATCTGCCCGAGACCGGACAGGACGTCAAGGTCATGGCGTCCAGGGTCGGAGACGACATCACGATGACGGTCGCCTGCGCTATGATCGACAAGCGCATCGACGACGTTGACCACTACAAGTCCTCCATCGAGCAGCTGTACAACAGCGTCTACGACAACGCGCTCAAGATCATCGGAAGCGAGAAGGTCAACTTCAAGCTCGACATCAACACCGGAGACGATTACGACCGCGGAGTCTACTACCTCACCTGCACCGGGATGTCCCAGGAGATGGGGGACGACGGATCCGTCGGCAGGGGTAACAGGTGCAACGGTCTGATCACCCCCTACAGGCCCATGTCCATGGAGGCCACCTCCGGTAAGAACCCCATCACCCACATCGGTAAGATCTACAACGTGATGTCCAAGCTCATCGCCGACGACGTCGCCGTGAAGGTCACCAACGAGGCCGAGATCAGGGTCAGGCTCCTGTCCCAGATCGGAAAGCCCGTCTCCGAGCCCCTCAACGCATCCGTGCAGATCGTCCTGCCCGATGCCGAGACCAACCCGAACCTCCCCAAGTGGAAGTCCGAGGCGGAGGCCATCGCCGCCGACTGGCTGGACAACGTGGACAAGGTCTCCGACATGATCATCGAGGGCAAGGTCCGCACCTTCTGATCACCTTCTGAAACCCCTTCCCGGGGGCCGTCCAGACGGTTCCCGGGATACCCCCCAAAGTACAACTTTAAGAAGTGATATTGCATTTATCATCCAACCCTGGTGTTCCATATGAAGATCATCGACGAGCCTCAGTACGGACCCATGTTCCGCTTCAATGACGCAAACGTATATTGGGCCCTCTACGTCCTGTCGGACGGGAGGCGTATGGGCCGTAAGAGACTGGCCGAGGAGGTCGGAGTCGGCGAGGGCAGCATGCGCAGGATCATAGACACCCTGAAGGACTGGGACTTCATCCTGATCAAGCAGACCGGCATCACGATAACGAAGGCGGGCCAGGCATTCCTGAACCAGCTGCCCATAAGGCCTGTGAACATCAACGTGGGCGAGGCGGTCGTAGGGAAGTGCCAGCAGGCCGTCCTGGTCCTCGGTGCGGCCAACAAGGTCGTGAACGGGATGGAGCAGAGGGACATGGGGATCAAGGTGGGCGGAGCCGGGTGCACGACCATCGTCATCCGCGACGGCAACCTCATGGTGCCCCCCGACTGGAACATCGACGAGAAGGACCCCGAGCTCGCCTACAGGATCAGGAAGGAGAGCGGGATCACCCAGTCCGACGCGCTCGTCGTCGGAGGGGCAGACACGCAGACCTCCGCCATCGAGGCGGCGGTCACCGCCGCCCTCAGCATGTTCTGAGGCGGTAGGATGCGCCATCTCCTGAGCCACACGGTCTACGGTGGCAGGGAGCTGTTCGGGGACGATCCGTTCGGCCTGCTCGGCAGGATCGGGGCAGACGGCCTGGAGCTTCTGACATCGTACGACGAGCCCGACCCTTGGTTCAGGGGACTCGCGGAGTCCGTCCATCTGCCGTACGCCACCGACTGGATGGCGGCATGGGAGGGCAGGCCCTACGATCTGGACGATGACGAATCGCTGTTCTACATGTTCGGGAGGGACCGCGACCAGGTCGTCTCCAACGTCGCTCTGGCCATCGAGCGTGCAACGTCCCTGTCGCCCGCGTACGGGGTGTTCCATGCGACGAACGGGGACATCCCGGAGCTCCGCAGCCGTACCCATTCAAGGGACAGCAAGGACGTCCTGTCAGAGTTCGCCGAGATGGTCAACACGGTCGTGGCAGGGTTCCCCGGGGGCGAGCCCCCCTTCAGGATACTGTTCGAGAACCTGTGGTGGCCTGGCCTGAGGCTGGTCGACGAGTCCGACTACAGGTATCTGGCCCGCAGGATCGAGTTCGAGGACTGGGGCATATGCCTCGACACCGGGCATCTGATGAACTGTCTGCCGGGGATAGAGTCCGAGTCGGACGGGATAGAGGCCCTTCTCGACATCTTCCACGGGTACAGCCGCGACATGGTGGATTCGGTGAACGCTGTCCATTTCCACTGGAGCGCCTCGTGGGCCTACAGGTCTACTTTCGAGGAGGCGTCTCCGGACGGGGACCTCAGCGATTTCATAGCGTCCGCCTATCCGCACATCACGAAGGTGGACCAGCACATGCCGTTCTCGGATCCGAGATGCGCGGAGCTTCTGGAGGTCCTCGAACCTGATTACGTCACACACGAGCTGCCGGGGTCGCGCGTGGGGGTCATCGAGGACTTCATCCAGCAACGCTCCCTGCTGCCCTGACTCCGAGTTCCCCTTATAAACTGAAAGCCTATATACTACCTCCCTATTGGCACCCCAAGAGGAATTCGAATGGCACGTTTCAAAGAGGCTGAGCACAGGCTCCTTGACAAGACTGTCTGCATGTCCTGCTACGCCACCAACCCCAAGAAGGCTGACAGGTGCAGGAAGTGCGGTTCCAAGGATCTCAGGCCCAAGGCCAAAGAGAGCAGGAAGCAGTGATTCTGCTTCACATTGATTTTACGGCCGGCACCGGCCGGCACTTTATCCGGACCAGCCTGGGCTATGCCCAGGCGTCGGTCCAATACCCATCCCCGTCCCCCGTCGATGACGCAACTTGTTAAATGTGGGCTAGCAGATGACTGCGACCGGAGCTGAATCTCATGAAGGCGCTGATCGTCGACGACAACGTGGCAATCCAGGAGATCATCCGGGACATACTCTCGGAGAGGGGCCACATTGTGCGTCTGGCCAGCACAGTCGATGAGGCGGTGGAGAAGGTCAAGAGCTTCGAGCCCGACGTCGTCATGCTGGATTCCCAGGTCGGGGAGGAGGACGGTTTGCACGTCATCTCCCGCGTCGAGGAGGAGCTTCCCGGGTTCGAGCTCAGGGTGATCCTCATCAAGTCCTCGGGGGAGATAGCGCCAAAGGACGTGCCGGCAATAAGGGGTCTCGTCGACAAGCCGTTCAAGTCCACGGACATCCTGGAGGCCGTCGACCGTCTGAAGGAGTCCGATGTGCAGGCGGAGGTGGCCGAGGCCGGCCGCAAGAAGGCCAAGAAGCGTTCGAAGCTCCTCCACAGGAAACGGGAGCCCGCTCCAGCGCCTCCGCCGGACCTTTCCCAGAGCGGGATAGTGTTCGGGATGTCTTACGTCGTCTTCGAGCCGGAGCCTGAGAGGATCTACGGCTTCGTATCCAAGTTCGACACCGACGAGTACAGCGTGCTCATCGTGACGACCGACAGGGCCAAGGCGATAAAGGAGAGGTTCAGCTACAGCAACATCGAGGTCGTCCCGCTGACGTCCAGCGGGAGGGCCGGGTCCGAGGACATCCGCTCCCTCGGGTCGCTCATGGTGCGCGTGAACGATTTCATAGGCAAGAGCGAGAGGCCGGTGGTCGTCTTCGACAGGTTCGGGGAGATCATAGCCACCGACGGGCTGAACACATCCCTGCTCATGCTGCAGCAGCTCATGAGCGGGGTGTCCAGGGCGTGCACGTTCGCCGTGTCCCTGGACGAGACGCCGCTGACCGACAAGGACCGCGGCATTCTTTTGCACAACATGATGGAGTACGACAGGGACTGATTCCAATGCAGATAGAGAAGGTTTGGGCGAGGGAGGTCCTCGATTCCAGGGGCAACCCGACGGTCGAGGCCGAGGTAACGGTCAGGGGACACAGGATAACCGCGATCGCGCCATCCGGCGCGTCCACGGGCACATGGGAGGCCCACGAGCTCAGGGACGGCGGGGACAGATATGGCGGCAAAGGCGTACTCAAGGCGGTCGAGAACGTCCGCGGCGAGATCGCCGGGAAGATCACGGGTATGGACCCGACCGACCAGAGGGCCGTCGACGAGGCGATGATCGAACTGGACGGCACGGAGAACAAGTCCAGGCTCGGTGGGAACGCCACGGTCGCCGTGTCGCTGGCCGTCGCCAGGGCAGGGGCCATGGCCGAGGGGATCCCCGTCTACGAGCACATAGGATCCGACCATGTCACTCTGCCGGTGCCCATGCTCAACATCATCAACGGGGGGAAGCATGCCGGCGGGAACCTGAAGATCCAGGAGTGCATGATCATCCCCGCAGGCGCGGGTTCGTTCTCCGACTGTCTGAGGATGTCCTCGGAGGTCTACATGCATCTGAAGTCCATCCTGAAGTCCAAGTACGGCGTGGGTGCGATCAACATAGGCGACGAGGGCGGGTTCGCTCCGCCGCTGGACACCGTCGACGAGGCGCTGTCCACCATCGTGTCCGCCATCTCCGATGCCGGTTACGTCCCCGGGAAGGACGTGTACCTGGCCATCGACGCGGCATCCTCCGAGTTCTACTCGGACGGTGTCTACGATGTCGACGGGATGAGGCTTTCCGCAGGAGAGCTGGCTGACCATTATGTGGAGCTCACCAAGGCGCATCCTCTGATCAGCATAGAGGACCCGTTCTTCGAGGACGATTTCGCCGCCACGGCGGAGCTCACGAGGAAGATCGGAAGCCACGTGCAGATCGTGGGGGACGACCTGTTCGTCACCAACAGCAAGCGTCTCAGGCGCGGGATAGACGAGGGCGCGGCAAACGCACTCCTCCTGAAGGTCAACCAGATCGGGACGGTCACCGAATCCGGCGACGCCGCCAAGATGAGCTTCGACAACGGATACAATGTCGTCGTGTCCCACAGGTCCGGGGAATCGGAGGACACTACAATCGCGGACCTGTCCGTCGGATGGGGTTCAGGAGAGATCAAGACCGGTGCGCCCGCGCGCGGTGAGAGGACGGCCAAGTACAACCGCCTCCTCAGGATCGAGGAGGACCTGGGCTCCAAGGCCAGGTTCCCCGGTGTTTCCAAGTTCAAGCTCTGAGCCGTTCCGGACAGGGCAAACCTTTTCCCAACATTTTCCCCTCGAATCCCGAAGGTTTTCGCCATTTTTTCAGTATTTAAAGATAACCCATGGTTAACGTTGTTGTGACAGGGTTTTCAATCGATTTAGGAATACCATAAAAAACCTCTGTGACAAGGCTTATATGTGGCCTAAGTATAGGGAGTTAGGCGCGTGTACGGAGCCTATGGATGGATAGGGAGACTCCTTACTGCTGCGCTATCTCGGGGGAGAGAATTGACTGAGGATGAATGTTACACCAGCGGGAGCTGTCTCCAGAACGGTGCGGAACTGCGCACTCTGGACGCGATGTCGGCGAATGCCGTGATGAGTGTGTACTGCACATGCGGACGCATCGTCGTGCTCGACCGTTCCGAGATGAAGCTGAAGCTCAGTCTCGGCAAGGAGCTGGAGTGCATGTCTTGCAGAAACGCAAGAATATCCCGTGAGATCGACGCCCTCAACGACCACTTCAACGGTGTGGAGGAAGTGGACGACTGGCTGCTCTGAGCCGGTCATATTTAAGAAACTTAAAGTGTAACACGAATTGATTTTTCGTATTACAATTAAAAGGCCCTCGGGCACTCACTCCTTCGACTCATCTTCCTTCTTGGAATCGGACTTCTTGGCCTTTGTCTTCTTCCTTCCGGGACAGTCCGGGTTTATGCACTCCTCCGCATTGCCCATCTGGATCATCGGGGCCTTGCATATGGAGCACTGCCTGCCGGCGTAGGAGATGCTGCCCCTGGGCCTGAGCGGGTATGTCTGGGTGCAGTTGGGCCATTCGGAGCATCCCGCGAACCTCTTGCCAGCCTTGGAATACATGATCCTCATCCTGCCCTTGCCGCAGGTAGGGCATGGGCCGAGGTCGTTCCTCTCGGTGTTCGTGGAGCACTTGGGGTCTATGCACTGGACCATCGGCGGGTTGCCCTTCCTGATGATCCTCAGCTGCGGGAGCCCGCACACGGGGCATGTCGTGTCGACAGTCTGGATGAGGGCCCCTCTGGGGACGGGGTAGGCCCTCTTGCATTCGGGGTACCCGTCGCATCCTATGAAGTTGCCGTTCTTGGAGCGCTTGATGGTCATGTTGTTCCCGCACGAGGGGCATATGCCGATGTGCTGCTGGGAATGGAGCGCGGCCTTGATCTCGGAGCCGATCTCCTCGGAATCGTCGGAGATCTTCACAGCCACATCGTGGAGCATGTCCTGAGATTCAGTGACCACGGAGTCCAGGGTCTTCTCCCCGTCGGTGATCATCTGCATGTCGGCCTCCAGCTTGGCGGTCATATCGGGTTCGGTGATGCCTCCGCCATGGTTCTCGAGCGCCTTCGTGAGGGCTATGCCGCTGGGCGTCGGAATCATGTAGTTCCCCTGGACGTAGTTCCTGGAGTACAGCTTCCCGATGATGTCGTGCCTGGTGGACTTGGTGCCGAGCTGCAGCCTGTCCATCTCCTGGATAAGCGAACCCTGGTTGTACCTGTACGGGGGCTTGGTCTCGGACTCCACGATCGACATGGACCTTATCTCGACCCTGTCACCGACCTTGAGCGGCGGGAGCCTGCTGTCGTTGGCCTTCATGTACTTGCCGTAGTACTTCTTCCAGCCCTTCTTCTTCAGGACGTATCCTTCCGATTCGAAGATCTCCCCTCCGACGTCGATGGTGCAGGACGTGACCTCTGCCTCCGCGTTCGGAGCCACCGTGGCCAGGAACCTCCTGACGATCAGCTCGTAGAGCTTCCACTTGTCGCCCTTCATCTTGTCGGCGGATGCCCCGGCAGTCGGATATATCGGCGGGTGGTCGGTGGTCCGCCTCTTGCCCTTCGAGGGGACGATCTTCTCCTGTGCCAGGATCTCCTCGGCCTCGGACTTGAAGTCCCCGTCCTTCAGTTTCTCCAGAACCGACCTGAGGTTGAGCGTCCTGGGGTACTCGGTGTTCTCCGTACGGGGATACGAGATGTACCCTCCCGTGTAGAGGTCCTCGGCGAGCTTCATGGCGGTCGTCGGGGGTATGCCGATCTTGTTTGCCTCGACCTGCATCATCGTGGTGTCGAAAGGTGCGGGTCTGTACTCCTCCTTGGGGGTGACCTCGTAGGTGACGACGGTCCCCTCGGAGTTCTCGGAGATGACGTCCATGATCGCCTCCGCCTCGTCCTTGTCCCAGAACGGGTTGGAGGTGTGCGATCCCTTGAACGCCAGTATCCCGAACTTCCCGACGATCTCCCAGTACGGCTTCGGTACGAAGCTCTCTATCTCCTCATGGCGGTCCACGAGGAGCTTGAGCGTGGGGCTCTGGACCCTGCCGACGGACATGAAGTTCTTTCCGACCTGCCCGGAAGACAGGGATATGAGCCTGGTGAGGACCGCGCCCCATGCCAGGTCTATGATCTGTCTGGCCTCTGCGGCGTCCGCGAGCTTCTTGTCCGGATCCGTCAGGTTGTCGAAGGCGTTCTCCACCTCCCCCTTCGTCAGGGCGCTGAACTTGGCCCTGCGCACGATGCTCATGTCGGCGCCCGCCTCGCGAACGGTCTCCATGCCGATGAGCTCCCCCTCCCTGTCGTAGTCGGTGGCGATGATGATCTCGTCCGCCTTGGATGCCAGATCCTTGATCATGTTGAGGATGGACTTCACCCTCACGGTCTTGACCTGCGGGGCGTAGACCAGATCCACCGGGGAGGTGCTGACCCAGTCGTTGTACTCCTTCGGGTAGTCCAGCTCTATGATGTGTCCCCTGAGGCTGATGACGTCGTACTCGTCGCCTCCGGACTCGAAGGAAATCACCGTGACCCCACCGGTGGTGGATGAGTGGGACTTGCCGTCCGAGAGGATGGTGGAGATCCTCCTAGCAGCGTTCGCCTTCTCGGTGATTATCAGCTTCTTCATCGTCTGGCGCAGAGTTTCATCTTTATTTAATGGTTCTTTGTGATGTAATCTATAAATAATTTAGAACGGGCATCAGCGACCGTCCGCCCGTCCAGCTCTGCAACCGGTTAAGAATGCAATGGGAGGTCGGGTTTCATGCATCTGGATGATGGGTTCCTGGACGCTGTCCTGGGGATGCCGGGCGTGGTGGGATTGGCGGTCCTGGAAGACCGCGTGGTCGCCGATGTCCTCGAGATCGAGGGATCCATCGGCACGGTCTCCGGAGGGATGAGGCTCGAGGTGCCAGGCCTGGAGCGCTGTGCGGGGATGGAGAACGTTCTCGCGCTGTCCTGCGACTCCCGGTTCCCCCGCCCGTCGGAGCCAACCATACTGATGCTCGACCGTGAGGGAGGGGTGGTCGGCCACGACGTCCCGGCGGGTTCCCGCGACGGGTACGGGGAAGGGGACGACCTGATCTGGCTCTCCGACACGTTCGTCATGTACGCGTCGATGGTAAGCCGCGGGGAGGTCAGGATGGTGATGCTGTCCAGCCGCGTCCGGGTGCCCGGCTTCTCATAGGGCGTGCGGGCGGAGCTGTTCTACCCGTCCGTATGTTCGGCGGAGTACCTGAACAGGGCATGCGGGTTCTCCGGGGACAGGTTGTCCACGGTGGTGATGGGGGTCAGTCCGATGGGAGACCGCTCAGTTTCTGTGGCCGATGTGGTGCAGGTTCCCAGTGGAGGGCGCAGCCATCGTGAGCCTGCCTCTGAGGACGCCCTTGATCGACGTGATCTCGTTGGCGAACGATTTCAGGTCCCCCAGGCGCCCCTCGCAGATGAGGATCTCCATGCACTTGTCATGGTCCAGGTGGATGTGGACGGATGTGTTGACAAGGGGCTGGTGCTCGTGCTGAAGGTCGGTGAGCTTGTCTCCGACGGAGCTCATCGTGTGATCGTAGACCATGACTATGGTGCCGACCATCCACTCGTCCTCGTTCTTCCACTCGTTCTCCGCCAGGGAGTCGCGGACCAGGTCGCGGATCGCCTCAGATCTGCTGACGTAACCCTTCTTGGATATCGACTCGTCGAAGGCCTTCAGAAGCTCTGGCTCCAGGGAGACACCGATGCGTGTTACTCCATCCATGTCCGGGGGTATCGCGGGGGTCGGTAATAACACTTCACGTCCGTGTTGTGCACGCTGAGCGCGCACGCCGTGTACAGAGCGGAGGCACCGCCGTTCGGGCCATCGGATGCCAGGCGATACGAGCCAGCAGCTTCCCGATGTCAAGGTTTTAAGACTGTGTGACCGATACATCCCGCATGTCGGCCGACATCGAGAATCTTGAACGTGCGATAGTTTCCGCCATCAGGAACGGGGTGGAGGACCAGGACGTGGCAGTGGCCTTCTCTGGGGGACTGGACTCCGGGCTTGTTGCCGCCGTTGCCAAGGACTACGCCAGGTCCGTGACCCTCTACACCTGCGGGAAGGACCAGTCGTACGACGTGGTTATGGCGCAGGACATGTCCGAGAGGCTCGGGCTCCCTTGGCTCCACATACCGATCACGAAGGACAACATCGAGTCTAGGCTCAGGGAGATGATCTCCATAACCAGGACTTCGAGCCCTCTGACGCTGTCGTTCGAGCTCCCGCTGTTCTTCGTATGCAAGACCGTCCACGAGAAGTACATCCTCGGAGGGCAGGGCTCCGACGAGCTGTTCTACGGGTATAACAAGTACGTCGGGATGCCGGACGACGAGCTGGTCAGGATGAGGAAGGCCGACCTGGGGAAGCTGATCACATCCACGATCCCCCATGAGACCATGGTCGCCGACCACTTCGGTAAGAAGATCCTCTACCCGTACATGGACCCCATAGTGACCATGCAGGTCAACGCGATGGACCTGAAGGACCTCAAGCCTAAGGACGCCGATTCCAGGAAGATGGTCCTGAGGCAGGTGGCCAGGAACCTCGGGTACCCCTTCATCGCCGAGAAGAGGAAGAAGGCGGCCCAGTACGGGTCCGGGACGATGGATCTGGTCAGGGAGGTCGCCAAGGAAAAGGGCATGACCTACCCGGAGATGGTCGACTCCATCTACAAGGAGCTCTTCGAGTGAAGCACGAGGGGGTAATCCCCTCAAACACCCTTCTCCATTCTTCTGCACAATGATTCTTGCGTAGGCTCCGATGTCTGTGCCCGCGACACCCTCGGCTCCACGAGGAACGTGTCGGGGTTAATCACGAACGAAATGGGGCCGGCCCTCCCGAACAGGAGGTCCATGTCGCGGAGGCCAAACCCAGGGGTCTCCGTGATGACGACGGCTCTCTCCTGAAGGTTTTCACGGACCTCGAACGTCCCTCCATGGACGTCGCGGGAGACGTCCGCTTCGGCGTCAAGTGCTCTCAGGCAATCGCGATTCGTGGTTCCGATGGAGCATGGAGCCGTTCTCGGAGTACAGAATGATCGGCACATGAGGTCCCATGCCGTCTCCGAACCAGCTCTGCCTTTCGGCGTAGACTATATTAAGGGCGGGCAGTCTCCCGCGGCTCGGAGATTTCATTGGACCCAGACGGGAACTTGGCATGGTTCGATGGCCTCGTCAGGAGGGGCATCAGACCTGGGCTGGAGAGTACGCAGGAGCTTCTCAGGAGGGTGGGGGACCCGCATGTCGGGATGCGCTTCATCCATGTCGCCGGCACCGACGGCAAGGGATCCGTGTGCGCCATGGTTGAATCGATCCTGAAGGCCTCCGGGATGAGGGTTGGGGCGTTCACCTCGCCGCACATCATGAAGGTCAACGAGAGCATCCGCCTGGAGGGCGAGGATATCCCGGACAGGGACCTGGTCCAGGTCCTGGGTGCTCTCAGGCCCCATGTGGAGGCTATGGCGTCGGAGGGGATCGTGTGCACAAGGTTCGAGGTCCTGACGGTCGCGGCGCTGATGTACTTCCGTACCGTCTCCGCGGAGATAGCCGTGGTCGAGGTCGGCATGGGAGGCAAGCTCGACAGCACCAACGTGATCTCGCCGGAGGTCACGGTCATCAACAACATCGGTATGGAGCACACCGACTACCTGGGCGGGACGATCGAGGCCATAACCCTCGAGAAGGCGGGGATCATGAAGCCAGGCGTTCCCTGCGTCACGATGAATCCAGACAGGGTGTACGACGTGCTCGAGGCCCACGCCGACGAAGTGGGGTGCCCCATCCGCAGGGTGATGGACACGGACGCGGAGGTGATGTCCAGCTGGCCGGAGTGTGTGGACATGGTCTACAGGGGCGAGCTCTACACGGTTTACCTCCCCGGCAGGCACCAGGCCAGGAACGCATCCCTGGCAATCGAGGCGGTGTCGCTTCTCCCGGACTACGAGGAGCGCATCGCGGAGCACGTGTCCGAGGGGCTGGAGTCCGTGTCGTGGCCTTGCAGGATGCAGAAGCTCCTGGCAGAGCCCATCATCGTCGATGTCACCCACACGGTCAACGGCGCGGTCTGCCTCGGATCAGATATCAAGGAGATCTACGGGAGGGTGGTCTTGGTCCTGGCCATGCTCAGCGACAAGGATGTGGACGGCGTCTCAAGGATGCTGGCCCCGGTGGCGGAGCGGGTCCTCGTCGCCGCCCCCGACTCGCCGAGGGCGATGCCCGCGGAGGACACCGCCAGGATCGTCTCGGCCCATATGAGGGTTGACGGGGTGTACGGCACCGTCGCCGAGGCAATGGATGCCGCGATGGAATCCAGGGGGGACCTGAACGTCCTGGTCACCGGTTCTTTCAGGACGGCGGAGGATGCTTTGAAATGGCTGCAGGGAAGATATGCGAGATCCTGAACACCCTGTCCGAGGAGTACACGCAGGGGGCATACCCCGGAAGGAACTCGGAGGGGCTGAACCCGGAGTGGCCGTGCGACCCGTTCCACGTCCTGATAGCGACAATACTGTCTCAGCGCACCAGGGACGACAACACCAGGAAGGCATCGGACAACCTGTTCCACAGGTACGACTCGGTCGACGCCATAGCGGACGCCGACCCTGACGAGGTGGCCGACCTGGTGCGCCCCGCGGGATTCCCCAAGCAGAAGGGGAAGGCCATCGTGGACTGCTGCCGCATGCTCAGGGACGAGTACGGAGGGGAGGTCCCGAGGGACACCGAGGAGCTGCTCAAGCTTCCGATGGTCGGAAGGAAGACCGCCGCCTGCGTCCGGTCCTACGCCATGGACATACCGTCGGTGTGCGTGGACACGCATGTCCACAGGATAGCCAACCTCATGGGTCTCGTGGACACAAGGACCCCAGAGGAGACGGAGTTCGCGCTCATGGAGATCACCCCGAGGGAACGCTGGTCCGACATCAACAGGTACCTCGTCAGGCACGGGCAGGTTGTCTGCCTGCCGAACCACCCCCATTGCGAGAGGTGCAGCGTCCGTCAACACTGCCGTCATTTCACCGACGGCCATGACTAAGGTTGATAACGACTACAGCCATAACGGGGACCGATGCATGAGGTTTCGGTGGTAACAAGCCTCGTCGACGCTGTCATCGGCGAGCTCCAGAAGTATGATGTCGAGAAGGTCAACAGCGTCACGGTCGTAATAGGCGACCTGACGAACCTGGGCGAGGAGCAGATGAGCTTCGCCTACGAGATCGTAACCAGGGACACCATCCTGGAGGGTTCCGAGTTCATCGTGGAGCACGAGCCGATAGAGCTCGAGTGCAAGTCCTGCGGATACGTGGGGCCCGCGAAGGTCCTGACCGACCCGGACTTCGACACGCATTCGATCCCGGTCCTCTCCTGCCCGGAGTGCGGAGGGGATGTCAAGGTGACCAGGGGCATGTCTTGCACCGTGAAATGCATGGATATCGAGGAGGCTGAGTGATGTTCAAGTACAGGGACGAGGCGACGGCGAAGAAAGTCCTCGAGCGCATCGGCGAGATGGACATGGACGTCCGTCTGATGCACATCTGCGGGACCCACCAGGACACCATAGTGAGGTTCGGGCTGGAGGAGATGCTCGCGGACGTGGGGGTCAAGATCGCGCAGGGGCCCGGATGCCCGGTGTGCGTGACCACGAGCAAGGAGATAGCCGACGCGATAACACTGGCCAGGAACGGGGTCACGGTCACCGCCTTCGGCGATCTCATGAGGGTCCCCACCACCATCGGGTCCCTGTTCGACGCCAAGGCCGACGGGGCGGACGTCAGGATAGTGTACTCGATAGACGACGCCGTCCAGATGGCCAGGGAGCAGCCCGGGAAGCCGACAGTCTTCGTGGGGGTAGGTTTCGAGACGACCGCGCCCTCCACCGCAGTCCCCCTGCATAAGGACGACTGTCCGGAGAACTTCAGCGTCTACAGCTGCCACAGGATCTGCCCTCCGATCATCCAGGCCCTCTTCGACCTGGGCGAGAACAGGATAGACGGCTTCATCATGCCCGGGCACGTTGCCGTGATAACCGGCACCCGCATGTTCGAGCCGGTGTCCGAGCAGCATCACGTCCCGCAGGTCATCGCGGGCTTCGAGCCGCTGGACATACTCATGTCATGCTACATGCTCTGCAAGCAGCTCAAGGAGGGACGCGCCGAGGTGGAGAACGAGTACACCAGGCTGGTCAGGCCGGAGGGGAACCCCACCGCTCTCAGACTCATGGAGGAGACGTTCGAGCCCGTGGACCGCTCGTGGAGGGGATTCCCGGTCATCCCCAAGAGCGCCCTGGCTCTCAGGCCCGGGTTCCAGGACCACGACGCCACGAAGGTGCACGAGGACATCCTCGCGAAGACGCCCGAGGTGGACGTGGAGGCCAGGGGATGCAGGTGCGGCGAGGTCCTCAGAGGCATAATCCGCTCGGAGGAGTGCCCCATGTTCGGAAAGGCCTGCAAGCCGATGAACCCGATGGGTCCCTGCATGGTCTCCGCCGAGGGCAACTGCAGCATCGCCTACAGGCTGGGTCCCAAGAGGCTGTGAACATGACCAGGATCTACGCAGAGACCAAGCTCCAGAAGAGGATCCTCGTCATCACCAACGACTCCACGGTGTTCCTGGTCAAGAACCGCATAGCAACCGCGTTCGAGATGTTCGGCGGGAGGATGACCGAGGTGAAGAAGCTGGTGGAGCGCCTGGACAGGGCCGTGGATGACAGGGGGGAGAAGCTGTGCGACGTGTCCTTCGGCGTCATCACCACCAAGTACGGGTTCGTCCCCGGGAACTACCAGATCATGGAGTACCCGCATGTGATGTCCAACAGGGACGAGTACATCCAGGCGGACCTCGACAGGAACTTCGTGTCCCAGACCTCGTTCATGACCCGTCCCTTCGACAAGGTTGTTATGTGCGTCCCGAAGGACATGTTCCAGATGTTCCTCGAGGCCGACGAGATCGACGACGGGAAGCTGATCGCCATAACCAGCCCCGACTTCCAGGAGGAGTGCGAGAGGCGCGGATGGACATGGCTGGAGAGGAAGGGGGCCAGGGTCGGCGACGCCAACGCCGACGAGGTCGAGAGGATCATCAGGGAGCTCTGCGCCTGAGGGCGTTGAGCTCCTCCTTGGTCTCCTTCGGGACCCTCCTGGACTCGCGGATCTTCTGTATCGACTTGTTGTGGGTCCAGACCTCCATCCTGCCGGAGCGGAGCAGCTCCACCACTATGTCCGGGTGCCTCACGTACACCATGGACACGGCCCATGCGGCCCCCATGCGGTAGTAGTAGCCGGGGTTGTCGTGGGCGGCTATGTCCTCCAGCAGCATGGCGCAATGGGTCTCGTCGTCGAAGAGGGACATCCTCGCGATGACCGAGACCCTCATCCTGTACTCGTCCCCGGAATCGATCAGTCCGGAGAAGTAGTCCCACACGGCGTCCTCCTCGCCCTTCCTGAACTTCCAGGAGTTGCAGAATATGTCGCAGGTCGCCCAGTTGTCGACGTACCTGAGGAAGTCCTCCGTCAGGGCGATCCGCTCCTCGGCGGTCACCGGGGCGGTGGCGATGACCACTCCCCTGAGCATCTCCTCCTCGAACCCCTCGGGCTCCGAATCGAGGATCTGGGTCCAGTCGTCCTTAACGATCTTCCTGGCGATGTCCCTGATCACCGGGATCCTCACGCCCCTGATCCCATCCTTGCCGGGCGTCAGCTTGGAGTTGAACTCCGCCAGCTCCGGTTCGGCCGCTGCCTCGATCATGGCGCGGTAGTCGACCGTCAAGCGTTCTCCCTCTCGAAATCCAGGAGCCTGCGCTTCATCGCCGACCCTCCCGCGTAGTTCCCTATGCCCCCGGTGGACGGAACCACCCTGTGGCACGGCACTATGATCGGTATCGGGTTGCCGGCACAGGCGGATCCGACGGCCCTGTACGCCCTGGGCGATCCGACCTCCGCGGCCACCTCCGCATAGGTGCGGACCTCCCCGTAGGGGATGCGGATGAGGGCGTCGAGGACGGAGACCGTGAAGTCTGTGCCGCCGTAGCTGAGGGGGAGGTCGAACCTGCGCCTCTTGCCCGAGAAGTACTCGTTCAGCTGTCCGGCCGCCTCCGAGAGTATGTCTGTCTCGCGGTCCTCCATGCACGGGAGGTTGCTGTTCGGGAGGTACAGCCCAGTAATCCTGCCCTCGCCGTCCTCGGTGACGCTGACCGTCCCTATCAGGGTGATGCAGGAGAATATGCACGGACCATGCATGCGCGCGTGATTCCCATCCAACATTATTAATGGTTTATCCGGAAGCCACCAAGCACCTGCGGCGTTAACACACCGTCCGGGCGATCCGTCGTGAGGAAACCGATAAGTCCGTCCCGCGGGTTCCATGGTCGATGATCATCTGTGCCAGCCGTCGCACCGACATACCGGCGTTCCACTCGGAGTGGATGATGAACCGGTTGAGGGCGGGGTACGTCCTTGTCCGCAATCCCGTGTCCAGGACCACCGTCCACAGGGTCGATCTGACCCGCGGGAACGTGGATGCGATCCTGTTCATCACCAAGGACCCGGGGCCGATGGTCCCCCATCTGAGGGAGATCGCCTCGATGGGACACACGGCCCTGTTCCAGGTCACCCTCACCCCGTACGGCAGGGACCTGGAGCCCGGTGTGCGGTTCAAGGCGGACATCAACGACTCGTGCGTGGAGGTCTCCGAGAGAATCGGCAGGGACAGGATGACATGGAGATACGATCCTGTGGTTCTGAACTCCGGACTGAGTCTGGAGTACCATCGCAGGAAGTTCGCCATGATGTGCAGGGAGGCATCCGCCTGGACCGACAGGTGCGTGTTCAGTTTCGTGGACATGTACGGGAAGCTCATCAGGCTGGAGGAGTCGGGGGTCATCAGGAGGGTATCCCCGGCGGAGATGGACGCGTTCGTGGAGATGGCCTCCGCGATAGCAAGGGACCACGGGATGACGCTGAGCTGCTGCTGTCCGAGAAGGGACTTCTCCCGGTTCGGGGTGGAGCCGAGGGGATGCCTGGACAGGACGATGCTGAGGTCCCTGGACATCCCCTACGAGTCCCAGTCGGTCCCGCTTAGGGAGGGCTGTCTCTGCGTCAGGAGCATAGACATCGGGGAGTACGGGACCTGCGGCCACGGATGCGTCTACTGCTACGCCGGCAACAGGGAGGGTCCTCCGGGCACGTCACGTCTTTACTCCCCCGAGTACGAGACCCTGTGGAGCGCGGTCATGCCCAGGGACCGGATCGTCCAGACCAGCGGGCGCGAGGCGCACCGTCTCGATTATTATATGTGAACCGGATTGGGGCGCATGGATCCCCTGAGCGTCCTGCTGATAGCGGTGGGGCTGGCCATGGACGCGTTCGCCGTGGCCATCTGCAAGGGCCTGGCCATGAAGAGGCCCGGGATAAGGCAGATCCTGATCGTGGGCATATGGTTCGGCGTGTTCCAGGCGCTGATGCCCGTGATCGGGTACTATCTCGGATCCTCGTTCTACTCGTACATCGAGGACTACGACCACTGGATCGCATTCATCCTGCTCGCCCTTATCGGTGTGAACATGATAAGGGAGGCCATCTCGGACGAAGAGGAGGGCGTCGACGCCAGCACAGGCTTCCGCACCATGCTCGTGCTGGCCGTGGCCACGAGCATAGACGCCCTTGCGGTGGGCATATCGCTGGCGATGACCGGTGACGACATAATGACCTCGGCAGTCGTCATAGGGGTCGTCACGTTCCTGATCTCCGCCTCCGGTGTGAAGATAGGGAGCCTGTTCGGCGACAGGTTCGGCAAGAAGGCCGAGCTGGTCGGCGGTGTGATCCTGATCCTGATAGGGCTGAGGGTATTACTCGACCATCTGGGTCTCATCTGACGGTGCGTCGAGCAGGAGGCAGCCCCTCACGTACTGGTCGACCGCATCGGGCTCGTCCAGGGCATCGGCCTCGGACGAGCTCCTTCTGGACAGGAGCTTCCCGAGGACGCCGACGTCCTTCCCGTGATGCAGTATCGGTTCCAGACGCTCCTCGTTAACCCTGAGCTTCTCGTCGTCCCAATGGGCTATGATCCTGAGCCTGTCCTGGTCGGTCATCCCGGACGTGTACCTTTTCAGGTCCTCCTTCAGGAGGTCGTAGACATGGAGGTCCTCCATGTCGTCGTCCATGTACGTCTCGGGGTTGTATCCCATGCTGATGAGGTACTCGTCGATGACGCGTATGAGACACCAGAAGTTGCGGTGGTACTCCACGATCCTCCTGAACAGCTTGGGTATGACGTCGGTGAAGGTCTCCTCGCCCTCCAGCTGGAGCCTGCCCATCAGCGTCCTGTAGTCGCGGTAGATCGTGTAGTAGAAGAACGATTTGCAGGACTCGGATGTGCTGGCGTACATCTCGTCGCACAGTCTGTCTATGTACTTCAGCGGGGCGAACTCGATGTACTCCTTCTCCTTCTCGTAGATCATGTCCGCTATGCATTTGCCCATGAGGCAGATGTATGCGTCTATGTTGGAGTACACTGTGAGGAGCTCCATCCCTTTCTTCCAGTCGGCCGCGGCCTTCCCGTCCTCTCCCATCGAGGCGTAGACCGCACCCCTCAGGAAGTAGGCGTCGAAGTCCGAATCCCCTGAGACACTGAGGAGCTCATCGGCCATGGAGAGCGCCTTCTTCGGATTGTCATCCTGGAGTGCGTCCAGGGCTCCGTTGAAACTGTCCTCCAGTTCACCCGGGCGGATGAAGTGGCGGATGCTCTCGCGGTCGGTGTAGATGCTCTTGCCGCAGCTCCTGCAGAGGAATCTCGATGCGTCCGCCGTATCGATGCCCCCTCCGCAGTAGGGGCAGGACATCAGTGCGAAATCCATAACCGAAAATCCTGCTGTGGGTATATGATGGTTACTCATGGAGTTTCTCACAAAACGGCTTATTCAAAGATATATGCTATCTATAACTAACTGTATGTTCAGATCCCATCTGGAAGACAGAGATATCATCTGGCACTGTTCGAGAGAATGGGTGTTCGCGAACTATGAAGCTAAGTTCAGCTTTCAAAGATGTAAATTACACCGATGATACCGCCGGCAATCGCGGATGATAATAGCCAGCATGTCATATCCTAATCATGACGGCATATCATGGGGGGGGGGACCCCGTCATGTCCAGAAAATGGGATGTCGGCAGCTTCAGACGGCGTTCCTTTGCCGTGCACGGGTAAGCGGTGCATTGGTACCGATGCCGGCGGGAACCGGCGGAGACCAAGGTCGCATCCCTTTCCGATCCTCCGTGGATCGGTCGCGACGCTGTTCCTCGACAACGACGTCGGCAAGATCGAGGTCTTCAGCAGGCATATCTCCGGCATGGGCTTCGGAGCCATGAGATGCGGATGTCTGACCGATCCGGATGAGGGCCATCTGATGGCCACCTGTTCGTGGTGATGAATCACAGGATGCTCATAGTGATAGAAGAATGACAATCGGCTATGTAGTCGATGTTGATGGCGAATGGGATGAGTGGGCCCGCCCGACTTCACCATGGCCCTGGCCAGTAGGGCCTCTTTCGGAGGAATGGAGACCCTGTTCACCCGGCATTGGTTCCGTACCGAATCCGTCCAGGGAAGGTGGGTTCTCGCGTGACATCCCGACACTTTGGCCCAAACGAACGAAAGACTACCGGATCGTGGTAGCTCCGCGTCACATCGGGGGACTGACGCCTGCCTTGTCAGGCTGACAGACGAGGAGCATACGATGGTAGACGAGATTACAGCGAGAGCAGTGGAGCTGCTCGGACAGGCGGAGCCTGTCTCGAGACAGCCCAGGAAGGAGACCCTGATGTCCTTCAGGGAGGGCCATCTGTTCATGGCCCTGAAGTTGGTGACCCCCTTCGACAAGGTGTCACAGACCTATCTGGATCCGATTCCCAAGATAGTCTTGATGGTCGACGGGAAGTACGTCCGCATGCCTGTGGACGGGGACTTAATAGGAAGCTTCGGAAGCTTCCTCTGCAGGATGTCCGAGGCCCTGGAAGGGGTGAAGGTCCCGAGGAAGGAGATCGACATGGACCAGGTCCTCAGGAGGATGAGGGAGGTCTCTGCCACGCAGTGAGAACACGCTCCGGCGCGAGTCCCTCATGATGATCATCTTTCATCGACATCCCTTCTCTCTGGGAGACGGGGTGCGAGGGGCGACGCCCGTGTGCCACGGCTCTGCCGCAGCACGGGCAAGCGCCGAGCACCCAACCCTTTTATGATAGCATGTCCGAGCAAAATACTCATGGGGGCGCCGTAGACGTCTCCGAAACAGATTATGACGAGCTTCTCTACAGGATCACGGCCGACCATGAGCATCCCGTCATGCGCTACGTCAGGGAGCTGCCCTTCGAGAGCCCCGTGTATCCTGCCATAGAGTACCTTAGACTTCATCCGCAGGATGACGCCGGGGACGAGGCACAGGAAAGAATTCAGGAAAGCCTCTCGGAGACTCCCGTGCAGGAAGGTTCCGAGCCTTACCGCCAATACATTACCTGGTGCATGCCCACCCACGACCTCACCCGTCCCGACAGGAAGGGCTGCGGTTTCATCCGCTCCCCCATGGGAGGCATCGTCTACTCCGCATGCCCAGACGATCCGGAGCATCACTGCAAGGGCAAGCGCAGGCACTGCTGGAGCCTCAGATGTCCGAAGTGCATGAACGACACAGCCCTCAAGCGTGGGGTCCAGATCGAGAGGCAGCTCCTTTCGTACAAGATCCTCAGCGAGAAGAAGGGTGTCTCCGTCGGGGACATCGGCCACTGGGTGGTCTCCCCTCCTCAGGAACTGGCCAAGAGGCTCTGCCAGACCAAGCCGGAGTTCGATGACCTTTGCAGGCACGTCGACGACTCCATGGTCGCATTCGGTGCCACCGCAGGGGTCACCATCTTCCATCCCTGGCGCCAGAAGGAATCGGAATGGGAGTTCTCCCCTCATTTCCACATCCTTTGTTACGGCCGTATAGACACCACCGCGTTCAGGAAGGCCAACCACGGATGGCTCATCAAGAAGGTTCACTCCAGGGAGAAGATAAGGAGCATCAGGCACACCGCTGCATACCTCACCACCCACATGGGCCTCGGCATGGCCGAGAAGGACCCCGACGACATCGACTGGGACCTGAAGGTGCTGGACATGATGGTCCCCGGTCTGCTCTCGCCCGGTGCATCCTACACCGAGAGGGACTACAACGAGATGGGCGAGGGGAGGGGCAGGATGCTCGGCGATCTGTCGGGAGTCGATTGGGAACAGTGGACCATGAAGTCGCTTTCAGTGGAGTTCAAGATCAGGTACTGGGGCGGTGCTTCCAAACGCAACATCCGCACTCTTGGAGTCTACCGCCAGCACAAGATCCGCGTCTGCAGGGAATGCCACAGGATACTCAGGACGTACGACGGCCACCACGACTGCGTCGGAACGTACATCCGCTACATACGCGACGACCTCGTGGTCGTCTTCGCAGAGGACTTCGATCTGGTAAGGAACATCTTCCAGTTGTTCAAGTCCAAGCTACGCGACGGAGGCCTCTCGATCGCCGACTTCTCCAGGATGTGCCCGTTGGCGGTCTGCACGCTCGACCTGGGCCTCCCCATGGACGACGACCTCGTCATGGCCAACCCCTTCGAGGAGCCCGACGAGTACTTCCTCAGGAGACAGCGCGAAGCGTTCGGCAGTCCGACCGACCATATGGCGTCCCTCGTCTGACCATCAAACCTCACACTCATGGGAATCACAGGCCTGAAAGCACGGCCGCGGACAGGATCACCTCCGACACAGGAGCATCCGCGAAAGGTCCGATCATCGGAATTCCGGATTTGAACTGATTTTAGAAGTCGACACATGGAAATCGAGGTTCCGGACCCCGGAGCCGGTTCGATATGACCTCCGACACAGAGACCCACAGTGGCGGTCGGAGGTCGGGTCATCCCCTCGGAAGAGGGCAGATCACAGAGGTGATAAGGAATGACCAACAGTGTTAGAGTGGCATCTGCCGCAGGGAACAGTCTGTCAAACAACCACGGATGTCCGGACGAGTTCATCGACGACCTCGCGTCGATGTTCATCCGCAACGCCCGCGGACGCATAAGGGACGACGACCTCAGACTCAGGGTCCTGGCCAGGGCCTTCGCGGTCGAGTACGTGGAATGCCGCTACGACGGCGACCCTTTCGAATGCCTCGGTAGAGCCGAATCGTTCGCGGGTGAAGAGGTAGCAACCCGTATCCTGGATGTAGACCCCTCGCTCTACGATGACGCGGATCTCGATGATCTTGACGACACAGAGGACGGTCTCATCGAGGACTACAATCCCATCAATGAAGACTCAGACCCATTCGACGAGTTCTGCGAATCGGAGTTCTGCGACGGATGCTGCGATGAATGTCCCATCGAGTACGCCTGCATCCCCGTCTTCGTCTCCGACAGGATCGAGATGAAGGTCGTCCTCCGCAGGAGGGACTCCGATGACCGAGCAGTACGAGCTCATCCCGACCTTCAAGAAGAGGGGCTCCCAGCCCCCGGTGGGCTGGGTGGAGTTCGCTCCCGGAATGAACACCAAACGCAGGACTATGACCGAGGGATACCTGAACACCAGGATGTCCAGGGCGAACTCCATCGCCATGAACCAGAACTACGTGAAGAAAGTCCTCGGCAATCCGAGGACCCCGAGGGAGAACAGCGAGGCGGTGATCGCATACGTCCTCGACCATCCGGAGAAGTTCACCCCTCTCGCGGAGAACACGGACGACCCGATCCAGAACGAGTGGGCGTCCAAGATGAACGGACCCGCCGACTTCGGATTTATAAGATCTTTCAGGAGGAGATATTTGTAACCAAACCTGGCCGACTGGCCTATTTTTCTTATTTAGTATCGTCTTTTTTATCTGCGAGATTATTTATCAAGTACATTATTACTTGATTATACGCATCGTGCACACAATCCTCTTTAAGAACACCGTCCGGACGATATGGGAAATACAATGTTTCTTTGGTTATAGCACCATATCCTAAATCCTTGGCCATTTCTGACAACAGTTCATATTGTAAATCAATTACAAGTTTTATGTCTGTATGATTTTCTATCTGAATTTTGTTATAGTAATGCTTCCAGGCTTGGATTACATTATTTGAATTATAAAACACCACATCAATCCTGTTGAGAGCGTCGACAGATTCTTTAGTTCCCCAATAATAGACTCTGTTTTTCATTAGACATTGAAAGATTTCAATTTTATCTTTACGCAGTTCGGATCTATTTTGTAGATGCTGTCCAATCACTACTGCAATAACAGGCGATAGAAGAACCATTAGAATGTTTATAATTTCAATGGAATCAGCCATGTTATCTTTTATTTTGTATATTATTATCAGACTCAACTTATATTTTATTACGATTCGATTAACATATGACGTCAATGGTGATTGTAAAAATTGTATCTGTTTTTCATCATTACAAAGATCCAGACAATATCCTCTTTTTAAACGTACAGTTATAATAATCCAAATTCGCATTATTATGTTATGAAAGATTGTCTGATTCTTCGGGATTTGCACACATTTCCTAATGAGTATAAAATATCCTTGAAAAAGGTCAATCTTTTTTTCGGCAAAAACGGATGCGGAAAGTCATCAATATGTAGATTTGTCAAAGAAAAGCCGGATTTACTGGTTGAGAACCAAGAGGAGTTGATTGTTTTCAACAAGGAATTCAAAGAATCTAGAATAATAGATGGAATGCAAGGAATCTACACCTTCGGTAAGGAAGATTCAGAAACATTGAAAGAAATATCTTCAATCAATCAATTAAAAAAAGAAAAACAAGATGAAAAAGAAGGATCACAGACCAATATCGGGAAAACGAAAGAACAGCAAGACAAATGTTATAATGACTTTTATGAAGAAATGTGGAAGGTAAAAAATGACATCAAAGATCAATACCCCAATGTAACATTGTTTCAAGGCTATAATGATAGTAAAAAGAAATTTGGCAATAAAATATTAAGTGATTTCAGAGATCTATCAAAAAAAGAATTCTCAGCTAGCGAAGTGGATGAGTTATATAGCTCATACAAAGATGATAACTCGGAGCCATTACCCTCACTTCTATTGTTGGATGATATTGATTTATCATCAATAGCTGGTTTCGAGTTGTTATCAAAACCGATAGTGAGTCTATCTGACAATGATCTTAACAAGTTCTATACCAAATTGAATAATCTGAATTGGATTAGACAAGGAAGGAGTTACATTTCTGAGAACATCTGTCCTTTCTGTAAATCACAATTGGATAATGGATTCCTTGAGGATTTCAAAGCGATATTCGATGATATCTATGAAGAAGATATCAAAACTCTTTCATCATTCATCGATCAATATACTGTTTACACAAATAGTATTATTGAAAAAATCGAGAGCAACGGAAAACAACAATGCGGTAACATAGATACATCATCGATAAGAATCTATGAAAGTGAACTGAAATTGAAAATCAATGAGGCGATCAAACAACTCGATCGTAAGAAAGAGGATCCTTCACTTTCGATTGATTTTAGTGGAATTTCAAAGTTCATCGAATCTTATAACCAACAAGTAGGGATCGTTAATGAAAGGATTACCAATCATAATAATCTGATTGCAGAACGGAAAAGAATACCTTCACTGATCACAAATTCACTCTGGATTAAAATATCAAAGGATCATCAGAAAAAATGCGAGAATGTGTTAAAATGCATCAATGGTCTCAATAACCAGATTGTTCAACATCAAAAATCAATCACAGATTGTGATGAAAAAATAAACAGCTGTGAGGGTAGATTAAAAGTACTGTATCAGAAGATTTCAAACATCGAGGAAACCGTTACACAAATCAACACCGTGCTTTCAAATTTTGGATTCAATAGTTTCAAACTTCATACCGATGACGAGATGCCTGGAACATATCGCATAGTAAGGCCCGTCGGAACTGGTGGAATGGATACACTGAGTGAGGGGGAATATAATCTTGTTGCTTTTCTATACCTGTACAGACTAATATACGGTAGTCTAAATCCTGATGATGGGAATAAAGGTGCAATCGTGGTCATTGATGATCCCGCCAGCAGTATGGATGGGGACACCATGAACATAATATCGACTTTGACAAAGAAAATCATGTCAGATTGTATAAACGATAAATCAAGAGTCAAACAACTGCTCGTATTCACACACAATGCTTTCTTTTACAAAGAGATAGAGTACAGATCATCCAAGAAAGATACGAATGTGTCCTATCATCATATAATAAAAAACAAATCACAATCAACAATAAAAACCACGGATAAGTCGAGGATTCACTCGAATTACGAACAACTCTGGTTCGAATACAAGAACAGTAATTCTCCCGTGTCCAATTTGAACTGCATGAGACGCATATTGGAATATTATTTCAAACTATTAATCGGTGTAGAAAGCTATGATGGTGTTCGCTCAAAGATTGACGAATGCGATCAGATAATGTTCGATGTACTCACAAACATGTTGAATTCTGGTTCTCACTCAGTCTTTGACCCCATTGATTCAAACTTAGATGAGGATACGATTGAAAGATACAAGGAAATGTTCAAAAGAATATTCGAACTGACCGGCAACATCGGCCACTATAATTCTATGATGAATTTATCGTTTGATTGAATCATCGGATGATTGTTTCCATAAGGTTTAGTGACTTTGTCCCCGATTGCCCCATCATTTGATTGGGCAATCGGGGACACAATTCTATATTATTGGTATATTGCAAGTTATTCAATATCCTAGTATATGCAGTCAATGTGAGATTACATCATTAAAATCATGCTTGGATTCACTTTCTGATTGATTTATATCAATCGAATAGAGAATGGTTGGTCTGTTGTGTTTCTACGTATGCGAACATCATAAGTCTTTTCAGTTTTTATTTAAATAAATAACACGATTAGAATTTGGTGGATGCAATGGGAAGGTTCTCAGTCAAGCAGACGTCCGACGGAAGATACATGTTCAACCTTGTCGCCAACAACAACCGCGTGATCAGCAGTTCCCAGACGTACGCATCCGTCGCCAATGCGAAGATTGGAATCGAGAGCGTCCGCACCAACTGCGCCGCACCGGTCGAGGACCAGACCGTCAGGGCTACGAGGTCCTCAAACATCCAAAGTACGAGGTCTACCTCGATGTTGGCGGCAAGCCTAGGTTCAGGCTCAAGGCGTCGAACGGCGAGATAATAGCCGTATCCCAGGCGTATGCGGACAAGCCCTCATGCATGAAGGGCATAGCCAGCATAGGTTCCCACGCGCCGGATGCAGAGATTGTGATCGAAGAATCAGAATGATCGATGAGAATACATCATAGGTTCAGTATCTCACTATCACGGATGAATCGTTTTTAATACAACAACGGAGAAGACTCCATGACTGATTCCAAAATGACATCCAAGGATGAATCGGAGCTTTATGCGGCATATACACTGGTGTTGACTGTTCCAGGATACCCGCAAAATCTGATCCATGAGGATTTCCCGGATTGGATCACATCGGATAAAGACGGTAATCCCGATGGTGAACTCGGTTTGGAAGTCACATATGCTATGGATGAAGCAGATATGGACTACAGTTCAGAGAAGATTTCCAAGATCAAAACACTTGGCGATGCTCTGGATATGCGGTTCGATTTCAACAGCGAGATGCATTTCAGAGATGAGGTGACAGGAATCTACTTTGCATATAATCCAAAAGATCGGACAATCAGACAATGGAAAATTCCTCATGAATATTGTAAATTCAACATCGATGAATTGAACGAAGATAAGAAGGACAAAATCCGTGGCCTTACCTACATTGGATTGTGTCATGAAGCTGAGAATTCAATCCCCAATGAGTTTTTTGACAACCCCTATCGTGCATACAGTGAAGCAAGAATCTGTCTGAAGGATAAGTTACCTAAACTGCAGAAATACAAAGAAACAAAACATGCTCACCTATTCATCAATTTTCCAGGATTCGTCTCCGATATCACAAACGTGATTCTTGACTTCATGGAAGAGTTTGAAAACATTCAGTCAGAATATGAACGCAGATTCGACAAAGTATATCTTAGCGGTGTCAACGGGCTCGTAGAATTCGATTTTGATAAAAACAAAGCATTTTTCTATGAACCATATGCCGGGATGATCAATGAGGCTGTTCGCAGAGTTTATGACGAAATGAATCGTCTAAATGTCTCATGGCCTTTGAAGATGTTTGATGACATGAAACGCGTATCCATATGTTGTCAGGTTCAGCGGAGAAATGAACCTGTACCGGCAAGTCTTGAATTGATGAGCGGATTGTTGCATTCATCAACTCATCGGTAAGGATTAATTTCGCATTTTCCTATTTATTCTATTGTTATGAACCATTTCCATCTAAATGGTATCGGATCCTGTTCCCAAATTTTGTTTTGTCATCAGTACGAATTATGTTCAGGTGTTTTCGGACCTGAAGCCATGGCGTCAGAGAATTGCAATGTGATACGGACTAATCACGAAAAAGCTCCGATGCTTGTCAACAACAAATCTCCGATTGAGATATGGATAAAAGCAAACGACAGTAGCTGGTGTCAGGTGATCTATCAGCTATCCCACGAGATGTGTCACTACGCCATGAGGCACGATAAAACGGATAAGAACTACGTGCTGAAATGGTTCGAGGAAACGATATGCGAGGCATTCTCCCTCTACTCCCTGAATTATTATTCAGAACACTGGATGGAATGTTGCTTAGGTATCGTGAATCCAGGATACGCCGATTCTATTCGCAAATATGTCGCAGGCATTGTCTCAGAAAAGGCTCCTATCTCAGATGATCCGGTTCACAGTCTTTCGGAATGCAGGACTGTAAAGGACCTAGGATTTGTAGAAGCTAACAGTTGGAACAAGCGTTATCTCAGATTCAACGAACGCAACCATCTGTACGATCTGTTCAAGTCCCATCCGGATCAGATCTGTCTGCTTCTAAACTATGAAAAATATGCCGATAAGGAATCGATGACGATCGACTTTTACAGATGGATTGATGACGAAAACGGTTCTGAGTTCCTGAAATCGGTTTCCGAGATACAGCCGAGAATCGAGAGACTCTTGAATTAAACGACCTTGCAGTCGACCGTCCTTCACTGTTTCCTGTAAAGCAGGTTAATTATAGAGAATCCTGTCAATCAGAGTATCATGATGGATTTCAACATACCCAGGCCGGCATATGACATGGGTCAGTCGCCGGGTTCACCAATCTTCCGTCACAAGGATAAGAATCTGCCGATCTACATCACGGTCGAATTCGATTTCTTCAGATGTGTGGCTTTCAACGACGGTTTTTACGGGAAGACCGTAAGCGAACTGCATTCCGGTAACCTGCGTGACAACAAGACCGGAAACAGGCACTCAATCCTGTTCCAGAATGAAAAGACATCCTATTGGTCCGAGAATATGTCTGTTGCGAGGTCGGAGGTGAGGAAACATGAAGATTACAGCAGCCATCTCATGTTCTGGGCATATGATGATACTTCAAGCAGCTTCCCCACGATGTCCGGCAGGTCCGCATTGCACATCGTCAACGGAATGGAACTGGGGTTCAGCAAAATACTGTACAAATCGGAGAATTCGATAGAATTGTCCGAGTCGGAACTGGAGATAATGGATCGCATCAGGTCAGAATCTCCGGACGGCCTCGTGTACAGTTCCCATGTCGATCCCAACCATCGCAACTATCTGTTCTTCGAGAGCGGATTCAGGAAACTGTCTTTGAGGGAGGTGTCGTTGACCGTCAGGAAGGATGGTCACGTCAACAGGAACAGAGTCACCTGTGCCACATCCTCCGACTATACTCCATCCATCGAGGCGTACGGGCATTATTTCGAGCCCATTGCGAAACTGAAGTTCGACGAAAGGTATCTGAAATCGGAGGAGTACATCAGTCGCAAAACAAACTATGAACATAATGTGAGCCGGTACTTGAAGAAGATGAAACCATTGATTGAGCCCGATATCGAGGACATCCCCGATGAGAAGGAATGATGTCAAGAACGCCGTTTCAAGATGGTGACCGTTCAGAAGTCGCGCATCTCATCGAATCTGCCGATCAGCGAATCCCTGTCCAGGATGTCTTCCGGAATCGCATCCAGGATCCCGCATAGCGCCATGTAGATCTCGTCCCTCTCGTCGGTCTCTATGAAGCGCATCCGGTTGAACGTGCGGACGTACTCCTCCACGGCCTCCAGCGCCTGTGCCTGCGTGTCTCCGTCAGATCCCGAAGCCAGCTTCATCAGCCTCGAGCGGGTCTTGCGGTACTGGCTGGCCGCCTTCTTCGCGGATGCCGCGGGTATGTGTTCGGCGCCGTCCCATCCGCGGAAGGGGTTGTCCAGGTTCTGGGCAAGCCACTCGGGCTTCCGGGGCTTGGTGATCCTCAGGTCCATCCCCTGCCAGCCCTTCCATACACGCTTGGCGGCCTTCGCCGCGTCCTCGGGCAGGCTGGTCATCCAGAGCCAGCGAAGAGTCGGCATCCTTTCCGGCGTCGGGACGTCCTCCGCGCCGAATCCGAACAGGTCGTACGTGGATAGGTCGGTCAGCTCCCGGAACCCGTCCACGGCGGAGAGGTTTCTCAGGTTGCCCGGAGCGCCCCAGAGACGTAGCTCCTTCAGATGGGGATGGACAGCAGCCAGTCCGGTCGGATCGTAGTCCCTCAGCCTGATGCCATGGAGCCCCCATAGCCCGGGCAGTTCCGGATGTGGGCGATACTCCCCGATGAACCGGATCGTCAGCCGATCCCCGTCCCCGGGGGCGTGTATCATGCAGTCCTCCATCCCCTCGCTCTGGAACAGGAGCATCTCGGTCCACTCGCCCAGCCACAGCTCCTCCAGTCCCGTCATGTCGAGCATAAGCTTCCTGATGCCGGTCCCCCTGAAGTCCAACGAGCTCTGTCCGTGGTTCAGCAGGGTCAGTTCGTCGACGAAAGGGTTCCCGCGTAGGAACTCCAGGAGGTCGGGATGCCATCTCCCGCAGACGATCTCGGACAGGCATGGCAGCGCCTCCAGCTCCAGAGCGGAATCGAACGGTATGTCGTCGAAGATCCTGTGGCTGCACACCTTGACGGTTCTTCCGCCGACGGTGGTCTCCTCCTCGCTCTCCATGGCCTCTTTGAACTTCCGACGCCGGTCCTCCGGGATCCCCTGCCACCTGATCTGCAGGTACACATCATAGCCGTCGTCCCAGCCGCCGTAGGAGTTGCAGGGCTGGTCGGTGAAGGGCGGAAGCGTACCCACCAGCGTGTACTCGGGCGGGACCTCCACAGGCACCCGCAATAGATGCAACTCGCGGGTCCAGTACATGAAGTCCATGTAGAGCGGACGGAGAAGGGGCAGCTTCTCCGCTTCCAGAGGGGCGTCGCCTGACCAGTCCAGAGGGAGGATGACCGCCCAGGACTGCTTGCTCACCGCATTCGGCGGCGCGATGTACGCCACCTGACATGCCGTGTAGCATCCCAGGTGTCTGTTGTAGACCGTATAGACGTCTCCGGCGTTGGCTCTCATGGGTTTACGCATCATCTAAGTTCTTCTCCAGATAAAAACCCCATACGCAGTTGGAGAACTCCCCTGCGGCGAAGCGGCGGATCCGTCCGTCAATCTCTGCCTGCCAGATCTCGAAGGTATGTTCTTGGTGATAGATCGGGTCTTGGACCTTTACCCTCTTGCCGGTGGTCTGCCAGTCGTAGTCGAAGATGTTCACACCGAACAAACTGCATTGACCGTCCGGTCCGAAGGTCTCATATTCCCAAGCCATCCGATACCTCACAATCCAGTGCGTGTCCAGCCGTCCAGCCGCTCCTGCACCGCGTCGATCCTCCAGCCCTCACCCACACGCTTCATGAGGAAGCGACGGTCAAAGCCGGTGTTTTTCTCTCTGGTGTAGATGTAGAGCTTGTTCTTCGTGATCTGTTCCAGTAGGCGATCACGGATGCCCCTTGCCATGTGCTCTCCTCACGATTTTCCGAAATGGTCCAGATACAAATCCCGCACAGAATAAGGGCCTACAAGGTTCGTTTCTTGCCGTCCATCCCAGGAATACACATGAATATTGCCCTCGTCCCCAATGTACTGCTGCTCCTCAAAGGGCGCGGGGAAGGGGAAGCTTTCTACCATTCTCCAGTCGATCCTGGTTTTCAGCCCATCAAATTCCTCGCGCTTGAGCCTTTTGAAGTTAAACACCAATGCTGCCCCAATCCCATCGAACAGCAAGTCTGCGTATTCTCTGGGGGTGATGCTCTCGCTTACATTGACGGCATCAACATTCACATCCAGAACCTTCTTGCCGCAGTTTGTCCAGATTTTATCGGGAGAGAACCAGATAGCGCGATCCCCAGCATCTGCAAAGTCCTCACGTGGATACCATCCGTTTGCGCTGTCCGGCTTGACACCTTCCCGAAGCGGTCCGTTGTACGGGGAAAGCGGATAATATAGGTGCCTCACCGGATCAAATTGGTTAAACGTAATTTTCAGCAGATACTGATGCTTTTCGCTACGCATGAGCTTATGGGGCTTCACGATATTTTCTTCGATCAAACTCCAAATGTACTCATCCACATGGATGGATACACGGGGGCGGCCGAATAGTGTGATTTTGTTGGTGTCCGTATCCACATTGAGCCAGACGCGATTGATCTCAACCATGGTCATTCCTCGCTTTCACCAAGTACCCTGCCATAGAGAACGCCGTATTTTCGAGGAACAGGCGTTTGCGAGCGCACCGTCCTCCACGCCGAAGCTGGCCATGCTTTTATGCCCGGCAAAGGGGGCAAGCAGCTCATTGGTCACCGGATAGCCTTTCATATGGAAGCCCACCGGGGTGTAAGCGGCCAACCGTTCCATGATCTCTGCGGTCAGCTCTGGGACTTCGAACTGCTTTTCTCCGTCCAAGGTCAGGACACCGTTCTCCCGATCCGCTGTCTGCGCCCGTTTCGGCCATTCCATAGCTTCTCTCCCTACTCCTGCGCTCAAGGCGATACCGTTCTCCATCCGGATGTCTGTACCCGGATAACAGGACGGAAGAAGTCGAAATCGTTGTTGATCACATCATCATCCCGAACTTCCGGCCTGCAGTGAGGGGAACAGGGCAGATATCCGACAAGGAGCCCCATGCCGCCACAGATTTTACGACCCCCATCGCCGCCGCAGGTGGTCAATGTCTTCCCCTCTACCAGTTCACATTTATAGGGATCGTATGCAATGGACAGACCGAAGAAGTTGGCCTGCTCCATATCGTATGGTTTGCCCCGATCCTCCTCGCTTTCGAAATGGTGCAGATGCATGGAGTAATCCAATCCATCGCCCCAGGGGAACAGGGCGCGGCATCCGCCACCGCAGAGATAGGCCCACTCATCTGGTGTAGGTAGCGTGGCCATCACCTCCCACAACAGGGACAGCCGAAACTTCTGGTAGGTCGTAGGATGGCACAGCCATGCATGCCAGCCGCCGCCATCGCGTTCGAAGCGGACGGTTTGGCTTATCTCGAGACTCTGACCGCCTTTGTCTGCCCATCTCTGCAGGCTCTCGAGCCATTCCGGATGGGCGGTGATGCGGGGATCATCCATGGATGCGCTCTCCCAACCGATCTCCTCCAGTCTCCTGCCCACGAACATCGGACCAACGGTCACCTGGCGCACCGGAGCCATGCTTTCACCGATGAACTCCTCAGGAGTGCAGTCGATCCCCCATTCGCTGAACACCTCATCCAGTTCCGCTGTGCTCTCTTGATCCATGCCAACGGCGAACCTTTCCCAGCCGAGGGTGATTGTATCTCCGGGAACGAAGACGAACTCCCTGCCGCATTTCTCGAATAGGCCTGTCGTGCAACTCTGCCCCCAGCGGGAGAACTCGCATATCTCCCTGAATGTCAGACCGTGACGAGCTGCCAGAGTCCGCATCAACCAAAGCTTATCTGACGACTCCAACCTATCGAATTGCGGGCGGAACAGATTCTCAATCATCGCCAGTTCTCCTCATTTCTTTCCAAAATCCTCTGAAAACCCACGCATGGGACCTCTATCCTACTCTGGCCGTAGTCTTGTGCAGCTTCGTTTCGTTTTCTTTGATGAGGTTCCCGATGCATCCGACAACAAGGATTGACAAACGGGGCGATTGAACATCCTGATGTTGTTCCCACCTCCGCATCCAGATCTATCAGATGCTGTGGATCCTAAACGGGGTCACTCCTTAGAATCGTCCTCGATTTCGATGAACAGTATGTACACCCCGCTGACGTTGCCGTCGGAATCGTATCCGATGTAGCATGGGTAGACCCCGTCGCCCCATCCCGAAGCGAATATGGGGATGCTCAGATCCGTCCCGGGGACCGTCCAATTCACCCAATCGCCCCCTTCTCTCTGATAGCGGGGATTCTCGTTGTAGCTCTCCTCGAGCAGGTCGCAGAACAGGTCGTTGTACGGGTCGATGTCCTCATCCTCCTCGAGGCGCTTCGCCCAGTATTCTTTGAATACTCTTTGGGTCTCGATATCCGCGATGCATCCCATCCCGGCGTCGACGACGAATCCGAAGTAGTCTCCGTCCGCCAGCTTCTCGTCCAGCTCCTCATCGCCGACCATCGCCAGATCGTAACGCACAGGTTTGGCATCCGAGACCGTCACCTTCACACAGGCGTAGCGGTCGCCGTACTTCTCGCTCGGTATGACGCAGATCGTCACCGGGTAGGTTCCAGGCGGAACAGACTGGATGTACGGCGGCCTGTCCTCGAGTTCGATCAGCGGGTCGCATGCCAGTATCCTTCCTGTCGGAAAACTGACGGCACCTATGTCCATCGTGTCAACATCGGTGTCCCCGATCTTCTTTTCTGTGAAGTATGTGTCCAGGTCTATCCAGCTTGCGAGCTTGTCTTTCATGTCTTCGTATTTCCTCATCCATTCATCCGTCATCCTCTCTCACTCTCCTCTTTGAATCATAATTCTGCATCGACCATCGATCCCGTGCTCGGCTCTCCGCAATGCGGACCTGTCTTCCTCCGATTTCGATTTCCATCTTCACACCGTAATCGTCAGCCCACGCAGGACACTTGCCGAGCAGGGCAAGGATGCGCTCATCCGGCTTACGGCCGAGGGACACACGCAGGATCACGGGCCAGCCCCCGTATTCCTTCTGGAATTCCTCGCTCTGGGTGTGGTTCAGGTAACCCTCCATCTTGTCCAGCAGGGCCTTCTGCGTCTCTGGGGAACCATCGATGAAGCCGTTGCAGACCAAAACCATGACCACTTCTCCTGTCTTGGTTTCTGCCAGAATGTCAATCTTGTCCAGTTCGCCAAACATCTTCTCGATGGACATCGTCTTCACCATTCCCTTTCCCGGATGGCCTCCTCGGTGTCGATGGGGATGTCGAACCACTCCAGGATATAGGCCACGGTAACGCCGATGCAATCCCGTGCCACCGTCTCGATCTCGCTTCCGTTCTCGTCAAACTCCTGCTGGAGATCATTGATGCCACAGACCGCTTCGTCCAGCGTCTCCTGCACCACTTCGGTGTCGGTTTCGCCGCTCTCCAGCAGGTCGATGACCTTCTGGAGCTCGTCCTTTACCTTATCCACCAGAAAAGCAGGGTAGTAGTCGTCCTGATACATCTCGTCCAGCAGTTTGTAATTGGGGTCAAATGCTTTCATAGGGTTGCTCCTTTCTCATTCAAACATCAGGCCGTATGATTCAGTCAGGCTGCCATCATCCTCATGGAACATACACTGATACAGAGGCTGGCGCTGTGTTGCTTTGCGGAACCGTTCCAGAACCGGAGCCAGCGGCTCATCGGTAGGGATGCCGAGTGCATCAGCTACCCGCCGCCAACTGTCCATATCCACATCTTCCAAGTTGATGTTGCGCTGCCTCTGTCCGTATTCCTCCAGTGTTTTGGAGTCCGCATACTCCTTTGCGTCACAACAGTCGTGCCAGCAGATGCAGCTCACGATCAGTGAAAAAAGGTCATCCATGCTCTCAGCCAGACGGCCTGCCTCACCTTCGCTGCTGTAATAACCGACGGAGCCATCTTCCAACAGGTGGTATTCTCCACCGGAGCCATCTCTGGCAAAAGCCATACCGGGCAGCGTGAAGGTGCAGCGGCCTTCCGCATCATCTCTCGGTGACAACTCATCCAGCAGGAAGAAGTCAAAAAGCGAATCAAACTCCTCTGCCAAATCATGATCTTCATGCAGTATTTTCAGATAATCCATTGCCGTTTCCTCCGTTACTGTTGTGATTATTTTCTTATATCTTCCCATCCAGTGCCTCAATCGTTTTCATGGCGGCGGAATCAAATTTGCACTGCCGCAGATCCCGTTCAATCAGGGCAAACACATCTGGAAAGCACTCAATCTCATCTTGGTACTCATATTTCGCATACAGTTTCCCATACTCGGAGATCCAGACCTCCGCCGGGTAGTAGTAGCCGATATGACCGATGGGCTGGCATTTCTCACCGGCAGCCTGTTCGATCTCTGCCAGTTCACAACCGGACATATCCCGAAAATAGGCTTCTTCCAGATGGTCTTTGATTCCGTTGACGAGGTAAGGGAACAAGGCGAACTGGAAGTCGGCCGCCCAGTTCAGTTTTTTCTGTTCCAGATACCACTCACAGCACAGGCCGAAATACTTGCGATAAAACCGCTGGGTGGTCTTCATCATCGGGACGCCATGATCGGCGTAATACTTCTCCGCGATGGAGATGTCCACATTCCGTCCTTCCTGCCATCCAGCGTATTCCATCAACTGCCTGACCTTGCTCTTGAGATCGCCGGATATGGGGATGCGTTCTTTGATCATGGTTGTCATCTCCGTTAATCTATTCAGGCGTTCACAACTCTGCTGCAAACTCATAGGAAACCGCAATGACGTTGTAGACATCATCGTATGTGAACAGCCGGTAGTGCCGATAGATGCCTTTGTCAAAGTCCTCCCGCACCGACAGAGACTCCAGCCAGGTGCTGTCCTCGATCAAATCGAAGGAGCTACCATCCGGATGCTCGGTCCCAGCAAGATTCTCATAGATGTCCAATTCACAGGCGAAATGGGCCAGCACCTGTCGGAAGGTGAGTGTGTAGGGAATCCAGTCTTTTTCGTCCCTGTGCTTGGAGATCAGATGGCCATTGATGTCCCCCGTAAAGGTCAGATTGTTCAGATCATCCTGTTTCACCAGATCCAGATAGATGCAGTCCCGTCCCTTCAAAACACCCAAGCAGGTCTCGACAGCAGTCGCTTTTTCCATAGATGGCCCTCTTTGCTCAGCTCTCGTGTGTGATACAGAAGATCTCCTTGTTCAGATCGAAGTAGATCACCATCAGCTCGTCGGTGACCTCCGGGTTGAAGGACAGATCCATAATGAAAACTTGTTGATCCATCTCGTCATCCACCAGACTGCCGAACCGCTTGAGCTTCAAAAAGTCCACCATTTCGGCAAAGGACAGCTTGGCCGGGTCGGTTCCCGGAAAAAGTTCCGCCGCAATATCCAGGCCTAGATCGTCCCGGTGGAACTCCATGAAAAATGTCACGACGCCATGGTAGCGACTGTCCTCGTCCGCCAGCGCCGCTTTGATGGCGGCTTTGGCCTTCTCCGCCAATTTCTCCGCCTCATCCAGCATTTCTCCCACCGCATCCATGGCGGTAGGATCGCCGGTCAGTTCTTCCTCTACATCGAAGAGAAAGGGCAGTCCCGATTCATCGGGAAAGGTGAAGATTTCTTCGCCGGGGGTATATGTAAAATCAATGCGTTTACAGTTCAGTTTCATCTCTGCGCCTCTTATTGGTTTTCCAAATGGGGTAATGGAATTGGCGAATAGACTACGGTGTCTCCGTCATCATCCATCTTGAGAATGATGGCGAATTCCGCTACGTTGCTCTCCTGTCCCTTTGGGACAGGAAAGATCATCGGGGGGCAACGCAAGGCAGCATGGTTCGTGGTTTTATTCCAATTCTCCATGGCCGCAGATAGAATGTCATCGATGTGTGCCAACACCTCCTCGATAGAACCCGCCGATATATTGTAAAAAGCGGGGTTTTTATGATACTGCTCTGTGATGAAGTTTTTATAGGTCTGCACAGGCATAAAGCAGAATTCCCAATCGAGGGGATGCAGCCCAAGCCAGTACTCGTACAGTTTCATAGTGTCATCCTCCACATCTCCCGATTCAGGCGGCTTCGATTCCCCTTGTCTGATGCACCCAGCGCTTCTTCTCCGGCCCTGGTCGATCCACTGATTTTCCAGGTCTTCCATGAAGATGTGCGCTGGGCGTTTTTGCTCCATGACCCGTATAACATGACGAATGTTCCTCAATAATCCAGCAGGATGGGCACCTGTTGTTCCTCAGCAAACCGCATGGCCTGCCAGAACATGGAGAAGGCGTACTTGGCCAGGGTTTGGGTGTCGTACTGGGTGTGCTCCGGGATGTCCGCCTTGCTGTAAAGTCCATCCGTGTCTATGGTTCCGTCTATCGGGTATCCCTCGGTGTCTGCCCAATCGGTGATGGTATCCTCATCGGCCTGCCACGCCAGCTGGTTCAGCTTCTCCAGCTCCTTCCGCAGTCCGCCAACCGTGCTGATGGTGGCGGTGTTATCGGTGGGCAGAGGTGCCTGAAAGAAGAAGGCATCCGCCAGAGGCAGCCACCAGGTGGCCCCACGGAACAGGGACCACACCCGCTCCTCGTCTGATGCAAGACGGGCGACCAGAGGATGCTCCCCGAAGTTCCAGCCCTTCTCCACGGTGTGAGGTACCGGCTCACCGTATGTATGGCAGGCGGCCACCAGCAGCATGGCGCCGAAGGCATCCCAATCCGGCTTGTCGGTGTAATAGGGCTTCTCATTGTCCTCCGGCCAGGGAGTGAAGGTGGGCTGGCCCGGCCGAGAAATGGCGCTCAAGATTTGATCCCGCCAGTTCTCCACCGCCGCTTGGACCTCTGCCGGGGGCATCTCTTCCTCGTTGTCGGCGGCTTCTCCATCCGGCGTGATCTTTTGAAAACCGAATCCGTTCTCCTCCGCCCAATGCTGAACAACGGTCTTCCAGTTGTGAGAATAGTACCGGGTCAGTGTCCCGGCGTAGATGTCGAGTCCCATGATGATGCCTCCTTTTTCTGTTTTCAGCAATAGTTTACACTCATTTCGCAAGTAGGGAAGCTATGATTGCGATGCCGCACACGAACATCACACCCACAGAAAAAACTAAAATTACTTTCTTTAGTTCTCCATTGGCTTTTAAAGCCGTATCGATTGAGCCAGAAAAGGCTGCTAAAACAATAGCTGGAATCAAAAACCACCAACAGATGCTCATATGTCATGCCTCTTTCCAGTTATCTGAATGTACAGCGCTCGCTCTTTCCGTCCAGCAGCTCGTTCTCACTTCCGTTAAAACCGACATCCCCGTTCTGATGGTATGGTCTGGAACGGACGGAGCATCCGTCCGTCAGGATCACTAGTTCATCATGCTGTGGAGAACGATTCTCCGGTGCAAACATAGCATCACTCTGTGCCCGCCAGTCTTGATAGCGTTCCTCATTGGCGATGTTTTCAGTGCTCATCGAGATACCTCGCCAATTTTTTCTCCAGCAGTTCTGTCATATCATTGCAGAGGCGCTTTACCTTGTCTTGCTCATGGGCGTAGTACCAGATGGCGTCTTCTCCGGGACGGAGTAGGAGCTGGTCGCCGTCTGCTTCTTCCCATAACTCGCCCAGTACACAATACCGATCCCCATGAATGGTCAGATCAAACATCCCGGAAAGGGTAATAATCACGCCAGTGGATGCCTGTATACCAGATGTCAGCATGAAGAAATCTTGTACCTGGGACGGAAATGAGAAATCCAGCACGCTTTCCTGATTTTCAATCTGATCTGCAGTGGCGGCAGGCATGATCTCATCAGAGGGATCCAGTACCTTTGCCAATGCCTTGGAGAACTTGGGATATTGACCAAACAGCTCCGGGTTTCTGGTCTTGAATTCTTTTTGCTTTTCCCGTTGCACTTTCTCCTGTTCTCTGCAGAAAGCGTCCAGCTCGGCCAGATACCGCTCCTGGTAGAGATTGCTGGCTTCAAATGCCGTGCCGCTCTTTTCCAGAATGGCGATGGCTCCCTTCTGGCTACCAAACACCGGGACCCACTGAAAACCGTGTCTGTGGGGCTTAAGTTTCAGAAATTCCTCCCTATCCAGCAGAGTTTCCAACTCCGTCTCATGTTCGTCCCACCAGCTCCACCAGGTTTCGGGAGTTTCCCTTCCCTCGACCAAGTCCAGGAGTTTTATTGTCAATGATTCTTTGTTCATAGGTGTCCACGCTTTTTCCCAGCCATCACCATGTCCGTGATTCTATGACTACGCAATTATCGTCGATGCAAGTGTAATGAATCGAATTCATATCCACATTACTCGGTGGCACAAAGTTCATTCATTTTCGGAATCAGTATTTTATCCATCCATTGACAAACAATCTCGAAGGCATTGTCGATTTTTTCTTCGTTCCCTATATCGAGATATATCCCATTGTCTCTTAAACTGTAGAACAGTGGTTGTGTGTTGATGTCTGGTTTGGCATAGCCATAAGGGTCGTATGGACGAGTGTTGATTATATAGCAAACCTCTATACTGATGCTGTCTTTTGTGTTCCCACCGAATGAGGAAAACGCAATCATATAGGTGAAATTTTTACTGTACTTCGTAAGCGTTTTGTCGGATTTTTATACTTGAAACCTAAATGTCCGTACTTTCCTTGCAACTTGTTTCCAAGCATTTGCATTGCTTCGTTAAAGTTCATTGTGCTCCCTCCATTTTCTTATCGTAAGTTTGTTTGTGGCGGGGTTGAGGAAGGTTTTAATAATCATGGCTGTGACAGTTCCTCCTTTCGGATCAGGATGCTTTTTCCCTCGGAGTTGATGTCATAAAGGTCATCCAAATGGATATGGAATCCATCCTCACGAACGCTTTCCGCCATACCCAGTGCGGCTTTCGCCAGTAGAAGCAGCCCCGCCCGGTTTCCCGTTAGCTCCAATTTGTTTCCATCGGCGTGAATATTAAAGGAGAGGTGGGCTTCCGGTTCCACTGGAAGGATTGGCAGTTGTTCATTATTCAGTTGGATGGTCAGTGTTTTGGTTTGCATTTCCTGTCTCTCCCCTTCAATTCGATCAGTGTCCTGTGTGAGGGGTCTCCATCACATTGTCTTCCATATCGGTTTCGTGTATTCCGTTCGGATCTCCTTCAGTCCGGTTCAGTTCCCGACCGTACATGCACTGTTCTCTGCAGTGTTCAAGCACTTCGAATCTCAGATTTGTCTTGAAATGCAGTCAGCCATCATTTCGAATGGGTCGTGGTTCATCCTCGCCTCTGGTTTCCCTTCTTCATTCATCCTTGTATGTCGGCATCGATTGGGCCTTTTTTCATCGTTCCCTTCACGGTGATCGCATGGCCCCAGAACATGTCGTCATCCTCATACCAGACCGTAAAACGTCCGCCGGGCGAGACAGAGAACTCGGTTAGCAGGATACGTTGGGCGAACTCATCCTCCGTGACGGGGTCCTTCTCCGGGTCCCGGGTTGTATTCTCATCATCCGCCATCCACTCGTTGGCCATAGACGTGAGCTTCCGGGCAGCCATCGACCTCAGGGACTTGTCCCACGATTCCTGATTCTCAACCAGTTTCTTCATCACATTGGTGACGCGGGTCCAGGAGGCTTTCTTCCCGATATCCACTTCCAGCGAGATCCGGACCTCTTCCCCCATCCACATGCATGTTCCGTCCAAGGTGCTCATCTCGCGATCCAGCGTGAGAGTCCCCAGCACATCGTCCTCCAGACGTATCGGCTTCGTGTACTCCGCCCAGATCTCCTTCAGTGCCGGGCAGTCCACGTCCTCCTCCAACACATCCGTGACATACCATCTTGGTTCGTCAAGCACGTCGCCTTTCCATCCACGGACCTTGATCCTATAGATCCTTCCTTTGGCAAGACGATCGGAATACTCTCCCGCCTCCCGTTCCCTGTCCGTGAGCGGCCAGCTCAGGTAGTTGCGGCCGGAGATCACCTGGCCGGTTTCAACATCCGCCATGGCCAGGGCATGGGTGTTCGCTGTCCAGAAACTATCCAGATAGGTCCTGTCCGCACTTGTTCCGCTCTGGATCAGCACAAGCTTCTCCTCGTCCTCCGGGACATATAGAGCGATGAAGTCCTTGGCAGTTCTTTTTTTCATGTTATTCCTCTTCAACCTTCGATCGAGGCGGTCATGACGCCTCTTTTCAGTGATCCGTAGACCGTCACCGCATGGTCGGTGAACATCTCGTCGCAGTCGAACCAGGCGGTGAAGCTGCCGCCGGAGGTGACGGACAGGCTCGTCATGCTGATCCGCTGGGCCAGTTCTTCCTCTGTGATGGGGTCGGTTTCCGGATCACGGGGGTTTTCTTCATCCTGAGAGAGCCAGTTGTTGGCCAGTTCGGTCAGGTTCTTTGCCGCAAGCTCCCGCATCGCCTTGTCCCATGTCTCACAGTCGGCCAGCAGATTCTTGGCGGCGCTGCGGGCACGTGTCCAGGATGACTTTCTCTCGGCATTGACCTCCAGATACAGGAGCACACCCTTTCCGCACCACCGGACCTCGCCCTCGAAGGAACCAAAGTCCTTGTCCAGTGTAAGCTCACCCAGCACCTTGTCCTGGATCACCACCGGCCTGTGGTACTCGTCCAGAACGGCCTGAAGCTCCGGGCAGTTCTCATGGGCCCCGATCACTTCCGTGATGCACCAGGGCCGCACGATCAGGTCCTTCGCCCATTCCTCCTTCATCCGGCGTATTCTCAGGCGGCAGACCTGCTCTTTCTGGAAGCGTCCCCAGCCCTTTTCTCCATCGCGTTCTTCGTCGGTGACCGGCCACTCCAGCCTCTCCTCTTTGGTGCTGACCTTGCCCGTGTCGCAGAATACCATGCCCAGCGTCACGACCGTCATTTCCCAGAAGTCACCCCTGTTGTTGTATCCGCCCCCGATGCAGCGATTGATCAGAGCGATCACTTCCTGCTCCTCGGGCTCGTACATCCCATAGAATTCCTCGAACATCGTTGTATCCTCCTTCACAACCCTTCCAGAACAGCCGTTATCTTGGGTGCAAACTCCGGAGAACCTTCCTTTTCCAGAGCGTCCCGGCAGGTCAGCACCGTCAACCAGGAGTAGTAGTAGAAGCTGTAGAACAGGTCCGCGGGGAAGACCTCGTCCTCCTCGTAGCGCATCTCGTCCTCCTCCTCTTCGTACTCCTCCGACCACAGGTACTCCTCTCTCAGCATATCAGAGAACTGGGGGAGGGGGTCCGCGTGCTCCATCCCATCCCCGTCGTGGAAGCATTGGAGGATGCAGGCGGTGAAGTCCAGCAACTCCCCGGCAAGGAAACGGGCAACGGGGTTCCGACCGCTTTCTGACAGGGCCCTCCCTAGGATCCGGCAGATGAACACCATTCCGAACGGCGTGGCATGCCACAGGGTGCCCTGGTGCTCCATGTTCGTCGTCAGCTCGTAGAGCGATGTCTCGACGGATTCCCGGTCATCCATCCTCTCCAGCACAGCCAGGTGTTCCGGAAAATCCGTCCCACGCCCATAGGCGGTTGTGAGCCGGTGCCACGGGACATCCGTTACCCTGAGATGGGTGATGTAGGTTCTGTTTTCATCTGTCATCTCGTCATCCCCTCATTCCGTTATCTGGCTGCGATACTCCTTCTCCAGCGCGGTGTACCACCGATTCAGCATGGTTTCCAGACTGGTTTTTCCTTTCCGATCATAAAAAGCAAGGAACTTGTCCAGCAGCGCAGGAAACAAATTCTTACCGATATTTGTCAGATCCTGATTGAGATAGACCATCCGCAGGATACGGCCCTGCCGGTCCAGAGGGTTCTTTTTCAGCAGCTCCTTTTCAAAGCAGAAGCGCAGGAATACCACGTTCTCGTCGTAGAAGTCCTCCACCACAGCCGCGCCAATGCTGGTGTATGTGATGTCGTACACCAAACGGCTCCAGTCAAATTTCTCAGCATAGAGCAGTTTCAGCGCCTTCGCCCAGTGCTCCTCCGGGATCACCAGCATCCTGTGCTGGGCGGTACTGGAATAGCCGCGATAGACGGGTTCCGGCTGTCCAAGCAGCTCGCTCACACTGTCGGCGTAAACGAAGCACAGTTCCTCATCGAACAGGCCGCCGATGAATTTGCCATTGCAGTACAGCATGAAATTCTTGGACTTGGCCGGGGAATAAGAGAGGCTATATTCCTGCGAGTCCAGGCTTTTATGCACCTTGTTCAGAAAGTCTATGGATGTCATGGTCTCACTCCTTATTACAAATCCAACTCGCCATTGCAGAGCATTTGCAGAAAATCTCGAAAAGAAGGGGCAACCTCCGTTGTTTCTTCAAACCCCGGTCCCTCCCAGTGACAATGGTTCCATCTTCTAGACACAGGGCATGGTAGGGATATCCATCCTTCAGTGACAAGCTGATGGGCATCCGCTCCAGCACAGCCAGGTGAGCCAGAAGATCCGTCCCCCACCCATAGGCGGCGGTGAGCAGGTGCCACGGGACGTCATCGACCTCGGGACGGGCGGCACAGGTTCTGATCTCCTCCGATATGCTGTCGGCATCCTTCATGACCGTGACCCCTTGTTTTCTGCGATGTCCTCTTCCTTCTCCCTGTTCCTCACGTCCGGGAACAGATTGTGCATGAACTCCTCAACCTCGTCATCCGGCTGATTATAGTGATCGACCATGATGTACCACGCCCTGAAGGTCCTCCGCTCCATGTCCTCCTCCTTCAGGTAGAGGTCGTAGCATGCCTCCTCGATCTCATCCCAGCCGCCGTTCAGCTTCTTGGCACGGACCTGTTTCTCCACTATGGCGTCCAGCTCCTTCCGGGTACGGCTCGCCGCCCAGGCATGATCCACATCCTCGGCATGGGACTGGTAGAACAGCAGCTTTCCGGTATGGGTCTTCGCCCTGCACTCCGGCGTTCCGCGCAATTCCGCCTGACGGCGGTACTCCTCCAGCTGCTCCGTCGTTCCGTACAGTTCCACCATCCGTTCCCGCACACCGATGGACCAGCTGTAGTCCTCCGCCTCGGTGAAGGGGGCGCAGACCGGCTGCAATGCCTCCACAGGGTCTGCCTCGAAGCGGTCGATGAAGTCGAGGTAGTGGGCTCTGATCAGTGGCAGGAAGGTGTCCAGCTTCTCGGTGTCCAGCTGCAGATCCTCTGTCAGCATCCGGAAGAACGAACCGCCTGTCGTCGGCTCTATCCTGAAAGAGTAGAGGGTGTCATCCCCCTGCACGATTACGCAGGAGAAGCCCACCTCCACATTCCCGTGGCCGATCTCGTGGTCTATGTAGTTGTAGTGGCTGCGCTGAAACCAGATGTTGTAGGTCGGTCCGTCCCTCATCCTCTTTTTGAAGTCGCCCTTCTTCAGACGCTTCCAGCCCCTCCCCTCCAGGCCGAGCCCGTCCCAGAGGTAGGCAAGCATCTCCTCGAAGATGTCAGATGGGTGTTTCTGTCCGCTCATATCGGGACCTCATGTCTGCTGGTGCTGCATCGAGACCATCCTGCAGTCGGGACAGACCTCTATGTAAAGCGTCCCCTCCATCCCGTCTATCAGGGTGCACCACTGTATCTGCGCCAGGTACCGCATCGGTCTGCCGCAGTCCGGGCATTCCGTGTACTCCCAGTCCTGGACCCAGTTGGCGAATCCGCCCACGGTGTCGACATCGTCGCTTACCCTCCCGTAGAAGAGTGGCACATCCTCCTCCGACAGGGTCAGGCGGTTCCCGGACAGACGCTCGTAGTCCTCGGGCCTCAGATAGCAGTCGATGCTGTCGCTGCCGTCGAACAGTTCCGACGGCAGGGGTTCGCTGCCGCCGTCCGTGTTGTACCTGCTGAAAGCGGCTCCTTTCAGCAATCCGACGCAGCTGGGGCAGCACGTCGCCGTCAGGATCCCATCGATTCCGAGGAAGCCGAGACGTCTGTCATCGCAATCCATTCTCAGGATGTCGACCATCCTCCCGCCGCAGTGCGGACACACATCGTCCCGCAGGAGCCCGATGCGTACCGGGGATGCATCCGGATCGTCGCCGTCCACCATGGGATGGCACCTTGAGTAGTTGAGCACCAACCTGTGTCCATCATCATCGAAGGTCCATCCCCCGCACTGAGCGTACACCGACGGGCCGACGAACAGACTGCTCATCCACGGACGAGGATTATTCTCGAGTTCGAGCAGGACCTCCAGCGCCCTGTCGTCACCCTGCATCGCCAGACACATCATCAGCTGACTGGCCTCCTGAGGGTTCTCGGTTCCCATCAGTGCCGAGATCAAGCCGTCCCTGACGTCTTCGGGTGCCCTGTAGTAGATCTCGCTGGGATAGAACACGCCTCTGTCCAACGCCGCCCTCTGCATGTCGGGCGTAATGGCGTCATGATACCCGAGCAGCTTCCAGAAATCGGAGAACTCCGGTTCTCTGAAATCCCCCACGGCCTCGATGTTTTCTGCGATTGACCTCTGCTTTTCCGCTACGGTCTCAGGTGACCACCGTCTCGCATCCTCGCGTTCCCTCTCGGCTCTGCATCTCCAGCAGAGGCCCTCGTATCTCAACGGGGTTCCGCACACAGGACAGCTGTGAGCGGATTCCAGCATGGATCCTTCGTTTCCTTCCGTCATGTCATCGTCCCTCCATCACGCTTCTCGGTGCGGCGTTCCTCTTCCAGGCCGCTCCCGTCAATCCCACCAGAAATACCACACCGTGGATTGCCGCAGCACATCGGCAAGAGCGCCCACCGTTGCATCCTCCGGTCCCTGGTCGACCACATCGGGGCAGAAGCCGTACAGCCCCATCGCCGCATCCATGGCCCTCTCCTCGGGGACGGGGGCCGGGAGCAGGAGCTCCAGCTCGTCATGGCTCATGGCGGCAGGCACCGCGCCGTACTGCTCGAACCAGTATTTGGACGCGGCCATAAGCTCGGGCGTATCGGGGCAATCGTTCCAGTTTCCGAAGGGCAGGTATGCGAAGACCTCCCAGGGGTTCTTCACCGGAATCTTGGCCAGGATGAGCGGGCAGGTCATTTCGTCATCCCAATAGCTGGAGAAGCGGTCGTTGGCATAGCCGCCGGTCATCTCACCCATGGTCTCCTCGTCCCAGTCCTCGTCGTCATCATCGGCTTCCGCTTTGCGTATGCTTATCAGTCCCTCCAGAACCGCCTTGCCGTCCTTGACGGGATCGGAGAGCATCCCATTCCGGTATTCGGCCACCTTGTCAGGGTCGAAGGCATAGCCGTCCTCACCATCGCTGTCCGGATCGGAGTTCATGACCAGGCACTCCCATAGGGTTTCGTCGTCCGCCCTGATGAGCACAGGCACAAAACCCTCATGTCTGCCGTCGCGTTCGGCATAGCTGTAGGCCGCCATGATGGGGTCGTCGTCCTTCATGGAAGGGAAGTATGAGCATTCGCAATCCAGATACTCCATCAGGGCATTGGCCAGCTCAGAGGGTTCCATCGTGTCCGGATCGAATTCCTGATTCTGCCAGTTCTCGAAGCGTTCTTCGATCACCTCTGCCATGTCACGATAATAGGTCTCGTCAAATGGGATGAACAGGTAGGCTTCGTCCTGGATTTCGTCGGAATAGTTGCGTTCCGCCCCTATGACGCCGATGGCGTAGTTGTCGATGTCGCTTGGGAAATATGGGGCGTCACCCCATCCATAGTAGTATGATGCAAAGGCCCGGCCGATCTTGTTGAACATCGGGCCGACCAGCTGCCCGTCCAGCTCATCGCGGATGAACTCCCGAAGGTCCACGCCGGAAGGATCCGTCTTCACCCTTTCCGCCACCTCTCCGTATTCCGCAAGGAACTCTTCGCCCATCAGGTCATGCTCCATGCACCAGCGCAGGTAGATGGCCATGTGGTTGTAGACGTTGATCTCTTCCACGGGAAGTTCCTTTTCCAGAACGGTCTCCAGGTGATAGTAGGCGCAGTCCATCTCCACAACGCCGCCGACGGCGTCCGTGCCGATCGAGTTGGGACGTGTGCCGTATGTGACGAAACTGATGCCGTCCATCCTGTCCAGCAAGGCGTCCGCGTCATGCTCCATCTTGTATTCCAATTCCTCGCGGTAGAGGGGGATCACCTGATAGAAATTGACGTCCTCGCCGTTCGGCAGTACACAGACATCGCTGCCGTCTTCGGTGTTCTGGGGATTGATCAGCATCGCGGCACACAGTTCCGTCCCCTCTGCGAAGTCCTCCAGGTTGTCCATGGTGTGTCCGAATCCCAGCCAGGTGTCGCTGGCGATGGGCAGGCGGGCCAGTACCTTCAGCAGACGGATGGGCCAGTACCACTGTTCGTCTTTCAGGTCCTCGCCCTTCAGCTTCCAATATCCGGGCAGGGAGATGGCCAGTTCCGCCCGCTCCAGCTTGTATTCGGCCATATCCTCGGGGACATTCATCCGATGGGCACCCATGCCCATGGTGACAAGGGTGTAGTAGTCCTTCTCTTCGGAAGGAGGCACTATGCAGATGTCCACATGGATGTCCGGGGAGCCGAGTTCATGGAACACGTTCTCAAAATTTCCGAAGTACTGTTGGATATGCTCCTCGATGGCCCTCATCTCCTCCGCTGTGTAGGTTTCGGGGGCGTTCGATTCCTCTTCCCGGGGAACGCTGCTCCCGCCGTCGTCATCAGAACCTCCTCCCGACGACTCCCAGGAGATCTTCAGCGTCATGCGGTCCTCTGACAGACCGACCCCGGGGCTGCGGGTGATGCTGTGCTTGTCATCATCGGCGAAACCGATGGTCTCCCCGTCGTGGAGTTCCACGTCGTTCTCCAGCACGAACGATGCGAGGTCGGCCAGGAAGTCCCTGAGGTCGACCGGTTCGGCATCGGTGCCCAGAACCTCCATCTCATCCTTCCCGAACGCTTCCATTCCGCGGGTATATGCGTTCATCCCGCCCTCGTCCCTCCACAGGCCGAACCAGATCCAGTTGAATATGGGCAGCTCGCCCTCCTTCATCATGTCGGCAAGCCCCTCATAGAGCCGGGGCTCGAGCACCACGCCTCTGATGTAGACGCCAGTGGCATATCTCTGGAGGCAGCATGAGGCCATTATCTTGGCGTAGAGCTTCCCCTTCTCTATCGCGTCCTCCTCTTTTCCGAACACTGCCACCATGATGTGGGCGCGATGTTCCCTGGCCACTCCGACCGCATCCTCCCACATGTAGTTGTTCTCGGCGTTTGCCTCGGCCTCGCCGTTCGGGATGGGATGTGTAGCCAGGCTGACGGCGGCGACCATGTCGCCAACTTCGAACACCAGGGCGTCGTCGCTTTTGTCCTCGCTTGCATCGTATCCGTCCACGGCGACGTCCCATTTCTCCTTCATGTCCCGTATGAACTGCTCTCTGTCCCATTCTCCCTTAGACAGCAGCACAAAGCCGGTGAAGACGCCCGTGTGGTCGCTCTCGTCCTCGCCCTCCGACTCGGCACGCTTCGCGATCTCCTTCTGGCACTCCCGAATCACCGCCGGGGCGTCCTCGTCCTCCGGATCCAGCTCCGCCCACCTCTGGGCGTATGGGATGGCCTTCTCCTCCTGGCCGTGGAGATACTGATACGCATACGCCATCCGCATGTTCCATTCCGCTCTGTCCCGTCCCTCATCACGTACGGACTCCAGCACCTCGATGGCGCGGAGCAGGGCCTTTTCTCCCTTGTAGTTGGGGGTCCCCTCGTTGTGATCGCCCAGGATGGCGTAGTTCTCCAGCGCCCTAGCCAAGGCATAGGTCAGGCGATAGTCCCGCCAATCCTCTGGCACGGTATTCAACGCCTGAATGCAGCGTGTGTACTCGTCCTCCTCATTCCACTTCGTGATCTGGTCGTAGAACGGTTCGGGATCCTTGGGGTCGTAGGGGATGTAGTCCATGCCGGTCAATATTTCATCCAGCTCCCAGTCCGATGGCTGTTTCAGGGGGACCGTGCCCGCATCCCGGCGGAAGGTGTGGAAATTGGCCCAGGGGATGTCGCTTTCCTCGAAGAACTCCTTTGCCATCCTGAGCGCCTCCATGATGTCCCATGCGATGAAGTCCACATAGCCGCAGTAGAGGCCGGTGGCTCCGCCGGTGAGGGTGAGGACCTCCTGGCCCTCGTCCGTGTCGAACACCCCCTCCAGCCTGTCCCGGAAGTCGAAGATTTTCTGGGCCCCCTCATCCTCCCGCAGGGTATCCAACGGATAGCAGAAGAAGCCCGCCGCCACGCCGTCTGCCTCGAGGTCGTCCACGAAGCCGTCGTCCGCATTCAGATAGCCGTTGATGATGGGCACGCAGTTGGTGGAGCCGACCATTACATCCAGCCGCCAGTCGGCGTCCGGGTCCTCGTCGGGCTCCATTTCATAGCCGAGGTAGCTCCCCAGATAGGCTTCCGGGTCCGTGGAGAGGTCCAGGCCACGTTCCTTCAGAGCATCGGGAAGCTGGTGCATGAGAATGGACGGCTCCGCCTTAGGCTCCTCCAGAACATCGAAGCCGTCTATGTACCTCATGTGCGGGATCTCGCCAAGCACCTGGTCGGTGAGGGTGGTGAGCATCCACCAGACCCGGCCTTCCGCCTCCTTGAGCATAGGTAGCAGCTTTTCACAGTAGGCGGAGATGGCGAAGCTGTTCTCGCCCTGATCCTCCAGCCAGATCCGCACATCCTCCCCTGTAACCTCGTAGCCGTCATCTGTGCGTAGGCCGATGTTCCGGAGGGGCTGACGGCCAACCAGGATGTTCCAGTGTTCCAGCACCTCCTTGGGGGCGTGCTTCCGGAATTGGACCAGCTCAAACAGCTTGACCTTGTCACCTTCCGGGGTGAGGATCAGCTCGTACTTCTCGCCGTTGAAGCCCATTTCCAAGGAGATCTCGTCAAAGACCAGGTTCAGTGATCCCTGCATCTGGGCCACGAGTTCTGCGCCGCGGGTATGGTCTTTGTCCTCGTCCATCATCTGGCGCAGCTCCGCCTCCATCTCGGCGAAGGTCTCCCACCAGTATACTGTCCGTTCCCGGAAGCACTCCGAGAACTGAGGCAGAGAAATGCTCTTCTTGCATCCGTCGATCAGCTCCATGGTGTCCTCGTCGTCGGGGCGGGCCTCCAATGCCTTTTCAAAGTAACGAAGAGCCCTGCCCTCCTGATCCAGATAGTAATAGGAATAGCCCATGCGGAAGTTCCAGTAGAAATCGTCCTCGAAGTATTCCTCATGAGGTTTCAAGAGAGCGATGGCCTTTTTGAGCATAGCTCTGCCTTCCGGCGTTCTGTGGTCTGCCTCGTTGTTGTACGCCCTTGCAAGCTGGCTGTCCATTTCCGGAGTGCGATCCTCAATGCCCTCCAGTGCTTCAATGATCTTGTGATGCTCGTTGTTCTCATGCCACTTCTGGCACTGTTGCATAATATCCATGTCCGTGTCCTCCTCGTCCTCATCTGGTTCCCAGTCTTTGATCTGCTGGAACACGCCGTTCTCATCCCGTTCGAAGGCGCAGGGGGCGGGCGTATGCAACAGCGGGATGATGTCGGGGTCGTCGTTGCAGATGGTGTTGAGGCCGTAGATCCCGGAGTTGTTGGGGTCGTCCATGTACTCGTCACTCTCATCTCCGGCGGTGAAGCGCCAGCCGCTGTCCCAGTCCCCATCCGACTTCTCCCGGTAGCAGAATCCGACCTTGCAGCCCTCCACCGTGATGCGGTTGGTGGCGATGCAGCCGTTGGCTCCATCCCAGTCGGGGAGCAGATCCCTCATGTCCTCTGCCTTGACATGGAAGCTGCGGTTGCGGCCCGCGTCCTCGTACAGCTCCTTCCGCAGGGCCCCCACATCACGTGCCATCTCCAGGATGTCCTCGTCGCCCATCAATTCGTGGAGATCATAGGACAGAGGATCCTGGGTGAAATCCGCCAGAGTCCTGTCCATGGCGTTGTGCTCCTCCACAGTGGCAGTGATGCGTATGCGGTGGGAGGGGGTGTTGTATTCATCCAGATCGTGGAGGTTCACACTGCCGCTGACGCTGCACTCCAGCAGGATGGCGGCCAGATCGATGACCACATCGATGGCGAAGTGGAAGTCCATCTCCACTCCGTCGGAGTGGGTGAACTCCAGATACTCCACTGTCTGGTGGAAGTCCCAGTTCTGTCTGTCCAGTCCGATCTTGGAAAATATCTCGTTCAGAGGGATTTCCTCCTTCCCCTGATCCGCCAGAAACGCGACAAGGTTGAGGCTGTCATCCGAGCCTCCGATGTAATTGCCCCAGTATTTGTCTATGTACATTTTCACAGCTCCGTCTGATCGTCTTCCTCGTAAGGATGGAACATGTCGTCGTCCCCGCGTACGAAAGCCGTACCGTACGGCAGCATCAGTATCCTCCTGATGTCGGGATCCGAATCGCACACGGACCAGAGACTGCGGAACATTATCCGTCCCTCGTCGGTGTCATCATCGTCATCGGCGAAGAAGCGCCATCCGGAGTCCCATCCCTGATCCTCCCTCTCGGGCTCCCGACGGATGCAGAATCCGATGGGGACGTCCCCTGAGGACACCCTCTCGCTGATGATGCAGTCTCTCGCCCCCTCCCATCCCTCGGGATCCGGACGGCCATCGTCCTCGTAATCGGGTGACACAGAAGGATTGGATTCCAGCCACTGTCCGAAGCGCCCGTCGATGACTCCCATCATGTCGTTGCAGTACCCCTCCGACCAGGGCACCTGGAGGTAGGCGTAGAACATCTCCTCCTCGCTTCCCCACTCCCTTCCCGCGAAGAACCTGTCCGCATAGTCCTTGACATCCCGGAGGTACTCGTAGGGGTTGGAACGGTCGCCCCAGTTGTACCACTGGGTGAACCAGGAACCTATGGGGTTCAGGTGCATGGTGGTCAGTTTCCCATCCAGATCCGGATCGTCACGCACGAATGCGCGCAGGTCGGTGACTTCCCCGGATGCGACCCGGGATACGAGGTCCCGGTGTCTGTCGACGAACCCCCTGTTGACCTTCCCGTTCAGGATGCACCATCTCAGGTAGATGGCCATGTGGTTGTACGCCGCCAGCGCATCCACGTCCAGTCCCAGACGGTCTATGATGCTCTGGTGCTTTCCGGCGGCGTCCATGATGGCATCGTCGTGCTCCATCCTGTCGTAATCGCTGACGATGTTGAGCCTGCACGGGTCTATCACCTCCAGGAGGTCGTCGTTGCTGATGTCCAGCAGCCCTTCCGCTCCGTTCTCGATCTTGTACTCGATCTCCTCCCTGTACAGGGGGATTATCTGGAAGAACTCCACCCGCTCCCCATCGGGAAGGTCGCAGACGTACGAGCCGTCTCCGAACACCCCGGGGCTCAGCAGTATGCATCCGCACAGACTCGTGCTGTCGTCATATGTGCCTTCGTCATCCATCCCTACGGTGTGCCCCCATCCGAGCCAGCATCCGGTGTTAATCGGGAGCCTCGCCACATCCTTCAGCATCCTGATCGGCCAGTACCATCTGCTGTCCTGCAGGGAGTCCTCGTCAAGCCTCCAGTCCCTGGGCAGGTTGATCATGACCTCGGCGCGCCTGCGCGTATCCTCGACACCGTCCGGGATGTCCATCTCGTGGGCACCCATCCCCATTGTGACCAGCGTGTAGTAATCATGGTCCCTCCTCGGAGGTATGACGCATATGTCCACATGGATGTCGGGGGAAACGAGTTCATGGTACACGTTCGGGAAGTCCCCGAAGTGATCCGCTATGTGCCTCTCCACCGCATCCCACTGGGCCTCGTCGTACATCTCCGGGGCTCTGGACAGGGAGTCATCCAGGAACCTCCTGATTTTATTGATCTGATTCCTGGCCTCCTCGCTGTTCGGATCCAGTTCCTTCCATCTCTCCGCATAGTGGAGGGCGTCGCCCTCCCTGCCGTCGAGCATCCACAGGGCGTAGCACATGCGGGAGTTCCAGAGCGGGTCATCCCTGCCCTGTTCCTCCACCGACCCGAGTACCCCGACGGCCTTCTCCAGCATTGCCTGGTCCGGGACGATGTCGCCTCTGTTTGCGTCGTGGTCACCGAGAACAGCCAGGTTGCTGTACGCCCATCCAAGGAGAATCGAGAGCCTGTACCCCCGCTGTCCCTCCGGCACGGATTCGATCTCCCTGATGCATTTCGAGTACTCGCCCATGGCGATCAGCAGGTCGGCCTTCTCGCCGACCCTCGCGATCCTGCGTGCATCCATGGTATCAGTCCCACCAGAAGTACCAGACGGTGGACTGGCGCAGCTCGTCGGCCAGATGCCCCATCGTCCCGTGGTTCTGGTCCATGTCCGGGCAGATGCCGTACTGGTCGATCGCGACGTCGATGGCCTCGTCATCGGGGATCGGTTCGGGCAGCACGAACTCCAGCTCGTCATGTGTGATCGCCGCCGGGACGGCGCCGTAGCTCTCGAACCAGTGCTTCGCCACGGACATCATCTCGGGTGTGTCGGGGCACTCGTTCCAGTTCCCGAACGGCAGCCAGGCAAAGACCTCCCAGGGGTTCTCCGCGGGGATCTTGGCTAGGATCATGGGGTCCGTCATCTGCGTCTCGTAGTTCCAGTAGCTCGCTAGCCGGTCGCGTCCCTCTCCGCCTTCGACGCTTCCGATCACGTCCATGTCCCAGTCCAGGTCGTCGTCCTCCGCTTCGGCTCTGCGCTGTCCGACCATGGAGTCCAGGACCTCCCTGCCGTCATTCATCGAAGCGGAGAGGATACGCTTGCGGTACTCCCTCACCCTCTCCGGGTCGAAGGCGTAGCCGTCCTCTCCATCGCTGTCCGGGTCGGAGTTCAGGATCAGACACTCCCAGAGTATGTCGTCCACCTTCACCAGCACTGGGATGTATCCCTCTCTGACCCCTAGCCTTCTGGCGTAGCCGTAAGCCGACATGATGGGGTCGTCGTCCCTCATTGATGGGAAGTACTCGCACTCGCATCCGAGATACTCCATCATTGCCCTTGCGAGTTCGGACGGCTCCTTCGTATTAGGGTCGATTTCCTGATTCTTCCAGTTAGCGTAGCGCCGGCCGATGACTTCGGCCATGTCGCTGTAGTACCTCTCGTCGAACGGGATGAACAGGTATGCCTCGGTCTTGAACTCGTCGGAGTTGTAGCGCTCAGGCCCGAAGTATCTCAGCGCGTAGTCGTCGATGTCGGAGGGGTAGTGGGGGGAGTCCAATTCGCCGCAGTAGTTGTAATAGTATCTGGCGAACCCCCAGCCGTCGCTGTTGAACATGCCCGCATCCATCCTGCCTCCGAGCACATCCCTGATGAAGGGACGCAGGTCGTTCCCCTCCACCTGCCCCCCATGCTCCTCCATGAAGTCCTCCCCCATCAGGCCGTGTTCGACGCACCACCTCAGGTAGATCGCCATGTGGTTGTAGGCGGCGATCTCGTCCACGGGAAGGGACTTCTCGCGTATGCTCTCCAGATGGTATTCCGCATCGTCCATCCATATCTCGGCAGCATTGTAGGAGACCTTGAGGGTCATCCCCGGAAGAGCGACGCCCTCGCTGAGGGAGATCGTGTGCCTGTCTTTCTCCGAGAACCCTATGGTCTCCCCGTCCTTCAGGTGCACGTCGCATTCAAGCTGGTACGAGACGATGTTGACCAGGAGGTCCCTGACCTTGTCGGGCTCCGCCTCCGCGTTCAGGACCTCGACCTCCTCCCTTCCGAAGGTCCTCAGTCCGTATGTGTATCCGGAGATGCCGTTCTCCGTCCTGTACAGCCCGAACCAGATCCAGTTGAATATCAGCAGTTCGTCATCATTCATCATCTCGGCCATGGCCTCGTAGAACCCGGGCTGGAACACCACTCCGCTGGTGTACACGCCCATGGCGTTCTCCTGGCGGCAGCATGCCGCGAGGATCTTCACGAACAGCTTCCCCCTTTCGATCAGATCGTCGTCGTCCTTCTTCCCGACGAACACCAGGAGATGCGCTCTGTGTTCCTTCGCGATTTCAACCGCTTCGGACCACATGTAGTTGTTCTCGGCGTTGGCTTCCGCCTCCCCGTCGGGGATCGGCCCCTTCATCAGACTGACCGCCGCCACCCTTCCGTCGACCTCGAAGACGAGGGAGTCATCGTCGGATTCGTCATCGTCCTCCTCTGCCTCGATACCCCACATCTCCCTCAGGTCGCGGATAAGCTGCATCTTGCTCCATGAGGCCCTCGACATGAGAACGAATCCTGCGAACACGCCGGTCTCGTCCTCCTCGCCGCCTTCCTCGCATTCGGAACCGTTCTCCCTGGCCGCGATCTCCTCCAGGCATTCCCTGATCACGCCCTTGGCGTCCTCGTCCTCGGGGTCGAGTTCCGACCATCTCTCTGCGTACGGTATGGCCAGCTCTTCCTGTCCTTCGAGGTACTGGTGTCCGTATGCCATGCGCATGTTCCATTCAGCCCTGTTCTCCCCTTCGTCACGTATGGACTCCAGGATCTCCAGTGAGCGGCGCAGAGCCCTGTCGCTCTTGTAGCCGGGGGTGCCCTCGTCATGGTCCCCGATTATCGCGTAGTTCTGCAGGGCGCGGACCAGGGCGTACTCCGAACGGTAGTCCCTCTGATCCTCCGGTATGGTCTCCAGCACGGCAATGCAACGGGAGTACTCGTCATCCTCGTTCCACTTCACGATCTGGTCGTAGAACGGTTCCGGATCCTCCGGATTGTAGGGGATGTAATCTATGTCATCCAGGTCCAGATCCGCATCCCCGACTCTGTTGTTGGCTATGAGACATGAGGGGACATCCATGGCGAACACGCGGAAGAACGATTCCGAGACGCCTGAACCGGTGAGGAATTCCTGGGCCGCGCTGAGGACCGACGGAATGTCCCAGGCGATGAGGTCCAGATACCCGTAGTACAGTCCGGTGGCACCGCCGATCACTGTGATGGCATCTTCTCCGGCCTTTTCGATCAGAGCTTCTTCGAGGCTGTCGCGGAAGTCGAATATCCTGTCGCTCCTGTCATCGCCGTCGAATATGTCGAGGGAATAGGCTATGTACCCGGCTACGGCGCCGTCGGCGTGGAGGATGTCCACACATCCCCTGCCGCCGGAGAAGTAATCGTTGATGATCGGAGGGCAGCAGCTTGACCCGGATATTATGTCGAAGCGCCACGGACCTTCTGATTCCCTGTTGGGTTCCGTCTTGTACACCGTGTATCTTTTCAGGTAGGAATCGGCATCGTTCGTCAGAACTATGCCCATGTCCTCGATGGCCCCGGGCAGGTCGCTCAGCTTGACCGGCTGCCCCCCGGGCGGATTGTCGACGACCTCGAAGCTCTCCACGTGCCTCATGTCGGCTATCTCTCCGATGACGCTGTCTACGATAGTGAACAGCATCCACCAGACGTTGTCCTCGTCCTCGATCGAGTCCTGCACCTTGTCGCAGCGGACCCTGAGGGTCACGCGGTCCTCCTCCGTCCTCTCCGCCCAGACGTCCACGTCGTCGCCGCAGACATCCAGGTCGAAGGCGCGCAGATGGAATCCCGGCCTCGGAGGGCGTCCGACCGTTATCTTCCAGTTCTCCAGCACGGATTCCGGGGCATGGTCCCTGAAGTACACGTACTCGAACAGCCTGGCCTTGTCACCCTGGGCCACGAGGACGAGGTCGTGCTTCCCTTCGTCGATACCGAACTCGAACGCCGGATCGTCCAACGCTATCTCCAGGATGTCCTGGATCCTCCGGATGAGCTCCTCGGAGTAATCGTCCCTCCTGTCGGAGTCCATCATCCTGCGGATCTCCGCCTCCTCCTTCGAGAACTCCTCCCAGGCCCTGGCGACCCTGGTCCTGAAGGTCATCTCGAACATGGGCAGTGCCATGCACTCCCTGCATGAGTCGATGAGGGTCTGGATCTCCTCCCTGGTGTTGTACTTTGGATCGTCCCCGGGGTGGAGTTCCAGCGCCTTCTCGAAGTGCGGGAGGGCCTCCCTCTCCCTCTCCAGGAAGATGAGGGCGTATCCCATGCGGAAGTTCCAGCTGTAGTCGTCGGAGAGCTCTGTTTCGTGCGATTCCATGAGTCTGAGGGCCTTTTTGAGTAGCCTCCTGCCCTTGATGTCGCCGGAGTCCCCCAGGTTGTTGTAGGCCCTGGCGAGTTCCATGTCGATGTCGGTCGTGCGTTCCTCCTCGGGGATCGCCTCGAGGGCCTCCACGATCTTCTCGTACTCCTCTGCCTCATGCCATGCTTCGCAGCGGTCCAGCAGTTCGCTGTAATCCATCCTTTCACCCTCCTTGTTAAAGACTCTAAAATAAATCTGACTTTATCTCACTCTCTTTCCCATGACAAGGGACACCAGCGTATCGAGCTGTATGTCCGTGGTATCGTCGGACGCCTCCGGATATGTCAGAACGAGGGAGTTCTCGTCGGCCATCCTGGTCGTCAGCACCGACATGACGAGGTTGCAGAACACCCTGGGATCCAGACTGGATGCGGGAACGCCGACGGTGTACAGGATGTCCGAGAACAGGACTATGACGTCGTTACGGAACCTCATCAGATCCTCTTCCGTCATCTGGCTCCTCAGGTACGCCTGGTCGTCCATGCTCAGGACATAGTACCTTCCGGAGATCACCTCCCTGAAGGTCTCTCTCATGCCGCTCTCCGCCCCGTACTCCCAGACGTTACCACGGAACAGATCTCTGATCCGCATCATCTCCCTCTCGGCTATGGAGACCGCCAGGTGAGATTTAGACGGGAAGAACGAGTAGAAGAATGTTTTCGATATGCCCAAAGGGGCGTAGATCTCATCGATGTTCGTGTCGCGGATGCCCTTCTCGGAGAACAGGGCCATAGCTCTGTCCATGAGTCCCACGCGGATAATTTCGCGTTCCTCCTCGGAGTAGGCCTTCCTCGACATGAGTATGATATCGCTTCAAACATTTAAAGACATTACTTTTTTTTTGTCTTTAACTTGGATGTCAGCCCTGATGAGTGTCGGTCATATCTGATATCATGTCCGTCGATGGAGGTTAGCGTTTCTCGTGTTCGTGATGAATGTGGTGGAATTCTCTACGTCGCGAACAGTCTTCACTGGGGGTTGTCCCTGTAATGATTCATGAGTGCATCCGCATCCGGATCGATGTAGACATCGCCCTCTTCGCTCATCCCCGGCCTGATCTCATCGAGTATGGTGCTGATCGCATCCAGGTGCTCGG